>JAOEWO010000023.1 GCA_028383925.1 Winogradskyella sp.
AATAATAATTATTTATCGAAATTTAAGGTGTCCTAAAAAGGAAAAGCCTACAATAACAAGTTCATAAAAATTTAAAATCTTATCAATTGGTAACATTAAAAATGAAAACAAAATTACAACACATAACTACCACCTTACTACTAACTGTTTTTAGTCTTAGTATTAATGGACAAGATAAAATACCAACTATAGATCTTGTTGTATTTGTAGATGGTACAAGTAAACAAGGTTGGCTAAAGGTTAATAATTCTAATGGTATAGAGTTTAATAACACAATAAAATTATGTTTAAAAAACAATAAAAAAAAGTGTACAGCCTATAGTGTAAAAGATATCACCAGTGTAATACAAGCACCACCAGAGTTAATTGTAAAACAATTAAAGGAGCTTAATGGTGAGAATCCATCAAAAGCGTTACAAAAACTTAAAGACAAAAGTACCATGCCAGATGAGTTTAATATAAAAACGTATATCAATAATTATAAAGTGTTACATACTAATAATAAAAAAGGTCATGTGTTGGCTAAGTTAAGATACGCTGGTAAAAATGCAGATTTTTATTATTATGCAAAACCTGGTAAAAACGGTGGGCAAACGTTGCTCACCCAACCAAATACAAAAACCATTGTTTTTAATTACAACAGTACAGCTACATCTACTAAATTTAGTGTATCACAATTGGCAGACTATTTTAAAGACTGTAATACATTTACAAATATAGCGAACCAAAAGAAGGTCTATAAAAAGAACAATATGCTTTATTTTTATAAGCTAACAGATGCGTGTTCAAATTAAGAATGTTCAACTAAAGTTTTTTTGTTTTAGATATGATACAGATCTTTACTTTATGATGTGTAAGTTATGGAACGCATCATCTGCTAAGCTAAAACACACCAAAAATTATTACTATAACTTTTAATTCAACTATTCCACGAATTAACTACATTTGCACTCGCAAAAAAAGAGTTTTCTGTTAATACAGAAGCTACCAAATAAATATACGCAATGAAAGCTGGAATTGTAGGATTACCAAACGTAGGAAAATCGACCTTATTTAACTGTTTGTCTAACGCTAAAGCGCAAAGTGCTAACTTTCCGTTTTGTACTATAGAGCCTAATATTGGTGTGGTAAACGTACCAGATCCAAGATTAGAAAAGCTAGAAGAATTGGTAAACCCTGAACGCGTTATGCCAGCAACGGTAGAAATCGTTGATATTGCAGGTTTAGTAAAAGGTGCTAGTAAAGGTGAAGGTTTAGGCAACCAGTTTTTAGCAAACATTAGAGAAACAGATGCTATTTTGCATGTGTTGCGTTGTTTTGATAATGATAATATTATTCATGTTGATGATTCTATAGATCCTATTAGAGATAAAGAAACTATTGATATGGAATTGCAGTTAAAAGATTTAGAAACTGCAGATAAGAAATTAGAAAAAGTAAAGCGCGCGGCTAAAACTGGTAATAAAGACGCACAGAAAGAAGAAGCTGTACTTTTAAAAATAAAAACAGCTTTAGAAGCAGGCATCTCTTTAAGAGTTATTGAGTTTTCTGACGAAGATTATGCAGAGTTTGTAAAGCCATCGCAGTTTATTACAGACAAACCTGTTATGTATGTGTGTAACGTAGATGAAGGTTCTGCCGTTTCTGGTAATGCCTATGTAGAGCGTGTACGAGAGGCTGTAAAAGACGAAAATGCCGAAGTTTTAGTCTTAGCTGTTGGTACAGAAGCAGACATTAATGAATTAGACGATTACGAAGAACGCCAAATGTTTTTATCAGATATAGGTTTAGAAGAGCCAGGTTCAGCCAAATTAATACGTTCTGCTTACAAGCTTTTAAATCAGCAAACCTATTTTACAGCTGGTGTAAAAGAGGTAAGAGCATGGACGGTAAATGTTGGTGCAACTGGCCCACAAGCGGCTGGTGTTATTCATACCGATTTCGAAAAAGGTTTTATTAGAGCAGAAGTTATTGCGTACAACGACTACGTAGAATATGGTAGTGAAGCTAAAGTAAAAGAAGCTGGTAAGATGCGCGTAGAAGGTAAAAACTACGTGGTTAAAGATGGTGATGTTATGCATTTTTTGTTTAATGTTTAGTCGCTAGAGATAGCATAAGAGATTTGCGATAAGAAAAAAGAAAAGTAAGATTAAAAGTGGTTTTACTTTTTTGTATCTTTAAGCATGAATATACCAAGCGAAGCTTACGATATTATTGTTACAGTTATAGTCATTGCTGTTGCCATGACTTTAGTTGGTTACTTTACCAATCGCAGTAGAAACTATAGAAGCAGCAGAAACAAAAGAGCTAGAAAGCAGTTTCCATCTAAGTTAATGTAATCGATGTAAAACACCATTTGTGATAAAATTAGTTATTCTACTAAATATGTTACGCTTTTTAGTATGCCAAAATTAGAAGTTTACACCACAATTAATGCAGATTTAATAACTTGTTTCAATTTATCGCGCAATATTGATTTTCACAAAGCCTCAATGGCAGATTCTAACGAAAGGGCAGTGGCAGGCAAAACTTCCGGATTAATAGAACTTAACGAATGGGTCACTTGGGAGGCCACTCATTTTGGTGTGAAACAAAAGTTAACCTCAAAAATTACTGAATTTAAAAGTCCAACCTATTTTGCAGATGAAATGGTTTCAGGTGCTTTTAAATCATTTAAGCATGAGCATCATTTTAAAGTTGAAAACAACAAAACACTCATGACAGATGTATTTACATACCAATCGCCTTTTGGTATTTTAGGAAAACTGGCAGATGTTTTATTTTTAAAACGGTACATGATCAATTTATTAACTACCAGAAATAGGTTTTTAAAAACAAAAGCCGAAGAAATACACCAAAATTCCTAAAAATCTATCTTCTCAACAAGATTCGCTTTTTATTGTTAATTACTTTACGTCAACCGTATTTCATGTTTTGCTGTATAGTATTATATTAGCCCTTCATTTAAAACTACGTCCTAATTTCTATGGCAGAACAGTCTAATTATACTGAAGATAATATTCGTTCACTCGATTGGAAAGAGCATATCCGCATGCGACCAGGTATGTACATTGGTAAATTAGGCGATGGCTCTTCACCAGATGATGGTATTTATATTTTATTAAAAGAAGTATTAGACAACTCTATTGATGAGTATGTCATGGGAGCAGGTAAAACTATTGAAATTTCAGTACAAGGCGAGCGCGTTATTGTTAGAGATTACGGTCGTGGTATTCCGCTAGGTAAAGTTGTAGATGTGGTTTCTAAGATGAATACTGGTGGTAAGTACGATTCTAAAGCCTTTAAGAAATCTGTAGGTTTAAATGGTGTTGGTACTAAAGCGGTTAACGCATTATCTTCTTATTTTAGAGTAGAATCTACTAGAGACGGACGCTCAGCTTCTGCCGAGTTTGAACAAGGAAATCTTACCAATCAAGATTTATTAGACGATACCTCTCGCCGCAAAGGCACCAAGGTTTCGTTTGTGCCAGACAGCATTATATTTAAGAACTTTAAATATAGAAATGAGTATATCATTAAGATGCTTAAAAACTATGTGTACCTAAATCCGGGTTTAACCATCGTTTTTAATGGCGAAAAATATTTTAGTGAAAACGGACTAAAAGATTTACTGTCCGAAAACATTAACGAAACAGATATGCTATATCCTATTATTCATCTAAAAGGTGATGATATAGAAATAGCAATTACACACAGTAAAACTCAGTATAGCGAAGAATACCATTCGTTTGTAAACGGACAAAACACTACGCAAGGTGGAACGCATTTAGCAGCCTATAGAGAATCTATAGTTAAAACCATTAGAGAGTTTTATGGTAAAACCTATGAAGCATCAGATATTAGAAAATCTGTAGTCACAGCCATTGCTATAAAAGTAATGGAGCCTGTTTTTGAGAGTCAGACCAAAACAAAATTAGGATCTACCGATATGGGTGGTGAGTTGCCAACTGTAAGAACCTATATTAACGATTTTGTAAAAAAGTATTTAGATAACTTTTTACATAAAAATCCGGATACCGCAGAGAAAATTCAACGTAAAATTCTTCAAGCCGAGCGCGAACGTAAAGAATTATCTGGTATTAGAAAGCTAGCAAAAGACCGTGCTAAAAAAGCAAGTCTTCACAATAAGAAATTACGCGATTGCCGTGTGCATTTTGGGGATACTAAAAACGCCAGAAATTTAGAAACGACTTTATTTATAACAGAGGGTGATTCTGCTTCTGGTAGTATTACAAAATCTAGAGATGTAAATACGCAGGCTGTTTTTAGTTTAAAAGGAAAACCTTTAAACTCTTATGGTTTAAGTAAAAAGATTGTGTACGAGAATGAAGAATTCAATCTGCTACAAGCGGCTTTAAATATTGAAGAATCCTTAGAAGATTTAAGATACAATAATGTGGTAATTGCTACAGATGCCGATGTAGATGGTATGCACATTCGTTTGTTATTAATAACGTTCTTTTTGCAATTCTTTCCAGAAGTTATAAAAGAAGGGCATTTGTATATTTTGCAAACCCCTTTATTTAGAGTTAGAAATAAAAAAGAAACCATTTATTGTTACACACCAGAAGAACGAAGAGAAGCGGTTGAAAAATTAAAACCAAAACCAGAGATTACACGATTTAAAGGTTTGGGTGAAATTTCACCAGATGAATTTGTTCATTTTATTGGTGAAGATATTCGTTTAGACCCTGTAATGTTAGATAAAGATATGTCTATAGAAGATTTACTCTCTTTTTATATGGGCAAAAACACACCAACACGTCAAGAATTTATTATAAATAACTTAAAAGTTGAATTGGATGTTGTTGATGACGAAGGTTAGAAATTAAAGCAGTTGCAATTTCTGTATCAGCGGTAAGAAATTGTTATAAATATATTAGAATTGAATAAGAATAAATTCCTTTAACTCAAGGAATCTGAAGTATATGAGCGAAGAAACGGACCCATTAGAACCTAACGATAACGAACAAAATTTAGAACCTCAAGAAACCATAACCAAGGTTACTGGGATGTATAAAGATTGGTTTTTAGATTATGCCTCTTATGTAATCTTAGAGCGTGCTGTACCAGCTATAGAAGATGGCTTTAAACCCGTTCAGCGACGTATTATGCACTCAATGAAAGACTTAGACGATGGGCGTTATAATAAAGTCGCAAATATTGTTGGGCATACGATGCAGTACCATCCACACGGAGATGCGAGTATTGCAGATGCTATGGTACAAATTGGTCAGAAAGATTTATTGATTGATACGCAAGGAAACTGGGGAAATATCTTAACTGGTGATCGTGCAGCAGCATCGCGTTATATTGAAGCTCGACTCTCAAAATTTGCTCTAGACGTTGTCTATAATCCTAAAATTACAGAATGGCAATCTTCTTACGATGGCAGACGTAAAGAGCCTATTAATTTACCTGTAATGTTTCCGTTATTGTTAGCGCAAGGTGGAGAAGGTATTGCAGTAGGTTTATCTACAAAAATTTTACCTCATAACTTTATAGAACTTATAGATGCTTCAGTAAAACACCTTAAAGGCAAACGTTTTACAATTTTACCAGATTTTCCAACGGCAGGTAATGCAGATTTTTCAAACTATAATGATGGTTTAAGAGGAGGTAAAGTACGTGTACGTGCTAAGATTTCGCCAGGTGATAAAAACACCTTGGTGATTACCGAAATTCCTTTTAGTACCACCACATCATCACTTATAGATTCTATTTTAAAAGCGAATGAGAAAGGAAAGATAAAGATTAAAAAAATTGAAGATAATACGGCGGCTAATGTTGAAATATTAATTCATTTACCATCTGGTTTATCACCAGATAAAACTATAGATGCTTTATATGCCTTTACCAGTTGTGAAACGTCTATTTCTCCATTAGGCTGCGTTATTGAAGACAATAAACCCTATTTTGTTGGTGTGTCTGAAATGTTGCGTCGTTCTACAGATAATACGGTTCAGCTTTTAAAAAGTGAATTAGAAATAAAACTTTCTGAATACGAAGAGCAATGGCATTTTGCTTCTTTAGAGCGCATTTTTATAGAAAAACGCATCTACCGCGATATTGAAGAAGAAGAAACCTGGGATGGTGTAATTAGTGCTATTGACAGAGGACTTCAGCCACACATAAAACATTTAAAACGCGCTATTACAGTTGATGACATTACACGTTTAACAGAAATTAGAATTAAGCGTATCTCTAAATTTGATATAGACAAAGCGCAACAAAAAATTGATGCTTTAGAAGATTTAATTGCGCAAGTAAAACACCATTTAGCTCATTTAATTGATTATGCCATAGCGTATTTTGAAAGGCTTAAAAAAGATTACGGTGAAGGGAAAGAGCGTAAAACAGAAATCAGAATTTTTGATGATGTAGATGCAACTAAGGTTGTTATTCGTAATACAAAACTCTATGTTAATAGAGAGGAAGGTTTTATTGGTACAGCATTACGTCGCGATGAGTATGTTTGCGATTGTAGTGATATTGATGATATCATTGTTTTTACAAACGATGGTAAAATGATGGTGACTAAAGTCGATTCTAAAACCTTTATTGGTAAAAATATTATTCACGTTGACGTGTTTAAGAAAAAGGATAAGCGTACCATTTATAATATGATATACCGTGATGGTAAAAGTGGGCCATCTTACATTAAACGTTTTGCGGTTACAAGTATGACAAGAGATCGCGAATACGATTTAACTAATGGAAATAAAGGCTCAGCCTTATTATATTTTTCTGCAAACCCAAATGGTGAAGCCGAAATTGTAACCATTATGTTGCGCCAAGCGGGTAGTATTAAAAAGTTGAAATGGGATGTTAACTTTTCTGATATATTAATTAAAGGAAGAACGTCTAAAGGGAACCAAGTAACAAAATACAGTATTAAACGTGTAGAACTTAAGGAAAAAGGTGTGTCGACGTTAAAACCACGTAAGATTTGGTTTGACGACACAGTACAACGTCTTAATGTTGATGCACGAGGCGAATTAGTAGGTGAGTTTAGAGGTGAAGATCGTTTATTGGTGATTACGCAAAGCGGAATGGTAAAAACTATGACACCAGAATTAACTAGCCATTTTGATAGTGACATGATTGTACTCGAAAAATGGATCCCTAAAAAGCCAATTTCTGCAATTTACTACGATGGTGAAAAAGAGCGCTATTACGTAAAGCGTTTTATTATTGAGCAAGAAGGCAAAGAAGAGTTATTTATTTCAGACCATTCAAATTCTCAATTAGAGATTGTTTCAACCGATTGGCGTCCAATGGCTGATGTAGAGTTTACCAAAGAACGTGGTAAAGAGCGTAAAGAGAATATGGAGGTGAACCTTGAAGCGTTTATTTCAGTAAAAGGAATTACAGCACTTGGAAATCAGTTAACTAAAGACAAAATAAATCAAGTTGGTTTATTAGAATCATTACCATACGAAGCAGAAGAATCTGTACCAGCAGATGAATTAGAAGTCGTTGATGAAGAGATGTTATCTGGCGAAAGCACTACTAAGGATACTGATGAATCAGATTTAGATGATACAGGTCAGGCTACATTATTTTAAAGAACTTGTGTAGGCTTGGTGTTTTTTAAGTAAGTGTGTTGTAAATTTTTCAGCACCTAAGTTAGACATGTGGGTTTTGTCTTTCCATAAAGACGTATCATCATTGTTTGTTTTGTAAAGGTTTGTAAAATCCCAAAATGTTAGATTTTTTTTGTTCAAAATATCAGCAAGTATCTTGTTGTCAACTGCGCAGGCATCATTATGAATAGGTGAGGTTACAAAAATAAAGGTTTTGTTATTTTTGCTTTCTTCTGTAAAAGATTCAATTTTTTCTAAATATGCTAATGCCGTAGGATTGACTTTGTGGTTATCGGTACATTTTTCTGCAATATCATTTTTAAGCATATAATCTCTAACCTCAGTTTTAGACTTGCTTACTACCAAAGGATCATAGCCATTGTAAGATAGGTGGTTGTATTTTGGTTTTATAAAATTCTTTAAAATCCCTACAGCAGAACCATTATAATTCATTGTGTAGAAAATATTCTGTAACGATGATATTTTGCCAGATTCATTTAAAGCAGATGTAATTTTATCTATTCTATTGTATTTAGTTTTTAGCCCTCTAATATCTGAGCCATCATAAGCGTCATTAAAAAAGTTTTTAGTATCAATATGCACTATTACAGTTTGCTTTTTTTTAGGATTTAGTGTGTTTATTAAAGTACTGTTGTAGGCAATACCAATTCCGTTAATTCCCATATTGTAAGCATTAGGGTTTAGCTTGTCTACAACAATATGGTGGTTAGCTCTAGAGTTGCCAAAAACGAGTAGATTGGTTGTGTCTTTTACTTTTAAAAACTGATTGAGTTTACCTATTGCTTGGCCAGACATAACGTTATCGCTTATGGTGTTTAAGCTAAAAAATACAACTTTATCAATAGTATAGCTTAGAACAAGGATAAGAGCAATTAGCTTAAGAAGCTGTTTTAGTGTTTTTGTTTCCATGGTCTTAAAATTGAAAATAGATAAAGTTTTCGGTTGTTGAGTAAAACAAACACAACAAGAGTATTATTATAGAAACTATTATTGTTAGTCTAATTGTGCTAAAACGAACTCCAAATTCTTCTAAACTAACTTTAGATTTAAATAATCTAAGATCTATTGCCACGCCTATTGTTAAAAGCAACACTGCGTTAACAAACTTGTTAATGTCGCCTAAGAAAAGAGATCCAAAATCAAATGAAAATATAGTGCTAACTATGGTTGCTGCAGACTCAAAGTCTGGTGCTCTAAAAAATATCCATGCAACAATGACAACTATAAATGTGTATAAGTATCCAAAAGCGTTAAATGTTTTTATTTTTAAGGCAGAAAAAGTGTACTTCTCTAAACTTAAAAATAGACCATGAATGCCGCCCCAAATCACAAAATTCCATGAGCTGCCATGCCATAAGCCACCAAGAAGCATTGTTAAAAGTAAGTTTCTATAGGTGATGGCTATGCCTTTTCTGTTTCCACCTAAAGATATATAAAGATAATCTCGTAGCCAAAATGATAAGGACATGTGCCAACGTCTCCAAAATTCTGTCAATGTTTTTGAGAAGTAAGGTAAATTAAAATTACGATTAAAGTTAAAACCAAACATTTTAGCGCTACCAATTGCAATATCAGAATACCCTGAGAAATCAAAGTAAATCTGAAACGCATAAAACACTGTAGCTACTAAAAGCGTTGATCCGTTGTGTATTTCATAATTTCCATATACAGAATCTACATATACTCCTAGATTATCTGCAATTGCTACTTTTCTAAAGAGTCCAATAAATATTTGAAAGACACCTGTTTTTATAAGTGTGGCATTAAGTTTTCTTTCGCCTTCAATTTGAGGCATTAAATTAGAAGCTCGTTCTATTGGGCCAGCGACCAGTTGGGGAAACAAACTTACAAACGTAAAAAAACCAACAATATCTTTACTTGCTTTTATTTCCTTTCTGTAGATATCTATGCTGTAGCTTAACGTCTGAAAAGTGTAAAAACTAATACCTACAGGTAAAATTATATTTAAGGTAAGTGCATTTACTTCCCAGCCAACCGAAGACATTGTGTTAGCGAACGATTCTGCAAAGAAATTATAGTATTTAAAAACACCAAGTAAGCCTAGGTTTGAGCAAAGGCTAACAAGAAGCCAGCGTTTTTTGTTTTTATCGCCATGAGCAGATTCAATTTTTTGACCAACATAATAATCTAA
Source organism: Winogradskyella sp. (assembly GCA_028383925.1). Taxonomy (GTDB): domain Bacteria; phylum Bacteroidota; class Bacteroidia; order Flavobacteriales; family Flavobacteriaceae; genus Winogradskyella. Next base: position 9,781 of record JAOEWO010000023.1, read on the forward strand.
AAACGAGCTAAAGACAATCAATGATAAAAAACGGTAATCCCACCAACCATAAGATACATAACTAGAGATAAGTAGTAGAATATTTTGGTTTTTGTAATTAGATTTTAATAGCCAATAAATAATAAATACTACTGGTAGAAAAATAAGATATTCAATCGAGTTAAAAAGCATTAACTGAATGTTTTAGAGGTGTGGATATTTGATGAAAAAATAATAATTTTTAGAAATATAGTGAAACGAAATTCTCATGTGCTAAAAAACGTTTTGTTTTTAGTCGTTTGACTTAAAAACAGGGATATACTACAAATTTGCAGTAGTTATTTAGGAATTTCAAAAAGAATAAAAAAAACGGTTAAAATAAATAATACGCTTTTACTATGGTAGTGGTTTTTTTTAATCTCATTGATTAATGCATAGCTTTAAAGTTCTTGTTGAGTACTTAGGCTAGTTGAGTTAGCGAGGCTATTATACGTTTAATCTATTTAGTTGCAATGTTTAATTAATTTTTGTGGCAGTGCCTTGCTCTACAGCTAAAGGTCTATTGGCTTTTTTTATAGCTAGTTTGTATTCAAAAGTATATGCATTCTCAGAAGTAGACAGGATTTTCATGTGTATCGCTTCTTTTTCTGATTGGTTGGTGGGATTTAGCTTTTTCAAAATAAACTCACAATCATTTATCCAGCGCACAGACGAGGAATCTACCTTACCTTCATAATAATCTATATTGTAAAGATCTGTACGTGTAAAACGGCCTGTGTTTTCCTTACCGTCAACCGTATATTTAAATTCAAACTCACCAGTTTTAAAGTCGGTACAATCTCTTTCAATAGTATAGCAGCTAAAAAGCATTAAAGCAGGCAAAATTGTAAATAATCGTTTCATAAATCCCTTTTTACAAAGATAAGAAATAGCATCATAAATTTTAAGGCTTATAGCTTTTAAAAGTACCGTCTTTATAGAAGATGACTATTTTATCGATTTCAGAATCTGAGCTCGGTTTGTCGTTGTGCATTTGTGCTTCTACAATTGGATGGTTAGATTTTGGAGATTCAGATATTAATGGTTTGTTGGTATTAGGAAAAACACCTTTGCCATTTAATAGCCAATACAATTCTACATCAGGATAGGAGTGAAGTACCTTCATTACAAAGTCTAAACTTGGTTTGTTTCTGCCGGAAAGAATATGTGAAATACTAGACCGTTGCACACCTATTTTTTCTGCAAAACTAGACGCGCTTTCATCATAAAAACCTATGATTTTTTGAAGCCTTATTGTAAAATCTTTTGAGTTTATCAATGTAAACTTTGTTTTTTAAGTATTAACGTTACAAATGTAACAAATAGTGTGGTTGGTATTGGTGTTTTATTAAAATCATTTTTATTTAGTGTAAATCAATGCTTTTAGTTAAACTACTTAAATTACTAATTTATATGTTATTAAGGTTTTATAAATAATTGTATTGAATCATTATCAATAGCGCCATTAGTGTCTTCGTTTTTATAAAAACACATGTTTAGTTTTGTAACAATTAAAGCGATTTAACGTGTTTACAAATGTAAAAAATCAATTCGTTACATTTGTAACTTATTAAAATATCAAATGCATTTAAACGACTTAAATACAGTATATACATCGGTAAAAGAATCTAAATTATTTGGGCGCTATATTACCAATACTCACATAGAAAAATGTTTTAATGGTTTATCTAAATCGTCTATCTTAACCATAGGTTATTCCGTAAATAAATTACCAATATATAGTGTGACTTATGGTACTGGTAAAATTAAAATTTTGCTGTGGTCGCAAATGCACGGTAATGAATCTACAACTACAAAAGCATTATTTGATTGTTTTAATTTATTTGAAACGGGTTCTGGTTTTACAGATCACTTACTATCAAATTGTACAATTTGCGTCATCCCAATTTTAAATCCTGATGGTGCTGAGCGTTACACACGTCTTAATGCTAATGGTGTTGATATTAACAGAGACGCACAAGAATTAAGTCAGCCTGAGAGCAAAGTATTAAGAGCACTTTTTATGGATTTTAAGCCCCATTATTGTTTTAATCTTCATGGGCAACGTACCATTTATAGTGTAGATGCTACTAATGTGTCTGCGACTTTGTCATTTTTAGCACCCTCGCAAGACGAAAATTGCAGCCTAACACCAAACCGTAAAGATGCTATGTCTGTAATTACAGCGCTAGATAGTTTTTTACAAACCGACGTACCAAATGGAATTTCGCGCTATGACGATGCTTTTAATTTAAACTGTGTTGGTGATACGTTTCAAAGTTTTGGCGTGCCTACACTTTTGTATGAAGCTGGTCATTACCCTAACGATTACAGTAGGGAAGTGGTGCGTCGTTTTATGTTTTTAGCTATTATAAAAGGGTTGGATTGTATTTCTAAAGGTGTTAAGGCTAAAAATTATGATGCCTATTTTAATATTCCTGAAAACAAAAAAATGTTTTATGATATTGTAATACGAAATGCTAAGTTGTCAACTCTTACAGATGAAGCAACAGATATCGCTATTCAGTATAAAGAGGTTTTATATGAAAATGAAATTAAGTTTGTGCCTGTGATTGAAGCTATCACCAATTTACACGCTTACTATGGTCATAAAGAAATAGATGCCAATTTTAAAATGGTGAAAAACAGTGACAATTCTGTCATTAAAGTGGCAAACGAAATCGTTTTCGTAGTTATAAATAATCAAAAAACTTCACTAAAACCTTAATAAATTCAATTTTTGATGCGTATTTCATAAATAAAATGTCTTATTTTTGCATATTGTTTAAAGAATATACAATTATGCCAAAATTTAAATTAGACGAGATTGATCACCAAATTTTAGATATGTTAATTGATAATACGCGTATTCCGTTTACGGATATTGCTAAAAAATTATTAATATCTGCTGGTACGGTTCATGTTAGAGTAAAGAAAATGGAAGAAGCCGGAATTATAAAAGGGTCTTCTTTAACATTAGATTATAAGAAATTAGGATATTCCTTTATCGCTTATGTAGGTGTTTTTCTTCAAAATACATCGCAAACAAAATTTGTTTTAGAACGTATTAATTCTATTCCTTATGTTACCGTAGCTCATATTACTACTGGTAAATTCAATATTTTTTGTAAAGTAAGAGCTAAAGATACCATGCATGCTAAAGACATTATTTTTATGTTAGATGATATCGAAGGGGTTTACAGAACAGAAACCATGATATCTTTAGAAGAAAGTATTAATGATAAAAAGCGACTAATGCATACTATCTTTAATGAACTCTAAAAAATAATCACATTCATAAAAAAAAATCCTTAGTCTTACAACATGCTAAGGATTTTTTTGTTTTAAAACCTATTTTATATGATAACAGAACTATTACACAGCAACGAGTACAATTCGTATTATACAAACTATATAAATACGGCTACAGATAAAGATATAGTTAAGGGCTTAAATGCTAACTTAGTTTCTGTGGTGGCTTTTTATAATAGCATCCCAAAAGATAAGCACAACTATGCCTATGCAGAAGGTAAGTGGACTATAAAAGACATATTACTACATATAATTGATACGGAACGCATTTTTGCATACAGAGCGTTGCGTATTGCCAGAAAAGATAAAACACCATTATCTGGTTTTGATCAAGACGCTTACGTAATTGAAAGCAACACATCTACACGCACGTTAGCTAGTATAATTGCAGAATTTGAAACCGTAAGAAAAGCTACAATTATTTTGTTTGAAAACTTTAGTGCTACCACGCTATTAGATGTTGGTATAGCAAGTGGTTCTAATGTTTCTGTACGTGCGTTAGGGTATATTATTACAGGTCACGAAAATCACCATAACCGTATAATTAAAGAACGCTACCTTTAAGAGGCATAATAACTAAAAGCATCTTGTATTAAATTGTTGTCTGCTTCGCAATCTGTTTTAGGGTGTCCGATGGCTTCTAATAGTACAAACTTAATAATGCCATGGCTGTTTTTCTTATCGTACTTTAAAAGTTCTATAATATGCTCTTTATCATTGTTAGAGAATGTTACTTTTTTAAAGGTTTTTAAAATGGCAGTTTTAATATGGTCTAATGCCTCGGTTGTGAGTCCACAAACTTTATGAGACAAATAGGCCTCTAAAATCATCCCAATAGCAATAGCTTCGCCATGAAGCAAAGGTGTTTTGTCGCCGTTTTCTAAAAAATAACTTTCAATGGCATGCCCTAATGTGTGGCCGTAGTTAAGTGTTTTTCTTAAACCTTGCTCTGTTGGGTCTTGAGTAACAATTGTATTTTTTATTATAATAGAATCATAAATAAGTTGATCTAAGTCTGTTACGTCTAAATTTTGAAGATTGGTCAGTTTATGCCAATAAGAAGCGTCATAAATTAAACCATGTTTTATCATTTCTGCATAGCCCGAAACCATTTGGTTTTGCGGAAGCGTAGCAAGAAAATCGGTATCAACACCCACCATTTCGCCTTCATTAACAACACCAATCTGATTTTTTAAAACCCCTAAGTCTACGCCAGTTTTACCACCAATAGAAGCGTCTACCATGGCTAAAAGTGTTGTAGGTATGTTAATATATTTTATACCTCTCATAAATGTAGAAGCTACAAAACCTCCTAAATCTGTAACAACACCACCACCAAGATTAATAATTAAACTTTTACGGTCTGCATTATAATCAGATAATGCTTCCCAAACACCAGTACAAATGTCTATTGTTTTATGGTCTTCACCTTCGGGTATTTCCATAACCTCAACAATAATAGCATCTGACTCTAATTTTTCTAAAAATTGAGGTAAACAATACTCATGTGTATTGGTATCTACTATAACAAATATTTTTGAAGGTTGTGTTGTTGCTATGTATGCATTCAGTTTAGAATAGACATCAGCATTAAAGTATACAATAGCGTTTTTGGTTGTAATTGGTTTCATTATAAAGGTCCCTAAAATTAAGTTGTGAAATTACTTAGTTTTTCAACAAAAAGTAAAACTTAGAATAAATATATTTGCAATGTTAATTTTATAGCATGATGGATCCAAACATTTTTGAAAACACAGAAACTGCATTTGTATTAAAATCAGATTCTCAATTAGGACGTGCCTACCTTTTATTTAAGATGATATGTTCACAACCGTTGGTTCGTATTGGTACAGCAGCTACCAATTTTGCACTTAAAGCCAAATTACCAGTAGAAGGTTTAATAAGAGCTACGGTTTTCGATCACTTTTGTGGTGGTGTAAGTGAAGATGATTGTTTGCCAGTAATAGATAAATTATACACACAAGCTGTTAGTTCTGTATTAGACTATTCGGTAGAAGGTAAAGAGACTGAAGATCAGTTTGATAGTGCTTTACAGAAGATATTAAAAATTATTCAGTTTTGTGATGAGCGCGACGCTATGCCAATTGTAGTTTTTAAACCTACAGGTTTTGGACGCTTTTATCTTTATCAGAAAAAAACCGAAGGCAAAACTTTTACAGACCAGGAGCAAAAGGAATGGAATAGGGTTGTAGCACGGTTTGATGCGGTTTGTAAATTAGCAAAACAAAAAGATGTTGAAGTTTTAATTGATGGTGAAGAAAGTTGGATGCAAGATGCTGCAGACGATTTGGTAGAAGATATGATGCGTTTGTATAATACCGAAAAAACTATTGTTTATAACACATTACAAACTTATAGGTGGGACCGTTTAGATTATTTAAAAGCCTTACATAAGCGTGCTAAAGCTGGTGCATTTACAATAGGAATGAAGATTGTGCGTGGTGCCTACATGGAAAAAGAACGTAAAAGAGCCGAAGAAAAAGGTTATGCATCACCAATTTGCGCAACAAAGTTAGATACCGATAAAAATTTTGATACGACATTGCGTTATATTTTAGAAAACAACACCTCTATTTCTGTTTTTATAGGTACGCACAATGAAGAGAGTAGTTATTTAGCGATGCGCTTAATGCAAGATTTAGGCATTAGTAAAAACGATAATAATGTTTGGTTTGGCCAGCTTTACGGCATGAGCGATCATATTAGTTTTAATTTAGCTTCTCAAGGCTACAATGTGGCTAAATATATTCCGTTTGGACCTGTAAAAGATGTGATGCCTTATTTAATAAGAAGGGCAGAAGAAAATACGTCTGTTGCTGGGCAAACTAACAGAGAATTAAGCTTAATAAAAGCTGAGAAAAAACGTCGTCGATTGTGATTATTTTATCGAGTATATTTTAAATTATAGTAAAGATTTTAAGAAAACACAAATCGCAAGCCGCTTTATCATTGCGCCTAGCGAAATGTGTTTTTTTAAGGAGTCTCTTTCTAAAGAACTGTTAGCTGAAACGATACCATTTTTTCTCTTTATTAGGATTATTACCATAACCGTAGCCATAGCCATAGCCATAACCATTTTTACCTTTTTTGACACCATTTAATAAAATAGTCATTTTTGGTAATCGCTTTTCTTCATGCAATGTTTGGGCAACATCAGATAATTGTCTTTTATCAACATTATCTGCACTAACTACATACACAAACATATCTGCAAAATTTGCAATTAATAATGTGTCGCTAACAATACCAACAGCAGAAGTGTCTACAACAATGTAATCGTATTTGTCATCAAAATATTCAAATAACGCTTTAACTCTGTCACTCATCAATAACTCTGATGGGTTTGGCGGAATTGTTCCTGAAGCTATAATATCTAAATATCTATTGTCTTTGTGTTTAATTACAATGTCTTGAGGTTTAATTTTCTTATCGACGATATAATCGGATAAGCCTATTTTTTTATCATTCTCTAAGCCTAGATAGTTCATTATTTTTGGGACTCTAATATCCATTTCAATGAGTAGTACTGATTTTTCAGAAAACGAAATTGAGGAGGCTAAATTTGTACTCGTATGCGACTTTCCTTCTTGAGCTTTAGTAGATGTTATAAATATTTTCTTTGAGCGCTCGTTATTACTTTTTAACATAAAATCTATATTAGATCGTATGATTCTAAAGGCTTCAGCTTTTGGCGAGTAGTCAATTTTATTAATTAGTGTTGTTTTTTTAGAAGTTCTAGGTACATCACCCAAATACGGAATATCGAGTACATCGGCTAAATCATCTTTTGTATAAATCTTTGTATCTAATAAATCTTTTACATAAATAAAGCCCATTGGTATTGCTAAGCCTAGTAAAATAGCAGCCAAATAAGTAAACATTTTATTTGGTGATACGGGCATATAAGACGAGTAAGCTTCATCTATTATTTTAGCATTAGGCGTGTACATGCCAAGTCTAATAGTTGATTCTTCTCTTTTTTCTAATAAGTATAAATATAAAGACTCTTTAATACCTTGTTGACGCTCTATTTTTCTGAATTGTCTGTCTCTTTTTGGGGCACTATAAAGACGACCACGTATTCTAGCATCTTCTTTATTTAGTGAGTTTAATGTAATTTGATTGGATTCCTTCATTTTACTTAATGTATTCTGAAGATTTGCTTTTTGAGCTCTAATCTCATTATTTAAGCGTATCACCGTCGGATTCTTTTCACTAGAGTTTTTTAGAATGCGATCTCTTTGAGCGACTAAATCATTAAATGTTTTTGTAACTTGATTAACATTTGCATCCTGAATAACATTCATTGGCAGTATATCAGACGCTTTACCTTCAGCATTTAATTCTTCTTGAAAAAATTGAATTAAATTGAGATCGTTAGAAGTTTGCATAATTTTTGCCTCATTGTTTCTTTCACTTTGTAAATAAATATCAGCCTGAGAATCGAGTGCAGTAAGTTTATTGCTTTTTCGCATTTCTTCAACATTAGATTCTTCTTTTTCTAGTTCTTGAGATACGATATTTAGTCTGTTATTAATAAACTCTGATGTTACTTTAATAACCTCTTCTTTGTCTAGTAATACATCGTTGTTATATTCTTTAATAAGCTCGTTAAGAATATCTATAGCTTTTTCAGCATTACTTTGGTTGAGTTCTAATTTTACAATACTAGAGCCGTCACCAGTAGATACCAAAACACTTTTTTGATACCCATTTACAATTTTACGGACTGAATTTATTGAAATCCTTAAATCACTCCCAATTCTTGGAGAAAATTTTCCAATATTTGGTGTTATCACCATGCCACCAAAACTGGTGTTAATTTTATCGCCAAAAGCATATAACTTTCCGTCGCTATCATCTCTGGTTTTAAAAGAGCTAATACCTTCTGTAAAAAGTAAAAATTCTGTAGGTGATTTAATTTTCATAAATAAAGTGGTATCTACTTTATTTATAACAGAATCGCTCTCAAAAAAACTAAGTTGAAGTGGTGGATTTTTATACAGTTCTTTTTCTATAACACTACCTTGTTCAAAACACCTAATATTTAGTTTTAATGTTTTTACCACATTCTCAACAAGTGATCTAGAGGTCATTACAGCTAATTCATCTTTAATCTTATTAGTGCCATCTGTAAAAAGTCCGCCACTAGTAACACCTGGTATGCCTTGAAGTTTTTTTGATTGGTCATCATCTTTAATTTTAACGGTAGCACTAGCGCTGTACTCATAAGTAGCGTAACGCAAATGCACAAATGCAACAGCAGTTGTTACGATTAAAGAGCATAAAATTATTTTCCAGTAAGAGAAAAATAATTCTAATTTTTTTCTAATATGAAGTGATGTTATAGAAGTTGATTGTGTGTCCATTAAAATCTTATAATCGTTATACTATTTGTTTATTAAGAAAACAGTGATAATAGTTGTTAAGGTACCTATTGCAGATAACAATACACCATTGTTTTGATTGTATGTAGATGAACGTATTCTGGCCTTATTTGGTTCAACATATATTACATCATTTTGTTGTAGGTAATACAATGGTGAACTGATGGTGTTTATTGAGGTTAAATCTATTTTAGCAAATTTCTTTTTACCGTCTACTTCGCGTATTAATAGCACATTTTTTCTTTTACCAAAAATGGTTAAATCTCTTGCCATACCTAAAGCTTCTAAAAGTGTAATACGCTCATCTTGTATGGTAAATGTACCAGGACTAGTGACTTCGCCAATAATGGTAATGGTAAAGTTTACTAATCTTACATTAACAATAGGATCATTGGCATATTCTTTTATACGTTCTGTAAGCATTTTGGTAAGCTGCGTTCTATTTAAGCCAGCAATTTTTATAGTTCCTAAAACCGGAAACTCAATATTACCATTATAATCTACCAAATAACTTTGTTGTTGTATTGCACCTTGTGCACTAATTCCGCCAGTATTATTAGAGACTACAGGTAAAGTAAAAGCAATAACTGTTTCTGGGTCTAGGGCAGAAACGTTAATCGTTAATATATCATCTGGTTTATAAACAAGTTGTTCGGGTTCATTTACAGAAAGTCCTTCTTCTATAGGTTCGTCTTGAAAGTAAACAAGATTTTTACGTGAAGCACAAGAAGTCGCCACAAATGTAGAAAGTATTAAAATTAAGAAAAGTTGATTTTTCATGTTTAGTTACGATTATAAATTGTTGATTATATAGGCTTAGTTTTGGTGTCTAACACTTCGTATGTTGAGTTGTTAGATATATACTCTGGAATAATAGATTTAATTAGTGACACTATTTCTAAGGGTTGTGTTACAGAAGTTAAACCAGATAGTTTAATAATTACAGTTTCCGTTTTCTCTATTTCGAGTCTTTTAGATTTAGCAATCATTATCTTTTCATGGTAAGTTTTTTTAGTACTTTCCCCATCGGCTAATAACTCTTCATATATTTTTTCACCAGGGCGTAAGCCAGTTATTTTTATGTCTATATCTTCTGGGTAACGTAGGCCAGATAAAATTATCATGTTTTTAGCGAGGTTAAATATTTTAATAGGCTCACCCATATCAAACACAAAAATTTCACCACCATTACCCATGGCAGCAGCTTCTAATACCAATTGGCAGGCTTCAGGTATGGTCATAAAATACCTTGTAATATCGCGATGTGTTACGGTTAATGGACCACCATTTTCAATCTGTCTTTTAAATAACGGAATTACAGATCCATTAGACCCAAGTACATTACCAAATCTAGTGGTTATAAATTTTGTTTGACCTTTACCTTTAAGACACGTTACGTAAAGCTCTGCAATTCTTTTTGTTGCGCCCATTACATTGGTTGGGTTTACGGCTTTATCTGTAGATATAAGTACAAACTTATCTACACCGTGCTTAACAGCTAGGTCAGCAACATTTTTAGTACCACCAATATTTACGCTTACTGCTTCAAACGGATTATTTTCCATTAATGGCACATGTTTGTATGCAGCCGCATGAAACACCATTTTAGGTTTGTAAGTATCAAATATTTGATTTAAACGTGTTTTATTTCTAACATCAGCAACAATAGCTTCAATATTAGTTAAACCTTGGTTTTTAAACTCTTGTTGTATGTCGTAAAGTGCAGACTCTGCATTATCTACTAAAATTAGTTTTTTGTAATTATATAGGCTTGCTTTTCTACAAATTTCACTTCCAATAGAGCCAGCAGCACCAGTAATAAGTATCACTTTATTATCGTACTGATCTTCTAAATCAGGGTTTTTAATGTTAATAGGATCTCTACCTAGTAAATCTTCAATCTTAACCTCTTTTATTTGTCCGGCACTTAAATCTCCATCAATCCAACTTTGAACTGGTGGTACAATTTTCACTTTTAAGCCTAAAGCGAATAAACTACCTGTAATTTGAAGTAGGCGCGTAGGTTCAATATTCTGAATAGAAATAATAACCTCTTCAATATTATTTTTTGTAATAAAATCTTGTGTCACCTTATTAAGGTGAAGTACAGGTAACAGATTTATTTTTTTACCAATTTTACGATCGTCATCATCTATAAAACCTACAATTTCAATTCCACTTTTAGTATCGTTATTAATGGCATCATAAGTAAGCATACCTGAGTTACCAGCACCAAAAATTAAAACATTGGTGATTTTATTAAAATCTTGAGTTATAAAATTATATAAAGATTTTATAAACAACTTAAAACCAATAAGAAACAAAATATTAAGCAGTAAGTGAATGTAAACAATTGATCCTGAGATATTAAAAATAGAGTCGTCGTTGTACTTTCTAGATATAAACGTGATAACAATAATTAGGGTAGCCATAATATTGGTACCAATAATTATGTTAACAATATCTTTAAAACCGGTATAGCGCACCACACCTTTATAAGAGCCAACAGCTAAGAAACTAACAATTGCAACTAAAGCAATGTAAGGCACTTGTTTAGCAACTATAAAAGGATCGAACTCTAACTGAAAATTAAATCTAATTAAATAAGCTATATAAAATGTAGCTATAGTAATGGCTATATCAAATAACATAACCAGCCATTTAGAGGCGTATCTTCCAGATATTTTATGTAAAAATTTTACAATCATAATGCAAAATACAGATTTATAGCAGAAATAACTCTATCTAGCTCACTATCAGTTAAGTTTGACCCACTTGGTAAACACAGGCCTCTTTCAAAAAGATCGTCTGAAACTCCGTTTAAATAACTTGGTGATGCACTAAAAACAGGCTGTTGATGCATTGGTTTCCATAACGGTCTAGATTCTATATTTTCTTTTTCTAAAGCCAATCTTAAACCCTCTCTAGTGTCCTTAGAATCTAAGAGAATACAAGATAACCAGCGGTTAGAAAAATAACCTTCGGGTTCTGTTAAAAATGAAATACCATCTATGGATTTAAAAGCCTCTTTATATAATGCATGGTTAGATCGGCGATTTTTAACATGGCTAGACACTATAGTCATTTGTCCTCTACCAATACCTGCAACTATATTAGACATTCTGTAATTGTACCCTATATGAGAATGTTGATAATGTGGTGCATCATCTCTTGCTTGTGTCGCTAAAAATATAGCTTCTTTTTTTTGTTCTTCGGTTTTTGTGACAATGGCACCACCACCAGAGGTTGTTATTATTTTATTACCGTTAAAAGATAAGATAGATAAGTCACCAAAAGTACCACACTTTTGACCGTGGTAATGACTGCCAAGCGATTCTGCACTATCTTCAATTATAGGAATATTATATGTTGTAGCAACCTTACGCACTTCGTTTACTTTATAAGGCATACCATATAAGTGAACTGCTATAATAGCTTTCGGCTTTTTGCCTTTATTTATTCTGTCTTTAATTGCAATTTCTAATTGCTCAGGGCAAATATTCCAAGTATCTCTTTCGCTATCTACAAAAACCGGTGTTGCACCTTGGTAAACTATAGGGTTTGCAGAAGCCGAAAACGTTTTACTTTGGCATATTACTTCGTCACCATGAGTTACTCCTAACATAATTAAACAAAGGTGTAATGCAGATGTACCAGATGCTAATGCGCCTACGTGTATGTCTTCATTTAAGAATTTTTGTAAATCTTTTTCAAAACCATTAACGTTAGGTCCAAGAGGTGCCACCCAATTGGTATCAAAAGCTTCTTTTATATAAGATTGTTCATTACCGCTCATGTGCGGTGATGAAAGCCAAATTTTAGGTTTCATAAGTAAAAATTGTTAAGTAATTAATTATTACTATTCAATTTCATGTCTGTAGAGGGATTGTGGGACACGATTAACAGAGGATAAATATGCACCAATAAAATTTAATTTCAGTAAACAAAACGATTAAAAGCAGATATTTACGTTATCAAATAGGCAGGTCTATTTATTTTTAAGCGACTTATTTACAATACGTTCATTATTAAAATAAATTTTAAGACACTAATTATACCTCTAATACTATTTAATTTGTTTTACAACGTATAAGTTTATTGTAGTTACTAAATCTGTGTATATTTGACCTCATATTTTTTTAATTTAGCTGGCAAATGAACATCCTAATAACTTCAGCAGGCAGAAGAGTATCACTTGTAAGAGCGTTTAAGAAAGAAGTAACTAAAATTAGTTCTAACGGTAAGGTGTATACTGTAGATTCTAACCCTCAACTCTCTGCGGCATGCCAAGTCTCAGACCAGTTTTTTAAAGTCCCAAGATTAAGTGATGACACTTATTTTAAGGTGCTTTTATCAATTTGCTTAGAACATAATATTAAACTTATTATACCAACTATAGATACAGAGCTTTTATTGTTATCACAAAAAAGCGCTTTATTAGCTTCGCACGGCATACAAGTCGTTATATCATCAACAGATTTTATTGCAAAATGCAGAAACAAAAGAGTTATTCACGATTTTTTTGAATCTAAAGGAGTTAGAGTCGCTAAAGAATATAAAAAAGACAATTACAAACTACCGCTATTTATTAAACCTTTTGATGGCAGTAGAAGTGTAGATACCTATTTGATTAAAAAGGAAAGCGAATTAACCCAAGCGCATTTATCTAACGATAAGTTTATGTTTTTAGAGTACATAGATCCTAATGTGTACAATGAGTTTACCTGCGATTTATATTATTCTAAAAGTCACGACTTAAAGTGTGTTGTACCCAGAAAGCGATTAGAAGTAAGAGATGGTGAAGTTTATAAAGCATTAACACAAAACAATGCTTTAGTTAATTATATAAAGACACACCTCTCTAAAATTGATGGAGCTGTTGGTTGTATTACTGCGCAGTTTTTTCTTAATAAAACAGATGATTCTCAAATTTGTGCTATCGAAATAAATCCAAGATTTGGTGGTGGCTATCCCTTATCGTATTTAGCTGGGGCAAATTTTCCGAAGTGGCTTATAGAAGAATATTTATTAGGAAAGACTATAGACGATAAATTTGATACTTGGGAAGACAATTTGCTAATGATTAGATATGATGATGAAATCTTAGTACATGGATATAAAGGTTAGTAACTCTACAGTTGTTGTTTTTGATTTAGACGATACACTCTATAACGAATTAGACTATTTAAAATCTGCTTACCAGCATATAGCACACCATTTAGAGCCTACTAATTGGAAGCCATTATACGCCACAATGTTATCACTTTACCGAAGCCAAGAGAATGTATTTAAAAATTTAGCAGCACAGTATAATGTAGCCGCTTCAGTACTTATAGACATGTACCGTTTCCATTCACCAAAATTGCAATTATTTGATGGTGTGCTAGCGGTTATGAATGCTATAACTTCTAAAAACGGAAAACTAGCTATAATTACAGACGGAAGAGCTAAAACCCAAACGGCCAAACTCAAAGCATTAGGGATTTATGAATTATTTGACCACATCGTAATTTCTGAAACCCTTGGTACCGAAAAACCAAATGAAGCCAATTTTAAAGCCATAGAATCTGCAATAGCAGGACAAACTTATTGGTACATAGCAGATAATTTAAAGAAAGACTTTATAGCACCAAATAATTTGGGCTGGCATTCTGTAGCGCTTATAGATAATGGAAAAAACATTCATTACCAAGCTAGTAATTACATGACAGAAATACACAAACCGAAGGGGTTTATTCTTAATTACGACGACTTAAATATTATTTAAGATCCTTATCCTTAGAGCCCATAAATTCTTGCATTTGGGTATCATCTGCGCTATTAATATCTTTTCTATTAATAACTTTATCTATAGTTTTAAAAATAATTTTTAAATCTAACAGAAACGACTGGTTATCTACATAATAAACATCGAGCTCAAATTTTTGCTCCCAAGATATAGCGTTTCTACCATTAACCTGAGCCCAACCACTAATACCTGGTGTAACCTCATGACGTCTCATTTGTGTTTTATTATAGCGTTCTAAGTATTTTGCCAACAGTGGGCGAGGGCCTACCAAACTCATATCTCCTTTTAGTATATTAATAAGTTGTGGTATTTCGTCTAAAGAATACTTTCTGCAGATATCACCAGTTTTAGTAATACGGTCGCCTGGTGGTAATAAGTTACCGGCAGCATCGGTTGCATCAGTCATGGTTTTAAACTTAATAATTGTAAAAATTCTACCGTTTTTACCTGTGCGGTGCTGATAGAAAAAGGGCTTACCATTATTAGATATAGCCAATAGTATAATTAGTACAATTAAAAGTGGAGATAGTAGTAGCAAACCTGTAAAGGCAGCTAAAAAATCGAAAAGGCGTTTAATAACGTTTTTATAGAGTTTCATTAAAAAATGATAAAATTTTAATTAAATAGAATTTAGCTTAGTGTTTCATTAATTAGTTTAATTAAATCGCTGTTAATAATAGTAACATCAAATCTTTCTTCGGCGTATTTTCTACTGTTAATACCCATTTCTTCAATTTTACTTTTATTCACTAAGAAATACTCCATAGCATCAACTAAAGCATCTAAATCCATAGACTTAATAAGAATTCCATTTTTATCTTTTAAGATAGTTTCTTTGCAACCAGGCGTATCGGTCGTAATTATTGGTAAACCAACAGATAGAGCTTCTAAAATAGATCTAGGAATACCTTCTCTATAATAAGTTGGTAATACAAAAACATCTCTTTTATAAAGGTGCTCTGGTACATTTAGTTGTCTACCGTGGTATATTATTATTCCTTTTTCATTTAATGCATTTAGGTCTTCTAACTTAATTGCAGAAGGAGATTCATCGGGTTTACCTATAACATGAAACTCTGCCTTAGGGTATTTTTCTTTTAACTTTTCTGCAGCTTCTAAATATAAGGCTATCCCTTTTTCTTTTATTAATCTTGCAACTAATAAAAAACTAATGACATCGGAGGTGTTCGTATTGATACGTGTTTGATATTGGTTTAAGTTAACACCAGAGCCACTAACTAGTGCCATTTTATTGTTTTTCGATATAATTTTACGATCTAAAAACAGCTGATAGTCATCATTATTCTGAAATATAATTATTTTGTTTTTACGTATAGATAATTTGTAAAGTGTTTCGTTTAACCGTTGTAAAATTCTGGCTTTTAATGTAAGACCCGTAAAAGCAAACCCTAAACCTGTAATTAAAGAAATTACAGGCACATTACATTGGTTTGCAGCTATAGAACTATAAATAACAGGCTTTACAGTATATGGAAAAACTAAATCTATGTTGTTTTCTTTTATTAAAGACTTTAATTCACTTATAGATTTAAGGTCTTTTATTGGGTTTAAGCCCGTTCTATTTAAATTAAATTCTAATGGTACAGCACCGAGTGCTTCAAGTTTAGCTCTAATTCCGTCTGGATGATTAGGTGCTGCTGCGTAAACTTTAAATCCGTTTTTAACTAAGCTATCAATAAAATCTCCTCTAAAATTAATTAAAGATGATGAGAGTGACGCTACAATTAATATTCTTTTGTCTTTCATCTTTTTATTATGCTTGTTTTAGAAAATTAAATTTGTACCATTTTTGAAAACAATAGTAAGACCATACTCTAAATGTACTATCTTTTTTACTGTCTAAATGGTCTCTTACTAATTGTGTTATTATTTCAATATTAAAAATACCTTGAGATTTTAGTAAACTAGGTTCTATATAACTTTCTAGTTCTTTTCTTAAACTCTGTCTTAACCAATCGCCAGTTGGTGACCCAAAACCACTTTTGCTTTTTTCTAAGAATTCTTCAGGAAATTGGTCTCTAAATGCTTCTTTTAGAATATGCTTTTTATTCCAACCTTTCATTAAATAGTTTTCGGGTAACGTGTTTGTAAATTCCCACAACTCTTTATTTAAGAATGGAGCTCTACACTCTAATGAGGTCATCATGCTAGTACGATCTACTTTTGCGAGCATACCTCCTTCTAGACTTAAGACTTTGTCAACAGCTCTAAAATCAGTTAAACTTTCAATATTTTGCTTTTGTAAAATGTCTTTGTATTCTTGAAAAAGATTATCTATATAGTAATCTGGTGACATTATCTCTGCTAATTGATTGCTAGTATTGGCTAATGAAATTATATCCCAATAAAAATCACCATTATAGTTTATGGCATTAAGTAATTTATTTATTTGAAATTTTTTGCCACGTTTATCATCCTTATTGACGAGATATTTGTTACTTAAACCTAAAATTGGCTTATGCAGTGCTTTAGGTACTAAGCTCGTATATCTGCTATTCATTTTTCCGATGTAGTATTTATTGTAACCACCAAATACTTCGTCACCACCATCACCAGTTAAAGCTACCGTAACGTGTTCTCTCGTTTTACTAGAGAGTAGGTGTGTGGGTAATGCTGCTGTATCGGAAAATGGCTCATCAAAATTCACTAAAATTTCATGAATATTATCTTTAAGATCATCCTCATCAATAATAAATTCGTGATGGTTACTGTTAAGCATTTTTGCTACAACTCTAGATTTGTCTGTCTCATCATAAGATGCCTTTTTAAAGCCAATAGAAAAGGTATCAATTTTTTTATCTGTAGCCTGAGCCAAACAAAGTGAAATTATAGAAGAATCTACACCACCAGACAAAAATGTACCTAAACCTACATCGGCAATAGACCTGCTGTCTACACTTTTGTAAACTAAATCTTTGGTTTTAGCTTTAGCATCATCAAATGAAATGTTATTAACTTTAGGTGTAGGTTCAGCGTTTATTTTATGTATTTCTGTTTGGTTAGTTTTTAAATCATAAGTGATATAATGATTTGCTTCTAATTTATTAATGCCATCATAAATAGTGTGTGGTGCTGGGATATAGGTTAATCTAAAATATAAATTAAGCCCTGTCTTAGAAATTTCTGGGGTGTAATCTATAGTGTCAATAATAGATTTTAGTTCAGAAGCCCAAATAAACTGTTTATCTGTTTTTGTATAGTAGAGTGGTTTTTCGCCAAAAAAGTCTCTAGCAATAAATAGTTTGTTAATGTTTTTATCGTAAATACTAAATCCATACATACCATCTAGCCATTGAAAAGACGCTACACCATGCTTTTCGTATGCTTTTAAAATAACCTCTGTATCACTCGATGTTTTAAATGTTACACCTTCAGATTCTAATTTTGCTTTTAGAATTTTATAATTATAGATTTCACCATTAAAAACAATAACTATTTGATTATCGTCTGAAAATATGGGTTGTTTACCTGATGATAAATCTATAATAGATAAACGTCGCATGCCCATACCTATTGAATACGCATTGTTCTGTTCTGAAAATAGGCCATCTTCATCCGGACCTCTATGTAAAATAAGGTCATTCATATTATTAAGAATAGAGGTAACAGTTTGCTCGTTTGGGCTTGTTAAATCTATAATTCCGTTAATTCCACACATAGTTTTAATTCGTTTTGTTCAATAAACTTATTTAATGGTATTTTATTAAATCGATATAATTTTTTAGTATTTGGTCTTTTTCAAAATCTTTAACTCGTTTTTGAACATTATTTTTACAATTATTTAAGTAGTCTTTATTTTCTACAAAATAATTAATACCCTTTGCCATTAGAGTTTGATTTTTTATTGGAACCAAAACTCCATATTTGGTTATCATTAAATCATTTTGAGTTTTCTCTAATGCCATTATTTCACTTGGGCCTGATTGACAATTTGTAGTTAATATAGGCAAACCACAAGCCATAGCCTCTAGTATAACATTTGGGAACCCTTCATGATTAGAACCAAAAATAAACAAATCAAATACTTTTAAATATTGATAAGGGTTTGAATCAAAACCCATTAAAAACACTTGATTATTTAACTCTAAATCATTTATTAGCAATTCTAATTCAGATTGCATATCGCCAATTCCAAAAATATACAATTGTATTAAAGGGTTCTTTAACTCATGTATTGCTCTTATAAGCATTGTATGATTTTTACCAATATCTAAGCGTCCCAAAGTGATTATATTAAACTTTTCATTATCTACAAAAGAAGCCTTCGGTACTATATTTCTAATTTTATCTAAATCAATTGGATTATGAATAACATGCATTTTTGTAGAAGGCACTTTAAAGTTGTCGATTAAATCGTTAGCATTACCCTGAGAATTTGAAATAACAATATCAGATTTTTTATAAAGCGTTCTAATTAGTGTTTTATTAAATGTAGATTGAAAACCTCTATAACTATATTGTAAACTGGGAAAAGCTCTTTCATTAGTAATAATGTTGAATTTATAACTTGTAAGCATACCTGCTATAATGTTTACGAATGACGGTCTTGTTAAAAAACTTAAACTATGAGTTACCTCTAATTTCTTTACTAGTTTAGAATACTTATAAGCCAGTAAGGGAATCTTTATAGCTTTTAGAATACCACTTTCGTTGGGCTCAGATTTTTCAATATAGTTTATGTTTAAGCCATTAGGTATATCGTATTTAATACTGGTATTCATTAGTATTAATTCAACATCAATTTTATTCTTAACACAGTAATGCAGCAAGTAGGATACAACGCGCTCTGCTCCTCCGCCAGATAATGAATAAATTAAAATACCTAGTTTCATGATAATTTTATTTTTTGAGAATGCTTATAAATAAGTTTTCGTATTTCTTAATTATAATACTTTCACTATAGCGACTACTTACAGTTTCACTTACTTTACTTGGTGTAAAATTGTATGATGATTTGATTTTTTTTAGGTGATCTATATACTGTTTCTCGTTCTCTACCACGTAGCCATTTATTCCGGGTTTTATAATCTCATTAATACCTCCAGGGGCATTAAAAGCTAATATAGGAGTACCTACCATACAGCTTTCTATAATTGCATTTGGAAATCCTTCTACAAAAGAACCTTGTAAGTATAAATCACTTTTTTCTAAATATTTTGAAACATTTTTGGTAAAAGGAATATTTTCTATAGAATCTATAAAGTCTAATGCTTTAGCACGTTTTAATATATTATTTTTTTCTGGACCATCCCCAACTATTGTATATTTAAAGGGAAAGTCTAATTTACCTAAGACTTCAATTAGTCTCGCATGCCCTTTTTGTTTAACTAGTCTTGCAACAGTAATAAATTGAATCGGATCTGACACCTTTGTATCTGTTTTTAATTTAAAACTAGAAGTGACTGGATTATTGATTATGACTAATTTATTTGGTTTAATACTATAAGTCTTTAGTAAATCATCTAACATATCTTGAGACTGACAAATAACTTTATCAAATCTATTAAATCTACCTTTAGCTATTTTGCTCTTTATATTAAAGCGAGAAGATCGTTTTGAAAATTGAGCTAAAACACTTAGAACGTTTACTTCTCTGGCTACAAACTTTATTTTAGGAAACAACCATGTGAATTGTGCTGTAACATTATTTAGATGACCAACTGCAGAAAAAACAATTTGTGGTTTATGACGTTTTATATATTTAAATAAATCAACAACTCCAGACTGTACTCTAGGCTTATTAAAGAAAACAATATTAGTAGAGTCTAAATCATAAACAGCATTTTTTTTATAGCCAATAATTACAAGCGTAGTATCAAAAATTTCAGGATTTAATTTCTGAGCCACAAATGAGACAACACGTTCTGCACCACCAGCTTGAAGGTTTGGTAACACAAATATTATTTTAATTTTTTCTTGTTTCAAATTATATGTTATTTAATTCTTTTTTTTCTTTATAAAGCCATAAAACCTTTTGAGTAAATTTCTAAATCCTTTACTGAAAACAACTAAAAAGATAAAGTAAATAGTTGAAAAAATCACCCCAACTATAAACAACTTCAATAATAAAGATAATAAACTTAAACTTGTTTTAATTGTCAAATAATCAGCTAAATAAAAGAATATAAAAAAGCTAGATAAGAGAATTGTAATATGTAAAACAAACCCAATCCAATACTTAATATTTGGTGTTTTTAAACCTGAAGAAAACAAATAATAGGGGCGCCAAATTAATACGATTATTACTTGACTAATTATTGTACCAATAAAAACTCCTATAACACCTAACTCTATAACAAAATAGATAGAAAATATTAAATTTATGATGCTTTGAACCAGTGGCGCCCATACATCTCCGTATAAGCCATAAGCTTGAATAAAGCTATCAACAGGTTGTCTTACTTGTAAAATAAAAAATATAGATACTAGTGCAATTAATATATTTTGTGACATTAAATACCTTTCGCCAATCCAAATGGTAATTAAATCATCAAAGCCTATAAATAGTAAAAGAGAGGCACACCCAGCTAAGAAAAACCTTAAAGCCATCATTTCCCAAAAAACCTTTGAAATACTTTTAATCTCATTTTCAGCAACTAAACTACCAACACTTGCATTAGTGCCATTAAAGAACTGACTTACTAACGTATTTATGTTATTCATAATTAGTTGGTAATTACCAACAAATGCAACTGTAGCCGGATTAATAAATGAAAATATTATAATATTATCTGTACCATTAGAGACGAAACCACCAATTTTATGAAAGCTTAGTTGTTTAATTTTTTTTAGTAATTCCTTATTGCGTTCTCTTACCTCTTTAGTAGTTTTAAATTTAAAGATGAGCCATGGGTATGTTTTTTTTATTTTTTTCCGTAATAAAAATATGTATATAAAAGGTGTAAACAGCTCTAATGTAATCCAGTACAGGACATTTTCGAAATAAATTAAAACGATACATTGCAGCGTGAGGCGCAATACAAATACAGACTGGTTAATGGTAATATTCATATATCCTTTTTGATCTGCCTGCATCAAAAACATATGATAGCCGAAAAAATAGCTTAATAAATTGCTTATTAATAGAGCTATAAATAAGAAGATAATTACTCCTAGACTTATATCTGTTTTCTCAAATATATAAGGAAAAAAGACAATTAAGATTAATGAAGCAATTACTAAAAACAGTCCTATTCTTTTATATAAAAAACCGAGATAACCTATAATTTCATTAATCTTATCTTGATTTTTTTCATAGATTGGTTTGTATAATGAAAAGCCAACTGCAGCACCAATACCAAGTTCTGAAAGATTTAAAAATTGTAAGATACTTTTAAGCGTACCAACGACACCTATAAATTCGTCACCCAAATTATCTAAGAAAATATTTCTTGAGTAAAATTGAATTACAATATAAACGACATGGAATACTAAGGCAATCCAAGCGTTTTTTAATGTTAATGCTAGTCTAGACATTTTATAGGTTAATTGCTTTAATCTTATTTTATAGATTGGTAAGTTTGAGAAATAATCTCCATAAGCTTAGTTGGTAAAAGGATAACTAAAAATGAGCGAAGCTTTATATTAGAAAAATTAGCAGATTTTAATATTTCTTTTTTTAATTTTTTTCTGTGACTTCTATCTTTATCAAAAGTTACATTTCTACTAATAAGAAAATAATGATCTGTATAATATCCTACCACATAGTCATTCATAACTTTTTTTATGCGATCGCTTTTTGGTAGGTTCTCCTGAAGGTATTCTGTTGCTCTTACCGCAACATCTCTTTTCATGGCTGAATATTTACTGCGAATAATTCCCATGCTTTCCCTATTATATATGTATAGCTTACTATTTAAAAAACCTATTGATGAAACTTTATTAAGTACATCCACGGTAAAAAATACATCTTGGTGAATTATATTTGGTATAAACCTCATATTTTCTACTACCGATTTTCTATAAAGTCTTTTCCAAACTTGAAAACTTGTAGTTTTAATTATCCGTTCAGCTGCCGTAATAGTGTCTTCAATGGTAAAATTATTATCAAATATTTTACTATTAGATTCTGAGTTTCTCTCTATTTCAACAACATCTATATTATGCTCAATAATTAAATTAATCATTTGTTCTAGCATTACTTTTTCTATATAATCATCACTATCTATAAAAGAAATAAAATCACCTGTGGCATTTTCTAAACCTGTATTTCTTGCGATACTAGAACCACCATTATTTTGATTTATTAGTTTTAAACGAGCGTCTTTTTTTAACAGTTCTTCACACAAATGTTTACTTGTGTCTGTAGAACCGTCATTTACCAGTATGATTTCTAAATTGTTATATGTTTGGTTGCATATACTATCAATACAACGTGTGAGATACTTTTCTGCATTATAAACGGGTACTATAACCGAAATTAAATAAGACATACAACTATTATTTAGTAATTTTAATATCTGTTTGTTCAAAAATAATTTTCACAAATTCATTAAGACCAGTTATATTTAAATGGTCTTGATCTTTAAAGTATTTTGGATTAGTGAATTCTTTTGAATAGTCTAAATGGTAATTTAGATTTAATGTTTTAATAAAATCATCAACTTTTTTTGTGTCTTCGTTACTACTCTGGTTAATGTAATTTTCGTTTACGGGGAATCTAATACCAATAACCTTAATATTGTTCAACTTACAAATTTCAATGATTTCTTTATATATGATTTTAGACGATTTATTATTCATTATGGCGTTATGATCAGACTTGCCAGTTTCTGTTGCAATTTTAACTCTTTCTTCATTTGAACGCTCTGACCACTTAATTTCGTTTTCTGAGGTATTTGTTGACTTAAAACTAGAATAAATCGCATTCATAACATAACTAATATAGCTGTCATTTAATAATGGAAGTTTTTCTGTTAATAAATTTAATTTAGACTTATTATATACATTTAGAGTATCATCTATTTTTAATAAGTACTTATTCAAAAACGTGCTATTTGGAGAACTAACATCGTTAAATATTTGTGGTTCGGTTGCAATAAAAACTGTTTCTAAGTTTTTATTAAACTTTATCATAGTTAGCACTTTAATATACATTTCATCAATGCCATCTGCACCATAAGCAAGATTACCAACCTCACTTGAAAGATTTAGTAGTTTTATAGATTCTACGTGAGAGTCACCAAGAAAAATAATTTTAGACTGCTTATCTATAGTATGATCTATTCTCTCTAAATACTCACTTTCTTGCTCGTAAAACCCACTAGTTTTAAAACACATTAAGTTTAATATTATATATAAGACTAAATATGGTGTAATTTTAATTAAGATACTTTTCATATTAAGTTATATTTAAAATTGAAAATAAATAAAGTCAATACTTCCGTTTGTTGCTCTAAAAAATATTAACATTATTAATAATGAACAATAAATTAAAGTTCTAATCGATGATTTAAAATGCCCAACTTGAAATGAATATTTAGCATCTCTGTTAGATATTTCGAATATGCTTAAATAAACCAGACTGATAATAATTACAAACGGTCTTATAGAAGAACCCATTTGCTTAAAGTAACTAATTGGGTTGGTTATTATTGAACTAGATGCTATTTCAGAAATATAAGCTATAGCATGTGTAAATGATTCTGCTCTAAAAAATATCCAAGCAAAGGTGACTGCTAAAAATGTTATTGTAATATTAAAAATGTTAACTAGCTTTTTAGGAAGTATTTTAACAGATTTCATACGTTGACTATATGCCATTTGAATAAAATAAAAGACAGAGTGTAATGCGCCCCAAATTATAAACGTCCAATTTGCACCATGCCAAAAACCACTTACCGTAAAAGTTACTATTATATTCCATGATTTTCTAAAGCTTGAATCTACTTTACTGCCCCCTAAGGGAATGTAAACATAATCTCTAAACCAAGTAGATAATGAAATATGCCAGCGTCTCCAAAAGTCTTGAATGTTATCAGAAAGATAAGGAGACTTAAAGTTTTGCATTAAATCTATTCCCATCATTTTTGATATTCCTATAGCTATATCTGAATAACCTGAAAAATCACCATATATCTGAAAAGCAAATAAGATAACACCGACCAATAAGACACTACCAGGATAGGCGTCAGAGTTCTCAAAAATTTGATTTGCATAAAAAGCACAATTATCAGCAATGACTATTTTCTTAAAAAGTCCCCATAAGGATTGTTTTAACCCATCCTTAAACTCAAGGGCATTAAATTTTCTTTTCTTCCCAAATTGGGGTAATAAGTGAGAGGCTCTTTCTATAGGACCAGCTACTAATTGAGGAAAGAAGGAAACAAAGGTCATAAACTCTAATAAATTTTTATTAGACTTCATTTTATTTCTGTAAATATCTATGGTATAACTCATTGTTTGGAATGTATAAAAACTAATTCCAACTGGTAAAATAATATTAAGTAAAAATGGATTGGACTCAAAACCAAAGAGCGTAGTTAAATCTGCAAAAGATTCTGAGAAGAAATTATAATATTTAAAGAAACCAAGAATACCTAGGTTAATAGACAAACTTAGTATTAGTAATCTTTTTCTATGTTTTTTATCATTACTGTCGTCTATAGCGCTTCCTATTAGATAATCACAAATAGAACTGATAATAATCAAAGAAAGAAACTTCCAGTCCCACCAGCCATAAAATAAATAACTAGAGAGTAATAAAAGTACATTTTGAAATTTTAAATTATTATAAGATTTATAATAAATAAAAAAAACAATGATGAAGAAAATGATAAACTCAACAGAATTAAAAAGCATATTTTATTTTTTCTTGATTAGACATTGGTTTTTAAAATTTTATTAATGCGTTTAGGTATTAAAAATTATTGTTAAGTTTTTATTATTACAATTGATAAAAATCTTATATAACCTATTTGATAATTATTTACAAAAACATAGATTTAAACAAATTTGTACGAAATATATGAAAGACTATAAATTAATATTTTAACTACTATTTTTAACGATTAACACACTCTTTTTTTTTTAGACGTTTATACTATCGATAAACCGTTTAATTAAACTTATAAAAACCTTTATACATGCCAAAATATATGGGTTCGTTAATTATGTATTGTATCTCAACAATTCATTATTACTGTCTTTAAACATAAATAATACTAATATGCACCTTTTTTATCATTATTGAAGATGCCATTTTAGCTAAAATTAAATTCTTTATACCATTTAGCTAATACATATAGTTTCCAAATGTAAGGCGTGTGATCTTTGTTTTCATTCATGTGTTCATCTAATAGTATTTTAAATTTACCAACATTTAAATTTGGTACAGAATTTAAAAAAGTGTCATTTAGAGTATTATTGAATTCATCTCTAAGTTCATCTCTCATCCATTCGCCAATAGGTACACTAAAGCCACTTTTAGGAAGGTTAAAGATTTCCTCAGGTATGTATTCTTTTAAGATATCTCTAAGGATTCTTTTTTGTCGTCCCTTTTGGTATCTATAAGAAACAGGTAGAGATCTCGCATATTCAATAACTCTATAATCTAAAAAGGGGCTTCGTACTTCAACTGAATACGCCATACTTGCACGATCTACTTTTACGTTACTATTGTTATCTAACCATAATTTTATATTTAGGTCAGCTGATCTTTGTAAAAGTGAACTAGACCATGTTTTATAGCTTTGATAATACTTCATCCAACCTTGTTTTTTTTCTTTTAACAAGTACCCTTTTCTAGAAAAGGCATTTTCAATAAAATCGTTTTCTGTTTTTGTAGATAAGGCGTTTCTTATTCTGTGAGAATTTTTACCAATGATTTTTAAAAATAGCGGGTTTGATAAAAACTTCCTTATAAAATAAGGTATGCTAATAATATATCTATTTCTGTCTAAAGATTCGAAATGATTATAGCCTAAAAAGCTTTCATCACCACCATCACCAGATAATGCTACGGTTACGTGTTCTTTTGCAATAGAATTTAATAATAAAGAGGGTAGTGCAGAGCTATCTGCAAATGGCTCATCATAAACTTCTACTAGTTTTGGTATTAAATTTAAGATATCTTGTGATGTACAAATTGTTGTTTTGTGATTGGTTCCTAAGATTTGAGAAAACTTTTCTGCTATAGTACTTTCATCATAATTTGGATTGTCAAAACCTATACAGAATGTGTTAATTTTTTCTATTGATATCTTTGAAGCTAAACTAGAGACTAATGCAGAGTCAATACCACCTGACAAAAATGAACCAATAGGCACATCTGACTGTAGTCTAATTTTTGTGGCATCTTTTAATAACTCATGAAGCTCTTTTTTTGCTTCTTCGTATGAGATCTTTTTAATTTTCACATCAGATAGATTCCAGTATTCTTCTATATTTAGTGTATTCGAATTTAAATCTAGCTCACAGAAGTTGCCAGGTGGTAATTTAAAGACGTTTTCAACTATTGTAAGAGGAGTAGGTATATAGTTTGTGTCAAGATATATAGATATAGCCTCAGAATTAATTTGTTTATCGGATAGTAGAGGCCTTATTTGACTGCATATTTCAAAAGAACCATCTTTCCAGTAATAGTAAAAAGGCTTTACACCTAATCTATCTCTTGCACAAAATATTTGATTAGTTTGGCTATCATAAATACAAAAAGCAAACATTCCGTTTATTTTTTCTAAAATAGATTTGCCCCAATGCTTATATCCAATTAAAAGTACTTCGGTATCACTTTCTGTTTCAAAAGTATAACCAAATTTAACTAACTCTTCTTTTATATCTTTATAATTATATATTTCACCATTAAAAACTATTGTAAACCTATCAAATACCATAGGTTGGTTAGACCTTGGATCGAGATCTAAAATTGCAAGTCTCAAATGCCCAAATATTAGGTCATTGGCTTTTAAAACTCCAGTGTAGTCAGGACCTCGATAAGAAATTGAATTAAGTTTTGATGTAACTTCTTCTTCTTTATATTTAATATTGGTTAGGTATATTCCACACATGATTTTTAATTTTTGAGTACTATTTTTAATCTATAAAAGACAAGTTAAAATTATACTTGCTTCCTATTAGGGTTTAAATATATTAAGCTATCAAAAAATGCTAAAGTGATTAGTATCGATCTATTATAAAATAGATGATGTGTCACTAACCCTTCAAACATTAACAATACTATAAAAATAAGATGGTAAAATTGGTTATTTTTAAATGATAGGCTTACAGACTTCGCTAGATATATTAAATAGAGGAGTAAAGCGATTATTCCAAAATTAACGGCGATAAATAAATAAATATTATGTGTGTTTAAAGGGTTATATCGCTGATCAGAGCTATACGCTGTGCCATAGCCAAATGGATATTGTTTGAAATCATCAAGAAATTTTAAAAGTAAATCACCTCTTCCACCACCAGTGCCTACATCTTCAGCTATCACACTACCTTCACTTTGTCCTAAAAGTAAATCTATTCGATCACCCATTGCACCTCTTGCCAGCTCAGGAAATTCAGTTCTTAATACACCTACAAGCATTATTAAAGCTATATATAATGAACTAAAAAGTAATATCATTTGAAATAGACTTTTAAATAGTTTTTGTGGGCTAATATTAAATTTAGAAACCCAACCATTAGAAGTGCCTAAAATTAGTATTAGCATTACTGAAATAATACCACTTCTCGAAAAGGTCATAAAAACAGAAGAAACCATTACGACTATAAATAGTATACGATTTATTTTCTTTTTTTGTAAAAAGATTAAAATTGTAAGTGCTAAAAACTTTAGTGCTGAAGCAGCCTGGTTTGGGTTTTCCCCAAAACCACCTTTACGAACCATTGCCTTGGCAGCTTCACTAAATTTTGGTAAGCCTACAAAGTAATCATACCAAACACTAATAGCAAGTACAGCAAAAGCGCCGAAACAGACTAGGGAAACTAAAAATTTAGATTCGGTTCTGAAAAACTGAACCATATATACATAAAGCAGGATTGTAATAATGTTTAATACAATTTCTTCAATTATTTTCTGAGACGACGCTGGTGAAATACTGGCAAATACGATAGCAAAAAATATAAATATGGCAAAAATTTTAAATGTATGTGATTTACAGATTTCTAATATCTCAATTACTGGATACTTAATTGCACATACGACTAGAAAAAACGGTATGAGAAAAGAAGATGGTTGCACAGGAATAATGCCCATTTTAAAAAGAAAAATATCAGCAAAAGAACCAAACAAAATAAGAATTATACTGATTATGTACTTCATATATCTTTTATTCTGATATCACATTAACTAACTATTTTAAGGGAAATTCAGATTTTAATAAACATGTTTTATTGTTAGATTAATTACTCTACGAACACGTACCCTTAATAAATCTTCAATATTACATTCAAATATTGTAACATTAATTTTGTTTTTCATTATGGGTATTCGTTTAAATTAAAACAGTAACTAAAAAACACGTTTATAGCCTATAATTATTTAATACAACTATGGTTGTCTTATCTAAAACATTATTTCCCTATCGATGAGTATTCAAAACCAATAGCAGTCATGGCATCTTTGTCTAAGAGGTTTCTACCATCAAAAATAAATGCTGGCTTTTTCATACCATCATATATTTTTTGCCAATCGTAGGTTTTAAATTCATCCCATTCGGTCATAATAGCAACTGCATGCGTATCTTTTAAAGCTTCATAAGGTTCTTCAAAAGTTTCAACAAGATCACTATTTTCTTTTTGAGAGCGTGTGTCTAAGTAATTTAAATCTGCTTGTACTTTTTGGCTAGAAACTTTAGGATCGTACACTGCAATATGCGCTTGCTCACTTAATAAATGATCTGCAACATATATAGCAGCAGATTCTCTAGTATCGTTGGTGTCTTTTTTAAAGGCCCAACCTAACATGCCAATTTTTTTACCAGAAACGGTATTGTATAAGGTGCTAATTAAGTTATCTGAAAACCTTCTTTTTTGATGATCATTAAGTATAATAACTTGCTCCCAATAATCTGCAACGGCATTTAAACCATAACTTCTTGCAATGTACACAAGATTTAATATATCTTTTTGAAAGCAAGAGCCACCAAAACCAATTGAGGCATTTAAAAACTTAGACCCAATTCTAGAATCCATCCCAATAGCTTTAGCAACTTCATTAACATCTGCTTCTGTATGCTCACATAATTCTGAAATAGCGTTTATTGATGAAATACGTTGTGCTAAAAAGGCATTTGCTGTAAGTTTAGACAACTCAGAAGACCATACGTTAGTTCTTAAAATTCTGTCTTTCGATACCCAACTGCCATAAATAGTGGCTAAACTTTCAATAGCATCT
>JAOEWO010000024.1 GCA_028383925.1 Winogradskyella sp.
GCAAGTTTCTTTTTAATAGCTTTTATAGGCTGTGAAGAAGATGAACGTGGTACAGATTATCTTGATAGTGCAGAAGCGCCAACAGAGGTTGTATTACAATTTAGAACAACACAAGACAATACAGGTGCTGTAACTATAACACCAACTGCCGTTGGTGCCACCCAATTTAATATACGTTTTGGTGATGGTACTGGTAATACTGCAGCTTTAAATGTAGGAGAAAGTGTAGATAACATTTATCCAGAAGGGACTTACACCGTTGGTGTAACAGCGACAAGTGTCAATGGATTAATTACGCAGGTAGAACAAGAGTTGGTTGTTTCTTTTGAGGCACCTCAAAACCTTATGGTAACTATAGAAAATGATGTTGCCATTTCTAAACAAGTCAATGTGTCTGCAACTGCAGATTTTGCAATGAGTTATGAAGTGTTTTTTGGAGAACCAGGTAATACGACACCGCTTACCGCAAATATTGGTGATGGTGTTTCATACGTTTACCAAGAGGCTGGTACGTATACCATAACAGTAGTAGCTATGGGCTCTGCAATAGAAACGACAAGTTATCAAGAAGAATTTATAGTTACAGAGATTTTAGCACCTATAGATACTGCGCCTGCACCGCCTGCTAGAGCAGATCAAGATGTAGTATCAATATTTAGCGACGCTTATACAGACGTAACACTAGACGAACTTCCTACTCCATGGTCGGCTGGTGGTTTTGAGGCAACCACTATAAATACTGATAATGTATGGAAACTTACTGGTCTAGACTTTTTAGGTATTGTAACTAACTACGCAAATGGTATAGATGTATCTGCTATGGAAACTATGCACATCGATTATTGGGTGCCAGCTGGTACAAATAACGAGTTGTTAGTAAAAATTGTAAATACAATTGATGGTGGTGAGGATATAGAATCTTTAGGAACTACTGTTTCGGGCTCATGGCAAAGTGTAGATATAGATATGACTGGTTTTGATGGTGGTGACCTTGCTAATAAAGAAAAAATTACGCAACTCATTATAGATTCAGACGGTATAGCTGGTGTCGTTTATATCGATAACTTTTATTTTTATAAAGCACCATCGGTATTTAATGATTTACCAGTAAACTTTGATAATACAAGTTTAATATATACATGGACAGGTTTTGGTGATCCTGGTTTTGGTCCAATTCCAACGGCGATTATTGCAAATCCAGATCCATCAAGTATAAACACAACCTCTAGTGTTTTAGAAATTCAAAAACCAGTAGGTTCTCAGGTTTGGGCTGGTGCATCTATGCCATTAGATAATCCAATCGATTTTGCAACAAACGGTGCAACGCTTACTATTAAAGTGTGGTCACCTAGAGTTGGTGTTAATATTTTATTTAAAACTGAAGATCCAAGTTCTCCACTAGACGGAAATGGAAATCCATCAGTATTTGCTGAGGTGGTAGCGACTACTACAAAAGCCAATGAATGGGAAGAATTATCTTTTGATATGACTAGCTTCGGTGCATTTAGTACAGCTATTAATTATGAGAATGCTATTATATTTCCAGATTTTGGTAACACAGGACAGGGAGAAACATTTTATTTTGATGATATAGAATTTGCTTCTAAGAAGTTTCCAATTAATTTTGAAACGGGTTCTTTAGACTACACATGGACAGGTTTTGGTGATCCTGGTTTTGGCCCAATTCCAACAGCTATAATAGCAAATCCAGATGCAGCTTCAATAAATACGAGTGCTACCGTTTTAGAGATTCAAAAACCAGCAGGTTCTCAAGTTTGGGCAGGTGCATCAATGCCATTAGATGGTCCAGTTAATTTTACTTATGGTACCACCGTTAAGATTAAAGTTTGGTCACCAAGAGCTGGTGTGCCTATTTTATTAAAAATGGAAGATGTTAATTCACCTGCAGATGGAAACGGAAACCCAACCGTATTTGTAGAGGTCTTAGGTACTACCAATACAGCAAACGGATGGGAAGAAGTTAGTTTTGACCTAACAAGCTTTGGTGCTTTTAGTACAGCTGTAGAATACGGTAATGTTATTGTATTCCCTGATTTTGGAACCATAGGACAGGGTGAGACCTTCTATTTTGATGATTTTATTTTAACGAATTAACATACGAAACATGAAAAATATTATATTTAAATTAAGTTCGTTTTTTATAGTGTTACTAATTCTTGGTTGTCAAGAAGACGACGCAGAATTTGGAGATATTACGGCCCCAACTAACATTCAAATAACAGCTGATATTGTAGGTGCCGATGCTGAAAACCCTAATGGTGATGGTACTGGTGTTGTTAATTTTACAGCAACAGCTGATAATGCAATATCTTTTCATTATATATTTAATGATGCGGTGTCTTTAGCACCTCAAGGCATAAAGACTTATAACTTTTCTAGTTTAGGCTTAAATACTTATTCAATTACCGTTATAGCTTATGGTACAGGTGGTGCTTCATCTACACAAACAATAAATGTAGATGTACTTTCATTATATGAACCACCAGCAGATTTAATTACCATGCTTACAAGTGACACTTCTAGAGTGTGGAGAATTAAAAGTGAAGCAACAAGCCACTTTGGTTTAGGCCCAGTGGGTGGTATTTATAACGAATTCTTTCAAGCTCCTCCATTTGATAAAGCTGGTGTTGGTATGTACGACGATCGTTATATTTTTAATCTAGATGGTACCTTTACACACATTACAGACAATACAAATGATACTGAAGGTGTCGATACCAGTGGAACTGTATTTGGAAGAGAAGTTCTAATAGACCAATTAAATGGTGGTGCACCTGGCAATGCTAATGGTGCTGATATAGAAAACTATCCATTTTCAGATTATAATGAGCAATGGTTTATTACTGCACCAGGTGGTGTAGAAACTTTAAATTTAACAGGAATAGGATTTTTAGGATACTACGTAGGTGGCGATCATACCTATAAAATAGAAGTTAGATCGGCTAATGAAATGACCGTAAGAACTACCGACGGAAATGGGGAGTTCGATTGGGGTTTTATTCTAATATCTGAATAATTAAAAATTAAACAGTATAAATTTTTGGCTTAATCTTTTTAAAAAGATTAAGCCTTTTTTTTACCATACTAAAATCTAAACAAATTATAAACTTACTTTTTGCTGTTTGCTAAATACGAGTGGTCTAGGGTAAAAATTAATTATGTTTCTTAAATTTTCCTTGTTTTCTCACTAAAACAGCGAAGTTGTATATGTTTTGTATAGGTGTTTTAATACACAGTAGTGGTATTAAATACTAAATTTATCACATTCTAATTCTAACAGAACCAACTAAAAAAATAAAATTATGAGAAGTAACTTTCTGAAGCTAATTTTTATGCTAGCTTTTATTCCTGCCTTTTGCCAGACAGATAAAGTATCTGTCCAAAAGAATGCCGACGGAATGAAGTTATTAGTTAACGGTAAAGACTTTATTATTAATGGTATGAATTGGGATTATATTCCAATTGGTACAAATACAATTGATGCGAGATTTTGGGATAAATCTGACGATATTATTAAAGCAGGTTTAGATACAGAAATGTCACTTTTAAAGAATATGGGTGTTAATGCTGTGCGTCAATATACAGGCGTGCCTGCACGTTGGATTCAGTACATCTATGAAAACTACGGAATTTACACCATGTTAAACCACTCATTTGGTAGGTATGGTTTAACTATAGATGGTGTTTGGACACCAGTAACCATTTATGACGATGCACAAACTGCAGAATTATTAATGACAGAATTAGATGCGTTAGTAAAAGAATACAAAGACACACCCGGTCTATTAATGTACTTATTAGGAAACGAAAATAATTACGGACTGTTTTGGCAAGGTGCTGAGACAGAAGATTTTCCTGATGATGAAAAGGAAAAACAATACATAGGTGAGAAAAGAGGTCGTCCTATGTATAAGTTAATGAACGAGGTCGCAAAAAAAATGAAAGCTATTGATGCTTCTCATCCTGTTGCAATTTGTAACGGTGATGTGTTGTTTATTGATATAATAGCAGAAGAATGTCCGGATATTGATATCTACGGAACAAATACGTATAGAGGAGCTTCTTTTACAGACATGTTTAACGTTGTAAAAGAAAAGTTAGATATGCCACTTATGTTTACAGAGTTTGGTGCAGATGCATTTAACTCAAAAGAAAATAAAGAAGACCAAAAAGCGCAAGCGTATTATATGGTCAATAATTGGAGAGAAATTTACCAAAATGCAGCTGGTTTAGGTAAAGCTGAAAATTCAATAGGTGGTTTTACATTTCAATTTAGCGATGGCTGGTGGAAATTTGGTTTTGATGATAGAAAAAATGCAGAATTACACGACAACAATGCGTCGTGGTCTAATGGTGGTTATGCTATCGATTTATCTGGTCCAGAAGTAAATAATATGAACGAAGAGTGGTTTGGTGTTTGTGCAAAAGGACCAACTAACGAAAGAGGTTTATATGAGTTATACCCAAGAGCCGCCTATTATGCCTTAAAAGAAGCACACAGAATAAACCCTTATGGAGAAGGTATTACTGTAGAGTCTATAACAAACTACTTCAATAATATTCAATTAATGGAGGCGGTGTTAAAAGCTAGGGGCGACAAAGCCGCTTTAGGTGGTAGCGCAACAGATAAAATAAGAATTAGTCAACTTACAGCTAAATTTACAACATTTAGTACAGGTGGTAGTCTTATAACCACGCCAGATACTCCAGATCCAGATGCATTATCATACCCTAATCAATTAGGTTTTGATCACATGCAATCTTATTTTATCGGTTTAGAAGGTAACCCTGCACCAAATGTAAGAGCAGAAGTTAATCTTAACGTGGTTGGTAATGTTGCTCAAAATCCAATAGACGAAATATTTTATGAAAATAGATCAAGACCAATTACTGTAGATTCAGAAAATGGTGAAGTTATCTTAGGTGATATTAATAGAGTTAATGTTTACCAAGCAGAATTTGAATGGAATGCTAAAGATTTCGACTTAAGAGGATTTTATAGAACAGGCCATTACCATTGGCAATATGAAGGAGATTTTTTCGGTTTATATCCAGAAGCTAACTACGGACCAAATTTAGATATTTATGGTGGTGAAATTTTAGGATTAGAACTAGACGGAAAAGGGGATTTAGAAGGTTTAAAAGCTGCTTTTGGTCCTCAACTTTGGTGGGGAGCTAATCCTACAGCATTATTAAAGTACCAACGTAAAATAGGAAAGTTTGATATTACAGGTATTTATCATAGAGATTTACAAACCGAAATTCAACTCGATGATGCTGGCCGTCGTGTTTTAGATCAAAACCAAATACGAAGTGGTATTATTCCACCATTCCCAACAGAAAGAGCTACTATAGCTATACAAAGAGAGTTTGGTAAATTCGATATTACTTTAGGTGGTATATGGGGTGGTAATCCTTTAAATGGTTCAACATTTCAAAACGTAACTGGTACATCTGGTAACTATACTGTTTTTGATGATGTAATTTCTAGTAAAGATAATTGGGGTGGTAAAGCCAAAATTGTTTACGAAGGTGGTCGTTTTAATATGTACGCTCAATCTGCAATTATGGGTCTCGTTGCTGGTGGTGGTTTTGATGCTACACAAACGTTTACAGGTTGGAGATTAAAAGATAGCGGAAGTGGTAATATGGCTAATTTCTTGTCTGGTTTTACGTATTCGTTCGGTAATCTTCAAATTGCACCAAACTTTATGTATCAAAAACCTTTAGTAGACCCTATGCCAAATGATGTAACTGGGCCAGGAAGATTGCGTAATGTTATAGATGATCCCTTTGCTGTTAGAGGTGGAAATAGAGAAACAACTGCTGGTGAAATTTTATTCACATTTGATCCTACACCAGGTACATGGATGTACCAGTGGGATAACGATAGAGCAGAAGATGCTAAGTTTGCAATGAACTTAGGGTTTGTTTACCGTCATTTACCAACAACACAAGATGCACATATTGGTTTCTTGGCAAATCGTACATTTTTTGCATTCCCTAATTCTGCACCAGCTGAAGATTTATGGGA
This sequence comes from Winogradskyella sp., assembly GCA_028383925.1. Taxonomy (GTDB): domain Bacteria; phylum Bacteroidota; class Bacteroidia; order Flavobacteriales; family Flavobacteriaceae; genus Winogradskyella. The sequence goes on from JAOEWO010000024.1 coordinate 6,056, forward strand.
GGTACATTCTAGAATGGTTTCTAAAGTAAACTCAGACTTAGGTATAATAGGTAACTTTTACTACGGTAATGCACAGGGTAATGGTGATAGTGACAGATTAATTAAACGTTTTGGTGGTGACATTAGAATGATTTATAATAAAATGAAGGTAGAAACACACGTTAAAGTTAACGATTGGGGACCTTTTGATTATCACAGAGATTTTAACCTTACGTTTCCGTTACAATTAATGTTAGATGTATCAACATCATTAGGTAAGCCAGATTGGTTTATTTTACCAGGTACAACATTAGGTATTAGAGGTACTTGGAGATCTTTAGATGAGTTTTCACCAAGATTTCTGCCTAATCAAGCACCAGAATTTGGTGTACCACCTTTTAGTCCAACTGGGTTTCCAAACGGAAGCGAATGGGAAATTAGAACTTATGTTCATATCAATATTGGAAAATAAAAAATAGCAAACGATGAAAAATAAAAGATTAATTAAGTTAGTGAGAGCATTCTCGTTAGGGTTAGTTTTAACGCTTATATTAGGATGTGAAAGAGACATTTCAGACGATGCTGTAGAGGCTACATTTTCTAATATAGGTGATGTATTTACAGATAACTTCGTAGGCATGGGAAGCGATTTTTACTTTCCTTTTGCAGATTCTAAATTTGATGCATTTTCAGTAGACAATAATGAAGGCTATAATAGTGCAGCATCTTATCGTGTAGATGTGCCAAATGCTAATGATGCAACAGGAAATTATGCAGGTGCCATTTTAAGAATAGATGGTGATGGTAGAGATTTATCTAGTTATGATGCACTTACATTTTGGGCAAAAGCGTCTCAAGGGGTTAGTGTAGATGCTTTAGGTTTTGGTCAAGATTTTGGAGAAAACAAACACCAAGTAACAGCTAATAATGTTAGTGTTGGTACCAATTGGGCAAAATACACAATTCCTATACCAGATGCATCTAGGCTAGTTAACGAGCGTGGTATGTTTTGGTATGCCGCTGGTACGCAAGCCACAGGTGGTAGTGGTTATGTACTTTGGTTTGATGATATTAAATTTGAAACTTTAGGCACAATAGCACAACCAAGACTTGCTATTGCAAATGGTAACGATATCTCTATAGATACCTTTATTGGTGTCACTTTACCTGTAACTGGTCTTGTTGAAACTTATAACTTAGCTTCAGGTGTAGATCAATCTGTTTCTCCTGCACCTAGTTATTATACGTTTACCTCATCTAATCCTGGTGTTGCAAGTGTAAGTGAAGCAGGTATTATTACCGTAAACACTGCAGGTACAGCAGTAATTACAGCAACCTTAAATGGTTTACAAGCTGAAGGCTCATTAACAGTTAATTCGTTAGGTAACTTTCAATTGGCACCTGTACCAACAAGAAATCCAGATGATGTAACTTCAATATTTAGTGATGTTTATACAAATACACCTGTAGATTTTTTCAATGGGTTTTGGGAACCATTTCAAACAACCCTTTCGGCTGATTTTGCTGTAGATGGTGATAATATCTTAAACTATACCAACTTTAATTTTGTAGGTAATCAATTTGCTAATCCTACTGTAGATGCTACAGAGAAATCTAATTTACATGTTAATATGTATATTCCTGCAGATATTCCTTCAGATTTAGATTTTTTAATTACTATTAAAGATTTTGGCGCAGACCAAGCAGATGGTGGTGGTGATGATACAATACAACAGGTGTTTTTCTTTGCTGCAGATTTTACTTCAAATACTTGGGCAACATTAGAAATTCCTATAACCATGGCAAATAGAAATAATATAGGCCTCATTATTTACGAGAATATTAATAACCCAACAACCTCATCTATAGAAAATTTCTATCTAGATAATATCTATTTCTACGTACCATAAATAGGTGATAAAGAATTTTAAACAATAAAAAAATGACTAATAGATTCAATAAAACGATTATAAAAATTGCATTAAAGTCCTTTACAATAGCATCATTTTTAATGGTGTATAGTTGCGATCCAGACGAAACACAGGTGGTTACTCAGTTAGATAACCTCGTAATAGCAGATGAGTTTAATGTAGAGGGTACTCCAGATGCATCTTTGTGGTCTTTTGAAATTGGTGACGGTACTGCACAAGGTATTCCTGGTTGGGGAAATAACGAATTACAATACTATACAGATAGACCAGAAAACGTAACAGTTGAAAATGGTGTGTTGGTAATTACGGCACAACAAGAAGTTTTTGAAGGTTCTAACTATACATCTGGTAGACTTATAACAAAAGATTTGTTTGAACAACAATATGGGCGTTTTGAAGCTCGTATTCGTTTGCCTTATGGTAAAGGGATATGGCCTGCGTTTTGGTTGTTAGGAAGCGATTGTGACGAGAACCCTTGGCCTCAGTGTGGCGAAATTGATATTATGGAATATTTAGGCGATTCACCAACGGTAGTATTTGGTACTGCACACGGTCCAAATTTTTCAGGTGAAGATTCTATTTCAAAAGAATACGAATTAGAAAATAGTCGTTTTGATACGCAATTTCATGTTTTTGGTATAGAGTGGGGACCCGACTATATAAACTATTACGTAGATGGTGACTTATACCAAACAATTACACCAGATACTGTAAATGAAGAAACAGATGGTGCAGGCCAATGGGTGTTTAATCGTCCTTTTTATATCATATTAAATATTGCAGTAGGCGGAAATTTACCAGGATCGCCAAATGCACAAACTGTTTTTCCTCAAAGAATGTTTGTTGATTACGTTAGAGTTTATAATTAATTTAATAAAAATAAAATGAAAATTTTCAGCACCATTAACAGCAAAATTTTGTTAGTCGTTATGTTATCTCTATCCTTAGGGTCTTGTAGTGATGATGATAGTATTACTAAAGATTTAAACACGGTAGAAGCAAATTTTATAAGTACAGTAAATTCTAGAACAGTGTCTTTTGTAAATATATCAGATAATGCTACAAGTTATTTTTGGGATTTTGGTAACGGTACCACATCTACTCTAATAGAGCCTGTTCTTGTATTTGATGACGGTACGTTTGTGGTTACTCTAACTGCTTTTGGTAGTAATGGTGAATCAGACACGCAACAAGATACATTTGTTATAGAAAATATTTTTGATGGTGGTTTATTAACCAACGGTGATTTTGAAAACGGAAGTGATTCATGGATTGTAGGTGTAGATGATAATAGCCCTGCGCCAATAATAACAGAAAACAATAACACGTTTTACCAAGTAAATGTTACAAATCCTAACCCAGCACAACCGTTTTTAGTTAACGTAAGTCAAAAATTACCAATAACAGCTGGTGTAACCTATATACTCACTTTTGATGCCTGGTCTGATCAAGATAGAGATATCATAGCAGGTATAGGCTTAAGTGGTGGTAATTTTGCAAATACCGTACAAACTGTAAGTATTAACAACACACAACAACAATATCAACTCACTTTAGAAGCTACAAGTTTTGGTGCACCAGATGCTAGAGTCTTATTTGATTCTAACGGACAAGCAGGACTAGTTAATATTGATAATGTGTCTTTAGTGGCACAATAAGTTTTTAAAAACCACAAATAATACGGTCTTAAATAAATGTTTAAGACCGTATATATTATCTAATAAAATAGTGTCACGTTTTAGTTATAGTGACGATAAATAACCCTAAATAGCATTGGAAAAAATTATTCTTAATAAAGACGTTAATCTACATCACGTCACAATAGACAACGAAAAATATTTCAAAATTTCTAATAATGACGAAATGCGTCCATTTTTTATGAGCATAGTCAGTGATTCTAATCATTGGATGTTTATATCTAGTAATGGTGGCCTTACCGCAGGAAGAAAAAATTCTGAGTATTCATTATTTCCTTATTATACAGACGATAAGATTACAGAATCAGCAGAAATTACAGGGAGTAAATCTATATTTCAAATTACAAAAAATAGCGTTACTAAACTTTGGGAGCCTTTTTCTCAAAGGTTTGAAGGCTTATACGAAATCACTAGAAACCTTTATAAAAACACCTATGGAAACAAGGTGATTTTTGAAGAAATTAATCACGATTTACAAGTCACTTTTAGATACCAATGGAGCTCAAGTAATACTTATGGTTTTGTAAAGAAGTCTAAGTTTATTAATGATTCTACAGAAGCTATTAATGTTTCAATTTTAGACGGTATTCAAAACATCTTGCCTTATGGTGTAGGTAGCGATTTACAAAACGCAAGTAGTAACTTAGTAGATGCCTACAAAAGAAACGAATTAGAAGAAAAATCTGGTTTAGGTATTTTTGCATTAAGTGCTATTATTGTTGATAAAGCAGAGCCTAGTGAAGCTTTAAAAGCAAATGTGGTTTGGTCTTTAGGCTTTACAAACCCCAAGTATTTACTGTCTTCACTTCAGTTAAAAGCATTTAGAAAAGGGGTTTCTTTAAAGCAAGAAACAGATGTAAAGGCAGAAAAAGGAGCTTATTTTTTAAATGCAGACATCAACTTAGATGCCTCAGAAAACAAAGAATGGTTATTTGTAGCTAACGTTAATCAAGACCATGGAGCTATTGCAGATTTATCTCATAACATATTAAATGATAAATCTCTTGAAGCTAAAATACAAGAAAACATATACGCTGGTACCACGCATTTAATAGAGTTAAACGCAGCATCAGATGCCATACAACTCTCTGGCGATAACTTAAAAGATACAAGACATTTTGCCAACACGTTATTTAATATAATGCGTGGCGGAATTTTTGATAGCAATTATCAAATCGAAAAATGGGATTTTAAAAATTACTTAAAAAATGCTAATAAAAAAGTATCTAGAACTACTGAAGACGTTATAGTACAATTACCCGAAGTATTTTCAATTTCAGAGTTACACGAGGTAGCACACAAGCATTCAGACAAAAACTTTAGACGTCTTTGTTTAGAATATATGCCATTAAAATTTAGCCGAAGACATGGTGACCCAAGTCGTCCTTGGAATAAATTTTCTATTAACACAAGAAACGAAACTGACGATTCTAAGATTTTAGATTACGAAGGTAACTGGCGAGATATATTTCAAAACTGGGAAGCCTTAGCGCATTCTTACCCTGAGTTTATTGAAAGTATGATTCATAAATTCTTAAACGCCACTACTTTTGATGGTTATAACCCATACCGTGTAACTAAAGGTGGTTTTGACTGGGAAGCTATAGAACCAGACGATCCATGGTCTTATATTGGGTATTGGGGCGATCATCAAATCATCTACCTCCTTAAATTTTTAGAGTTTATAGAAAATCATAAACCAGGTAAACTAGAAAGTCTTTTTAGTAAAGATTTATTTGTTTATGCAAACGTGCCTTATAAAATTAAAGGCTATAAAGATTTATTAAAAAACCCTAAAGACACCATTGAGTTCGATGAAGATTTAGATCATAAAATTAGAGAACAACGATTAGAGTTAGGTGCAGATGGTGCATTGCTTAGAGATGAAAATAGATTTATTGTTAAGGTAAATTTTATCGAAAAAATACTAGCCACAACCTTATCAAAACTTTCTAACTTTATTCCCGAAGGTGGAATTTGGATGAACACCCAACGGCCAGAGTGGAATGATGCAAACAACGCATTAGTTGGTAATGGTGTATCTATGGTAACTTTATATTACCTAAGACGCTTCTTAAAATTCTTAGATGAGATTTTTGCTAAAACAGATATCGATTCTGTAGATGTATCTAAAGAATTATTAGAATTCTTTACAAAAGTTTCTGCAACCTTCAATACTCACAAAGCAATTTTAGAAGGTAATTTTAATGATGCAGATCGTAGAAAAGTTTTAGATGGTTTAGGTAAAGCCGGCAGTGATTATAGAAACCAAATTTATAACGCAGCATTTTCAGGAAGAAAAGCGAGTTTGTCTATAAACGAAATAAAAGATTTAGTAGAAGTTAGTTTGGCTTATTTAGAACATTCTATTAGAGCAAACCAACGCGAAGATAATTTGTTTCATGCCTATAACTTAATGACGATTAAAGACAACGGAGACGTTTCTGTATCTTATTTAAGTGAAATGTTAGAAGGCCAAGTAGCAGCATTAAGTTCTGGTTATATTTCTTCTAAAAAATCTTTAGAAGTTCTAGACGCACTAAAATCAAGTAAACTATTTAGAACAGACCAGTATAGTTATTTGCTCTATCCTAATAAAGAACTAAAAGGCTTTATAGAGAGAAATACAATACCAACAGAAGCTGTTAATAACTCGAGTTTATTAAACAGATTATTGCAAGAAGGTGATCGTAAAATTGTAACAAAAGATATTAATAATCAATACCACTTTAATGGTAACTTTAAAAATGCAAACGACTTAAAAGAAGCTTTAAATACTATTGAAGCGACTGACAAAAACAAAAAAGAAGTTTTAGATATTTTTGAAGCTGTTTTTAACCACAAATCATTTACCGGTAGATCTGGTACGTTTTATGGTTACGAAGGCTTAGGGTCAATTTACTGGCACATGGTATCTAAACTACAATTGGCTGTTTTAGAGTGTTGTTTAAAAGCTATTAATGACAACCAAAGCGATGAAGTTGTAGGAAGGTTATTAGAACACTACTACGAAATTAACGAAGGTATAGGTGTGCATAAGTCACCAAAACTTTATGGTGCTTTTCCAACAGATCCTTATTCTCATACACCAGGTGGCAAAGGTGCGCAACAGCCAGGTATGACAGGCCAGGTAAAAGAAGATATCTTAAGCAGATTTGGTGAACTTGGTGTGTTTGTAAAAGAAGGCAAGCTCATCTTTAATCCATGTATGTTACGCAAAGAAGAATTTTTATCTCAAGCTAAAGTATTTAATTATATAGATGTTAATACCAAAGCTAAACAGATAGAATTACCAATAAATGCAATGAGTTTTACCTATTGCCAAGTGCCAATAGTTTATAAAATAAATACTGAAAATAGTGTAAATGTAACGTGTAGTGATGGTGCTTTAAAATCATTTAATACACTTAGTTTAGATGAGAAAACAAGTACTCAGGTATTTAACCGTTCTGGTGCTGTAACTCGCATAGAAGTAAATATTAAAGAAGATAATTTAAAATAAAATTAAAGATTATGACCACAAGAGTAATTTTAATTAGCGGTATAGTAGCTCTGTTAATGCTCTCTTGTGGTCAAAATCAAATAAATAAAGCATCTTCAAATCAATTAAAACAAAAAGAAGTGACTGCTAAAGATATTTTAGGAAACCCAGACTATTTGGCAATATCGTATGGCGGTTATCGCCAAAAATCTAGAGATATACAGCCTACTTTAAAAGAGATTAAGGAAGATATGAAAATTTTAGCTGCCATGGGAGTTAAGATTTTAAGAACTTATAACGTACAGCTTAAACAAGCTCCAAATATTCTAAAAGCAATAACAGAGCTTAAAGAAACAGATCCTAGTTTTGAGATGTATGTTATGTTAGGTGTATGGATAGATTGTAAAAATGCTTGGACAGAACTCCCACCAAATCACGAAGAAGAAAGTGAAGCTAATGCTGGTGAAATAGCTCGTGCAGTAGCTTTAGCAAAACAATATCCAGAAGTTGTAAAAATTATAGCCGTCGGTAACGAAGCTATGGTACGCTGGGCAACAAGTTATTTTGTGCGTCCTAAAGTGATACTAAAATGGGTAAACCATCTTCAAGATTTAAAAAAAGAGGGAGAGTTATCTAAGGATTTATGGATTACCAGTTCAGATGATTTCTCTTCATGGGGTGGTGGTGACAGAACTTACAGAACACAAAATCTAGAAAAAATCATTAATGCTGTAGATTATGTTTCTATGCATACATACCCTATGCACAATACCCATTATAATCCACAATTTTGGTTAGTGCCCGAAGGTGAAAATAACTTTACAGAAAGCGAAAAAATAGAGTTTGCAATGTTACGAGCTCAAAAGTTTGCAATGAAGCAATACAGAGATGTAAAAGCCTATGTAGATAGTATAGCGGTTAATAAACCTGTGCATATTGGTGAAACAGGTTGGGCATCGGTGTCTAATGGATTTTATGGCAAAACAGGTTCTAGAGCTACAGACGAGTACAAATCTGGCAGATACTACGAGTTAATGCGACAGTGGTGCACTAAAGAACAGATATCATGTTTTTATTTTGAAGCTTTCGATGAACAATGGAAAGATGCCGCAAACCCACAAGGTTCAGAAAATCATTTTGGTCTAATTAATCTAAAGGGTGAAGCAAAATATGCCATTTGGGATTTAGTAGAACAAGGAAAATTTAAGGGACTTACCAGAGACGGTAAAGCGATAAAAAAAACATTAAACGGTGATAAGAAAAAACTACTTGAAGCAGTAGTGGCACCACCAGTAAAATTATAATCTTATGAAAATATTTAAGACCTATATTTTCCTAATACTAGTAACAGTTCTTATGAACGCTTGTAAAAAAAAAGAAGCATTAAACGTTGAGGTCTTTGAGACATCAGCAAGTGGAAATAAACTAACTAAATTATCAGAGTTTTCAAAGTTAGATTCACTTTCGGTTATAACCTTATTACCCAATAAAAAATTTCAAACTATAACTGGTTTTGGGGGAGCTTTTACAGAGTCTTCGGCCTACTTACTAAATCGATTGAGTAAAAAAAATAGAGACGAAATTATAAAAGCATATTTCTCTAAAGAGGGAGCTAATTATTCGCTGACGAGAACACACATGAATTCTTGCGATTTTTCATTAAGTCAGTATTCGTACTCACCCGTTGAAGACGATGTTATGTTAGAACACTTTACCATTAAAGAAGATAAAGACGACCTTATACCTATGATTAAGGAAGCTATGGCAGTTTCAGAAGATGGGTTTAAATTGTTTGCATCACCATGGACAGCAGCACCTTGGATGAAAGATAATAAGGATTGGGTTGGTGGTAAGCTATTACCAAAATATTATGATACATGGGCATTATTCTTTTCTAAATATGCAGATGCGTATGAGGCTGAAGGTATTCCAGTTTGGGGTTTTACAGTAGAAAATGAACCACACGGAAATGGTAATAACTGGGAGAGTATGCACTATACACCAGATGAAATGACCAATTTTGTACAACACCATTTAGGTCCAAAATTAGAAGCAGATGGGCATGGTGACAAGATAATTTTAGGTTACGATCAAAATAGAGCAGGCTTAAAAGAATGGGTAGACTCTATGTATGCAACCGAAGAAACTTCAAAATATTTTGATGGTACCGCAATACATTGGTATGAGAGTACTTATGATTATTTTCCTGAAGAACTACAATACGCACACCACAAAGCACCAAATAAATTTTTAATAGAAACAGAAGGTTGTGTAGATTCTGAAGTACCAGCTTGGCAAGATGACATGTGGTATTGGAGTAAAGAAGCTACAGATTGGGGCTGGGATTGGGCTGCAGAAGATGAAAAGTATTTGCATCCTAAATATGCACCAGTAAACCGGTACGCAAGAGATATTATAGGATGTCTAAATAACTGGGTTGATGGTTGGGTAGATTGGAACATGGTTTTAGACAAACAAGGTGGTCCAAATTGGTTTAAAAATTGGTGTGCTGCACCAATAATAGTAGATCCAGAATTAGACGAGGTTTACTATACGCCACTATACTACACTATGGCACATTTTAGTAAGTATATAAGACCAGAAGCTGTAATTATAGGTTCAGAAAAAACAGATGAAGACCTTATGGTAGCTGCGGCAAAAAACCCAGATGGATCAATAGCTGTTGTTGTCTTTAATGAGGGTAATACTCCAAAAAACTTCACTTTAAAGTTAGGTGAAGACACAAAACATATTAGCATAAAAGCACAAGCCATACAAACTATTTTACTGTCTAATGATTAACAGTATTAATGACTAACTAAACCAATTAAATTATGTCAAATTCTACCACGTCATCAAAAGTACCAATGGGACAAAAAATTGCCTTTGGTTTTGGTATGCTTGCCAACCAAATGTTTCCTGCAGCTCTAGGTATTTTTATGGTAGTTTTAGTTGAAAATCTAGGTTTCCCGGGTTGGATGTGGGGAATAATTTATTTCTTTCCTAGAATTTTTGATTCTTTTACAGACCCAATAATGGGGTTTATTTCTGATAATACAAAATCGAGATGGGGAAGACGAAGACAATATGTTTTTATAGGTGCTGTAATTATGGGTATTTCTTTTTCCATTATGTGGCAACTATATATAGACAGCGGTATAGATTATAATTTTGTTTATTTTATGTTTTGGTCATTCATTTTCTATTTGGGACTTACAATTTTTAGTGTGCCTTATGTCGCAATGGGTTACGAAATGAGCGATGACTTTCATGAGCGTACAAGTATTATGGCTGTTGCACAATGGATAGGTCAATGGGCTTGGGTAATTGCGCCTTGGTTTTGGGTTATTATGTATATTAATGGTGACGATGGCTGGTTTGCAACGGCAGAAGAAGCCACCAGAACTTTAGCGGTTTGGGTAGGTGTTATTTTTATGTTTATAGCAATAATACCAGCGTTGTTTATAAAGAGCAAATCTACTTTAGATGAGGATTATGCAGATTTATCACTTAGTAATATTAAAAATAGTTTTAGCGAAATTAAATTAGGCTTTAAAGAAGCGTTAAGAATTAAGCCTTTTCGAAAGTTATGTATTTCAACATTTTTAATTTTTAATGCCTTTAATACGGTTGCTACATTTACGTTTTTTGTAATTGTATACCAATTGTTTAACGGTGATGCAGAAGCTGCTAATGCAGGTTATTGGCCCTCGTTATTTGGCTGTTTAGGTGCGTTGTCAACAACATTTATTGTTATACCTGTGGTGACTTGGATGTCAAAAAAGTTAGGAAAGAAAAATGCGTTTATTTGGTCTCAAGGTATTTCTATAATTGGTTACGTATTACTTTGGTTTTTGTTAATTCCGGGTAAACCATACATGTTCATTTTTGCACTACCATTCTTTTCTTTTGGTATTGGTAGTTTATTTACTTTAATGATGTCTATGACTTCTGATGTTATAGATTTAGACGAATTAAATACCGGAAAACGAAGAGAAGGTATTTTTGGTGCTATTTACTGGTGGATGGTGAAATTTGGCTTTGCCATTGCAGGTGCACTTAGTGGTGTTATTTTATCTGTTATAGGTTTTCAAGAAGGTATAGCAACTACAGAACAAGAAGGGGCTATTATTGGTTTACGTGCATTTTTCTCTGGACTTCCAATATTAGGAACTCTAGTAGCTATGTACATTATGCGCGACTATGATATAACCGAAAAACGTGCATTAGAAATTAGTGCAGAACTTGCAAGTAGAAAAATAGAAAAGAAAGAAAAAGAAACATCCTCTGCCAATGGTGCTGGTAACTTACGCGCTTTAATTAATACAATAAAATTAAAGGATTATAGCGCAGTAGATGTTTCAAATAACGATTTAAAAGAAATTACAACGCTTCATAATAAAGCACTAAACAATGTGCTGTCTGGCTTGTGTTTTAGTCCTTATGTAGAAGGTCAAGAGGCTGGTGATATTCTTACAAAAGAACAGATTCGTCGCCGTATGAAGATTATTTCTCCTTACACAAATTGGGTGCGTTCATTTTCATGTACAGAAGGTAACGAGCTTATATCCGTTGTAGCGCACGAAAACAATAAAAAAGTGTTAGTAGGTGCATGGATAAGTGAAGATAGAGACCGTAACGAGCGCGAAATAGAAAACCTTATTTTACTTGCCAAAACAGGCTTAGTAGATATGGCTGCAGTTGGTAATGAGGTGTTATTGCGTGGTGATATTTCAGAGAAAGAACTCATTGTTTACATTAACAGAGTAAAAGATGGTCTTAAAGGTTTAGATATAAAAGTAGGTTACGTAGATACATATTACGAATATTACCAAAGACCCAATTTAGTAGAGGTTTGTGATATTATTTTAGCAAACTGTTATCCGTTTTGGGAAGGCTTTGCCATAGAAGATGCATTAACCCATTTAAGACAAATGCATGCAATTACAAAAGAAGTTGCAAAAGGAAAAGAAATTATTATTGCTGAGACAGGTTGGCCAAGTCAAGGCGAATCTATTTTAGATGCTCACCCTTCAAAATTAAATGCCATGAAATATTTTGTGCAAACACAAGATTGGGCAAATAAAGAAGCTATACAAATGTTTCACTTTTCGTCGTTTGACGAATCTTGGAAAGTACGTATAGAAGGCGAAGTTGGTGCACGTTGGGGAATTTGGGATAAAGATGAAAAACTAAAACATAGATAACATGTCGTATAGAGATGAAGATTACCACATATATAATGGTGTCAATTTTACAGAGCATTCTGGTATAGATTTCAATAAATATACACTTGAAGATCTAAAAAAACTTTGGAAAGCTACCCTAAATAAGGGCATGCATGGTATCTGTTTTAGTATGTACGAAGATGGTCAACAACCAGGCGATACTATAACAGAAGCTCAAGTAGAAAGACGCGTTAAACTATTAAAACCACACACCAAATGGATTCGCTCTTTTTCTTGTATTGAAGGTAATGAGCATGTCCCTAAAATAGCACATAAGCATGGTCTAAAAACACTTGTTGGTGCTTGGTTAAGTGATAATAAAGAAGATAACGAAAAAGAAATTGAAGGTCTTATACAATTAGCTAAACAAGGTTGTGTAGATATCGCAGCTGTTGGTAATGAGGTGTTGTATAGAAACGAACTTACTCTAGAAGAATTGTTAGCTTATATACAGAGAGTAAAAGAAGCAATTCCTGGTATACCTGTAGGTTATGTAGACGCTTATTATGAGTTTTCTAAACATCCAGAATTGGTAGACGCAAGCGATGTAATACTAAGTAATTGTTACCCTTATTGGGAAGGTTGTCATATAGATGGTGCCTTAGGTCACATGCAACAAATGTTTGGGGAAGCAACAGATGCCGCTAAAGGCAAAAAAGTTATTATAACAGAAACAGGTTGGCCAAGTGAAGGTGGTAGTCTAAAAGGGGCTTTCTCATCAGCAGAAAATGCCATAAAATATTTTGTAAACGCTCAAGTATGGGCTACAAAGGCCAATATCGATATGTTCTATTTTTCATCTTTTGATGAATCATGGAAAATAGGTGACGAAGGCGATGTAGGTGCATTTTGGGGACTTTGGGATAAACATGAAAATTTTAAATTTTAGGAATTTGTAACCTCTTTGTTCTTAAAATAATTTCTACAATTCCATATATTTATTGAATTAATTTATATTAAAATGAACAACACTAAAATTAAATTCATAATTGGTATTATAGCCTGTTCTTTCTGCTTTAACTGTAGTCAAGAGCCAACAAGAGATTTATATCCTTCTGAGTTAGTTGGTGGTTTTAAGCGTTTACCTTCAGAAAAAACTGGTATAGATTTCGAAAACACAATTAATGAGTCACTATATTTTAATCATTACTATTACAGTCAAATGTACGTCGGTTCGGGTGTTGCTATTGGTGATGTAAATAACGATGGTTTGCCAGATGTGTTTTTCGGTGGTAACCAAGTTGCAGATAGATTGTATCTTAATAAAGGTGGTTTTCAGTTCGAAAATATTACAAAAAAATCGCGCGTTGCTCGTAATTCCGGATGGACATGGGGAGTAACAATGGCAGATGTAAATGCAGATGGTTATTTAGATATATACGTAAGTAGAAACGGTAACTCAGCTAATGCAGAAGAGCGTCAAAACCAACTTTTTATAAATAATCAAGATTTAACTTTTACAGAGTCTGCCCAATTATATGGTCTTGCAGATGTGGGCTTTTCTACCCAAGCTGTATTTTTTGATATGGACAATGATGGTGACTTAGATATGTACCAAGTCAATCAAATTGCAGATAAAAAATTATTACTTATTAATAAAATTCCAAGAGAACAATACAAGTTTTTTAGAGATCGCTTATATAAAAACGAGAACGGAAAATTTAAAGATGTGTCTGAAGAAGTAGGTATATCTACCGATGTTTCTTATGGCTTAAGTGTAAACGCTTCAGACTTAAATAATGATGGCTGGATGGATTTGTACGTGGCAAACGACTATGCAGAACCAGATTTTATGTACTTTAATAATGGTGACGGAACATTTAAAAATGTAATTAACCAACAGCTTAAGCACATTACACAGTTAAGTATGGGCTCAGACACAGGTGATATTAACAACGACGGACTACTAGATTTAATTACTACCGACATGACGCCCGAAGATCATTACAGGTCTAAAACTAATATGGCATCAATGAGTACTCAGCGGTTTAACGATTTAGTTGCTGCAGGTGCACATCGTCAGTATATGACCAATACATTACAGATTAATACAGGTTTAGGTTCGTTTTCAGACATAGCGAATTTAGCAGGTATGGCCTCAACCGATTGGAGTTGGGCAAGCCTTATTGTAGATCTCGATAACGATGGTTTTAAAGACATTATAGTGTCTAATGGTATTAAAAAAGATGTAGAAAATAATGACTATCTAAATAAATTAGCGGCACTAGATCCTAAAACGACCACAGCAGAACAATTATACCAATTAAGTAAAGACACACCGTCACAGCCTATTTCTAATTATGCATTTAAAAATAAAGGCAATCTGCAATTTGAAAAAGTTTCAGAAAAGTGGGGTTTTGATACACCAAGTTTTTCTAATGGTATGGCTTATGCTGATCTAGATAATGATGGTGATCTAGATGTTGTAATTAACAATATAGATGCACCAGCTTTTGTATATGAAAATAAAGCCACTGGTAATTTTTTAAAAATTAAAGTTGAAGGCTCAGAAAAAAACAAGTTTGGTATTGGTGCTAAAGCCATGATTACGCATAACGGCAAACAACAAATTGTTGAAAACACAGTAACACGAGGTTACTTATCGTCAGTAGAACATGGTTTGTTTTTTGGCTTGGGTAAAGATACTAACGTAGAAAAAGTAGAAGTATTTTGGCCTAACGGAAGGTCCAATGTTTTTGAAAATATAAGCGCAAATACTACACTAGTCGCTAATTATGACGATGCAGTTAAAACCACTCCAACAACTGATGTAAACAAAGCACTACTTTCACAGGGAAGTATAACTGATTTAGGTATTGATTTTACACATAAAGAGAACGCTTTTGATGAATTTACAGAACAAATATTATTACCTCATAATGTGTCTCAAAATGGACCATTTTCTGCCAATGGTGATGTTAACGGAGATGGATTAGAAGATTTATTTATTGGTGGTGCTGTTGGCCAAGGTGGGCAATTATACCTTCAAACAGAAACAGGTAGTTTTATAAAAAGTCAATCGCAACCTTGGCAACAACATAAAGATTCAGAAGATTTGGGCTGTGTGTTTATAGATGTAGATGGCGATAAAGATTTTGACTTATATATTGCTAGTGGTGGCAGCGAATACAAAATAGGAAATGCATTACTAAAAGATAGATTATATATTAATAATGGTAATGGCAACTTTACACATGCTATTTCTGCTTTACCAGATATTAAACAGAGTTCGCAATGTGTAAAAGTATCAGATATAGATAATGATGGCGATTTAGATATTTTTATTGGTGTACGTATTGTCCCAGGTGCTTATGCTTATCCGACTTCGAGTTATTTATTAATTAATGACAACGGAAAATTTACAAAGGCAACTAACAGTATAGCACCAGCCTTAAGTAATATAGGTATGGTAACAGATGCGGTGTTTACTGATGTAGATAATGATAACGATGAAGATCTTATGTTAGTTGGAGAATGGATGGAAATAAAAATATTAACCAATACTAACGGTGTTTTTGACGATAAGTCAGAAGCTTATGGCCTAACAGATACTAGAGGTATTTGGTGGTCTATCACGGCTAGTGATTTAGATGGTGATGGTGATGAAGATTATGTAATTGGTAACTTAGGTAAAAACAATAAGTTTAAAGCATCGCAAGAACATCCGTTTAAAGTCTATGCAAACGATTTTGATAATAACGGCACAAACGATGTTGTTTTTGCAAAGTTTTATAAAGATGATTATGTACCAATGCGAGGCAGAGAATGTACAAGTCAACAAATGCCATATGTAGCAGAAAAATTTAAGGACTACCATAGTTTTGCATCCTCAAAACTCATAGATATCTTACCAGAAGATAAAGTAGATGATGCGGTAGTTTATGACATAAAAAGTTTTGAAAGTATTATTTTAATAAATGAAAATGGGCAACTCGTAAAACAAAAGTTACCTATAGAAGCCCAAATTTCACCAATTAAATCTTCCTTAGTTTTAGATATTAATGATGATGGTTTTAAAGATATTATTACCGTAGGAAATCATTATGGTGTTGAGGTCGAAACAACACGTTACGATGCAGGTTACGGAAGCGTATTTTTAGGCGATGGTGAAAATAATTTTAAATTCTTACCACCAAAACAAAGTGGTTTTTATAATCCTAAAGATGCAAGGTGTATAACGTTAATCAATAACAAGAGTAAGCCGCTTTTACTCATTACTAATAACAACGACAAACCTTCTGTTTTCTTAAGATAAAGTTAATGTTGTGGTTATATAACAAGTTCAAATATACCCATAGTTTGCTAAATCGTTTTAAATAATTGATTTTAAAGTACTTATGATTATTTCTAATTTTAATAGAATACAATAATTTCTTCATTGTATTGTTTTTGTATAGGTTCATAAAGGCCTAATAATCAACTTAAATGCCGAAATTGTACTATAAACTAAAAATTAAACAAATAATTATGAAAAAAATTACATTTTTACTCTGTCTTCTCGTGGCTTCGGTAGGTTCTGCTCAAGTGGTGTTAGAAGATTTTGAGAATTTGGCAGCAAGTGAGTTTGCCGGGTTTGAAGGTTTAGGTGGTGCCAACATTGTAGCCAACCCAGATAGTTCTACAGCGCCTTACGATTCTGCAACCTCTGGTGAGTTAATCGTTGTTCAAGCGGGTAACCCGTGGCAAGGTGCTAATTTATTAATGCAAAGTAACTACCTCGATGTTTCAGATCCTGCAACTAACACAGTTACATTAGATGTTTACTCTACAAGTACGTTTAATATGTTAGCACGTTTAGCAGATGGCCAAAACGGGGCAACAGATTCTGCTGCTGATGCTGCACATGGCGGATCAGGATGGGAAACATTAACATTTACATTTAACGAAAATTTAGATGGTACAGGTTCAGCAAATGGTGAATATAGTACGATCGCATTTTTTCCTAACTGGACAAGTCCTGGATGGAATGATCCTGAAATAGAAAGAACTGTTTATATCGATAACTTATCTGCTACAGCAGGTGCTGCGATACCAGTTATTTTAGATATGTTAGAAGACTTTGAATCTACACCAATTGATTTTGTCGGATTTGAAGGCTTAGGTGGAGCTAATGTTGTTGCTAACCCAGACAGTTCTACTGCTCCTTATGATTCAGCAACTACTGGTGAATTAATTGTTGTGCAAGCTGGTAATCCTTGGCAAGGTGCTAATTTAGTAATGCAAGATAACTATATCGATGTATCTACACCTTCTACTAACATTGTAACTGTAGATGTGTATTCGACGTCGACTTTTAATATGCTAGCACGATTAGCTGACGGTGAAAATGGAGCCACAGACTCTGCGGCTGATGCCTCACATGGAGGAACCGGATGGGAAACATTAACGTTTACATTTAATGAAAACTTAGATGGTACAGGTTCAGCAAATGGTGAGTACAGTACGATTGCATTTTTTCCAAACTGGACAAGCCCTGGATGGAATGATCCTGAAATAGAAAGAACAGTATATATAGATAATGTGCAAGGTACTGCTGGTGCGGCTATAGTAGTTGTAGCTCCATCGATACCGGCAGCTCCGGTCCCTGAAGCTTTAGACGCTAATGTTTATAGTGTTTATAACGATACTAATAGTTATACAACAACGTTTCCTTTTGCATACCAATTTGGTGGTGCGTTAGATAGCCAAGTGGATTTAGACCCAACAGATGGTGTTAATAATGCTTACCTATTTAATTTAGGTGCTGGTGGTTACGGACAAGGTGAAGAAGGTACTACAGGTGCAATTAGCGCTTATGACTTTGTAACTTTTGATTACTGGATAACAGCTCCAACGAATGCAGCTGCAACAGGTACAGGATTTAAATTTATATTAATTAGCGATAATACTGCTCCAGTAACAGAAGTTACTTACGAAATTGGAACAAATGAGGCTGTTGTTACAGATGCATGGCAAAGAGTTTCTATCCCATTAAGTTATTTTACTAATTTAGGTTTTGACCAAGCTGAATTTTTCCAGTGGAAAATAGATCCTTTTGCTTCTTCTGTTGATAATAATAGCATGTTGTATATGGATAACTTCCTTTTTACAATCGGAGATGTATTATCAGTAAGTAATGTTGAAGCTAACGAATTTAGAGCTTTCCCTAACCCAACAAATGGTGATTGGAATATCTCTAGTCGTTCTATAATTAATACCATAGCTGTTTTCGATATTTTAGGAAAGCAAGTAATTAGCTTAACACCTAACACTACAGATGCAGTAATTAACGCTTCTGCTTTAAACTCTGGTGTTTATTTCGCAAGAATCGATGGTGCTAATGGTACTAAAACTGTAAAACTTGTAAAGCAGTAAGATTAATAGCATCTTATTCAAGTTTTAAAAAAGCGTGTTTATATTTTAAACACGCTTTTTTTATGCAGTATAGTTTAGTTGCTTATTTTTATAATATATAATTTGATGTGTTATGAGGTGTAATAATATAATAGGTTCTGTAACGTTGTTTTTTATGGTTGTTAGCTGTTCTCAACAAAATAAATCTAACGACACCATTA
The DNA here is from genome assembly GCA_028383925.1 of Winogradskyella sp. Taxonomy (GTDB): domain Bacteria; phylum Bacteroidota; class Bacteroidia; order Flavobacteriales; family Flavobacteriaceae; genus Winogradskyella. Next base: position 24,926 of record JAOEWO010000024.1, read on the forward strand.
ATCTTAAAAAATCTAATGACCTAATAAATGAAACGAGTCCTTATCTCTTGCAGCATGCATACAATCCGGTAGACTGGAAACCTTGGAATGACGCTGCACTTACATTAGCTAAAAAACAAGATAAATTAATAGTCATTTCTATTGGGTATTCTGCATGCCATTGGTGCCATGTTATGGAAGAAGAGAGTTTTCAAAATGACTCTGTGGCTGCGCTAATGAATCAAAACTTTATAAGTATAAAAGTAGATAGAGAAGAACGACCAGATATAGACCAAATTTATATGAGTGCCGTGCAGTTAATGACGGGTAGCGGTGGATGGCCACTAAACTGCATTACGTTACCAGACGGAAGGCCTGTTTTTGGTGGTACTTATTTTACAAAACAACAATGGACAAAGATATTAGAAGACATGTCCCGTTTGTATAAAGAAGATCCAGATAAAGTTATTGCTTACGCAAAAAAACTTACTGAAGGTATTAAAAATACAAACCTCGTAGAAATTAATAATGAAGATTTGCCCTTTAAAAAAGAACAACTTAAACGCATAGTTAAAGATTATAAGACCACTTTAGATTTTAAAGATGGCGGTCAAAAGAATGCGCCAAAATTTCCTATGCCAGCTAATTTAAGCTTCTTATTACGGTATAGTTTTCAAAATTCTGATAAAGAACTACAACAATACATCACAACAAGCCTAACTAAATTGGCTAATGGAGGTATTTATGATCAAATAGGTGGTGGTTTTTCCAGATATTCTGTAGATGAAAGATGGCATGTGCCACATTTCGAAAAAATGCTTTATGATAATGCGCAATTAGTCAGCTTATATTCAAAAGCATATCAGTTTACTAAAAATGAAAGTTTTAAAACCGTTGTAGAAGAAACGTTAGATTTTATTGAAGCAGAATTTGAACAACAAGATGGGGCTTTTTATTCCTCTTTAGACGCAGACAGTAAAAATACAGAAGGCGAATTACAAGAAGGTTCTTATTATGTTTGGACACAAGATAAACTTAAGTCATTACTAGCTGAGGATTTTAATTTATTTAAAACGTATTACAATATTAATGCTATAGGGAAATGGGAAAAAGATAATTATATATTGTTTAAGACTAAAACTGACAAAGCGTTTTTAGATACAAATAACATAACTCACGTAGAATTTGTATCTAAAGTTAAATTATGGAAATCTAAATTATTAAAAATCCGAAATGAGCGTAACCGACCAAGAACAGACGATAAAACACTTACCTCTTGGAACGCGCTAATGCTAGAAGCTTATGTAGATGCTTACCGTGTATTTGGCAAAAAAATATATTTAGATAAAGCCATTAAAATTGCAGAATTCATAAAAGAACATCAAATAAAGCAAGACAACTCACTTTTTCACAACTATAAAGATGGAAAAAGTACTATAGACGGGTTTTCTGAAGATTATGCACATACAATTTCTGCTTACATAGAACTTTACCAAGCTACCTTTAATGAGCAATGGCTAAAATTAGCAAATGATTTAATGCATTACGTCACAACGCATTTCTTTAATAAAGAAACGGGTATGTTTCATTTTACTTCATCTACTGCCACTAATCTTATTGCTCGTAAAATAGAAGTTTTAGATAATGTCATCTCATCATCTAACTCTGTGTTAGCAAATTGTTTATTTAAGTTAGGCCATTACAATGCTAATAAGGATTATTTAAATAAGGCCAAACAAATGCTTAGTAATGTAAATAACGATATAGAAAAAGCACCAACAGGTTACTCTAATTGGTTAAACTTATATTTAAATTATTCAAATCCTTATTATGAAGTCGCTATATCTGGTAAAGATGCTTATACAAAATTAAGAGAACTCGATGCTTTTTATATACCCAATATTTTAATATCTGGGTCTACAACAGCTAGTAACACACCGCTTTTACAAAACAAATATATTGAAGATGAAACCTATTTATATGTTTGTACTAATGGCACATGTAAATTACCTGTAACACATGCTTTAAAAGCAAAGGAACAGATTTTAAAATAGTAGAAAGAAGTACCGAAAGAAAACATTTTAAGTTAAAATAAAACATAAAAAAATCCAGACACTTAATGTCTGGATTTTTTTATTTTAAAACCTAATCATTAATTACCCTTCATTTTATCTGCAGCACCTTTTACTGCATCAGATCCAGCTTTTTTAGCTTTATCTACAGCGTCATTTCCAGCTTTTTTGGCAGCATCTGCGGCTTCATTTCCTGCGTCTTTAACGTCATTTACCATACCTTCAGCATCTTCTTTTACGCTATCTACAGCATCTGTAGCAGCGTCTTCTGCACTATGCATTGCGTCTGTTGCAGCATCTTTAGCATTGTCCATTGCATCTCCTGCAGCTTCTTTTGCGTCATCTACAGCATCAGCAGCTGCGTTTGCAGCATTTTCAACAGCATCTTCAGCTCCTTCTTTTGTCTCTCTACAAGACGTAAATGATAATCCTAGTACGGCAACAAGTGCCAAACTTAATACAACTTTTTTCATGTTAATAGTTTTAGTGTTAATTATTGTGATTGCACTAAAATAGTAATTTCAATGAAGTTTTAACATAATTTTATTAATCATTAATAGTGCTATACAAATCATATACGCACATAATCAAGTATTTGGATTACCGCTCCTCTATTTTTTTCTATAAAACTCTTGTTAATTGTACCTTGTTTTTTTCTACGATTGCTTTGCTTTACCAACACTTCTAACGCGGTTTCTAAGTCTGCTCTATTTGTAATAGATGTAATGCCGCCATAACCAGTAAGTACTTCTGCTTCTGGAAATTTTTTATAATTTTTACCAATGAGTATAGGTACTCCAAAAACGGCAGGTTCTAAGACATTGTGTAAACCCGTTGAGCCAGCAGCTCCACCAACATAGGCAATGTCTGCATAGCTATAAACACGACTTAAATAACCGATAGTATCTAAAATAAAAACAGAATACGTACTTAGATCTTTATTAGCCATATTAGAAAAACATACCGTTTTTACTTTAAGTTGAGATTTTAGAGATTCTATATAGCTTGTCTTTATTTCGTGAGGTGCTATAATAAATTTAATATCACCATCTGACTTGTTTATATAATCTATAAATAATTTATCATCGTCGGGCCATGTGCTACCAAATACAACACAAAGTTTATCTTGTTTAAAGCTGCTAATAAAAGGAACAGAGTTGTTTATTGACAGTTGGTTTGAAACACGATCAAAACGTGTATCTCCAGAAACAGTAACTGCGTTTAAGCCTATTTTAGAAAGAAGTTTTTTAGAATTTTCGTCTTGTGTAAATATATGATTAAATGCAAATAGTGCTGATTTTGTCAAACGACCATACCATTTAAAAAAACGCTGATCTTTTCTAAAAACAGCAGATATTAAGATGCATTTTAGGTTTCGTTTTTTTATCTCTAATAACAGGTTTGGCCAAATTTCATACTTTACAAATACAATACAATTAGGATTAAGTAGATCTAAAAATCGCCGAGCATTTCTTCTTGTATCTAACGGAAGATACACCACTAAATCTGCAATTTTAGTATTTTTTCTTACCTCATAACCCGATGGTGAAAAAAAAGAAATAACGACTTTATAATTAGGGTATTTTAATTTTAAGCCTTCAAAAACAGGAAGTCCTTGTTCGTACTCTCCTAAAGATGCACAATGAAACCAAAACGTTTTATCACTTGGTTTTATTTCGTTTTTAAGTTTGTTAAATGTTTCTTTTCTACCAACAACACCCTTTTTTAATTTAGGATTAAAAAGGGCTATTAGTTTTATAAAAAAACTCGCGAGGTAAATTCCTGTAGAATAGAATAGTTTCAAATACCAAAAATTTATGCTAAAATACATTTCTTTCAATTAAATGCATTGTTATAGCAATTACAATTTCGTATTTTCGCTAAAGCACTTTGGTGCTCATAATATTCAAAATGTAGTCTTCAGAATGAAAAAAATTCAAATGGTAGACCTTCAAGGTCAATATGCAAAAATTAAAGATGTTGTAGATGCTTCAATGGAAGAAGTGATGAATAGTGCAGCATTTATAAATGGTCCAAAAGTACATCAGTTTCAAAAAAATCTTGAAGATTACTTAGGTGTAAAACATGTAATACCGTGTGCAAATGGTACAGATGCTTTACAAATTGCAATGATGGGATTGGGTTTAAAGCCAGGTGATGAGGTTATAACTGTAGATTTTACATTTGCAGCAACGGTAGAAGTTATTGCTTTATTGCAGTTAACTCCTGTTTTGGTTGATGTAGACCCTGTAACTTTTAATATTGATGTTGCTGCTATAGAGAAAGCAATTACGCCAAAAACAAAAGCAATTGTACCAGTACATTTATTTGGTTTAGCTGCAGATATGGATGCTATTATGCATCTTGCAAAAGCACATAACTTATATATAATTGAAGATAATGCACAAGGTATTGGCTCAGGTTACACTCATAAAGATGGAACTAAAACAAAAACAGGTGCCATAGGTCATGTCGCATCTACATCATTTTTTCCGTCTAAAAATTTAGGCTGTTACGGTGATGGTGGTGCCATATTTACAAATGATGACGATTTAGCACACACTATTAGAGGTATCGTAAACCATGGTATGTACAAACGTTACCACCATGATGTTGTTGGTGTAAACTCGCGTTTAGACTCTATACAAGCTGCAGTTTTAGATGCTAAGTTACCGCATTTAGATACGTATAATAATGCGCGTAGAAATGCAGCTAGAAAATATAACGATGCATTTAAAAATCACCCAAATATTACAACACCAAGTGGTTTAACTAATTGCGATTCTATTTGCGATACCTGCGATTGTCATGTGTTTCATCAATATACTTTAAATTTAAAAGGTGTAGATAGAGATGCTTTAGTTGCACATTTACAAGAAAAAAATATACCGTGTGGTGTGTATTACCCAATTCCGCTTCATAAACAAAAAGCATATACAGATACACGTTATAATGAAGATGATTTTACAATAACAAATCAACTTGTTACGTCTGTAATTTCATTACCAATGCATACAGAATTAGATGATGAGCAAATAGAATGTATAACCTCAACAGTTTTGGATTTTATTAATTCAAATTCTTAACTCATTTATAAAAAGCAATTTCCTCCAAAAATTATAAATTAAGAATAGGTAGTACTATTCAAAAATTACAAGCACACATGAAAATATTAGTAACAGGAGGTTTAGGTTTTATAGGTTCGCATACAGTAGTAGAGTTGCAAAATGCAGGCTTTGAAGTCTTAATTATTGATAATCTCGAGAATTCTACAATTGAGGTTTTGGACGGAATTACAAATATTACCAAAGTAAGACCTCATTTTCAAAAGTTAGATTTAAGAGTAAAAGAAGATGTTAAATCTTATTTTAAAACGCACAACGATATTGCTGGTATTATACATTTTGCAGCAAATAAAGCTGTTGGCGAAAGTGTAAACGAACCATTAAAGTATTATGAAAACAATATAAACTCGCTTGTCTATATTTTACAAGAGTTATGTAAATTAAACCATCAAAATTTTATATTTAGTTCATCTTGTACTGTATATGGTCAGGCAGATACATTGCCAATTACAGAAAATGCACCGGTTAAGCCTGCAGAATCTCCTTACGGAAATACAAAGCAAATTGGTGAAGAAATTATACGAGATACGTGCAGGATTAATGACAAATTAAGCAGTATTGCTTTGCGTTATTTTAACCCTATTGGTGCGCACCCTACTACAGAAATTGGGGAATTACCTATAGGTGTGCCACAAAATTTAGTGCCATTTATAACACAAACGGCTATAGGTATGAGGGAGCAACTATCTGTTTTTGGTGGCAATTATGCAACACCAGATGGTACTTGTATAAGAGATTATATTCATGTGGTTGATTTGGCCAAAGCTCATGTAATAGCATTACAGCGCTTATTAGAGCAAAAGAATAAGTCTAATTTTGAAGTGTTTAATTTAGGTACAGGTAAAGGTAGTTCTGTATTAGATGCTATTACGTCTTTTGAGAAAGTCTCTGGTAAAAAATTAAACTATCAAATTGTAGATAGAAGGGAAGGTGATGTGGTTTCTGCTTATGCTGAAACAACCTCGGCAAATACTGTTTTAGGTTGGAAAACAGAATTAACTTTAGACGATGCCATGGATTCTGCTTGGAAGTGGGAACAAAAAATTAGAGCTAAATAGATTAAAATATAACTTTAAATAGCGTTGTCGTATTATTTTAATGATTTCATTAAAGGTTAAAATTTTTCTGTTTTATGTAGTTGCAAAGTTTTAGTAAACTTTAAAAAGCGGCTGCTTTTATTTTGACATAGTAATGAACGAGTGGCGAGAAATTTTATACTATCGCGATTCTTTTTTTGATTCTTTTTTAGCGAAAAGCCATGCTCTTTAAAAGCATTTTTTGTCTTTTTTCTAATCCACGGGTTTAAAACTTAGAGTAGTTTATTTTAAAAAAAAGTGCGGTATTTATAAAAACTAAATCAAATTAATGGTTTTAGTCATTATTAAATCAATAGCTATTTTTGATTCTTGTTGCTGATTTAGGAATTGTTTTAGTGTCTGATTTTCAATATGATAATGGTATCTTAGTTTTATGATGTTTTAACACTTTAAGCTTGCTGTATCGTTTAAGTCTTTGTTGCTTTGTGCTTAATGATAATTGAATACCATGAAACTGATAAGCATTAAAAGAGAAACAATACAAGAAAGTAGGTTCACAAAAAAGATGGGCCTTCTTGCAACAAAAGTCACTTATATTAAAAAGCAATTTTTAAACATTCCTATTAAAACTATCCACAAGTATCGCGAAACTTATTACGGAGAAGTTAAGGATTGTGCAGATTGCCAACTTTCTAATTAGTCTAAGCCTTTTCTATTTTATCTTTATTAAAGATACCTCCAATTAACAGCATAATCATACCTGTAGTTACTGAGATATCAGCAACATTAAAGATACCTGTTCTAAAGATACCACCTAGGTCAATAAAGAAAAAATCGGTTACTTTACCATACACAATCCTATCAAAAACATTTGCAATACCACCACCTATAATACAGCAAAAAGCAATAAGGCTTAAGCGGTCTAATTCTTTTGTTTTAACGATATAGTATATAACGTAACCAAGTACCAGAGTAGGTAGTATAAGTAAAAAGATAAGTTTTAATGTAGGGTGCATATCGCTACCCATACCTAAAAATGCACCTTCATTATAGACGTTGGTAAGTATAAAACGATCACCAATAATCTCAATAATTTCGCGTAGCTCAATATTAGCTCTAACACTAAACTTAGAGATTTGATCTATTGTGATATTAAAAATAATAAGGATAACTATAAATAAGTTTCTTTTCAAAACGATAGTGAGATTAGGCGTTAGTTATAAGCGTAGCAGAAGCCGTTACGGAGTCTCTGTTTATTTTCTTTACTAACCCTTGTAAAACTTTGCCTGGGCCAACTTCTGTAAAATGTAAAGCACCGTCTGCAATCATTTGCTTTACAGACTGCGTCCAGCGGACAGGTGCTGTTAATTGAGAAATTAGATTTGCTTTTATTTCGTTTTCATCAGTAATAGCAGAAGCCGTTACATTTTGATATATTGGGCAATTGGGTTTACTAAATGTGGTATTTTTAATTGCAGCAGCGAGTTCTTCGCGAGCAGGCTCCATTAAAGGAGAATGAAATGCACCACCAACAGGTAAAACCAAAGCACGTCTTGCTCCTTCTGTTTTAAGTGCTTCACATGCTTTATTAATAGCTTCAACATCACCAGAGATCACTAATTGTCCAGGGCAGTTGTAGTTAGCAGCAACAACAACACCGTCAATAGTAGCACATACTTTTTCTACAATGGCATCGTCTAAGCCCAAAACAGCGGCCATAGTACTAGGCTGTAATTCACATGCTTTTTGCATAGCTTGTGCACGTTGAGATACTAATTTTAAACCATCTTCAAAAGTTAATGCACCAGCTGCAACTAAGGCAGAAAATTCACCAAGAGAATGCCCTGCAACCATATCTGGTTTAAACGATTCTCTTAATGTTTTTGCTAGTATAACCGAATGTAAAAATATAGCAGGTTGTGTAACTTTAGTTTCCTTTAAATCTTCATCAGAACCCTCAAACATAATATCGGTAATAGGAAACCCTAAAATGGTATTAGCTTTTTCAAAAAGTTCTTGTGCTAAAGGTGAGTTTTCGTAAAGCTCTAAGCCCATACCTGAGAATTGAGCTCCTTGACCAGGAAATATATATGCGTTCATTTGTATTTCAATTTAAGTGTGTAAAAATAGCAATAATATTGTAATCAGTTAGTAGTGTACAGTCGTAGTTTTTAGTTTCAAGATTTACCAGCTATTACAGTACTAAACTCTAAGAACAAGCTGCTTCTGCACAACGCTCACCATCCATAGCTGCTGAAACAATACCTCCAGCATAGCCACCACCTTCACCACAAGGATATAAATTACTAATTTGTGGATGCTCTAAGGTGTCTGTTCTCGGAATATTTACAGGCGATGAGGTGCGAGATTCTACACCAATAATATTGGCTTCTTCGGTATAATAACCTTTCATTTTTTCGCCAAAAGCTTTAAACCCTTTACGCAAGGAGCCACCAATAAGTTTTGGTAATAAAGAGTGCATTGGTGATGACTTTAAACCTGGTTGATAAGAGGTTTCATTTAAGGTTGTAGAAAGTTTACCCTCAACAAAATCGGTAAGCCGTTGTGCAGGTGCAGTTTGGTTTCTGCCACCAGCTGTAAAAGCTAAACGTTCTAAGTCTTTTTGATATTCTAAAGCCTTTAAAGCACCAAAATGCTCGTATTTATATAAATCTTTATCGGCATTAATTTCGGTAACGATACCAGAATTGGCAAATTTATTATTCCGTTTAGAAGGTGACATACCGTTTACCACGACTTCTCCATTTGCGGTAGCAGCGGGTACAATAAAACCACCAGGACACATACAGAACGAATAGACACCTCTGTCGTTAACCTGTTGCACTAAGCTATAGGCTGCAGCGGGTAGTAAATCGTCTCGTTGTTCACCTTTGCAATGGTATTGTATGCCATCAATAATTTCTTGTGGATGCTCTACACGAACACCCATAGCAAAAGATTTTGCTTTTAAGGCTACTTTTTTGTCGTTCAATAAATAAAAAATATCTCTGGCAGAATGGCCAGTAGCCAGAATTACTTTTTCAACAGCAAGTTCATTTCCATTTTGAAGTTGAATAGCTGTGATTTTATTTTCCTTTAAAGTGAAGTCTGTAACTCTGGTTTCAAAATGAACTTCTCCACCATATTTTATAATATTCTCTCTAATATTTTGCACAACTTTAGGCAATTTATTAGTGCCAATATGTGGATGTGCATCTATTAAAATTTGTTCTGTTGCTCCATGATACACTAAGTTTTCGAAAATACGACGTACATCTCCACGCTTTAAGCTTCTGGTATAAAGTTTACCATCACTGTAAGTACCTGCGCCACCTTCACCAAAACAATAGTTAGAATCTTCATTGACGTGATGGTCTTGGTTAATGGCTTTTAAGTCGCGACGACGGTCTCTTACGTTTCTGCCTCGCTCTAACACTATGGGTTTAAAACCTAGCTCTATGCAGCGTAATGCAGCCCACATTCCGGCTGGTCCAAAACCAATAATATGAATAGGTTTTGCGTTAGATACGTCTTTATAATCAAAAGTATACGCTGATGTTTCTGGTACGGGTTCGTTAATGTAAACATCAACTTTATAGTTAAACATAATGTTACGCTTACGCGCATCAATAGATTTTCTTAGAATTTTAATTCCAGTAATTTCAGAAGCTTCCATACCTAAGTCGTGCGCAGCCTTATTAAGCAGTCCGTCAGGTTTTCCTTCTTGATGTAAATTGATACGTAGTTGTAAGGATTTAATCATGCTGTAAAATTAGTAATTAATAAAACAAAAACACCCTAGCTAAATAAATAGATAAGGTGTTTTTATGCAAAAAATATATTCTACTGTTTGTGACTTAGGGTGGCTTAAATTTTTTTATTGGAATTGTATTGAGAAGTTTAGAATAGTTCTCTATACAAAATTGCACAAAATAAAATTTACTCTAACTGACGTAAATTAATTGTACAGGCGCAAATTTTTAATATTATCCTTGTTTAGATGGTAACAAAAGTGAAACGGTTTATAGAGTTATTATTTTACTTTGAAAATATAACTTCTACACGTCGATTTTTATAAGAATCTTCACTTATTGGTTGTCTTTCTCCCATACCTTTAGTCGTGACTCTATTGGCTTTAATTCCTGATTTAATAAGATAGTCTCTTACAGATTTTGCTCTCTCTGAAGATAATTTATTGTTGTAGAGTTTTGTGCCTGTTCTATCCGTGTGACCAACGATGATAATATTTATTTCTGTATCATTTTTGAGTGTGTTAAGAATTTTATCTAACAATAAAAAAGAATTATCACCTGTTATGTTACTCGAAGCGGTTTCAAATTGAATAGAAAAATTAGAAGAAAGTGCCTCTTTTAGATGTTTTAACTCATCCTCAAGTTTTGGTTTGTTACCAGTACTTCTTAAAGAGTTAGCTTCTAAAAATATTGCAGAATCATACAATTGGTCACCAACATCACTTATTCCTAATTTAAAATGATATATTGTGTTGGGGATTACTTTCGTTTTAGCAACTAAAACTGTTGTAAAACCATCGTATTGAAAGGTTTGGGAGAGTTCTAATTTTGATTTCCATTTAAGAGTGCAATATTTTCTGATGTTTGTGTTTCTGTATTTGTTACTAAAAAAATGAACGCATCATTTACATTTTTCAATATATATATTCAGGATATTCTTCTGAGGCAAAACAAAATCTAAATTGTATTTCGTCGGTTGTAGAACTAAGATCAAATTCAAACAAAGCAGTATCATAACAGCCTTTGTGTTCCGCAATCACATTAATATCTTTATCGCTTAAAAAGTTTATTTTAGAACTTTTTTTTGAGTCATCATTTGGGCCTATTGCATCTTTAGCACCAGATGTGTTAGAAACTTTTAGTTGCGCATAATTTATATTAGTATATATAAGTAGTAACCCAATAAAGATGTTTCTATTCATACAAAAATCTAATTCTTTAAATACGTAATAAACGAAAAAGCATGTGCATGTTTTTCGTCTACATTGTGAGTTGTTCTATTTATTTCTTGCCACTTGGTGTTATCTATTTCTGGAAAAAATGTGTCTGCATTTTCAAAAATAGCATGTACACGAGTAATTTCTAATTTATCTACTAATGCCAGGGCTTGTTTGTAAATTTCACCACCACCTATTATAAATGGTTGATTATCGCTTTTTGCAGCATCAATAGCATCTGCTAATGAGTTAACAACAATAACACCACTAGGTACTTTATAATCGGTTTGCCTTGTTATTACAATATGGGTTCTGTTTGGTAATGGTTTAGGGAAACTTTCAAAGGTCTTACGCCCCATAATAATATGGTGACCGTTTGTTAATGATTTAAAGCGTTTTAAATCATTACTTAAATGCCAAATAAGATCATTGTCTTTGCCAATGGCATTGTTTTCTCCAGCTGCAACAATTAATGTTAATTCACTACTTGGTTTTTTTACCAAAGTTTTAGCCTCACTGTAGGCTTGAGATTGTGCCATTTTTGTTTCTTCTTTAATAAAGTTGTCTTTGAGTGTGTTAATGCGGTTTTGTTGCTTATTTACTAGCTTTTCTAATTGTTGTTTTTCCCAATCTTTACCCATAAATTTATTAGTGATAAAAACATTTATAAAATGATAAATAAACAAAAATAACCAAGCTACAATAGCGTAAACAAACCAATCAATTTCTGCAATTTTAAAATTTTCACCAATACCTAAAACCGTATTAGCTAAGATTAAAAATACAGCACCAATTAAAAAGATTACAAAATGAATGTACAAACGCTTCTTTTGCTTAATGCGTTTTTGAGCATTTTCTATGAGTTCTAATTGCGCTTTATCTATGGTTGTAACTTGTTTTTTTTTGCCGAACATAATACTAGGGTTTTATTGTCAGAAAATTATACTGCAACTGCACCTTTTATATGCGGATGCGGATTGTAATCTACAAGTGTAAAATCCTCAAATTTAAAGTCTAAAATATCCTTAACTTCTGGGTTTATAACCATTTTTGGTAAAGGTCTAATTGCTCTAGATAATTGCAGTTCTAACTGTTCTTTGTGGTTGTTGTAAATATGAGCATCACCAAATGTGTGAATAAAGTCACCAGCTTCAAACCCACAAACCTGAGCCATCATCATAGTAAATAAGGCATAAGAGGCAATGTTAAATGGAACGCCTAAAAAGATATCTGCACTACGTTGATAGAGTTGACAAGATAATTT
>JAOEWO010000025.1 GCA_028383925.1 Winogradskyella sp.
TTAGTAAACTGGTCTCAACACTATCTAAACTGCAAAAGTGTAAGTTATTTACAGAATTTTGCACGGCTTGCTGCATCAAGTAGTATTACTGAGTTAAAAGGGGAAGATGGTAAACGTATATTGTGTTTGGCAAATTTAAGACCTCAAAAAGATCATTTAACTTTATTAAAAGCATTTAAAGGTGTTTTAGAAACGCATGCAGATTGGAGTTTACATTGTGTTGGTAAGGATTTTAATGACACATATTCAAAAGACGTTTCTGTGTATATTAAGACTCATAATTTAAATGATAACGTACATTTATATGGCAGTTGTTTAGACATTAAAGCTATAATTTCTAAATGCAATATTGGTGTGTTGTCCTCCAAGTCTGAGGGTTTACCCATATCTTTATTAGAATATGCTTTGGGTGATCTTGCAGTTATTACAACTAATATAGGCGATTGTAGCTTAATTGTGTCTACAAGCGATAACGGAAAATTAATACCTCCAAATAACGAAACGGCTCTTAAAAATGCCTTTCTTTATTACATAGAAAATAAAACGGAAAGAACAATGGCTGCTAAAAATTTAAAGGCACATGTATTAGATCAATTTTCTCAGCAAGCAGTTGTAAAAACATTGCTTAATAGTTATACTTACTAAATATAAAAACACAGTTTGAATATAGGGACTCTAAAACGCAACGTACAAGAAAATAACCATGATCATTATTTGTCATTGGTTGTTTTGCATTTTGTACTTGCGCTGTTAGTTCACTTTGTTACTAGCTTTTCTAAAATTTATTTTGTTGGAGTAATTCTGTATTTTTTTTACAGGATTTTTTCAGCAAAAAACAGCAACAAACCAAAAGAAGTGATGATAGCCTGCTGTTATATAGTAGGTTCGGAGGTGCTTTTTAGAATGACAGGTGGTACCTTTTTTTATGAAGCAGCTAAGTATTTAGTGATTATCTATGTGCTTATCGGTTTGTTTTTTAATGGAATTTCGGGTACGGCTTATGCTTATTTTATCTTCTTAATTTTGTTGGTGCCTTCGGTTATTGTTGCCTATTTTGAGATAGGTTTCGATTCAAATTTTAGAACAAATATTGCTTTTGTTTTAAGTGGGCCAGTTTGTCTTGGGTTGTCTGCCTTGTATCTGTTTGATAAGAAATTATTAATGAGCGATTTGTTAGATGTCTTAAAATATTTAAGCCTGCCTGTTATTTCTATGACAGTTTATCTGTTTCTTTATAGTCCAAGTATTAAAGATACACTCAGAGGTACCCAATCTAATTTTGAGGCTTCAGGTGGTTTTGGCCCTAACCAAGTGGCCACTATACTTGGGTTAGGTATGTTTGCATTAACAGTGCGTTTGTTTATGAAATCGCCAAGTTTTATATTAAAAGTAATTAATATAATTTTACTTGGTTTGGTCAGTTACCGTGGTATTGTTACGTTTAGTAGAGGTGGTATTGTTACAGCAATAGTTATAGTTGCTGCTTTTCTATTTGTGTTGTATAAAAAGTCGTCACGGAGTCAAAAAGGGAGAATTGTATATTCTTTTTTTTTACTAAGTATATTAGCTGTATCTGTATGGGTTTTTACCTCTAGTCAAACTGATGGTTTAATAGATAAGCGGTATTCAAACCAAGATAAATTAGGAAGAGAAAAAGAAGATTTATCTACGGGACGTGTAGACTTGTTTTTAGATGATTTACAAGGGTTTATTGATAATCCATTTTTAGGTGTTGGCGCAAATGGTGCAAAAGAACTTAGACTAAAGAATGGTTTAGGGGTAAAAGCGTCGCACAACGAAATAAGTCGTTTGTTGTCGGAACATGGCTTGTTGGCGTTTATAATTTTACTAATTTTAATCATGAAACCATTACTGTATAGAAACACTAATAAGAAAAACATTTTTTTCTTTGCTTTTTTAGGGTTTTGGTTTGCTACAATTAATCATTCGGCTATGCGTTTATCTGCACCCGCTTTTATTTATGCGCTAGCACTTTTAAATGTAAATTATGAAAAACGTCCTATACGTAGGAAACGCATTATCACATAGCGGTAAAAATATAACGTCTATTGAAACGCTGAGTAGACATTTAAAAGAAGATTACAACATAAAAATTGCCTCCATAAAACCAAATAGAATACTTAGGTTACTAGATATGATGGGCTTAATTTTAAAAAATACAAAAAATACAGATCGTGTTCTTATTGACACTTATAGCACTTTAAATTTTTATTATGCTTTGGTTATTAGTCAGTTGTGTCGTGCTTTTAAGTTAGACTACATCCATATTCTTCATGGTGGTAATTTAGAAAGCCGATTAAAAAATAATCCTAGGTTATCTAAATTAATATTTAAAAATGCGAAATGTTTAGTGTCACCTTCAAAATTTTTAAAATCTAAATTTGAGGTTTATGGCTATACTAATCTTGTTTTTATTCCAAATACAATTCAAATTAATAATTACCAATTTAGAAGTAGAGCAGTAGATACAATTAAGTTACTCTGGGTAAGATCTTTTTCTAAAATATATAATCCTAAGTTGGCAATTTTAGTTTTAGAGGCGTTAATAAATAAAGGATATAAAGCACAACTAACTATGGTTGGGCCAGATAGTGATAATAGCCTTAATGAACTAAAAACACTAGCTTTAAATAAAAAACTTACTGTAGATTTTACAGGAAAACTCACACAATTAGAGTGGATTACACGTTCTAAAACACACAACATATTTATTAACACCACTAATTTAGATAATGCACCAGTAAGTGTTATTGAAGCTATGGCCTTAGGGTTACCAATTGTTAGTACTAATGTAGGTGGTTTGCCTTTTTTAGTTGAAAATGAATTAGAAGGATTGTTGGTGAAACCAGATGATACAGAAGCTATGGCAAACGCTATTATAAGATTAAAAGAGGATAATTTACTAAAAGACAAATTGATTTTTAACGCAAGATTAAAAGCTGAAACTTTTAATTGGTCTCATGTTAAACAAAGTTGGAACAGCCTTTTAAATTAATTAGCAATTGTGACATGCAATACCATTTATTTTTATAACGCAGTGTGTTTATGATGAATCAAAGAAAGAACATACATTTTGAAGTTTCTGAACGTAAAGTTCTATTAAGAATCATGGATTTAGTCATGATTTTTCTGGGTATTTATGTTTTAGAGCTTTTTCTAGACTTTGATTATCTTTCAATAACTATAAAAAACAGCTCCCAACTTTTACTGCTTGGCATCTATGTGAGTATTTTTGCTACCGTTTTTGAGCTTTATGATTTGCAGAAAGCGAGTCTGTTAGAAGCAACATTTAAAAATACTGTAATTACAGCTTCTATCGTTGTTCTATTTTATTTGCTAACTCCCTATTTTTCGCCATTTCTACCAGAAGAACGCATACAGATTTTATATTTTTATTTAAGTATTATTACTGCTGTTACTTTAGGGCGAATTGCTTATATCTATTTAATTGAAACCCCTCGTTTTTATAAACGTGTGTTATTAGTTGGTGAAGTTTCTAATATTGAAACTTTTACGACTGCGATTAATGAATCTGATCCGAATTATAAAATTATTGGTTTTATAAGTAGTGAAGCTTCTACAGAACAACCTATAAGGTTTAAAGGTCTTAAAGAGTTTAGAGCTGAAGATTTTTTACAGATAATTAATATCGAAAATATATCTGAGGTTTTAGTTGCAAGTTTTAATTCCGAAGCCATAACATCCCAAGTATACCAAGACTTAATAGTGCTGTTAGAGCGTGGATTTAAAATACGAGATTACACGCAAGTCTATGAAGAATTATTACACAAAGTGCCTATTCAGTTTGTGGGTAAAGACTTTTATAAATATTTTCCATACAGTAGGAGTAATGAAAATAAGCTTTACATTTTTTTTCGTAGATCTTATGATGTTACTATATCTCTTATAGGTATTGCTTTGGGTATGTGTGTATTACCCTTAATTTTTTTAGGTAATTTAATTGCTAATAAAGGTCCATTGTTTTACGTACAGCAAAGAATAGGTAAAAATGGTAAACCTTTTAAAATTATAAAATTAAGAACAATGATTGTTAATGCTGAGCAAAATGGTGCAATATGGTCAACAATTAATGATAAAAGAATAACAAGATTTGGTAAATTTTTAAGGCATACTCGACTCGATGAGATTCCGCAGTTTTACAACGTTATAAAAGGTGATATGTGTATTATTGGCCCTAGGCCAGAGCGTCCGTATTTTGTTAATGAGTTAGCGCAGATAATTCCGTTCTACGAAACAAGACACATGGTAAAGCCTGGTTTAACAGGTTGGGCGCAAGTAAGCACAAGATATGGATCTTCTGTTGAAGATAGTTTGGTTAAATTACAATACGATTTATATTATATAAAACACAGAAGTGTATTTTTAGATTTTAGTATTGCTATTAAAACACTGAGTACAATTTTGTATTACAGAGGTCAGTAAATATATTATTTGTTATTGTAATATTTTATAATGTATACATACCTCAATACAAGTGCAATAATAAACGGAATTAGAGCTAGCGTAAATACCTGTACACCAATTACCCAATGTAAGGTCATTAAACACAGCATTATAATGATAAACTTCAGGTAACCTTTAAACCAAATTTTTATAGTTGTTTTGGTTAATTGGCCTATCATAAATAGGTTTAACGGAAACGCCCACAATAAGTTATAGTTGTTTGCGGTAGCTGTATGGTCCGTTGCAAACCACAGTAGTAAAAGTACTATACCAATTAAACCCGTTATAACAAATAGGGTAATATCTAACCATTTGCTTCTTTTCTTGTTTTTATAGTCTTTGTAAGTAATATATAGTATACATAATCCTATAAAGCCTAAAATCACAAACGGACTTAATATAAAATTAAGAGAAGATTCGTTTTCTTTCTTTTCATAGATGGTAGAAGATTCTTTTACTAAATTAGCAGTGCTTTTTAGAGTAGCATTTGCCATTAGCACATTTATATATTTAGGTAAAAACATATGCTCATAAGGCGAAGCTTCTCTGTCTATTACAGAGCCCAATGCTATATCTATACCAAAACTGCCCCAAGTATTTAGGCCAACATACTCGTGTATAAGCTGTCTGTAAGTTTGTGGTGTGAAATCTGCAGGCAGGTTAAACGCTATAGTACCGTTAGAGGATTTAATAATTACATCTCGTATTTTGGTAGCGCAATTATCATAGAAGAAGTCATATAAGTATCTTCTATTTTCGGGTTTGTAGTTATGAGTTAAATACTTATTAAGCTTCTGCTTTTCTTCTGTTGAAAAATTTAAAACTTGTTCTTTAATTGTACGATTACTTTGAATGTAATGGTATTTAAAATCACTATAATTATTTTTACTTATAAGATAATTAAGCTTTCCTTTTACAAATTTTAAATAAAAATTAGGCGCTTCAAAATCATACGCACCATAACCGTAAACAATGTCTGTACCTAAATTTTTATCTCTTATTCTAAAGGCGTTGTGACCAAAGGCATCGTTTAAAGATGTACCAGAGCCAATAGTTATTACAGATATTTCTAAAGGTGATGTTACTTGTGGTTGTTGAGCTATACCTACTGTTGTAAGGCATAGCGTAAGGATAATTACTAGTTTTAATCTCATGTATTATTATCTAAAGACACCAAAGTCTATTTTTAAAGAAAACACGTTAGAATATAGTGCAGCACTTTGGTCGCCAATATCTGTAAACGCATAATCTATCTGAATACCTTTGTATTTAAAACCAACACCAAAGTTGGGTTGAAAGGTTAAGTTTTCAGAGTTATCTAATTGTATTTCATTTTGAAAATTACCAAAACCAGATCTTAAAAACACCAAGTCGGCATAGCCAAACTCAAAACCTAAAGCCGGATTTATACTGGCAAAAGACGTAGAAAAGACATCGTTGTTCTCTTCAAATCTTGCGTTGAGGTTTACCGCACCTAAAATGGTATAATCGTAATTAATTGTCCACTTTTTAGATACACCAAGTTGCAGTTTAGGAATCGTTATTTCGGTAGTTTCAGGTAACTCTTGGTTTTCACTATCTATAGCACCACTAATTTGCTCAAATTTATCTTCATTAATAGTCCAAGCATTGTAGGTTGTAGAGATATCTCTTGCCATTATCCCAAATTTCCAATCACTATCGGTTTCAAACTGAATACCTGCATCTAAGCCAAATCCCCAAGACGATGCAAAGTCACCAATAATTCTACGTATTATTTTAGCATTTACACCAAAATTTAAACCATCTAAAGGTAGTTTGCGTGCATAAGAAAATGTAAGTCCGTAATCTGCAGTAGAGAAAGTGCTTATTCGATCGTAGTTTATAGTGCCTTGATCATCTATTAATTGTGTTGTATCTAATATGTCATCTACACCAAAACGTATAAGCGAAACACCAATAGCACTTTGCTTATCTAAAGGCATACCAAATGCTATATAGTTGTAATTTGCAATATTAGCAAAGTAACTCGAGTGCATTAAAGCGAGTTGGGTATCTTCAAGGTGTACGAGTCCTGCCGGATTCCAATATCCAGAATTTACGTCTGAAGTTTGTGATACCACAGCATTACTCATACCTAAAGCGGCAGCATCTACACCAATATTCATAAATTCGTTCGAATATTTTATTGTGGTTTGTGCCGAGGCAATAATGGTGGTAAGTGTTAAGAGAATTACATAGTAATTTTTCAACTGCAATTTTTTTACAAAGATGCACAATATTTTTCTATCTATTTAACTGATAAAGTAGCTTCTTATTGTTTTAGACTCAAATACTTTTTTATTTTTACATAAATTAAAACGATGAGTTTAAAACGACATATTCCTAATGCGGTTACACTCCTAAATTTATTTTCGGGATGTGTTGCTTTAATTTTTGCGGTTCACGGTAATTTTATTGCCGCCTCAATCTTTGTTTTTTTAGGTATTTTCTTCGATTTTTTTGATGGTCTTTTAGCAAGAAAATTAAACGTACAAAGTCCGCTAGGTATTCAGTTAGATTCTTTAGCAGATTTAGTTACAAGTGGTGTTGTGCCAGGTATTATTATGTTTAAGTTAATCTCTTTAACTATTGATGCTCCAAATTTTTTAGATAATAACGACAGTTGGAATTCTGTTTTTAATTGGCAAGGTTTTAATTGGTCTGTATTGCCTTTAATAGGCTTACTTATTCCTTTAGCATCTGCTTACCGTTTGGCAAAGTTTAATTTAGACGAAGATCAGCAAAGTTATTTTAAAGGGTTGCCAGTGCCAGCAAATACCTTATTAATTCTCTCTTTACCTTTAATTTTAGAATACCAAAATTGTGATGTAATTAATGCTATAATTATAAATAAGTGGTTTTTAATTGGCCTAACTTTAGTGAGTTGTTACCTCTTAAATTCTAACATAAAACTATTTGCTTTAAAATTTAAAGACTGGAGTTTTAATGCTAATGCCGTGCGTTATATCTTTTTAATATTAAGTATTGTTTTGTTAATAATACTTCAATTTGGCGCCATACCCTTAGTTATAGGTTTATACGTTTTACTCTCTCTTTTAACAAAACGAAATATTTAGATTTTATTTTTTTTAATTTCATGCTTTAACTACCCATTAAAAAATAACATAATTAAATGGCTTCAGGATTTTTTGCTTTATTAGATGACATCGCTGCCTTAATGGATGACGTAGTTGTAATGACAAAAATTACTACAAAAAAAACAGCTGGTATCTTAGGTGACGACTTAGCCGTTAATGCAGAAAAAGCTTCTGGTTTTGTATCTTCTAGAGAGATACCTGTTTTATGGGCAATTACAAAAGGATCCTTTTTAAATAAGTTAATTATTTTGCCTTTAGCTTTTTTGCTTAGTGCTTTTATACCCGTAGCAGTTATAGTAATTTTAGTTTTAGGTGGTTTTTACTTGGCTTATGAAGGTGCTGAGAAAATATATGAGTTTATAAGTCCGCATCATAAAGTAGATAAAGTGGTTAGTAAAGACCATCTTTCAAAAGAAGAGATACTTACTCTAGAGAAAACTAAAGTTAAATCTGCTATTGTAACCGATTTTATTTTATCTGTAGAGATTGTAATTATTGCGTTAGGTACCGTTGTAGAAGAGCCTCTTATGTTTCAAGTTATTGTAGTGTCAATTGTTGCTTTAATAGCTACAGTTGGGGTTTATGGTATTGTTGCTCTTATTGTTAGGATGGATGATTTGGGACTAAAATTAATTTCAAAGAGTAAAGGTGAAAAAGGACTTTTGTTTCATTTAGGTACTTTTTTAATAAAAGCGTTACCTCAAATTATAAAGAGTCTATCTGTAATTGGTACTATTGCATTAATTTTAGTTGCTGGTGGAATTTTTGTTCATAATATAGAATTGCTTCATCACTTTTTAGAACAATGGCCATCGTTACTTAGAGATTTTGTAATTGGCTTATTGGGTGGTGGCTTGTGTTTACTTTTGGTTAGTGGAATTAAGGCCGTTTTACCAAAAAAAAAGAAAACGTTTTAAAACTCTAACTTCTTTTTACGAAGCTCAAAATTCTGCCCTAAATATACCTTACGTACCATTTCATCACTAGCCAGCTCTTCGGGTTTACCAGCTTTTAAGATACCACCTTCAAACATTAAATAGGTTCTGTCTGTAATAGCTAGAGTTTCTTGCACGTTATGGTCGGTAATAAGAATACCAATGTTCTTTTTAGTTAGTTTGGCGATAATGCGCTGTATATCTTCTACAGCAACAGGATCTACGCCCGCAAAAGGTTCATCTAATAAAATAAAGTTAGGGTCTGTAGCTAAGGCTCTTGCGATTTCTGTTCGTCGTCTTTCTCCACCAGAGAGTAAGTCTCCACGGTTAGTTCTTATGTGGCCTAGACCAAACTCTTCTATTAGAGACTCCATTTTTGCAATCTGCTCTTTTTTACTTAATTTGGTAAGTTGCAGTACGCTCAAAATATTATCTTCAATACTAAGTTTTCTAAAAACTGATGCTTCTTGTGCCAAATAGCCAATACCATTTTGCGCACGTTTGTACATCGGGAATTTAGTGATATTAGTATCGTCTAAATAAATGTTACCACCATTGGGTTTAATAATACCAACAATCATATAAAACGACGTGGTTTTACCAGCTCCGTTAGGCCCTAATAAACCAACAATTTCTCCTTGGTTAACTTCCAAAGAAACATCCTTAACAACTTTACGTCCGTTATAGGATTTCATTAAATGTTCTGCGCGTAGTTTCATAATATATGTAAGAACTCTAAAAATAACAAAATCATATAGATTATATAAGCTATAGCATTTATTTATTAAAAGTTTAACCTTGGTTTTCTAGGGCTTCCCAATATTCGTGTGCGCGTCTTAAATGCGGAATCACAATAGTACCACCAACTAAGGTAGCAATACCAAGAGCTTCGCTAACTTCTTCTTTAGATAAACCTTCTTTGTAAGAAGATTCTAAGTGGTATTTTACACAATCATCGCAACGTAAAACGGTCGAAGCTACCAAACCTAGTAGCTCTTTTGTTTTTTTATCTAAAACACCCTCTTGAAACGCATTGGTGTCTAAGTTAAATATACGTTTGATTATTTTGTTGTTGTCGGCTAAAATTTTGTCATTCATTTTAGCACGATACTCGTTGAATTCATTTACAATATCTGACATAATTTAAGACTTTGCTTTAGATTCTTTTCGTTTTTGATTTTTTATTACAATTGCAGAAATATAGATACTTACTTGGTACAATATTAAAATAGGAATAGCCACAATAACCTGACTCGCAATATCTGGCGGTGTAATTACAGCAGAAAGAATAAGTACTATAACCAGTGCGTATTTTCTGTATTTTCTTAAAAATTGTGGTGTTACAAGACCTATTTTAGTGAAAAAGTAAATGATAATAGGAAGCTCAAATACAAAACCAGATGCAATAGCAGATGATCTTATAATTGCAATAACTGAGCTTACATCAAACTCATTAGAGATTTGATCACTTATTTTATAATTGGCTAAAAAATTTATAGAAAGTGGTGTTACTATATAGTAACCAAATAAGACTCCAGTAAAAAATAATAATGAGGCTATAAATATAAATCCTCTAGAGCTTTTACGTTCGTCAATTTTTAATCCCGGACTAATAAAACTCCATAGTTGGTAAAGTACATAAGGAAATGCAATAATAAAACCAGCATATATAGAGGTCCATATATGTGCAGAAAATTGACCAGCTACAGTTCTATTTTGTATAACAAACGGAAACTCTTCGGCACAAAACGTAGTGTCGTTAATACCTAAAAATTGTGATATTCTGCAAAGCCCCTCATAGGTTGCAAAGTTCATTCGTGTAGGTGCAAATATAATAACGTCAAAAATAAATTTGTAAGCTATACCTGCTAAAACAGCTGCTATTAGTATGCCTAAAGTTGCTCTAATAAGATGCCATCTTAAATCTTCAAGATGGTCTAAAAAAGACATCTCATCTAACTGCTTTTTTGCCATTATATAATGCCTTCTTTAATTAAATCATGGAGATGAACAACACCAGCATACTTGCCCTCGTGCTCTACCAATAATTGAGAAATGCCAAATTCTTCCATAACCTCTTTAGCATCAACAGCCATTGCATCTTCTGTAATGCGCCTTGGGTTGCTACTCATTATATCTTTAGCTTGTAATTTGGTAATATCATCACTTTTACTCAACATACGTCTTAAATCGCCATCAGTAATAATACCAATAATTTGGTCGTTATCTACAACAGCAGTAACTCCAAGCATTTTCTCTGTAATCTCAACTATAACTTCTTTTAAACTTGCATTTAAAGCAACTTGCGGTTTTAGATTTTGTGAAGATAAATCGTTTACTCTTAAGTATAAACGTTTACCTAAAGCACCACCAGGATGATATTTTGCAAAATCTTTACTAGAAAAGCCTCTTAATTCTAACAAGCAAACCGCCAAAGCATCGCCCAAAACTAGTTGTGCAGTTGTACTTGTAGTTGGTGCTAAATTATTAGGACACGCCTCTTGCTCTACATAAGCATCAAGAATATAATCTGCTTGCTGGCCTAAAAACGAATCTTTGTTACCAGTAATAGCAATCATTTTATTTTTGGCATTTTTTATATGCGGTGCTAAAACTTTAATTTCTGGTGTGTTTCCGCTTTTAGAAATACAAATAACCACATCATCTTCAAGAATAAGTCCTAAATCTCCGTGTATGGCATCTGCAGCATGCATAAAAACAGAAGGTGTACCAGTAGAATTTAATGTCGCAACAATTTTATTTGCAATAATTGCGCTTTTTCCAATACCAGTAATAATAACTCTGCCTTTAGAATGGTAAATTAACTCAACAGCATTAGCAAAATCATCCGTTAGTAATTTAGATAAGTTTTTTATAGCTTTACTTTCTAAATTTATTGTTGTTTTTGCAGTGTTTAAAATAGAATTTTTTGTGTTCAAAACTTATTATTTAATCAGTTTCCTAGATTTAAAGAAATTGTTATCTTTAAACATATTGCAAATGTATATAAAATACTAATAGGGATTAATGAGTATTGCAGAAATTGACTTACACTCCGCACTAAAAAAGTACTTTGGGTTTTCAGCCTTCAAAGGTCTTCAAGAACAAGTTATTCAAAACGTTACCGCTGGTAATAACACGTTTGTTATTATGCCAACAGGTGGTGGAAAATCGCTTTGTTACCAATTGCCTGCCTTAATTAAGGAAGGAACAGCAATTGTAGTATCGCCACTAATAGCTTTAATGAAAAACCAAGTTGACGCCATTAGAGCTGTTTCTGAACACGAAGGTGTTGCACATGTTTTAAATTCTTCGTTGAATAAAACAGAAGTGAAGCGCGTAAAAGATGACATTACAAACGGAATTACAAAACTACTTTACGTAGCGCCAGAATCTTTAACTAAAGAAGAATATGTTGACTTTTTAAGAACGGTTAAAATTTCTTTTATGGCCGTAGATGAAGCGCATTGTATAAGCGAATGGGGACACGACTTTAGACCAGAATATAGAAATTTAAAAACCATAATAAAGCGAATTGGTGATAATATACCTATTGTTGGTTTAACAGCAACAGCGACGCCTAAAGTACAAGAAGATATATTAAAGAGTCTAGGTATGCCAAAGGCAATCACTTTTAAAGCCTCTTTTAATAGACCAAATCTTTATTACGAAGTACGCCCAAAAACTAAAAATGTAGATGCAGATATTATTCGTTTTGTAAAACAGAACGATGGTAAATCTGGCATTGTATATTGTCTTAGCAGAAAACGTGTTGAAGAACTCTCTCAAGTTTTACAAGTTAATGGTGTAAAAGCCGTACCCTATCATGCAGGTTTAGATGCTAAAACAAGAGTAAAGCATCAAGATATGTTCTTAATGGAAGATACAGATGTTGTTGTGGCAACCATTGCGTTTGGTATGGGAATAGACAAACCAGATGTGCGTTTTGTAATCCATCACGATATTCCTAAAAGTATAGAAAGCTATTATCAAGAAACCGGAAGAGCAGGTAGAGATGGTGGTGAAGGCCATTGTTTAGCTTATTATGCTTATAAAGATATAGAGAAATTAGAGAAATTTATGTCGGGTAAACCCGTTGCAGAACAAGAAATTGGGCATGCATTATTACAAGAAGTTGTCGCTTTTGCAGAGACATCTATTTCTAGACGTAAATTTATATTACACTACTTTGGCGAAGAATTTGATAATGCTACTGGTGATGGTGGTGACATGGATGATAATGTCCGTTTTCCTAAAAAACAAGTTGAGGCTAAAGGCGATGTAAAAACACTTTTAGAAACCGTAGATGAAACCAACGAAAAATATAAGTCTAAAGACCTAGTACAAGTTATAGTAGGTAATGCCAACGCACTTATTTCTTCTCACAAAACAGATTTACAGCCCTTTTTTGGTATAGGTAAAGAAAAAGAAGCAAGACATTGGATGGCCTTAATACGCCAAGTATTGGTTGCTGGTTATTTAAAAAAGGATATTGAAACTTATGGAGTTTTAAGATTAAGTCCAGAAGGGAGAGCCTATATAAAAGCACCAACTTCGTTTATGATGGCAGAAGATCATATCTTTAATGATGCAATAAACGACGGTATTATTACTAACTCTAAAGGTAGTGGTGCTGTAGCCGATGAGAAATTAATGGGCATGCTAAAAGATTTACGTAAGCGTAATGCAAAAAAATTAGGTGTGCCGCCTTTTGTTATTTTTCAAGATCCATCGTTAGAGGATATGGCTTTAAAATATCCTATAAATATCGAAGAATTATCTAACGTACATGGTGTAGGTGAAGGTAAAGCTAAAAAATACGGTAAAGATTTTGTAGGCTTAATTGCAGATTATGTTGAAGAAAATGATATTCTCCGACCAGACGATATGATTGTAAAATCTACGGGAACTAATTCTGCTATTAAACTATATATAATACAGAATGTAGATAGAAAATTACCATTAAGTGATATTGCGTCTTCTAAAGGTATGGAAATGCGCAATTTTATTAAAGAAATGGAGTCTATTGTATTTTCGGGTACAAAGCTGAATATTAATTATTGGATAGACGACATATTAGATGAAGACCAACAAGAAGAAATCCATGACTATTTTATGGAGTCTGAAAGCGATAAAATAGATGATGCTATTGAAG
Source organism: Winogradskyella sp. (assembly GCA_028383925.1). Lineage (GTDB taxonomy): Bacteria > Bacteroidota > Bacteroidia > Flavobacteriales > Flavobacteriaceae > Winogradskyella. The sequence goes on from JAOEWO010000025.1 coordinate 13,695, forward strand.
AGTTTGATGGTGATTATGATGATGAAGAACTACGTTTGTACCGTATTAAGTTTATGAGTGAAGTTGCTAATTAATAGTAAGTGCCTATTGTACATAAAATAAGCTGTTGTTTTTAAAATTAAAAAACAACAGCTTATTTAAGTAGGTATACTGGTTAATACTACTTAATTTTAAGTCTTAACCACTAAACTATTACTATTCTTCTTCTTCAGAAACGACAGTATACTTTGTAAATAAAACAGACTGTTTCTTTAGGTTTATTTCTATGCTTTTTAAAGCTGCTTTTTCTAGTTTTTCAATATCAGATTCTTCAATTTGAAAATCTATTTTTGTGACCTGCCTTTCTTTTATTGGTGATCCTTCAGATTCAAACTCGGGCATATCAGATTTTAATTCTAGCTCAAAGTTTTCACCTTTAAACAAAAGCGTAGCGCCATTTTTAACCTTAACCTTAACTTTAAGTTGGCCTACAATAACGGTCTGAAAGAAAAAATAACCACCCAACTCATTTAGTCCTGCAAAAAGTACGTTTGCATCAGCAACACCAAAAGGCTTATTTTCTACATCTCTAATTATAGCCTCAACGTTATCGTTAGTTTGTAAAGTAGAAGTTTTGTTACCAAAAAGTTTAGATAAAGAAAAGCCCATAATTTTTAATTTTTTACAATACTAACTTTAATATATCAATTCTCAAATGTTAGCGACCAAACTTCATGGCTCAAGTTTTTAAACTTCCAAATCAGTTTGTTATCTTTGCAACCTTAAATAAAAGAAAACACAATGCAAGACGGTTTATACGCAAAATTCAACACCTCTAAAGGTGCGATAGTAGTAAATTTAGAGTTTGAGAAAACTCCAGGAACAGTAGGTAACTTCGTAGCATTAGCAGAAGGCAACTTAGAAAACGATGCTAAACCACAAGGCACTCCTTATTATGATGGTTTAAAATTTCATAGAGTAATTCCAGATTTTATGATTCAGGGAGGTTGTCCTCAAGGTACAGGTACAGGAAATCCTGGTTATAAATTTGATGATGAATTTCATACAGATTTAAAACACGACGGTCCTGGCGTATTAGCAATGGCAAATGCAGGTCCTGGTACAAATGGTAGCCAGTTTTACATTACACATATTGCTACAGACTGGTTAGACGGTAAGCATACTGTATTTGGAAAAGTTATAGAAGGGCAAGATATTGTTGATGCTGTAGCACAAGATGATACACTAGATACTTTAGAAATTATTAGAGTAGGTGAAGCCGCAGAAAGTTTTAATGCTATTGAAGCATTTAGAACTTTTGAAGGGTCTCGAGAAAAGCGCATCGCTGCAGAACGCGAAGCAGCAAGAGCTGAGTTAGATAAATTAGCTGCTGGTTTTGATGAAACTGAATCTGGTTTACGTTACCAAATTATTCAAAAAGGTGCTGGTAAAAAAGCAGAAAAAGGAAATATGGTTTCTGTACATTATAAAGGCCAATTGGCAGACGGAACTGTTTTTGATTCGTCTTATAAGCGCAACTCACCATTAGATTTTCAGGTAGGTGTAGGTCAGGTTATTGCTGGTTGGGATGAAGGTATATGTTTATTAAACGTTGGTGATAAAGCCCGTTTAGTAATACCAAGTGACTTAGGTTACGGATCTGCTGGTGCAGGTGGAGTAATACCACCAGATGCAACATTGGTTTTTGATGTAGAGTTAATGGATATTAAATAATAGTTATTATTGACTAGTAACAAAATTTAAAAAGAATCGTCTCACTGGTAAGTGAGACTTTTTTTTACACATATTTTAACCAATTCATCATAACAAAATGAAACCATTTTTTTTAATACTAGCCACTGTCGTTTTATGTTTTAGTTGTTCAAATTCAGTTGAATATTCTGAAACATTTAAAAAACAAACCACAGGTGATTATTTGTTTAATGAAGATGATGTTATACAAGTCTATTACAAAGAGAATACACTTTTTTTGAATTGGAGAGGAGGAAAACTTGAACCCGTTGCGATTAAAGAAAACGAATTTTTTGTAGCAGATATGTACAAGAAGTTTTGGTTTGTAGAACATCCTGAAACTAAAAAGCGATACCTGTCTGTAAAGCCAGAAAATGAAAATGATAAAATTACCTACGATTATGTAAAAGCACCAAACGGTTATTTAACACCAAGTGCGAACTTAGCGGCTGGTAACTATGATAAAGCTTTGGCTGGTTACTTAGAAATAAAGAAACAAGATTCTACAAGTTCTTTTATTAGCGAACGTAATTTTGACAGTTTGGGATATAAATATTCTGGTAATAAAGAGTATGAGAAGGCTCTAAAAATATTTGAATTAAACATAGCATTACATCCGTATAGCGCTAATGTTTATGACAGTATGGCTCAGTTACGTTTAGTTATGGGTGATAGTTTACAAGCTTATACCAACTACAAAAAAGCATTAGAGTTTAATAATGGTAATAAGCGTGCAAAAAAATATGTAGAAGATTATAAAACTAGATAAAGCTATTGTACTTAAAATGCAAAAAAGCTATCTCCTTATAGGAGATAGCTTTTTTATTTAGTGTTTTAAAACTATTCAATAATACCAGCACATCCTACACGAGCACCTGCTGCACCAGAGGGTTGAGACTTTAAATCATCTACACCAATATGTACAATTACGGCTTTTCCTAAAATATCTTTAGTAGCATCACCACAACCAATACACCATTGGTCTGTAGTTTTAGAAACCGTAGCAGTACCATCTGTACCCGTTGTAAAATTACCGATATCACCTCTGTGATAGCCCGTTGCATCACCCCAAGCTCCGTGAGGTTGTGCTGTAGGATTCCAATGGCCACCAGAAGATTTTCCATCTGCAGAAGAGCAATCTGCTTTTTCGTGAATATGAATAGCATGCTCACCTTCTTCAAGACCAATAATAATTCCGTTCATGGTTACCACACCATCTTTTTCTGTAAAACTTATAGAACCTTCTACATTGCTATCACTTTTTGGCGATAAGTTTATAGTAAGTTGTTTGTCTGCATTAATTGGAGCCGTTGGTGGCGGTGGCGGTGGTGGCGGTAATATCTCTTTATTATCGGTGTCTAAAGTTGTCTTTGTATCATTTTTACAAGCCGTTGCAAATACCACTACAAAGGCCAATGTAATAAGTTTTAAATGTTTCATAATAAGTTTAGTTTTAAGTAAAGTTAAGTAGATAAAAGCGTTCGTGCAAACTGTAAATTCAATCTTAAGCAAAAATTAATTTATAGTCTATACTAATATCATCACAATATGATAAATGTCATATTCTATACTAAAGTTTACGAGTAATTTTGACTATCAATAAAAACGTATGTGTAAATCTTTAGTTAATAAATACAATGTAGCGGGTCCTCGTTATACGAATTATCCTACTGTGCCATATCGGAATATTAACACCTTTTCTTTACAACAATGGAAACATTCTTTACAAAAATCTTTTAAAGAAAGTAATATATCCGAGGGTTTAAGTCTCTATTTACATTTACCATTTTGCGAAAGTCTATGTACATTTTGTGGTTGTCACAAACGTATTACCAAACGTCACGAAGTAGAATTGCCTTATATAAAGGCGCTTCTTAAAGAATGGAGTTTATATATAGCATTATTAGAAACGAAACCCAAAATTAAAGAATTGCATCTTGGTGGTGGTACACCCACATTTTTTTCGCCCGAAAATTTAAAATTTCTAATTTCAGAATTACTTAAAGTATCAGATTGTGCAGCTAATTATGAATTTAGTTTTGAAGGGCATCCCAACAATACAACAGAGGCCCATTTACAGACCTTATTCGATTTAGGTTTTAGACGTGTTAGCTTTGGTGTTCAAGATTATAATATAAAAGTTCAAAACGCTATTAATCGCATTCAGCCTTTTGAAAACGTAAAACGAGTTACTAATTTAGCACGTAAAATTGGTTACACCTCAGTAGGTCATGATATTATATTTGGGTTACCATTTCAAACCGAATCAGATGTTGTAGAGACTATAAAAAAGACTGAAGCTTTACTACCAGACCGTTTGGCCTTTTACAGTTATGCTCATGTCCCTTGGATAAAAGGAAACGGCCAACGTGGTTACCGAGATGAAGACTTGCCTTCTGCAGCGTCTAAACGTTTACAATACGAAACAGGAAAGGCACTTTTAGAAAAAGTAGGATATATAGAAATTGGCATGGATCATTTTGCATTACAAACAGATGCGCTCTATAAAGCCATGCAAAATGAAACATTACACCGTAACTTTATGGGCTATACGGCGTCTAAAACGCAAACTATGATTGGTTTGGGTGCATCATCTATAAGCGATAGTTGGTATGGTTTTGCACAGAATGTAAAATCTATAGAAGCGTATTATCATTTAATAGAACAAAATATTATACCGGTTTATAGAGGTCATATTCTAAATACTGAAGATCTTACCATAAGAAAACATATTCTTAATTTAATGTGCCACTTTAAAACATCTTGGTTAACTACCGAGCTTACCTTTAGTGAGCTACCCGAAGTACTTATAAAATTAAAAGAATTCGAAACAGATGGTTTACTCGAGTTTCAAAGAAAGCAAGTCACAGTAACAGAAAAGGGTAAACCTTTTATAAGAAATATATGCATGGCTTTTGATGTGTTGTTACAACGTAAAAGACCAGAAACCCAATTATTTTCAATGACCATTTAAAAATAAAAAACAAATGAAAAAGATCATCGTACCAATAGATTTCTCAGAACATTCAGAATTTGCATTAGAAGCAGCGTCTAGTCTTGCAAAAAAATACAACTCAGAACTTATAGTTTTACATATGTTAGAACTTTCTAATGCTATTATTTCTAAAGCAAGTGATGTATTAGATGACGAAGCTGTGTTTTATTTAAAACTTGCAGAAAGAAAATTTGAAACCTTTTTAGACAAGCCTTATTTAGAAGGTGTTGAGGTAACCCCTATTGTAAAGCACTTTAAAGTTTGGAGCGAGATTAATGATGTAGCTAAAGAACACGATGTAAATTTAATTGTAATGGGTTCTCATGGTGTAAGTGGTATTAAAGAAGTACTTGTAGGTTCTAATACAGAGAAAGTAGTGCGACATTCTGATATACCTGTTTTAGTGATTAAACATCATCCTATATTGTTTGATTTTGAAAATGTAGTCTTTGCTAGTGATTTTTCTGAAGAGGCTGTGGCACCATATCTTAAAGCTAAAACAACCTTTGATAAACTCGGTGCTAAGATGAATTTAGTTTACGTTAACTCACCAGATGGAAACTTTAAAAGTTCGTCTGAAATTGATAAGCTTATTTCGAGTTTTTTAAAACAAGCAGATGGCCACCTAGAAAATTTAAATAACGTTAATATCGTATCAGATTATTCTGTAGAAAAAGGCATTTTAAATTTTGCAAATGTAATTGGCGCTGATGTCATTGCTGTTGCTACACATGGCAGAAAGGGGTTGGCACATTTCTTTGAAGGTAGTATATCAGAAGATATAGCAAACCACTCTACATTGCCAGTTATGACCTTTAAAATATAAATCTTGGTTTTTATTAGTTAGTGTTATTCTTATCAAGATAATACGCCAGAGTTTAGTTACTTTGGCGTTTTTTTTATACAACTAATTTAGTACTTCCTTAAATTCTTGTGTTTGCTTAGTATTTCGGTATAACGCTTCTTTTATTGCCATTTTAGAAGATCGTAATATTACTAAATAGGCAACAAGTAGTGTTGCTTTTACTATATATTATCTAAAACAACAAATATTACGTTACACAAACTAAATGCAATGTGTATTTTGGTTATTGTTAAAAAAATGGATTTAGTTGAAGCTGGTGTTTGTATAAAAACCATAACTTTTAGGGTGATTAGGGTGTCTCATTTAAATAAAGTATTAATGACACTCTAGCGTGCTTGTTGCCATTTCTACAATGGGTGCAGGTGAGAGGTAAGGAATACCTAACCCTAGGCCTCGAAGAATAAATAAAACACCTATTATAATAATAAAAACCGGTATTGCTTTTTGTATACGTTGCTTTATTGTATTATTTAAAAACTTACCGAGATATGTAGCTGTGGTCATTAATGGTATAGTACCTAAGCCAAATAAAACCATATACAAGCTGCCTTCTAATAAATTTCCTGTGGCTACGGCACCAAATACAGCCATATAAACTAAGCCACAAGGTAAAAAACCATTTAGAAATCCTATGGTTAAAAACGTATCTGTTGTTTTCTTTTTTAGAGCTTTGCCAAGCGATGATTTCACCTTTGAAATGAGTTTATTTAACGGTCTAGATAAATTGTATTTGCCTAATGTTCTGTAGGGTATTAAAACTAAAATTATCATAATAATGCCAATAGCAATAGATAATTGTTGTTGCATACCAAAAATATATAGACTTTTACCAATTAGCCCAAAGGCCAAGCCAATAATGCTATAGGCTAATAATCTACCAAAATGATAAGTCGTTATTTGACTTATTTTTTTGAAAGAGTTAGTACGATCTACGGGTAGCATAAAGGCAATTGGTCCGCACATACCAACGCAGTGTAAACTTCCTAATAGACCTAATATGAGTGCTGAAACTAACATTTTTTTTGAAAAATATAATTGATATTTTTAATTCTAACATCTGACTTGATTTGTCGGATAGAGCGAAGTAGAGTACTGTTTTTTATTGATATAGTTAAAAGACCTATCTACTGTGTTCGTGGTGACACTTAAGTAATATTAATAAGAGATTTCTGTTTTGTACAGATATGATTTAGTATTATATTTCCAATCTACTTTAATGTTCCAACGACCATCTAATAAGCGTTTGTCAGGTATGAGCAAATTGTAGTTAGATAATGAAATTGGTGTTTCAAAATCTAGTTGCTTATTAGATGGTCTATATAGGAACACTTTTCCTGTAATTAAATTAAAATCTAGTTCTTTTGGAAAATTAATAAGAATACCTTGGTCTGTTTTTTTCCAAGACACATTAGTTTTAAGTGTTTTTGAATGTGCTTCTTTGTCAATATCATTCTGAAATTTTAATTCTTGTCCGTAATAATCTTCTACGACTAAGTCATGGTCATATTTGGTGTTTATACTCATACTAATTACGAAATACATAATAAATGATATAAAACACACAAATGCAATTACAATAGCTGTTCCCCAATTTATTTTCATAACAAAATTTATTTTGTTATCCTGAACCTGATTCAGGATCTCATTATTTTTTATTCTAAATATGTTTCAGAATGCATTTATTAATCAACTTAATCTCAATTAAAACTTCGTGGTCCTAAAAAAGAAACCGATGTTGTTTCGATAAGTTCATTTTTACTATAAACATCTATCATTATTTTATTTTTATCGCCAGATAAATCACTTTGTTTTAACTCAATAAATAAAGTACCTTCTGCTATGCCTTGTGGCTTTACTATAAATGTTTCAGAAGTAGACACAACATTTATTTTGCCATCCCATCCTCTAAGCTTAAAAGTTAAATCATCTATTTCTTTAGTGGTTTTATTAATTAATTTAAAGGTGTAAACATTACTAATAATGCCGTCATCTTTATGTTCATATAATTGCCCTGGTAAACGTAAAATACGAGCTTCAACATCGCTACGTAAGGCTAGCATACCAGCTAATACACCAATTAAAATTGTTAAGACAGCGATATAACCCTTTAGACGAGGTGTTAATTTAAAAGGTTCTTTTTTAGCGATATTATCTTCACTAGCAAAACGTATTAAGCCTTTTGGAAGATTAATTTTCTCCATTATATCGTCGCACTCATCAATACAAGCGGTACAGTTAACACATTCTAATTGTGTGCCATTTCTTATATCTATAGCTGTTGGGCAAACATTTACACACTGAAAACAATCTATACAATCTCCATAACCTAGGGATTGGCGATCTTCATTTTTTCTGAATTTTTTACGCCCTTGTTCAGCTTCACCACGTTTATAATCGTAAGCTACAACTATAGATTTATTATCTAGTAGTACACCTTGCAAGCGTCCGTAAGGGCATGCTATAATACACACTTGCTCTCTAAACCATGCAAAAACAAAATAGAATACTGAAGTAAATATAATAAGCGGAATTAAAGTGCCTGTATGCTCTAACGGCCCTTCAATAATATATTTTAAGAGTTTATCGCTACCTATTAAATAAGCTAAAAAGATATTTGCAATTAAAAAGGAAATAAATAAAAATATAAACCATTTTAAGAGTCGTTTTTTTATTTTTTCTGCATCCCATTTTTGGCGATCTAGTCGCATTTGTTTATTTTGGTCTCCATCTATCCAATATTCAATACGTCTAAAAACCATTTCCATAAATATGGTTTGAGGACAAATCCACCCACAAAAAATGCGACCAAAGCCCACTGTAAATAATGTAATAAAAATAATACCAATTAGCATAGATACTACAAAAAGATAGAAGTCTTGAGGCCAAAACGGAAAGCTAAAAATATTAAATCGCCTTTCTAGAATATTAAATAATAGAAATTGATTGCCATTAATTTTTACAAATGGCGCAGCAAATAAAAAGACTAATAAGACATAGCTTACTATTTTGCGCTTTTCATATAATGGGCCAGATGGTTTCTTAGGAAACACCCATTTGCGTTTCCCTTCTTCATCTATTGTACCAATAGAATCTCTAAAAACCTCATTGCCTTGTGTTTCCATTTTTAGTAACTTAAATATTAGTTATTGGTGACTACAGCGTCAACGGTTTTAGTAATATCTGCAGTAGTTTCGTTAGGCTCTTGTGAGTTTTCATTGGTGTTAGTTGCGTCTGTTTTTGCTCCTTCTTCTACCCAAATATCTCCTTCTGCTGCTTTCGGTTCTGCAGGTGTAGTACCTTGAAATTGTAAAACATAGCTAGCAACCTGAGCCATTTCTAATGGCTTTAGTTCAGATTTCCATGCAACCATTCCTTTTCCATCTCGTCCTCCTTCAGAAATGGTTTTAAATACATTTTTAATACCACCACCTAAAATCCAATTTTGGTCGGTTAAGTTGGGCCCAATTCCGCCGCCACCATCTGGTTTATGACAAGCCACACAGTTCATTTCAAAAATCTTTTTACCAGCCTTTAAGTCTGAAGCTTCTACTAATACTTCAACGGTATTAAAATCTACTAGGCCCTTAGCTGTTTTTTTGTACGCTTCAATAGCCTTATTAGCTTCTGCATATTCAATTTCATATTCTACAAATTGATCATCTGCATTAAGCACATGATAACGTACCATATACACCACAGCAAAAATAATTGAGATGTAAAATGAATAGACCCACCATGGTGGTAGATTGTTATCTAATTCTTTAATACCATCATAGTTGTGGTCTAAGATAATTTCACCTTCTTCTTCAATAGGTCTATTTTTACCAGCTAATTTAGAATAAAGTGCTTTAAGCTTGCTAAACTGTGGCGTTTTTGTTCTTGAAGCGAGGTAGCGTTTTTTAGCTTCTTCATCTAAACTTTGATATAAAATATTATCCATTGCTCCTACAATACCTTCAATAGCAATAAGCACTAATAGTACAAGCAGTAAAAATAGTAAGACGAGTGGTTGCTCCATAAAAGCAGGTTGGTCACCAGAATCTACAAAGTATTCTACAAGTGCAGCAATAGCAAAAAAGATGACAGGAACTCTTATGTACGATGGGATTAAATGTCTCATAATATAGTGTCGTTTTGGTTGTCTAATGGTATGTTACTAACTGTTTTTATATACTCTTTTTTAGCTGTAATTACCCAATAGAATAAGCCAACAAAGAAGATAAAGAATATAAGGAGTGATATCATTGGGTATATTTCTATACCTGTAATACTTTCCATGTGATTTTTTACAAATTTTAGCATGGTTTCTTAATTTTTTACGGTTTGGTCTGTATTGTCTTTTACTTTAATATCAGTACCTAGACGCTGTAGGTAAGCTATCATGGCAACAATTTCTCTATTTCTCATTTCTACAAATCCTTCACCAGAAGCGTCTTTGTCTGCTTCATAAGAAGCTACAAAATCTGGGTCGCTATATAGATTTTTTTCAATTTGAATACCTTGTTTTAGCATGTCTGCTTGTGCATTTTCAATATCTTGGTCTGTATAGGGTACACCCAAACTCACCATAGTTTTCATTTTATTTTGGGTCATAGATTTATCTAATTCGTTTCTAACCAACCACTGGTATGCTGGCATAATAGAACCGGTAGACGTACTCTGAGGGTCGTACATGTGGTTAAAGTGCCAATTGTCTGAGTATTTACCTCCTATACGATGTAAGTCTGGTCCTGTACGTTTACTTCCCCAAAGAAATGGGTGGTCATAAACAAATTCTCCGGCTTTAGAGTATTCTCCATATCGTTCTACTTCACTTCTAAAAGGACGCACCATTTGGGAGTGGCAACCTACACAACCTTCCCTTATATAAAGATCTCTACCTTCAAGTTCTAATGGTGTATAAGGTTTAACACTACTAATAGTTGGAATATTAGATTTTACAACAATAGTGGGTATTATTTGTACAATACCACCAATTAATATCGCCACTGTAGCATATATGGTTAAAAGTACAGGTTTGCGCTCTAACCAAGTGTGCCAGCCTTCGCCTGCAACACGTCTTTTAGAAACACGTTGTAATGCGGGTGCTTCTGCTAACTCATCCATTACTTTATTTTCTGCTTTTACAATAGTCATAATTACATTATAAACTAAGACAAGCATACCTGTTATATATAGTGTACCACCAATGGCACGCATCCAATACATTGGCATAATTTCGGTTACGGTTTCTAAAAAGTTACCATACACTAATGTACCATCTGGGTTAAATTGTTTCCACATACTTGCTTGTGCAAAACCAGCGACATACATTGGTAAAGCATATAGCATAATACCTAAAGTACCTATCCAAAAATGAACGTTAGCTAAACCAATAGAATACAGTTTGGTTTTAAATAACTTAGGAATCAAATAATAGATCATACCAAAAGCTAAGAAGCCATTCCAAGCTAACGCACCAACATGCACGTGTGCAATAATCCAATCGGTAAAGTGTGCTATAGCATTTACGTTTTTAAGTGATAACATAGGGCCCTCAAAGGTTGCCATACCGTAGCCTGTAATAGCAACAACCATAAATTTTAAAACAGGATCTGTACGTACCTTATCCCAAGCGCCACGTAGCGTTAGTAATCCGTTTATCATTCCTCCCCAAGATGGCATTAATAACATAACTGAAAATGCAACACCCAAATGTTGAGCCCATTCTGGCAACGCCGTATATAACAGGTGGTGTGGACCTGCCCAGATGTAGATAAAGATTAATGACCAAAAGTGAACGATAGATAACCTATAAGAGTAAACAGGTCTATTAGCTGCTTTAGGTACAAAATAATACATTAAACCTAAAAACGGTGTGGTTAAGAAAAACGCAACAGCATTGTGCCCGTACCACCATTGTACTAATGCATCTTGTACACCAGCGTATACAGAGTAGCTTTTCATACCCGTAAAACTTACAGGTAATGCTAAGCTATTAAAAACATGAAGTACCGCAACTGTTACAAAAGTAGCTATGTAAAACCAAATTGCTACATACAGATGACGTTGGCGACGTTTAAGAATTGTTGCAATCATATTAACACCAAAAGCCACCCAAATTAAGGCGATGGCAATATCAAAAGGCCATTCTAATTCTGCATACTCTTTAGATGTAGAATACCCCAAAGGCAGTGTAATAGCTGCACCGACAATAATAAGTTGCCAACCCCAAAAATTAATATTACTTAATAAGTCGCTAAACATTCTTGCTTTAAGTAACCGCTGCAAAGAGTAGTAAACACCAGCAAAAATAGCATTACCAACAAAAGCAAAGATTACGGCATTTGTATGTAATGGTCTTAAACGACCAAAACTTAACCATGAGATGCCATCTGTCATATTTGGGAATAAAAACATAAAGGCCAGAATAAGCCCTACAAGCATCCCAACAACACCCCAAAGTATTGTTGCGTAAAGGAATTTTTTAACGATTTTATTATCGTAATAGAATTGTTGCATTTCCATATTAAAAAAAATTAGTCGGTTTTTGTTTGTTTTGATGTATCGGTTTGTTCTTTAACGAGTTCATCTTCAAAAAGCATTCGTACAGACGGTGTGTAATCATCGTCGTATTGGCCAGACCTTACCACCATTATAAAAAGGATAAAAAAAGTTACGCCTACAACAACGCTAACGGATAATAAAATATAAATAACACTCATACCTACTTGAAGTTATAGTTCAAAAATACTATTGAACCAGTTCTTAAAACATGACATTTATCATGTTGGGTAAAAAAAGCTTTTAACTAAAAATCCTTATCAGATAAAAGGGAATTATAATGTGCTTAATTAAACTAATACAGCTTCCCTTTTAACACTATTATTTTACGTAATGCTTTTAAGGTCTAATCTTATTGCTGCTAGGAAGTTTACTTTTTGTAACTAACTGAAGGGCTTTTTTTTAGGCTTATACTATTGGTTGCAATTGTTGTAAATACCACAATGCTAATAGAGCTTAAAGGCATTAAAATTGCTGCAACAACGGGTTCTAATTGGCCGGTAACCGCAAAGTATAGACCTATAATATTATAGAAAAGTGAAAGTACAAAGCTCCATTTGATGATTTTTATTGCCGCTTTTGAAGCCATTATAAAGCGATATAATTCCTTAAATTTTGAAGCATCTAAAATAGCATCACAGGCAGGTGAGAAGACATTTACATCTTCTGAAATGGCTATACCAACATTGCTTTGTGCTAATGCACCAGCATCGTTTAGACCATCACCAATCATTAAAACTTTAGCACCTTCAGACTGATGGTATTTTATAAACTCTAACTTGTCTTCTGGTTTTTGGTTAAATATTAGTTTGGTTTTTGCTGGAAGTAATTTTGTTAAGTTATCGCGTTCTCCCTCATTATCACCCGAAAGAATAACCAAATCAAATTGTTGCTTTAATTGGTTAAATAATTTTGAAACTCCCTTTCTATAACTATTGTAAAAAGTAAATTTTCCCTTGTAAATAGTATTACTGCTAACGTGTACTGTAGTATTTAAAACCGTATTAGCATTTGGGTTACCAACAAAACTTGCGGAACCAATTTTCATATTTATGGCTTCGTGTTTTGCTTCAATACCTTGGCCTATATGTTCTTTAAATGCATCTAATGTTATAATATTATGTGCTTCTAAAATGCTATATAATGTTCTGCTTAAAGGATGATTAGAACCTCTTAGCGAATTTTTAAGTACGCTTTTTTCAGTAGTACTAAGTTCAGCACCGTCATAAGCTGCATTACTCTGTTTATGAGATGTAATAGTACCCGTTTTATCAAAAATAACGGTGTCTATTGCTGCTAATTGTTCAATAACACTAGCGTTTTTAACATAGAATTTTTCTTTGCCAAAAATACGTAGTAAGTTACCAAATGTAAAGGGTGCAGATAAGGCTATAGCGCAAGGACAGGCAATAATTAGTACTGCTGTAAATACATTCATGGCTTTACTGCTATCTACAAATAGCCAAAAAGTAGTCGCAATAGCTGCAATTATTAATAATGTAATTGTAAAATGTTTACTAACCGTATTTGTAATATTAGTAAAGCCTTCTTCTTTATTTTTGTTAAAAACATCATTGCTCCATAATTGTGTGAGGTAACTTTGTTCTACAGATTTTAAAGCTTCCATTTCTATAACACCACTAGTTTGTTTACCACCTGCAAACAATTTATCTCCAGATTGTTTAGAAACCGTTTGCGATTCGCCTGTTACAAAACTGTAATCTATTTTTGCTTTTCCGTTTATTAAAATACCATCAACAGGTATTAATTCTTCATTTCTAATTAATAAACGATCTCCCTTTTCTATATCGTAAACCTGCACTGAGTTTTCATTACTATTTTTATCTATTTTGTTGATAGCAATAGGGAAGTAAGACTTATAATCGCGCTCAAAGGATAAGAATTCGTATGTTTTTTGCTGAAAAAATTTACCTACCAAGAGGAAAAAGATTAAGCCTGCTAAACTATCAAAAAAGCCAGAACCTATATTAAATATAATCTCTATAGTACTTCTTATAAATAGTACCGAAACCCCTAGTGCAATTGGTACATCTATATTTAATATTTTTGATTTAAGACCTTTATAAGCCGATATAAAATAATCTTGTGCAGCATAAAATACTATAGGCAAAGACATGGTAAACATTAACCACCGAAAAAGAGGTTTGTATTGCTCTAGCCAAAATTCATCGACTTCAAAATACTCAGGAAACGATAAAAACATAATATTACCAAAGCCAAATGCTGCGACACCAAGTTTGTAAATTAGTGTTCTGTTTATATATTTTTTACCAGATTTAAAATCGTCTAAACTAATGTACGGCTCATAACCAATAGCACTTAATAATGTAACAACAGCTTTTAAATTTGTTTTTGTTGAATGGTAAGTGACTCTAACTGTTTTTTTACCAAAATTTACCTGAGAATCTGCTATGTCTGAGTTTAGTTTGTTAAGGTTTTCTAGTATCCAAATACAAGAGCTGCAATGAATATGCGGAATGTGTAGCGTTACAATTTCTATTGTGTCACTTCTAAATTCTGTGAGTTTTTCTATGATATTTTCTTGTGATAAAAAATCATATTTACCTTCAATTTCTTTCGGAATTGCTCCTGGTGAATTTTGTAAGTCGTAATAACAGGTTAAGTCATTTTCGTTAAAAATTTCGAAAACAGTCTTACAACCATTGCAACAGAATACTTTTTCCCTAAAAGAAATAATATGATTGCCACAATCATCACCACAATGATAACACGTGTTGTTTTCCATTTTTATTTGCTCATTTATACCTGTAACAAAGGTCACATAACCTTAGTTTTTAAAATATGATATTTGTCATGTAATTATTATATTTGAATAGATTGAAAAAAGGAACGCTATGAGTAAATGTGAATCTTGTATTGTAAAAGAATTTAATTCTCTAAAATCTTTAACTAGAGATGAATTAATGCGTGTGTCTGCTTGTAAAACAGGGAAAACTTATAAAAAGGGGCAAGTTATCTTTGAAGAAGGCGAAACTCTTAACGGTGTTTACTGTGTAAAAGATGGTGTTTGTAAATTAACAAAGCTAAGCGAAAATGGTAAAGACCAGGTTGTTAAGCTTGTTGTAAAAGGTGGTTTGTTGGGTAAGCGTTCTTTGGTTTCTGAGCAACAAACAAATTTAAGTGCAACAGCCTTAAATGATATGGAAATGTGTTTTATACCAAAGAGTGAAATAATGAAGGACCTCTCTAAAAACCCAAAATTTACATTAGATGTATTAAGAGAAATGGCGGCAGATTTAAAAGATTCAGACGAGTCATTAGTTAATATGGCGCAAAAGTCTGTAAAGCAACGCATGGCAGAAATATTACTATACATTAATGATAATTTTGGCGTAGATGCTGATGGGTTTTTGAGTATTGTTTTATCGAGAGAAGATTATGCTAGTATTGTTGGTACAGCAACAGAGTCTGCAATAAGAATACTTTCTCAATTTAAAAAAGAAGGTTTAATATCTACGTCTGGTAAACTTATTAAGATTGAAGATACTATAAGTCTTAAACGGATAGACTAAAAAACAGCATAGAGAATACGTTGCGAATTAGCTATAAGAGATAAATCCTATATTGATTTGAGTGATTTAGATGTAAAAAAAAATGTATCGAGAATTATTTAAAAACATAAATTCTGATTCTCGATACAATTTTTACTTATGTTTAATCTAAAAATTCACTTCAAGCTACTATTTTCAGCTATAGATTAATCAATACCAAACGTTTTAATCTCCTTAAACGGATTCATTTTAACGGTTTTCATTTTATCTTGATAACCTTTCCAATCTGTACTAAAAAAACCATTAGTTTCTCCTAATAATTTATCTAAAGCATCTTTTGCATGTTTAATAAGTGTGGTCTCAGTTGAGGTTAAACCAGTTTGACTTCCGTATACATAGCTAGAAGCGTTACCTAACCTTTGTAAAGGAGTTACTTCAGGATTTCTAGTAATACCTTGGCGTTTATCAACTTTTCCTAAATATTTATCTACAAGACTGTCAATAGATTTAACAATAGTTTCAGACGCTTCTATTTGATCCTTAAAATCGGTCTTATCTAATTGTGTTAAATTGGTTTTATAAGTTTCGGCAATAGTCTTACTTTCAATTAATTGTTTTACCGCATTAGCTGCCGTTTCTTGGATTTTTTCAAGTTGCTTACTTGCTGTATAAACTTCATCAATGTTTTTTTGAGAAACTTCTATTCTTGGGTCAGATTCTACATTAATTATGGTTTCAGATAGTTGATCGCCATACTGTAAAACAGCTTTATATGTTCCAGGTTTTACTGAAACTCCACCAGATTCTCTAGTTTGTTTTCTTATGCGTCTAGAAGGTCTATTTACACCAGCTTCATCCATATACCACGTCCATTTGTGTATCCCATTTTCTTTAGGAGCTTTAGTTTTTAGCGTTCTAATTAAACGTTTGCCGTCATATAGTTTTAGGCTTAAAGAATCCCAAGTTACTTTAGCTTCATTTTTTTCAGAATCTAGATTTGCTGTTTCAGATTCATTTTCGTCAGAATCTTTATCTTTTTTGTCAGCTTTTGGCATATCTTTTTTGTTAAAAACATAAGAAAAACGAGCACCACCACCACGATTTTCACCATGATACATGGCATCAGCTCCAAAACGACTACCTGTTGGTTGTTGGTAAGCAGCTTGATAAGCTGTTGGTGGATTAAATAACGTAATATTTGATGCCATTACAGATGTGTTCTTTGCCATTTCGCGTAGCGGTCTTATATCATCTAAAACCCATGCGGCACGTCCAAAAGTGCCAATAACTAAGTCGTGTTCTCTCGGGTGAATTACTAAATCTTTAACTGAAGTTGTTGGGAAACCTTCGGTCCATTTTGTCCACTTTTCACCGGCATCAATAGAAATGTATAACCCATCATCTGTTCCTAAAAACATAAGGTTTGGTTCCACAAGATCTTCAACAATAGCCAGTGTATAACTTTGTACATCATTAGCATCAACGATGCGTTCCCAGGTTTTTCCGTAGTTTTTAGTTCTATAAGCATACGGAGTATAATTAAAGCGTCGGTAATCATTTGCGATTAAAAGCGCCTCACCTTTGTTTTTATTAGATGCTTTTATCTGTGCTATCCAGCTACCTTCTGGTAAGCCTTTTAAATTCTTAGAAACATCAGTCCAAGAATCACCACCGTTTGTTGTGTAATGCACTCGACCATCATCAGTACCAGCCCAAAGCATATTTTTTTCAACTTCTGAAGGTTCAATAACTAAGATTGTAGTGTGATTTTCAGCACCTGTTGCATCCATACTTAATCCACCACTTTCAGATTGTTTTTGTTTTTCAGGATCATTAGTGGTTAAATCTGGAGAAATCACGGTCCACGTTTCTCCTTTGTCTATTGATTTGTGTACAAACTGACTACCAAAGTAAAGCGTGCTATTATTAAATGGATCTATGTTTATGGCAGAATTCCAATTGAATCGTAAACGCACATCAGGATCTGGATGCGTTGGTTGCACTCCATAATTGTTTCCTGTTTGCCAATCGTATCTGCTTACATAGCCTTGTTGACTCATAGACCAACCGTAACGCGAGTCATCTCTGTCTGGTACGACATCAAAACCATCACCAAAACTTATTTCTTGCCAATAACTATTTCTTATACCTTGAGCACGCCATACATAAGCTGGGCCTCTCCAAGAACCATTATCTTGCATGCCTCCGTAAACATTGTATGGATATTCATTATCAACATTAATATGGTAGAATTGTGCCACAGGAAGATTGCCAATAAAACGCCATGTTTTACCACCATCTTTAGTAATATTCATACCACCATCATTACCATCAATCATAAAATTACCATTGTCAGGGTGTATCCACCAGGCATGATGATCTGGGTGAACACCATTATTAGCCCCATAAGCTGGCATTAATTGGTTGAAGTTTTTTCCACCATCTTCAGAAACATTTACGTAAGTAAAAACAGAATATACTCTATTCTCGTTTTGCGGATCTACATAAATTTCAGAATAATAAAACGGACGATTGCCAATATCACTTTTATTATTAATCATTTTCCATTTAAATCCTCCATCTTCACTTTTATAAAGCGCATTCTTTTTAGATTCAACTAAAGCATAAATAATATTAGGTTTATTTGGCGCAATAGCGACTCCAATACGACCTAGATTTCCTTTAGGGAAACCATCATCTTCTGTGATTTTTTTCCAAGTTTTACCGCCATCATGTGTAATATGCAAACCAGAACCTTCTCCACCAGAGTTAAAGAACCAAGGGTCGCGTTTATGTTGCCACATTGCAGCTATTAATTTATTAGGATTTGTTGGATCCATTATTAAATCAGCAACTCCGGTTTTATTATTAGCAAATAAAATATTATTCCAAGTTTTTCCTCCATCAGTAGTTTTAAAAACTCCACGCTCAGGGTGTTCGCCCCAAGGAGAACCAATAGCACCAACATAAACTATATCTGGATTTGTTGGGTCTACAATAATTCTATGTATGTGTATTGTTTTCTCAAGTCCCATAGCAAGCCACGTTTTACCACCATCAAGCGATTTATAAACACCAAAACCTCCATTAAGAGAATTACGAGGATTTCCCTCTCCGGTACCTACCCAAATAACACTAGGATTTGACTGTTGTATTTCTACAGCACCTATTGAGGCCGTTAATTCTTTTTCGAAAAGTGGTTCCCATTTTATACCTCCTGAAGTAGATTTCCATAGACCGCCCGAAGCTGTACCAACGTACATAACATCTGGATTATTGGTAACAACATCTATAGCTGTTACACGACCAGACATACCACCAGGACCAATATTACGTGGAGCCATATTTTTTACAAGGTCCATTGAAAATTCTTGTGCTGATAGTAGCGTTATGCAGAAAAGCATAACCAAAGAGAAAAATTGTTTCATTATGTAAAGGTTGGTTAACTAATGCCTTAAAATTAAGGAAAAAAATAATAGAAATCTTAATGTGTTGTTAAGATGTTTTAAAGGTTATTTTTTGATTCGAAAAAGCATTATTTTTACATAGCTATGAAAGTAGCCATTAAAAAAGACAAAAAGTTTTTAATGGCGGACTGCATGTGTCAGTTAAAAAAAAAAACAATAAATAAAACACATGAAAAAAAAACCAAACAAATCGGGTTTCGTCTTTAAAACCTACGAAGCTCCCAACCAATCTCCGTTTGAAAAACTCTTTGAGATTTTTAAAGAACTCATTACCCATACCTCAGGAGATTTTGATGAAGCTATAGATTGGATGCGTCAACTTGACAAGGAATATAAGTTAACCACACCAGAATATACCATCGATGATTTTATTGAAGACTTAAAAGATAAAGGTTACATAAAAGAAGAAATCGATGCTGATGGTGATGGAGAAGGAGGCAGTGGCATGGCCATTACAGCAAAAACTGAACGTGCTATTCGCCAACAAGCCTTAGATCATATTTTTGGCAAGATTAAGCGCAGTGGTTCAGGTAATCATAAGAGTAAAGGTGTTGGTCTTGGTGATGAACATACAGGTGATTTTAGAAGTTATCAGTTTGGTGATGGCTTAGATAAAGTCTCAATGACGGAAAGTATTAGAAACGCTCAAATTAACAACGGTATTGGCGATTTTAGTCTTACTGAAGACGATTTGGTTGTGGAAGAAACGCTTCATAAAAGCCAAATGAGTACAGTGTTAATGATAGATATTAGCCATAGTATGATTCTTTATGGTGAAGATCGAATTACTCCCGCTAAAAAAGTAGCCATGGCTTTGGCCGAATTAATCACCACACGCTATCCAAAAGATACCTTAGAGATTTTAGTATTCGGAAACGATGCTTGGCCAATTAAAATAAAGGAATTGCCCTATTTAAAAGTCGGTCCTTACCATACAAATACGGTTGCAGGATTGCAATTGGCAATGGATATGTTGCGACGAAAGCGAAATACAAACAAACAAATTTTTATGATTACGGATGGTAAACCAAGTTGTTTGCGTATGCCAGATGGTCAGTATTATAAAAATAGTAATGGCTTAGATCCGTTTATTACTAATAAGTGCTACGCTATGGCGCAACAAGCACGACGTTTACATATACCTATCACCACATTTATGATTGCTGAAGATCCGTATTTAATGCAATTTATTAGAGAGTTTACGCAAGCCAATAGAGGTAAAGCCTTTTACACAGGTTTAAAAGGATTGGGTGAAATGATTTTTGAAGATTACGAGAACAACAGA
>JAOEWO010000026.1 GCA_028383925.1 Winogradskyella sp.
TTACTGGTAACCTTTATGTTTTTTGCTTGTACAAAAAATGATGATGCCGCCAATTTAAGTTCGTTTAATGGATTTTATAAGGGTATGGATTTATCTTTTCAGAGTGAACTAGAAGATTATAATATAGATTATAAAGATGCTAACGGAAATAGCGTTGAATTATTAGATTTTGTAGCTTCACAAGGTACAAATCTAGTACGCTTAAAGTTATGGCATACACCTCAAGACGGAGAAAATAGCTTAACAGACGTAAAAGCTTATGCTCAAAAAATTAAAGCAAAAAACATAAAATTTCTTCTTAACTTTCATTACAGTGATTTTTGGGCAGATCCTAGTACTCAAACACCACCACTAGCTTGGCAAAACATGACCATCAATGAGGTTAAAGTTGCCATTTATAATTATACAAAAAACGTAGTAGAACAATTAAAAGCACAAAACACAATACCCCAAATTATACAAATAGGTAACGAAACAGATAGTGGATTCTTATGGGATTATGGCAAAGTGTGGGACCAGTTTAATAGCAATTGGGCAAATTATGCTAGTTTAGTTAATGAGGCTATTAGAGCAATAAAAGACGTAGATACCAGCAACGAAGTACAGATAATGCTGCACCACTCTAGCGTAGAAAATGCTATTTACTTTTTTGATGAACTTGAAGTTTACAACTTAGATTATGATATTATTGGACTTTCGTACTATCCGCAATTTCAAATTAAAGATTTAAATCTTGTAGCATCAAAATTAAATGAATTGGCTTTTACTTTTAATAAATCTATTTTAATGGTAGAAGTGGCCTACCCATTTACGCTACAATGGGATGATAATTCTACCAATTATATTGGAAGTTTAGATCAGATATTAGAAGAATTCTCACCAACACCAGAGGGTCAAAAAGCCTATTTTGAATGGTTAGTTACAACCCTTAAAAACATACCCAATAATAAAGGTATTGGTTTTTGCTATTGGGCACCAGATTGGGTGGCATTTAACGGTAACGAAAACACATCTACAAACGGCACATCTTGGGAGAACCAATGTCTTTTTGATTTTGAACACAAAGCATTACCTGCACTAAACATATTTAGAGATAACTAGCTCACAAACAATAAAATAAGCTATTAATGCATTTCATCGATGATTAGGTAGTTTTTCTATGTTATTTACCATTGGTCGATTTGCAACCCTTTTTTTAATTTTACATATGTCGCTTTATCTAATTTATTGGTATTAAGACTTAAATATTAGGGTTTATCGAGGTATAATGCCATTTTTGATTTGTAATTAACCAATGTCCCAAGCATTAATGATACTTAATATTAAAACATTAACAACGTTGTTATTGTTTAGTGTTGACTTACTTTTGTTATATATTTTCAAAAGTTACAGACACCAAACTTTCGTACTTCGTCTTAAGACACTACGAAGATGAAACAGTTACTAATATTAGCCTTTCTTTTTGTACCAATTTTTGTTTTTTCACAAAATGAAAAAATAGACAGCCTTACGGTACAAATAGCTTATCAAAACCAAGACTCCACTAAGGTTGATACTGCGCTAATGCTTATTAATGAACTATATAAAGCCAACGATTATAAAAAAGCTATTCTTTTTATAAACCAAACAACAAAATTATCAAAAGAATTAAATTACACTAAAGGACTTGCTGGTAGCAATTATTATAAGGCCTTAATATATGCTAACCAAAACGATTATTATAACGCCATAGATAATTATAACAAATCTAGAAACTATTATTTACAAATTGCTGACACCCTTGGCGTTGCTAAAACAAGTAATAGCATAGGGCTTATAGAAATTAAACGTGGTAATTATGCTAAAGGACTTAAAAATTCACTTTCCGCGATAGCAATTTTTGAAAAACGTAATTTAAAGCGCGAATTAAGCACTGCTTACAATAGCTTAGCAGAGGTATATTTTAAAACAAACCAAATAGATAAAGCTATAGATTTTAATTTTAAAGCTTTAGAAATACGCAAACAGATTGACGATAGAAACGGTGTAAAATTATCTACTAAAAATATTGCTGATTTATATTCTGTAAGAAAAGAACATCGCAAAGCCATAGAGTATTACGAAAATGTACTCGACATTTTAAACCCTGAAACAGACCAAGATTTACGTGGGGATATTTTACCAAAACTAGGTAGTGAATACTTAAGATTTAATGCTTTTGATAAAGCCTCAGACTATTTAGTAGAAGGTCTAAAATACAATAGAAAACAAGATAATAAAGAAGGAATTTTAAGAGCTTTAAATGCCATAGGAAACTTAAACCTTAAAAAGAAAAAAGTAAAATTGGCAGAATTACAATTAAATGAAGCTTATGATATTGCTTTAAAAATTGATAATAAGACAGAGCTATTAGAAAACTACAAACTTCATATTACTTTAGACTCTACACGTGGTTTTTTTGAAAATGCTTTTTTCTGGCAAAATAAATATCATGATTTAAAAGCATCACTTTCAGTTATAGATGAACCTAAATTTAAAACAGATACAGAACCCTTAGACCTCTATAATACTGGTAACAGCTCAATTATTGCAGAAACAAACAACAGTACAAAGACAACTTGGCTTACCAATCCTATTACGTTATACAGTCTAATTGCAGCACTTTTACTACTAATTATCTTACTAGTTTTTATATACTTAAAAGGATTAAAACATAGAACAACAATTACCCAACAACGAGAAAAAATAGAGCAAGAACGTATTAGAAATGAAGCTATACTAGAGCAGACTCACCACTTAGAAGAAGTTAACCAAGTAAAAGATAAATTATTCTCAATAGTCTCTCACGACTTAAAAGATTCTATCTCTTCAATTAAAGCTTTTTTAGATTTACTAAAAGAAGATAGTATATCTAAAGAAGAGTTTAACGAACTCTTACCAGAGTTAAGCGAAAACGCAAATAATGCCTCTTCTCTTTTATTTAACTTATTAAATTGGTCTAAATCGCAAATGCAAAATTTAGAGCCAAGCCCAGAGTTATTTAACATTCAAGATGTATTTAGAACTAAAATGGCTTTAGTAGAACAGAAAATTGAGGACAAACGTATTGTATTAATAGATGAATCTACACGAGACTTTGTATACGCAGATAAGAGTATGCTAGAAATTGTTATTCAAAATTTAATTACCAATGCTGTAAAATTTAGTAGAATAGGAGATGTTATTACAATTTCTAATCAAGATATAAATGGTAAAGCCCTAATATGTGTAGAAGATACAGGTGTCGGTGTATCTAGAAACAATATAGACAAGCTATTTAATGCTAATGAAAATTTTACTACTGTTGGCACTAAAAACGAAAAAGGCACTGGTCTAGGTCTTACAATTGCTAAAGATTTAGTTGAACTAAATAATGGTAAAATTTGGGTTGAGAGTACCCAAAACATTGGAAGTAAATTCTTTATTGAGCTTCCAAAAGCCGCATCAAAAGCTTAATTATTTTTATCTATATTTAGCCTCTTAAATATAGTTTTATGAGACATCTGCTTGCTTTTTCTATTCTATTAATTACCGTTTTAAGTTGTAAAGACGCTACTAAAACTGAGCTTAAAGAGTTATTTGCGCTAATGCAAGGTTCTTTTAGCTCAGAAATTCAGTATCAAGTAGATTCAACTTATTATAATATAGTTTTACATATGTATCCTATTTGGGAAGAAAAAGGCAACTTTCTTTATGTAGAACAAGCACAAAACACAAGACCTAACTCGCCATATCGCCAACGTATATACGAGGTAAAACGACATTCTGATAGTACATTTAGCTCTGCTATATACAGATTAAATACAGACTCGCTATGGATTGGCAAATGGAAAAACCCAAAAGCCTTTGACTCTATAACTTTAGAAAACATAAGCCTAAAAGAAGGCTGCGACGTTATTCTAAACAAGGTTGCACCAAAGTATTTTACAGGCAAAACAGGCGATAACACCTGTGTAAGCAGTATGAATGGAGCTTCTTTTGCACGTAGCGAAGTAGAGATTTTAGAAGATAAAATTATCTCTTGGGATCGTGGTTTTGATGCTAATGGCACGTATGTTTGGGGTGCAGAAAAAAGTGGCTATATTTTTAATAAGCTAGATTAAAAAAGAAAAAAAAGGTTTATTTGTTTAATAACTATAAAAGTAATTAGACAAACAAACCCTTACATAACCTTGTTACTGTATTTAAATCTTTGGCAAAAACACCTCAGCCATCATACAACGCGCACTACCACCACCGCAAGTCTCAATAGTTTCTAAAGAGCTATAAATAATAGGACAGTGCTTTTCTATACTCTTAATTTGGTTTGGTGTTAAGCTGCTATAAGCCGTTTCACTCATTACTAAATACCGCTGATTATTAGCACCACGTAATTGTAGCATATTACCAGCAAACTGATGCATCTGTCCTTCAGTAATAGAAATAACCTCTTTCTTATCTTGCTTTAAATGTTTTACAACATTTTTACGTTCTTTTTTATCGTCGATAGTATCTAAACAAATTACCGCAAAATTTTCAGCTAAACACATCATTACATTGGTGTGGTAAATCTCTAAACGTTTACCGTCTACAGTTTGGTTTGCAGTAAAAATTACGGGTGTATATTCAAAATCTTCACAAAACTCAATAAACAATTCCTCGTCTGCACGAGGCGATAATGCACAATAAGCTTTTCTGTTTACACGATCCATTAAAATACTACCCGTACCTTCTAAAAAAACACCTTCGTGCTCTGCTGAGGTATAATCTATAATATTTTCTATTTTAAAACCTTCTTTTTCTAATCTAATGAAAACTTCGTCTCGTCGTTCGCGTCTTCTATTTTCAGCAAACATAGGATACTTTGCAACATCACCATTGCCATGAAAACTCACCCAATTATTAGGGAATAATGAGTCTGGCGTATCCATCAGCTTATCATCATTCTCTACAATTACGTTAATACCTACAGCGCGCAATTTTATTACAAAAGCATCAAATTCTTCTTGTGCTTTTGTATTAATCTCAGCATTTTTTAAATCTAAATCTTCCTGAAAATAATTATTAACGGCCGTCTGTTCATTCATCCTAAAATTTACAGGCCTAATCATTAATATTGTATCTGTTGTTTGTTGCATATCTATAATTTTGAAGCTGCGCAAAATTACTCTTTTTTACGATTTCAAATTTAAGCTTTACGTCTTTATTTCATTAAAATTGTTAAGTTTGAAGTATAATCTAATAGAAAATGAAAAAATTCGTAATCCTCTTTTTAATTTTTATATCTTGTTCAGATAAAAACGAACAAAAAAACAAGACAGCAACGCCTATAGATTTTACAACTACTTTCGAAAAAAGTAAAGGTTTAGAAACAGCAACTTACAGCGAAACCATTACATATTATACAGATTTAGCTAATAAGTATTCTCAAATTTCTATTGAAGCAATCGGAGAAACCGATGCTGGTAAGCCACTTCATATCGTTACTCTAAATATGAATGGTAAACCGAACGATTTTAAAACTATTAGAAAAAATAACAGAATTATCTTAATTAACAACGGTATTCATCCTGGTGAATCTGATGGTATTGATGCCACTATGATGCTTTACAGAGATATTGTACAAGGAAAAATAAAAGCACCACAACAAACCGTTTTAGTTACCATACCTATTTACAATGTTGGTGGTAGTTTAAACAGAAATTCTGGTACACGTACCAACCAAAACGGACCAAAATCATACGGTTTTAGAGGAAATGCACGTAATTATGATTTAAATCGAGATTTTATAAAATCAGACACAAAAAACTCAAAAACTTTTGCAAAAATATTTCATTTAGTACAACCCGATGTTTTTATAGATAACCACGTAAGTAACGGTGCAGATTACCAGTATACATTAACACATCTATTTACACAACACAATAAATTGGGTGGTAAATTAGGTAACTATTTACATTCTGAAATGATGCCGCAGCTAGAACAGAAATTACAAGCAAAATCTTGGGACATTACGCCATACGTTAATGTTTTTAACCGTACACCAGACGCTGGTTTTTCACAGTTTATGGACTCACCACGGTACTCTACAGGTTACACCTCGTTATTTAATACACTTGGTATGATGGTTGAAACCCACATGTTAAAACCTTATAAACAGCGCGTAGAAGGCACTTACCAATTAATGTTAAGCCTATTAGAAATTACAGAAGAACAAGGTGATAGAATTACAGCATTAAGAAACGAACAATCAAAAACATGGTCTATTGGTAAAAACTACCCTTTAGCATGGGCCGTTGACACAACAAAATTCTCTACTCTAAAATTTAAAGGGTATGAAGGAGAAATGATTATGAGCGAATTAACAGGTGCTAAACGTTTAAAATACGATATTTCTAAGCCCTTTACAAAAGATGTAAAATATCAAAATTATTTTAAACCAACTACCGAAGTTACCATACCAACAGCCTATATAATACCACAAGGCTGGTACAATGTTATAGACTTACTAAAGTTAAATAACGTAGAATTTACCCAAATAAAAAACGACACCATACTAACAGTACAATCTTATAAAATCGATAATTACAAAACTAGAACAGCTGCGTACGAAGGGCATTATTTACATTACAACACAACGGTAAAAACTACAGATGTAAAATTAAATTTTAAACAAGGAGATTATATGGTTAGCACCAACCAAAAGGCCATGCGTTACTTGCTTGAAACGTTAGAACCAGCTGCACCAGATTCATTTTTTAATTGGAATTTTTTTGACACTATTTTACAACAAAAAGAAGGTTTCTCACCTTATGTATGGGAAGACAAAGCACAAATGCTTTTAAAAACAAACCCTAAACTTCAAATAGAATACAATATAAAAATTAGCTATGAAGAAGATTTTGCTAACAATTGGTATGCACAATTAGATTGGCTACATAAACAAAGTGGTAATTATGAAAAAGTACATTTACAATATCCGGTTTATAGACTTAAGTAAGCCTAAGGCTGTGGACTAATTTACATTTAACCAAAGTGTTAAACAGTAATTTAGGTTTAAATTTATGTTGTAAAATTAAATCACCACTCTAAATTTTGATTATTAAAAGAAGACTATGAATATAAAGCAACTAGAATAACTACACCAAACCATAATTAACGCAACACGATAAATTAAAACTAAATCAAAATTTTAATATTAGCATAACTATTCTCTAGCGCCTTTACTGTTGCTTTATCGTCTAACCACATTACATTAGTAATACCTTCATCTTCTTGAGGAAATAATTCGCCATCAAAATCAGTTTTCATTTCAAACCAATAAGTCACTTTAATTTTATGCTTGCCGTTGCGTTTAAAAACATGATAGGTTATTGGTAAAGGTTTGGTTATAACTAAACCAGAAACACCAGTCTCTTCCTCCACCTCTCTTATTGCGGTGGCTTCAATAGTTTCCTTCCCTTCTGTTTTTCCTTTTGGTAAATCCCATTTATTATTTCGATAAATAAAAAGAATCTCGTTTTTTTGATTGTAGACCTTACCACCACCTGCAACAACATTAGGTAATAATTTTAAAAATTGCTTTAGTAATTTATTTGGGTTTTCGCCAATAAGCTGAACAGATTCTAAATTTGTAGAATTAAGCCTTTTAATTACCTTATTAATATTTACAGTTTTAAGTAGGTAAGATTCAAAACCAGATTCTCGTTCTACTTCGGTGGTTAATATAATAGGTTTATCGCCTACAAAAATAGTGTACATAGTTTTGGGTTGATTGAAACATAATGCCTGTAAAAATATTATTTTTTATGACATAAAAAATACATTGAAAATTAATTTTACATTAAAAATAAATAACTTCTAAAAATGATTAATTTTGCAACATGATTTTTAATAAAGATACCGCTAAAAAAACCGCAGAAGTTTTATTACAAATTAATGCTATAAAACTTCAGCCTACAGACCCATTTACGTGGGCCTCTGGATGGCACTCGCCTATTTATTGTGATAATAGAATTGTATTATCCTATCCTCTAATTAGAAATTACATTAGAGAAACCATAGCCAAACACATAGAATCGCATTACGGCAAACCAGACGTTATTGCTGGTGTTGCTACAGGTGCTATTGGTATTGGTGCACTAGTTGCAGAGTACTTAAATTTGCCTTTTGTATATGTTAGACCAGAGGCAAAAAAGCATGGTAGACAAAACCAAGTAGAAGGTTATATAGAAAAAGGCCAGACTGTAGTTGTTGTAGAAGACCTAATAAGTACGGGTAAAAGTAGTCTAAATGCCGTAAAAGCTCTTAAAGAAGCCGAGGTTAATGTAAAAGGAATGGTAGCTATCTTCTCTTATGGCTTTGAGGTTGCTGCTAATAATTTTAAAGAAGCTAATGTAGAGTTACACACGCTTAGTAATTACCAAAACCTTTTAGAACAAGCTCTAGACACCAACTACATTACAGAAAAACAACAAGACGTTTTAGCACAATGGAATGCAAGCCCTAGTACTTGGAACGCTAATTGATATAGACACCTCAAACAACCATAACTATGAATTTACAATCACCAAAGGTTACCTTAGAGAAATCAGCAGAAGACACCTTTAATTTTTTATCTGATGTTAAAAACTTTGAAAGCCTAATGCCAGAAAACATTAGCAAATTTGAGGTTTTAGACACCGATAAATTTCTTTTTGCTTTAAAAGGAATGCCAGAAATTATCCTTAAAAAGAAGGAAACAACACCGCATTCCAAAATAATTTTAGGCGCAGCTGGTGGCAAATTAGATTTTTCTTTAATAGGAAACATTACAGAAATAGAAGCTAATAAATGTGACGTTGAATTAACTTTTGAAGGTGAATTTAATGCAATGATGGCTATGATGATAAAAGGCCCAATCTCTAAATTTATTGAGACTTTAGCCACTAATATGAAAACAGCAATCTAATACAGAAGCGTTACTTCTTTTAGATTAAAA
This sequence comes from Winogradskyella sp., assembly GCA_028383925.1. Lineage (GTDB taxonomy): Bacteria > Bacteroidota > Bacteroidia > Flavobacteriales > Flavobacteriaceae > Winogradskyella. The sequence goes on from JAOEWO010000026.1 coordinate 8,978, forward strand.
GTTTTTATGATTGCATCTTCTGTCCAAACGTTTAATTGGCCAGTATTTGTGACCCCTTTAATAATGCCAGAAAACATTTTGTCTTTGGCTTTAAAGGTAGAAGGTTTATCTTTTCTAAAAAGCGAGGTTTCGTATTGGTTTTTTATTTCAGCAAATTTTTCTGTGGTTAAAAGATTTAATTGAATTTTAAGCTGTTTTAAAATTTCTAAAAACACTTCATTTTTATCAAATAATTGTCCGGTAATAAGACTCATAGATGACGCTTTGGGCAGGTTTTCAAAATATTTTTGATTAATATTTAATCCAAAACCAATAATTGAGCCTTCAAATTTGTTGCTTTTAATGACATTTTCTATTAAAGTACCACAGAGTTTTTTATCTGCTGACAAAATGTCGTTAGGCCATTTTACAGATAATTGAGGAATTTTAAAGGTCTCTAAACTTTTATAAATTGCAACAGAAACTGCCATACTTATATAAAACTGATCTTCTACCTTAAGCTTTGGTATTAACTTAAAGACACTAGCTGTAAGGTTTTTTCCAGTTTCAGTTTGCCATACAGTCCCCATTTGACCCCTTCCGCCCGTTTGATTATCTGCTATAACAACAGTAAAATCCTTTGGCAAAACAGCAGAAACCATATCTTTTAGATAGGCATTTGTTGAGTCAATGGCATTAAGTTTGATTATATACATTGCAGTGTGTTTTATTTTATACTTTTCTTATGACAATAACAGCCTACAAGAACTAAAAATATAATAACTTTGCACAAATTTAATTTAAATTAATGACTAAAGATAAAATCAACATAGACCAACTCATAACCACAATTATAGGTGGCATAGAAGAGGTTAAAGGCAAAGAAATTACCATACTAGATTTAAGAGAAATAGAAAATACGGTTTGCGACTATTTTATAGTTTGCGAGGGTACATCTAATACACAGGTTAACGCCATAGTTAGTTCCGTACAAAAAACAGTTAGTAAAACACTTAAAGACAAACCTTGGCATATAGAAGGATCTGACAATGCTGAATGGATTTTGATGGATTATGTTAATGTTGTAGTACATGTTTTTCAGAAGCATATTAGAGAGTATTACGATATTGAAAGTCTTTGGGGAGATGCAAAGACCACACAAATAGAAACAAGTTACTAAAAGAGAAAACGCTACTAATGGCAAACGACAATAAAAATTCAAGTAAAAAACCAAAAATAAGTCCGTATTGGATTTACGGTATCATCATAGCCGTTTTTATAACTATACAAATATTTTCAGGAGGTTTTGGAGAATCTACAGGAAGTAAAACTACACCATCAGCATTTTTTGATTACGTAAGTAAAGGTGAAGTAGATAAGGTTGTTATAATTAACAATAGAGAAGCACGGGTTTATTTAACTACAGAAGCACAAGCTTTAGAAATTCATAAAAAATCTAAGCCAAAATCATTAATACCGTCTATGACGCCAATGCCAAATTATAAATTTGAGTTTGGTGATTTAAAACTTTTTCAAGAAGAAATAGCGAAGATTGAAGCAGAAAATAACATTGATGTAAATCTTGCTTTTGATACAGAACAAAATGTTTGGGGAGATTTTCTTTTAACGTTACTGCCCTTTATACTTATAATTGGTGTTTGGATATTTATTATGCGTCGCATGTCCTCTGGTGGAGGTGGCGGAGCTGGCGGACAGATTTTTAATATTGGTAAATCTAAGGCAAAACTGTTTGATGAAAAAACAGATACAAAAACCACATTTAAAGATGTTGCAGGTTTAGAAGGAGCAAAAGAAGAAGTGCAAGAAATTGTTGACTTTTTAAAATTTCCGGAAAAATATACAGCCTTAGGTGGTAAAATACCAAAAGGAGCTTTATTAGTCGGCCCACCTGGTACAGGTAAAACATTACTAGCTAAAGCTGTTGCAGGTGAAGCTAAAGTACCATTTTTCTCATTATCTGGTTCAGATTTTGTTGAAATGTTTGTTGGCGTTGGTGCGTCTCGTGTAAGAGATTTGTTTAAGCAAGCTAAAGAAAAATCACCTTCTATAATATTTATAGATGAGATTGATGCTATTGGTAGAGCTAGAGGTAAAAATAACATGTCTGGTTCTAACGATGAGCGCGAAAACACATTAAACCAACTCTTAACAGAAATGGATGGCTTTGGCACCAATACAAATGTAATTGTACTGGCTGCTACAAACAGAGCTGATGTTTTAGATAGCGCATTAATGAGAGCTGGCCGTTTTGACAGACAAATTTACGTAGACTTACCAGACGTTAGAGAGCGTAAAGAAATTTTTGAAGTGCACTTACGCCCACTTAAAAAAGAAGAAACATTAGATATAGACTTTTTAGCAAAGCAAACACCAGGATTCTCTGGTGCAGACATAGCAAATGTTTGTAATGAATCTGCGTTAATTGCAGCAAGAAAAGGTAAAAAGGCTGTTAACAAACAAGACTTTTTAGATGCTGTAGATAGAATTGTTGGTGGTTTAGAAAAGAAAAATAAAATAATTACACCAGACGAAAAAAGAGCTGTAGCGTTTCATGAAGCAGGCCATGCAACTGTAAGTTGGATGTTAGAACATGCTGCGCCTTTAGTAAAAGTAACTATTGTACCACGAGGACAATCGTTAGGAGCTGCTTGGTATTTACCAGAAGAGCGACTTATTGTTAGACCAGAACAAATGCTAGATGAAATGTGTGCTGCCTTAGGTGGTAGAGCTGCAGAAAAGGTGATTTTTGATAAAATTTCTACTGGTGCATTAAGCGATTTAGAAAAAGTAACCAAGCAAGCTAGAGCTATGGTTACCGTATACGGACTAAGTGACAAAGTAGGAAACTTAACTTATTACGATTCTTCAGGGCAATCTGAATATGGTTTTACAAAGCCATACAGTGAGCGTACCGCTGAGTTAATTGATAAAGAAATCTCTGATATTATAGAGAAGCAATACGACCGTGCTATTGCACTTTTAGAGAAAAACAAAGACAAACTTACCGAGTTAGCAGAAGTATTACTTGATAAAGAGGTTATTTTTAAAGATAACTTAGAAAAGATTTTTGGTAAACGTCCTTACGACAAACCAGAAACAATTTCAGAGATTATTTCTGAAGAAGAAGAGTAAAACACATACCCATCATATAAAAAACTTAAATTGACTAAATGTTAATTTAAGTTTTTTTATATTTGAGAAATTCAATAAAAATAGTATTAATAGCAACTAGTAAATGAGCTTATTTCGTAAACTCTTCGGCAAAAAAAGTGATCAGTCCGAACAGAGCATACCAAATCAAGACAGAGGTAAATATATGCCCGAAATAAGGTTGCCTGCTGATGAGCGCTTTACAATTAATTTTAAAGCTAACGGAGGTAAATTTTTGTACTGTGAAAATATTGAAGAAGTAAAAGAAAGTTTTAATTCTATACTTACTGAAAACAAGTGGCACAATGAAAAAACATTTTTAATAGATGAGCGTCTTTCAAAACTTTTTAAGGACTTTAAACTTAAAGGCACAAAAAATGTTTCAGAAAGTCCTTATTTCTTATCTACCTGTGAATATTTAATTTCTGATGATGGCTCTTTACTCATTTCTTCAAACCAAATAGCAGAAAAAAAATTAAGAGAGCTCCCAGACCACTTTATAATCTATGCAACCACAAGTCAGTTTGTAGAAAGTATAGGTGAAGGCTTAAAAGGGATTAAAGAAAAAAGTAAAACTGCTATACCAACAAATATTACGACTATAAAACATTTTAAAACTGCTGAAGATAAAGACTTTTTAACCTATGGTAGTAGTGCTAAAAATTTATACCTACTTCTACTAGAAGATTTATAATGAAAGAATTAACTACAAGGGCTATTTCTGGTACTGTTTATGTTTTATTACTTGTAGGTTCTTTATACCATCAAGTTTCAATATCTATTTTATTAGCTGTTTTTGGGGTTATCAGTTTAGTTGAATTTAGTAATCTAATAAAACTAAAATCGATTATACAATATCTAATTTTTGCTATTTTGTATGGTGGGTTTTTATATTTGTGTGTTGTAGATAATCCGTTTAAAGGTAGTGCAGAGGCTGTACAGATTTTTTTAACACTAACCATATTTGTAAATCTCATTTTAATAAAAGATTTATTTACCGAAAAGAAAATTCCGTTAACTAAGTCTAAGCGTTTTATAGCTACAACATTTTATCTAACTAGTGGATTTTTATTTTTACTTCTTATTACAAATTATAATAACACATTTAGTCCTTTATTACTGTTAGGTAGTTTTATTTTAGTTTGGATAAATGATAGTGCTGCTTACGTAGTGGGTAAAAATTTTGGTAAACAAAAATTATTTCCGAGTATATCGCCAAAAAAAACAGTAGAAGGATTTTTAGGTGGCCTTTTTTTTGCGTGTGTCTCTAGTTACTTTATTGCAACGTTTACAGACACATTAAGTTTCACCAGTTGGTTAATTTTAGCTATTATAGTTAGTGTTTTAGGTACAATAGGTGACCTTATAGAATCTAAATTTAAGCGCCAAGCAGGTCTAAAAGATAGTGGTGTAATAATGCCAGGTCATGGTGGCCTGTTAGATAGACTAGATAGTATTATCTTTGCAGCACCATTTGTATATTTATTTTTAAGAATAGTAAGTTATGTTTCATAAAGAAGGTCATAAAATTATATTTATAACGTTAGTTATAGTTGTTGGTTCATTTTTTTTAGTAGATGAATTTGTTACAATCGAGTGGCTAAGAAAAGGATTAATGCTATCTATACTTGCATTTTTTATTCTGATTCTTCAGTTTTTTAGAAATCCTAAAAGGCATACCCAACAAAATGAAAAACAAGCAGTCTCACCTGTAGACGGAAAAGTTGTTGTTATTGAAGAGGTGATGGAAAATGAAGTTTTTAAAGACAAACGGATACAAGTTTCGGTCTTTATGTCACCAATTAATGTACATGTAACGCGTTATCCTATTGGAGGTAATATTAGTTATAGTAAATACCATCCTGGCAAGTATTTAGTAGCTTGGCACCCTAAAGCAAGTGAAGAAAACGAACGTACAACTGTCGTTGTAGAAAACCAAGGTTTTGGTAAGGTACTTTACAGGCAAATTGCAGGTGCATTGGCAAAACGTATTGTTAATTATGCTAATGTAAATACAAAAGCAACGCAGGGAGAAGATTCTGGTTTTATAAAATTTGGCTCGCGTGTAGATTTGTTTTTACCTTTAGATGCAGATATTAAAGTAACGTTAAATCAAAAAGTAAAAGGCGGAGAAAGTATCATCGCTGAAATGAAATGAATTCGGAAGCCTTAGACATAGAATTTAAAACAGCTGTTGCCAGAGTAAACGACCATACAGAGCCATTTCCTGCAGACTATTTATTACGTCTTTATGCGTACTATAAAAAGGCGACCAATGATTATGGAAGACCTAGTAGCAAGAAGCAAATTATAAATGCTTTTAAAACCAATGCATTATTCCAAATAAAAGATATTAGCGAAGATGAAGCTAAACAAGAATATATAGACTTAGTTAATAATTATTTTTTGTACAGAAAGTAAATTATTAAAATAGTGCATATGCAAGATTAAAGGTATAAGAACCAGACATATTGTTAGAAAACAAGTCGTTATCATTAATCTTTTTTAAAGCGTAATAGTTTAATCCAAAACTGTAACGCTGTTTATACTTAAAGCCAAAACCAAATACAACTGCTAAATTAGACACTCAGCTTTAACAATATCATTACTTATTATAGCCACGCTTGTAACGTATTTGAGAGCTAACAGAAATTGTTAAAAGAAAGAAAATTACTGTAATATTTTTATTGATCACCGTTTAAACGTTCAATAAATATAATAATCTTATATAATTATTTAACTAATCTCTAACCAAAGGCATGGTAGAGCATCTGAGTAACCCTTCTTGTTTTGCAATTTGAGTATAAGACACTTCCTCTACTGTAAAACCATTACTGCGCAACCATGTATTTAGCCTTGTAAAATTCTGCTCAGAAATAATAACATCTTCAGATATAGAAAATATATTACTATTCATATTATACATTTCGTCTTTAGTAATTTCGAATATATTCTCTTTTCCAAAAAAATCAACTAACCACTGGTATTCACTCTCTACTAAAAATCCATTTTTATGAAGTATGGCTTTGTCTTTACCAATAGGTTGAAAGCAACAATCTAAATGTAAGGCATTATCTTTAGGTTCTGTATTAGATTTTCTAAGCTCAAAAGATTTCACCGTTTTATCAGGAAACAACTCTTGTATCGTTATTACAGCATCCATATTAGTTCGGGCTGTAATATAGTCTGCATAATCTTCCCCAGAATATGTGCCTATAAAAATATAATCGTTCCAAGGCATAACATCACCACCTTCTACGTGGCATTCATCTGGTAATACAATAACATTTTCTTTATCTATTTGTGCTATAACATCTGCTATAGCCTCATACTCGCGTGCTCTATCTGGTAAAATATTTGCTTTAATAAGTTTGTCTTCTATTACAAAAGCGATGTCTCTAGAAAATATTTGATTGTAGTTTTCTATAACATTAGGTCTGTAAACTGTTACACCATACTTTTCGAAAATTTTTGCTACAGCCTCCATCTCACTAATCATATCTTCTTCAAGGGGGTATGTACCTGCTTTAATATGTTGTATAGATTTAGGGTCGTAAGCGTCCTCTAGTTTAGGAGTTGGCCCATTACTTTTAGCTGTTCCTAAAATTACAGCTCTAAGTCGGGCTGTTTCGTTTTGTATGTTTAAATTCATCTTTAAACCATAAAAAAGCTCCATATAAGATATGAAGCTTTATTAATTTGTTATTAAATCTAACGATTTTTTATCGTTTTAAATGCTCTGTATGTTTCACCAATATATAATTGTCTTGGCCTACCAATTGGTTCTTTACGTAAACGCATTTCTCTCCACTGTGCAATCCACCCTGGTAAACGACCTAATGCAAACATAACTGTAAACATTTCTACAGGTATGCCCATAGCTCTGTAAATAATACCTGAGTAAAAATCTACATTAGGATACAATTTTCTATCTACAAAATAAGGATCTTCTAAGGCTTCTTTTTCTAATCCTTTGGCAATATCTAAAATAGGATCTTCTACTCCTAATTGCGCTAAGACTTCATCTGCTGCAACCTTAATAATCTTAGCTCTTGGATCGAAGTTTTTATAAACACGGTGACCAAAGCCCATTAAACGGAAAGGATCATCTTTATCTTTTGCTTTAGACATGTATTTTTTAGTGTCACCACCATCTTCTTTTATAGCTTCTAACATTTCTAACACCGCTTGGTTAGCACCACCATGAAGTGGTCCCCAAAGTGCAGATATACCAGATGCTAAAGACACAAATAAACCGGCATGAGATGAACCTGCTATACGTACAGTAGATGTAGAACAGTTTTGCTCGTGGTCTGCGTGTAATATTAATAGCTTATCTAGCGCATTAACTAAAATAGGATTTTGTTCGTATTCGCCATTAGGGCTTTTAAACATCATCTTTAGTACATTTTCTACATATCCTAAACTGTCGTCACCATATTCTAACGGCATACCATGTTTTTTACGCATAGTCCATGCTACAAGCACAGGGAATTTACCTAAGATTCTAACAATAGCATTGTACATTTCTTCTTCAGAATCTACATCTACAGATGTAGGATTAAAAGCAGTAAGTGCACTCGTTAAAGATGACAAAACACCCATTGGATGAGCCGACTTAGGAAAAGCATCTAATATTTTCTTAACATCATCATCTACAACAGAATGCGATTTTATATCAGCATGAAACTTCTGTAATTCATTTTCTGTTGGTAATTCACCAAAAATCAATAAATAAACAACTTCTAAAAAGTCTGCTTTTTCTGCCAACTCTTCAATAGAATAACCTCTATATCTTAACACACCTTTTTCACCATCAAGAAATGTAATTGCACTTTCACAACTACCTGTGTTCTTGTAACCAGGATCTATGGTAATTACTCCACCTGTAGCACTTCTTAGACTTTTTACATCAATAGCAACTTCATTTTCTGAGCCAACTATTAATGGAAACTCGTACTTTTTACCATTAATTTCTAGGATAGCTTTTTCTGACATATATTTTTATTTATTTATAATTTTAAGGAATACAAATTTACAAAATATCAAACGATTTCGGTAGTGGATTTATAACGGTTTTAACACTTATAAAAGTTAAGTTACAATTGTCAATAATTTTAAATTCAACTTACGTAAAATGATACTATTTTTGCGGTTAATTTATTGTTTTTAAAATTATGACTAAAAGGATTCTTTTTCTTTTTATATGGTGTACCGCTTTTACTTTTTGCAAAGCACAAATTGTTAATGTAGAATCTTTAAGACGTGCAACAGATTCTTCAAAATGGTCTGGATCTGCTAGTTTAGATTTGGGTTTAATTAAAAATACAAATTCTATTTTTAGGATTACAAATAGAGCTAGAGTACAATATAACACAGAAAACAATCTTTTCCTTTTTATAAACGATATCAATTTACAAAAGATTGAAAATAACTCATTTGTAAACCGAGGCATTCAACATTTTAGATATAACAGAACACTAAATGAGAAGATTAAACTCGAAGGTTTTATACAAAGCCAGTATGATGAAGTGTCTGATATTAAATTTAGAGGATTGCTAGGTGTTGGGCCGCGTTTTAAACTCTCAAAAAACAAAAAATACAGATATTATTTAGGCACACTGTTAATGTATGAACACGAAGAGGCTTCAAGCAACTCTATAAATATATTAAGAGATTTTAGAGGAAGTACTTATTTTTCTTGTAGCCTATACCCATTAGATCATTTATCAATAGTTAGCACTACATACTACCAGCCTGTATTAAAACAATTTTCTGATTTTAGAATATCTAATGAAACATCGATCGCTTTTAAAATTTTAGAAAATCTTTTATTTAAAACATCTTTTATTTACAATTTTGATACTGATCCTATTATTGGTATTCCAAATACTCAGTACGAATTAACAAATGGAATCGTTTACTCTTTTAATTAATTGAACAAAAAAAGCCTCTCATTTCTGAAAGGCTTTGTTAATTTATTTTTAACGTTTTAAGCTTTAATCTTAAACGCCTTTTCTTTAGGAAAATAAGCAATCTCACCTAATTCTTCTTCAATACGTAATAACTGATTGTACTTTGCCATACGGTCACTACGAGAAGCTGATCCTGTTTTTATTTGCCCACAGTTTAATGCTACAGCTAAATCTGCAATAGTATTGTCTTCTGTTTCACCAGATCTATGAGACATTACAGAAGTATAACCTGCATTATGTGCCATATTTACAGCAGCAATAGTTTCAGTTAATGTACCTATTTGATTTACTTTTATTAAGATTGAATTGGCAATACCATTTTCTATACCACGCGATAAACGCTCTACATTTGTTACGTATAAGTCATCACCAACTAATTGTACTTTATCACCTATTTTCTCAGTTAAGTATTTCCAACCGTCCCAATCATTTTCGTCCATACCATCTTCAATAGAAATGATTGGATATTTTGAAGCTAATTCTGCTAAATAATCTGCTTGTTCTTTACTGGTTCTTACCACACCAGACTCACCTTCAAACTTAGAATAGTCATAATTACCATCTACATAAAATTCTGCTGCAGCACAATCTAAAGCAATCATAACATCATCACCTAAAGTGTAACCTGCATTATCTACTGCTTTTTTAATGGTATCTAAAGCATCTTCAGTACCCCCTTCTAGAGTTGGTGCAAAACCACCTTCATCACCAACAGCCGTACTTAAGCCTCTATCGTGTAACACTTTCTTTAGATGGTGAAAAATCTCAGTACCCATCTGCATTGCATGTGTAAAGTTTTTAGCCTTTACTGGCATTACCATAAATTCTTGAAATGCAATTGGTGCATCACTATGAGAACCACCATTTATAATATTCATCATTGGAACTGGTAGTGTATTTGCAGACACACCACCTACATATCTATATAACGGCAAACCTAGCTCATTGGCTGCTGCTTTTGCAACTGCAAGAGAAACACCTAATATTGCGTTAGCACCAAGCTTTGCTTTATTTTTTGTGCCGTCTAATTCTATCATTAAAGTATCTATCATGTTTTGTTCAAACACGGAAACACCTAATAGTTCTTGAGCTATTATAGAATTTACATTTTCTACAGCTTTTAATACACCTTTACCCATATATGTACTGCCACCATCTCTCAACTCTACAGCTTCATGCTCACCTGTTGATGCGCCAGAAGGAACTGCTGCTCTACCCATAAAACCATTTTCGGTTAATACATCTACTTCTACAGTTGGGTTTCCTCTTGAATCTAAAATTTGCCTTGCGTGTACATTAATTATAATGCTCATTATATTTGGTTTAAGTTAATCATTGTTTTCAAATCAAATTTACAAAATAGTTAGTCTAAATGATATGTACTCATTGTAGAATTGTATTATAACTAAACTATAATGTTTTCGTAAAACAAAATTGGCAATGATTACTAAAAATCATTGCCAATTTGCTATTGGTTATTTTTAATATTATCAATAAACTGATCAAAAAGATACACAGAATCGTTTGGTCCAGGACTGGCTTCTGGGTGGTATTGTACCGAAAAGCAGTTTTTATCTTTTAGTTTAATACCTGCAACCGTGTTATCATTAAGGTGTACATGGGTAATTTCTATGTTACTATTGGCTTCTGTTTCTTCTCTATTAATGGCAAAACCATGATTTTGTGATGTAATTTCACCTTTGCCAGTAATTAAGTTTTTTACGGGATGGTTTATACCTCTATGACCATTGTGCATTTTGTAAGTAGAAATTCCATTTGCTAAGGCAATAACCTGGTGGCCTAAACAAATACCAAATAAGGGTTTATTCTTGGCAATTATCGCTTTTGCTACAGCTTGTGCTTCAATTAAAGGTTCTGGGTCACCTGGGCCATTAGATAAGAAATAACCATCAGGGTTAAAAGCTTCTAAATCTTCAAACTTTGAATTGTAAGGAAACACTTTTATATAAGCATCTCGCTTTGCTAAATTTCTAAGTATATTTTTTTTAATACCAATATCTAAAGCCGCAATTTTATATGATGCATTTTCATCACCGTAGAAATAAGGCTCTTTTGTAGAAACTCGAGAGGCTAACTCTAGGCCTTTCATAGAAGGAATTTCAGCTAATTGTTTTTTAAGCTTATCAATATCTTCAACCTCTGTAGAAATAACAGCATTCATAGCACCATTATCTCTAATATAGCTAACAAGTGCTCTTGTATCTACATCTGCAATAGCCAATGTATTATATTTTACAAAAAAGTCTTCTAAGGAAGAATCTGCAGCAGGTCTTGAATATTCGAAACTAAAATTTTTACAAATTAAACCAGCAATCTTAACACCGTCTGATTCTACTTCATCTTCTTTGGTACCATAGTTACCTATGTGCGCATTTGTGGTTACCATTAACTGACCGTAATAAGAAGGGTCTGTGAAAATTTCTTGATAACCTGTAGTACCAGTATTAAAACATACCTCACCGAAGGCTGAACCTTCTTTACCGATAGATTTACCATGAAAGATAGTACCATCAGCTAATAAAATAAGAGCTTTTTTTCTTTGTTTATATTTCATTTGTTGCGTTTAAATAAGTTCTTGAATGCACAAGAAACAAGTTTTACAAAATTCCAAAAAAAAAGGATAAACTGAAACAGTTTACCCTTTATATTTATTAATGCTTATTAACATTTATTCTTCTTCGTTTGAAGCATTAGTCTCCACTGGTGGATTTGTAGTAGCTTTGCTACCGCCTCTTCTACTTCTACGTGTAGTTTTCTTCTCTGCTTTACCAGCATTATAAAGCTCGTTGTAATCAACTAACTCAATCATTGCCATATCAGCATTATCACCTAATCTGTTACCGAGTTTAATGATACGTGTATAACCACCTGGACGGTCACCAATTTTTGGAGCAACATCTCTAAACAATTCTGCAACAACATCTTTTTGTCTTAGCCTAGCCATTACAATACGTCTGTTGTGTGTAGTATCTGTTTTAGATTTTGTTATCATTGGTTCTACAAACTGCTTTAAGGCTTTCGCTTTGGCAACAGTAGTATTAATACGTTTGTGCTCTATTAAAGAACAAGCCATATTAGCTAGCATTGCTTTTCTGTGTGCTGTTTGTCTTCCTAAGTGATTGAATTTTTTTCCGTGTCTCATGACATTTGTTTTATCATCTTGCTACTAAACTCGTAAATAGAGGAGCAAAATATGATTAATTAATCTTTATCTAATTTGTATTTGCTTAAATCCATGCCAAAGTTAAGACCCTTCACATTTACTAATTCTTCTAGCTCTGTTAAAGACTTCTTACCGAAGTTTCTGAATTTCATTAAATCGTTTTTATTGAATGATACTAAGTCACCTAAAGTATCTACTTCTGCAGCTTTTAAACAGTTAAGAGCACGTACAGAAAGATCCATATCAACTAATTTAGTTTTCAATAGCTGTCTCATGTGAAGTGATTCTTCATCATAAGTTTCTGTTTGAGCAATTTCATCAGCTTCTAAAGTGATACGCTCATCAGAGAATAACATGAAGTGGTGAATTAATATTTTAGCAGCTTCTGTTAAAGCATCTTTAGGATTAATTGATCCATCAGTTCTGATCTCAAAAACTAATTTTTCGTAATCTGTTTTTTGCTCTACACGGTAATTTTCGATAGCATATTTTACATTCTTAATAGGAGTGTAAATTGAATCCGTAAAAATAGTACCGATTGGAGCAGATGCCTTTTTGTTTTCTTCAGCAGGAACGTAACCTCTACCTTTTTCAATAGTAAGTTCCATATTGATGTTTACTTTAGGATCTAAGTTACAAATCACTAAATCTGTATTTAAAACTTGGAAACCAGAAATAAACTTCTGAAAATCGCCAGCAGTAATTTGATCTTGACCAGAAATAGAAATCGTAACAGTTTCGTTATCAATTTCATCAATTTGGCGCTTAAAGTTAACTTGCTTTAAGTTTAAAATCATTTCTGTAACGTCTTCAACTACACCTGAAATAGTAGAAAATTCGTGATCTACACCTTCTACTCTAACTGATGTTATTGCAAAACCTTCTAATGAAGATAATAAAACTCTTCTTAGAGCATTACCAACAGTTAAACCGTAACCTGGTTCTAAAGGTCTAAATTCAAATTTACCTTCGAAGTCAGTAGAATCAATCATGATTACCTTATCGGGCTTCTGAAAATTTAATATTGCCATAATTTTTCTTCTTTTAATTGTTGTTTAGTTGCGCGGTTTATAAGTATGAAGAAGACCAATAAACCCTTTGGCTAAACACCAATATGATTATATATTATTTAGAGTAAAGTTCAACGATAAACTGCTCGTTGATTTGTTCTGGAATTTGTATTCTCGCAGGCACAGCAACATATGTTCCTTCCATTGATCCTGTATTCCAAGTTATCCATTCGTATACATTGCTAGAATTAGCTAATGAATTTTGAATAACTTCTAATGATTTTGATTTTTCTCTAACACCAACAACATCACCAGCTTTTAATTGGTATGAAGGTACATTAACCTTTTGCCCATTAACTGTAATATGTCTGTGAGATACTAATTGTCTAGCACCACTACGTGTTGGAGCAACACCCATTCTAAAAACAACGTTATCTAAACGAGATTCACATAATTGAAGTAAAACTTCACCTGTAATACCTTGAGCAGCTGTTGCTTTTTTAAACATGTTTCTGAATTGCTTCTCTAATACACCATAAGTATATTTAGCTTTTTGCTTCTCCATTAGTTGGATAGCATATTCAGATTTTTTACCTCTACGCTTGTTAGCACCATGCTGTCCAGGTGGGTAATTTCTTTTTTCGAAAGCTTTATCGTCTCCGAATATAGCTTGACCAAATTTTCGAGCTATTTTTGTTTTAGGACCAGTATATCTTGCCATAATTAAATTGTTTAGAGAGTGATTACAGAATTAAGGTCTTAATCTTATCCTTCTGTAAGCATTAAACTCTCGATTGATACTTGTTTATAATTTTTCAGTTTGCAAATTTACATATAAAAAAGTTAATTTCAACTGAATAAACAATTGAAATTAACTTCTAAAATATTATAAATTATACACGACGTCTTTTTGGAGGACGACAACCGTTGTGTGGCAATGGAGTAACATCAATAATTTCTGATACTTCAATACCTGCATTATGTACAGATCTTATTGCAGATTCTCTACCGTTACCAGGACCTTTTACGTAAGCTTTCACTTTCTTTAATCCGGCTTCTTTAGCAACAGCTGCAGCATCTTCAGCAGCTAATTGTGCAGCATACGGAGTGTTCTTTTTAGAACCCCTGAATCCCATCTTACCAGCTGATGACCATGAAATAACGTCACCTTTTTTGTTTGTTAACGATATAATAATGTTGTTAAAAGAGGCCGTTATGTGTAACTCACCTACTGCATCAACAATTACTTTACGTTTTTTAGTACTTGACTTTGCCATGTTTTTTAGTTTCTAGTTGTTAGCATTTAGTTGTTAGAATCCTAGACTTTTACATTTCAGACAGATTCATCTAACGTCTCATTACTAATGACTAATGTCTTAATTATTATTTAGTTACTTTTTTCTTGTTAGCAACCGTTTTACGTCTACCTTTTCTTGTACGAGAATTATTCTTAGTACGTTGTCCTCTTAACGGAAGACCTGCTCTATGACGGATACCTCTATAACAACCTATATCCATTAATCTCTTAATGTTTAATTGTGTTTCAGAACGTAACTCACCTTCGATTTTGAAAGTTCCAACAGCGTCACGGATTGCTCCAATTTCGTCATCAGTCCAATCTTGTACTTTTGTACTCTCGTCTACTTTAGCTGCTGCTAAAATTTCTTTTGATCTACTTCTACCTACACCATAGATGTATGTTAAAGAAATAATTCCTCTTTTCTGTTTTGGTATATCTACACCTGCAATTCTTGCCATAATTACCCTTGTCTTTGTTTGAATCTAGGATTCTTTTTGTTAATGACGTAAAGTCTGCCTTTTCTGCGGACTAATTTACAGTCTGCACTTCTTTTCTTTACTGATGCTCTTACTTTCATCTTGTGTTATTATTTACTACTATTTGTAAAATGAAACCTTACGGTATCATTGTATTAGTATCTATAAGTTATTCGAGCCTTAGTTAAATCGTAAGGACTCATTTCTAATTTCACTTTATCACCTGGTAATAACTTAATGTAATGCATACGCATCTTACCAGAGATATGTGCAGTCACTATATGACCATTTTCTAATTCAACACGAAACATAGCATTTGATAATGCTTCTATGATTGTACCGTCTTGTTCAATTGCTGCTTGTTTTGCCATAGTATATGTATATTATTGCGAAACCGCTTTTCTGTTCTTACCTGTCTTCATCAAACCATCATAATGCTTATTTAATAAATAAGAATTAATCTGTTGCATTGTATCAATAGCAACACCAACCATAATTAAAAGCGATGTTCCACCAAAGAATAATGCCCAACCTTGCTGTACTCCCATAAGCTTAACAATAAAAGCAGGAAATATTGCGATTAAAGCTAGAAAAATAGAACCTGGCAATGTTATTTGAGACATAACTTTATCTAAATATTCAGATGTTTCAGATCCTGGGCGTATGCCTGGAATAAAACCACCACTACGCTTTAGGTCATCTGCCATTTTATTGGTAGGGACTGTAATTGCAGTATAAAAATATGTGAATATAATTATCAATAAAGCAAAAACTAGGTTATACCAAAATCCAAAGATGTCTTGAAAATTAGTTTGCATCCATTGCCCTGCTGCAGACTCTTTCATCAATGAAGAGCCACCAATAAGACCTGGAACAAACATAATAGCTTGTGCAAATATAATAGGCATTACACCAGAAGCGTTTAGTTTCAATGGTAAAAATTGTCTTGAACCGAATACATTTTTTTCATAACCACCAGAAGCAGTCCTTCTTGCGTATTGAACAGCTATTTTTCTAACTGCCATAACTAAGAATACAGATGCTAATATAATTAGGAACCAGATAACTAGTTCTATCAATATCATCATAAATCCGCCATTACCGCTTAATCTTGAAGAAAGGTTCTGAGAGAATGACAAAGGTAAGTTAGCAATAATACCAACCATAATTAATAGTGATATACCATTACCAATACCTTTATCTGTAATCTTTTCACCTAACCACATTGCAAATACACAACCTGTTACCAATATTACTATTGATGAGAAGTAGAATAGATTCACTGAAAAACCAGGTAATAACATAGCACTCATTGAAGACGCACCAGAAAGTGCAGGTACACTTGCTAAATAACCAGGAGCTTGTACTAGACAAATACCAATGGTTAACCAACGTGTAATTTGAGTAATCTTCTTTTGACCACTAGCACCTTCCTTTTGTAGCTTTTGTAAATAAGGAATTGCAATTCCCATTAACTGTACTACAATAGAAGCCGATATATAAGGCATAATACCTAAAGCAAATACCGATGCGTTAGCAAAAGCTCCACCTGTAAAAGCATTAAGTAAACCTAATAATCCATCTGCTGTACCAGCTTGTAAGGCACCTAGGGAATCAATATTAATACCAGGTAAAACTACCTGAGCACCAAAACGATAAACCAACAACAGACCCAAGGTTAGAATAATTCTATCCTTAAGCTCTGTAATTTTCCAAACGTTTTTTAATGTATCTATTATCTTCATCCTTGTTTTCTTATAAAGTTACAGCTTCACCACCAGCAGCTTCAATAGCAGCTTTTGCCGTTGCAGTAAATTTATGAGCCGTTACAGTTAATTTTGTTTTTAACTCGCCTCTACCTAATATTTTAACTAGTTCGTTTTTACCAGCTAATCCCATAGATACGAGCATATCAAAATCAATACTATTATCTATTTTCTTTTCATCTACTAACTGTTGTATCTTATCTAAGTTTACACCTTGATATTCAATACGGTTAATATTTGTAAATCCAAACTTAGGAACACGCCTTTGTAATGGCATTTGACCACCTTCGAATCCTAATTTTTTAGAATAACCAGAACGTGACTTAGCACCTTTATGACCTCTAGTTGCCGTTCCGCCTTTACCAGAACCTTGACCACGACCAATACGCTTTCCTTGATTTTTTACTGAACCTTCTGCAGGTTTTAAATTACTTAAATCCATTTTTAAGTTATATTGTTAAGCTTCTTCTACAGAAACTAAATGTTCAACTTTTTTAACCATCCCAAGAATATTTGGTGTGGCATCGTGCTCTACAACTTGTCCAATCTTTTTTAAACCTAAAGCTAACAATGTTAACTTTTGTCTTTTAGTACGGTTGATTGCACTTTTTACCTTTTTTACTTTAATCTTTGCCATCTTATACTATCGATTATCCGTTAAATACTTTTTCAAGTGAAATACCACGCTCTTTAGCTACAGACTTTGCATCTCTTAATTGTAATAGAGCATCAAATGTTGCCTTAACTACGTTATGAGGATTTGATGAGCCTTGAGATTTTGATAGTACATCATGTACACCTACTGCTTCAAGAACTGTTCTAACAGCACCACCAGCAATAACACCTGTACCAGGTGCTGCTGGTATAATGTTAACTCTAGCACCACCAAACTTACCCTTCTGTTCGTGAGGTAAAGTTCCTTTGATTATAGGTATTCTTACTAAGTTTTTCTTAGCATCTTCTATAGATTTAGCGATTGCAGTAGCAACATCTTTAGATTTACCTAAACCATGCCCTACAACACCAGCTTCGTCACCTACAACAACAATTGCAGAGAAGCCAAATGCTCTACCACCTTTTGTTACTTTAGTAACACGCTGTACACCAACTAAGCGATCTTTTAAATCTAAACCGCCTGGTTTAACTAATTCTGCGTTTTTATATTTTTGATACATAATGTCTTAAAATTTAAGTCCTGCTTCTCTAGCACCTTCTGCTAATGATTTTACTCTTCCGTGATATAAGTAACCACCTCTATCAAAAGAAATAGTTTCAACACCAGCCTTTATTGCTTTCTCACCTACAGCCTTACCTACTAATGTAGCTAGTTCTGTTTTGTTACCTTTAGACTTTAATATGTCTTTATCTCTTGAAGATGCAGCAGCTAAAGTTTTACCAGATACATCATCTACGACTTGAGCATAAATTTCTTTATTGCTTCTAAAAACAGCTAATCTTGGTCTATCAGTAGTACCAGATACAACCTTACGGATTCTGCTTTTAATTCTTAATCTTCTTTCGTTTTTTGTCAATGCCATAACTTAATTATTAAGCTGATTTACCTGCTTTTCTTCTAATTTCTTCACCAACAAACTTGATACCTTTTCCTTTGTAAGGTTCTGGTCTTCTAAAACCACGAATTTTCGCAGCTACCTGACCAACCAATTGTTTGTCAAAAGATGTTAATTTTATCCTTGGATTTTTACCTTTATCTGAGATTGTCTCAACAGAAACTTCTGAAGCAATATCTAAGATGATATTGTGTGAGAAACCTACGGCTAAATCTAATTTTTGTCCTTGATTTGATGCTCTATAACCTACACCAACCATTTCTAGTTCTTTGGTCCATCCTTTAGAGACACCTTCTATCATATTAGCAATTAATGCTCTATAAAGACCATGTTTTGCTCTTAAATCTTTCTTATCGGAAGAACGTTCTAATGTTATAGTACCATCTTCTAATGTTATAGTAATATCTGAATACTCTTGAGTTAATTCACCAAGCTTACCTTTAGCGGTAATCAAGTTGTCTTTGATCTCAACCGTTACACCTTCAGGAACTGTTATTGGGTTTTTACCTATTCTTGACATAATTTCCTGTTTTTAGTATACGTAACACAATAATTCTCCACCAACGTTTTCTCTTTGCGCTTGCTTCCCTGTCATGACACCATGAGAGGTAGATACAATTGCAATTCCAAGACCATTTAAGATTCTTGGCATTTCGGTAGAACTTGCATATTTACGTAAACCTGGTTTACTAATTCTTTGAATTTCTTTGATAACACCCTCTTTAGTTTCTTTACTATATTTCAAGGCTATCTTAATAGTACCTTGAACTGAAGAGTCATCAAATTTGTAACTTAAGATGTATCCTTGTTGAAACAAGATCTTAGTTATCTCTTTTTTTAAGTTTGAAGCAGGTATTTCAACCACTCTGTGGTTTGCCATGACTGCATTTCTAACTCGCGTTAAATAATCCGCTATTGGATCTGTATACATATTTATTAATTTGCGGTAACCGTATTTGTCGTCTCAAAAAAGAGACCAAACCTGAAACCAATTTAAATTTTTACCAACTTGCCTTCTTAACACCAGGTATTAAACCTTGGTTAGCCATTTCTCTAAACATTACACGAGATAATCCAAATTGTCTCATATAACCTTTTGGTCTACCAGTAAGTTTACAACGATTGTGTTGACGTATTGGTGAAGCATTTTTCGGTAATTTTTGTAATGCTTCATAATCGCCAGCTTCTTTTAAAGTTTTACGTTTTTCTGCATATTTAGCTACCGTTTTAGAACGCTTAACCTCACGGGCTTTCATTGATTCTTTAGCCATAATTAATTCTTTTTAAAAGGTAATCCTAATTCTGTTAATAAAGACTTAGCTTCTTTATCAGTATCAGCTGAAGTCACAAATGTAATATCCATACCTGAGATTTTATTGATTTTATCAATATCTATTTCAGGAAAAATAATTTGCTCTACTACACCTAGGTTATAATTTCCTCGACCATCAAAACCAGTAGCTTTAATACCGTTAAAATCTCTAACTCTAGGTAATGCTGATGTTACTAAACGATCTAAGAACTCATACATTTGTTCTCCTCTTAAAGTTACTTTGGCACCAATAGGCATTCCTTTACGTAACTTAAATGAGGCAACATCTTTTTTAGACATTGTGTGTATCGCTTTCTGTCCAGTTATCTTTGTAAGCTCTTCTACTGCGTGATCAATTAATTTCTTGTCCGCAACAGCAGCACCAACACCTTTAGATAATACAATCTTTTTAAGTTTAGGTACTTGCATTACATTTTTGTAACCAAATTCTTCTGTAAGAGCAGGTATAATTTTATCCCTGTACTCTTGTTTTAATCTTGCAACGTAAGCCATAATTAAATTACTTCATTAGATTTTTTTGAAAATCTTACTTTAGTATCGCCATCCATTCTGTAACCAATTCTCGTAGTATCTCCATTAGCGGTTAACAACGATAAATTAGATAAGTGAAGTGATGCTTCCTTTTCTACAATACCACCTTGAGGATTTTGTGCACTTGGTTTAGTGTGTTTCTTAACCATATTTACACCTTCAACAATGGCTTTGTTCTTATCTTTTAATACCTTAAGTACTTTACCTTCTGATCCTTTATGATCACCAGCAATAACTTTTACAGTATCTCCTGATTTTATTTTAAACTTTGTCATTTTTCTTATCAATTAAAGCACTTCTGGTGCCAATGATACAATTTTCATGAATTGTTTATCACGAAGTTCTCTAGCTACAGGTCCAAAAACACGTGTGCCTCTCATCTCCCCTTGAGGATTAAGTAATACACATGCATTATCGTCAAACCTTATATAAGATCCATCAGGACGTCTAACTTCTTTAGCTGTACGAACTACAACTGCAGTAGAAACCGCACCTTTCTTAATACTACCGTTAGGAGTAGCATCTTTTACAGATACCACAATTTTATCACCAACTGAAGCATATCTTCTTTTAGTTCCACCTAGTACACGGATAGTTAAAACCTCCTTTGCACCAGTATTGTCAGCTACTTTTAATCTTGATTCTTGTTGTACCATAATTACTTAGCTCTTTCAATTATTTCTACCAATCTCCAACATTTAGATTTACTCATAGGTCTTGTTTCCATGATCTTTACAGTATCTCCTTCGTTGCAGTCGTTTGTTTCATCGTGTGCGACATATTTCTTAGTCTTTAACACGAATTTTCCATACATAGGGTGTTTTACTTTTTTAACTTCGGCAACAACTATAGATTTCTCCATCTTGTTACTAGTTACTATCCCTATACGTTCTTTTCTTAAATTTCTTTTTTCCATCTTTCAGCAGAATACAATTATTGTACGTCTCTTTTAGTTAGTTCTGTTGCCACTCTAGCTACTGTGCGACGTGCAACGCGTAACTGAATTGGATTTTCTAAAGGAGATATAGTGTGAGCCATTTTCAGGTCTGTATAACTCTTTTTAGTTTCACTAAGTTTCTCTTGTAACTCAGCTGTTGAAAGCTGTTTAATGTCTGATTGCTTCATAATATCTTTTTATTAAGCTTCGTAATCTCTAGCTATGATAAACTTAGTCTTCACTGGAAGTTTTTGTGCTGCTAAACGTAATGCTTCTTGAGCTACGTCTAATGGCACTCCACTGATTTCAAATAACATGCGTCCTGGCTTTACAACAGCTGCCCAATATTCAACGGCACCTTTACCTTTACCCATACGTACTTCAAGAGGTTTCTTTGTGATAGGCTTGTCTGGAAATATTTTAATCCATAACGATCCTTCTCTTTTCATAAAACGAGTAGCGGCAATACGCGCTGCTTCTATTTGGCGTGCAGTTATAAAAGACGAGTCTAATGATTTAATACCGAAGGTACCATTTGATAACAAATGACCTCTTCCAGCATTACCTTTCATACGACCTTTTTGCTGCTTACGAAATTTTGTTCTTTTAGGCTGTAACATTTTTTCTTTTCTTTAAAGAATTACTTTCTACGACGAGGTTGGTTCTTATTTGCACCACGTCCACCTTTACCTTTTTGTTTAGATAGACCGACTAATGGAGATAATTCTCTTTTTCCATATACTTCGCCTTTCATAATCCAAACCTTGATGCCCAATCTACCATAAGTAGTGTGCGCTTCTACTAGAGCATAATCAATATCAGCTCTAAATGTAGATAATGGAATACGTCCTTCTTTATAGTGTTCTGATCGTGCCATTTCAGCACCATTTAAACGACCACTAATTTGAATTTTTATTCCCTCAGCATTCATACGAATAGCTGCAGCGATTGCCATTTTAATTGCACGTCTATAAGAAATACGACTTTCTATTTGACGAGCGACACTTGCTGCTACTAAATGTGCATCTAGTTCAGGTCTTTTAATTTCAAAGATGTTCAATTGAACTTCTTTACCAGTAATCTTTTTAAGCTCTTCTTTTAACTTGTCTACCTCTTGTCCACCTTTTCCGATAATAATACCAGGTCTAGCAGTAGTGATAGTAACGGTTACAAGTTTAAGAGTACGCTCTATAATTACTCTACTTACACTAGCCTTAGATAAACGCGCGTGAACGTATTTTCTAATCTTATCGTCTTCGGCAAGTTTATCACCATAATCGTTTCCTCCGTACCAGTTAGATTCCCATCCTCTGATAATTCCTAAGCGATTTCCGATTGGATTTGTCTTTTGTCCCATATCTCTATCTTAGCTTTGTGTTTTGTTTATTGCATCTACAACCACTGTTACGTGATTAGATCTTTTTCTAATTCTATGTGCTCTACCTTGAGGTGCAGGGCGTAATCTCTTTAACATAGATCCACCATCTACTCTAATCTCTTTGATAAAAAGCTTAGCTTCTTCTACATCTGCATCTTCATTTTTTGCTTGCCAGTTTGCAATTGCAGACATTACAAGTTTCTCAAGACGACGAGATGCTTCTTTAGGACTAAATCTAAGAATCTGAAGAGCTTTTTCTGCCTTTTCACCTCTTACTAAATCCGCTACTAAACGCATTTTTCTTGGTGATGTAGGACAGTTATTTAGCTTGGCAAAAGCAACTTGCTTTTTCTCAGCCTTAATAGCATCCGCCATTTGTTTTTTACGACTTCCCATGATTCTTATTTTTTACCTTTATTCTTAGCACCTGCATGACCTCTAAAAGATCGTGTTGGTGAAAATTCTCCTAATTTGTGACCTACCATATTCTCAGTAACATAAACTGGAACAAACTGACGACCATTATGTACGGCTATAGTCTGACCAACGAAATCTGGAGATATCATTGATGCTCTAGACCAAGTTTTAATAACTGTCTTCTTGTTTGAAGCTACATTTTCAGCAACTTTCTTTTCTAATTTATAGTGGATATAAGGTCCTTTTTTTAATGAACGTGCCATACTATCTTAATTATTTCTTTCTACGTTCTACAATATACTTATTACTCGCTTTCGTCTTAGAACGTGTTCTATAACCTTTAGCAGGTATACCGTTTCTAGATCTTGGATGACCACCTGAAGATTTACCTTCACCACCACCCATTGGGTGATCGACTGGGTTCATCACTACTGGTCTTACTCTTGGACGTCTTCCTAACCATCTACTTCTACCAGCTTTACCTGAAACAAGTAATTGATGATCTGAATTAGAAATAACTCCGATAGTTGCCATACATGTTACTAAAATCATTCTGGTTTCACCAGAAGGTAATTTTACAGTAGCAAATTTATCTCCTCTTGCCATTAATTGAGCAAATGCACCAGCACTACGCGCCATAACGGCACCTTGACCAGGACGCAACTCTATACAAGAGATGATAGTACCTAAAGGTATTTCACTTAATGGCATTGTGTTTCCAATCTCTGGAGCAATACCTGTTTCACCAGAAAGGATATTTTGCCCTACTTGTAAACCATTTTGAGCGATAACATAACGTTTCTCACCATCTTGGTAATTTAATAGTGCAATAAATGCAGTTCTGTTTGGATCATATTCAATAGACTTAACTTCTGCAGGAATACCTGGCTTGTTACGTTTGAAATCGATAATACGATACTTTCTTTTATGACCTCCACCAATATGGCGCATCGTCATTTTTCCTTGACTGTTTCTACCACCTGATCTTTTGTTCGGAGCAAGCAAGCTTTTCTCCGGCTTATCAGTAGTTATGGCGTCAAATCCATTTACTACTCTAAATCGCTGACCTGATGTGATCGGTTTTAATTTTCTTACTGACATTAATGTCTAAAATTACATGTTAGTGTATAAATCTATTAC
>JAOEWO010000027.1 GCA_028383925.1 Winogradskyella sp.
GACGTACTTTTTGCTCGCGCTCTAAAGCACCACGCCTGTGTTCTTCAAATTCAGTTTCAATTTCATCTAACCTAAATTTAGCTTCTTTAGTTAAGGTATTACTTCCTTTAAATTTATAGATAAAGACTAATAATAAGGCAAGCAGCCCAGCAATAACACTCCACATTAAGATATTATAACTCTCTTTATTCATTTGCATACCTAGCAGTGCCATGTTATCCTTTTCAGAGTTGGTTTCTTCTAGGTTTGTCTTTGTATTTTGAAGTTGTATTTTTAAACCTTCTATTTCTTTGGCTTGGTTATTTACAATTTTTTGTGAACTGTCTAATTTAGCATATGTAGTTTTTAAAGAATCTAATACATTTGCTTTTAGTGTAAGGAGTGAGCTGAATTTTACAGCTTCATATTTTTGACCATTAGTCCCTTTAAAATTCCCTGATTTTATAAAAATATATTCAAATTGGCTATTTATATTACCACTATTTAGAGACAAAAAATCAGCTTCATCTTGTGGTTGTTGTTGAGCTACAGTTGTTTGAAAATTAAATAATAAAACTAATACTAAAGAAATTTTGGTGAAGAATTTCATGCGAAAAAATATTTTTTTGGTTAGGTTTAACGGTTGTCAATATACTAATTTTATGTGCATTACATCAAATAATTAGTAAACAAATAGCCTCACTTTTGGCGAGGCTATTTTATATACGTTATAAATGTTATTTTTAGATGTTTGCCTAATAGTAAGCAAAGCGTCTCACCTTAGCAATATGTTTTGCAAGGCGCACAACTTGGTGGCTATAGCCATATTCGTTATCGTACCATATATATAAGATTGCATTTTTACCATCAGCTCTTACAATTGTTGCTTTACTATCGTAAATAGAAGGAGCAGAGCAACCTACAATATCACTAGACACAAGTTCATCACTCATTTCGTATTTAATCTGCTCAACTAAACTACCTTCTAGAGCGTATTTCTTCATAACAGCATTCATACTCTCAATAGATGTTTCTTTTTCTAATTCTAAACTTAAAATAGCTAAAGATCCGTTAGGTACTGGTACTCTAATTGCATTAGATGTTAACTTGCCCTCTAGAGATGGTAGCGCTTTACTTACGGCTTTACCTGCACCTGTTTCAGTAATAACCATGTTTAAAGCAGCAGCACGTCCACGTCTGTATTTTGAGTGAAAATTATCTACTAAATTTTGGTCATTAGTATACGCATGTATGGTTTCTAAATGCCCTGTTTTTAAGCCAAAAGAATCTTCTACAGCCTTTAAAATTGGTGTAATTGCGTTAGTGGTACAAGATGCAGCAGAAAAGATATGTACTTTATCTGGGTTGTGTTCTAAATGGTTAACACCGTGTACAATATTAGGAATACCTTTACCTGGTGCAGTTAATAAAACTTTATCTACACCTTTAGATTTTAAGTGTCTGCTTAATGCTTCTTTATCTCTAAAGGCACCTGTATTGTCTATTACTAAAGCTTTATTTATGCCAAAACTTGTATAATCTATATCTTCTGGTGCATTTGCAGATATTACTTTTACTGTTGTACCGTTAATTATTAAAGCATTATTGGCTTCATCTATACTTACCATACCAGAGAAATCTCCATGTACAGAATCGTTTCTTAATAAAGAGGCACGTTTTTCTAAGACCGTTGCATTAATAGCACCACGTGTTACAATTGCTCTTAATCGTAATTGGTTTCCTTTACCAGTACGTGTCATTAATTCTCTAGCAACCAATCTACCAATTCTTCCAAATCCGTATAAGACAACATCTTTAGGTTTAATGCCTTTGTTGTTTTTAGCACTTCCTAATTTATCAGCTACAAACGCAGTTGCATTGCTGTATTTTTGGTCTTCTAAATGAAACTCATACGTTAATTTACCAATGTCTAATTTTGCTGGTGGTAAATCTAAAGCGCTAATGGCTTGGGCAATTTCGACAGAATCGAAAATTGAAATTGGTTTCTGCACAAATTCGCCTGCATACTCGTGCAAGTTTAAAATCTCACTAACATTTCTGTCAATTAATTGATTTCTGAATATGACAAGCTCAATAGACTTGTCGTACCATAAATCGCTAATAATTTTAATAAATTCTACCGTTGCTCTGCGACGATCTGCTTGAAACGCTAACTCTTTATCGTAAGTGTCGTTAAAACCCATTTGTTTTTGGTTTAATTGTTTTAAATTTTGGCAAAAATAACATATTTCAAACGTTTTCGTAGCGCATTTTAACGAAAATAAAAACCCTTCAAAGAATAATTCTTTGAAGGGCATTTTTAATCTGTTTAGACGCTGTTACTATCTAAAATTGTAGACTATTTTTTCGAGATCTTTATTTATAACTTCAATTTGAAGAGGTTCATTTACAGATCGTGTTTTAAGTGCGTTTTGAGCATCATCGATAGAATACAGTTTTTTGCCATTTATTCTAGTAATTATACTGCCAGTTTCTACACCGTTTCTGTTCCAATAGGGCTTATAATCTTTATTAAATTCAGAAATTTTAATACCATATGC
Source organism: Winogradskyella sp. (assembly GCA_028383925.1). Classification (GTDB taxonomy): domain Bacteria; phylum Bacteroidota; class Bacteroidia; order Flavobacteriales; family Flavobacteriaceae; genus Winogradskyella. The sequence continues at coordinate 2,541 of JAOEWO010000027.1, forward strand.
TGTTCCAAATTTTTCAAGCTCTTTTTTAGAAGCATTTTTTACATAACCAATAGTATCTACAATATAGGTTGTTGGTTTTAATAACGTTACAGGTAATATTTCTTCGGTGTCACCTCTAAGTAAAGTTACGTTAACAGTATCATCGGGACTTTTTGTTTTTAAATAGCCCGTAAGATCAGAAAATTTGTTAATACTAACATTATCGATTTTTTTAATAATATCACCTGTTTTAATTCCGGCCATAGCAGCTCCAGTATTTTCTGTGACTTCACTTACATAAAACCCCTCTGTAACCTCAGTGCCAAGTTCTTCAGCAGCTTTACTATTAAGCGCTCCACCAACCACGCCCAAAATTCCGTTTTGCACGTTTCCATATTCCATAATATCATTAACTATTTTACGCGCAATATTACTTGGTACAGCAAAAGAATAACCAATGTAAGAGCCAGTTTGAGAGGAAATAGCGGTATTAATACCTATTAAATCCCCATTGGTGTTTACCAAAGCACCACCAGAGTTGCCAGGGTTTACAGCTGCATCAGTTTGAATAAAAGATTGGGTATTTCGTCCGCTTAAATCTCTAGATTTAGCACTTATAATACCTGCGGTTACTGTAGAGTTTAAATTAAACGGATTACCAACAGCAAGAACCCATTCTCCTATTTTAGCGCTATCCGAATCACCAAAAGCCATAAAAGGGAGGTCTTCATCGGTTTCAATTTTTAATAAAGCAATATCGGTAGCTTCATCTTTGCCAATGAGTTCTGCTACATAAGATTTATTATTGTTTAGTGTAATACTAATTTCGTTTGCATTTTGAATAACATGATTATTAGTTACAATAAATCCGCTAGGCGAAATTATAACTCCACTTCCTGTACCAACTTGAGCGCGTTGAGAATTTCGACCATAAAATAGATCTTGAAAAGACATTGGTGCATTTACAATAGATGTGTTTTTAACATGTACAACGGCATCTAAAGATTTTTCTGCTGCTTCAATAAAATTTGGTGTGACTACAGATATGCTTGTATTATTATTTGTTGGCACATAAATAGGTGCGTTGGCAACTTGTTCTACAATGGTTTCACTTTGAGTTTCTTTTTCAATAAAAAGTTTGTAACCTGTTAAAGTTAATAAACCACCCAAGGCCGAAACGCAAACTAATGTTAGAATCTTCTTCATATTTTTCAGATTTAAGTTTAATTATATTAACACTAAAATTAGATATTTATTGAATTTTAGATTTCATTTTAACGATATTTAACGTCAACTTTAACGGTGTATTAACACACTAACATACGCGCTATTATTCTTATATTTGCGATTAATTATGACAATAACATTTTATAAATATCAAGGTACAGGCAATGATTTTATCATTGTAGACAACCGTTTGCAAACTATAGAAAAAAACAATACCAAGCGTATTGCTCAATTATGTGACAGACGTTTTGGCATAGGTGCAGATGGGTTTATACTTTTAGAAACTGATGAAAATGCAGATTTTAAAATGGTGTATTTTAATGCAGATGGTAACGAAAGTAGTATGTGTGGTAATGGCGGGCGTTGTATAGCCGCCTTTGCTAAATTTTTAAATATTGTAGAAACTGAAACTAAATTTGTTGCTATTGATGGCTTGCATAAAGCTAAAATTCAAGATGGTATTGTTCATTTACAAATGCAAAATGTCAATACAATTAAAACTTACGACAAGCATTTATTTTTAGATACGGGTTCACCACACCATGTAGAAACAGTTTCTAATTTAGCTACCATTGATGTTAAATCTAAAGGATCTAAAATTAGATATAGTAAGCTTTACAATGCTGTTGGTAGTAATATTAATTTTGTAGAAAAAGTGGCTCAAGATTATTTTGCAGTAAGAACTTATGAGCGTGGAGTAGAGGATGAAACCTTATCTTGTGGTACAGGTGTTACTGCTGTAGCTCTAGCCATGCACAATAAAGGTGAAGTTAAAGACCAATCTGTTAGGTTAAAAACACAAGGTGGCGAGTTACAAGTAACGTTTAATACAACTAAAAATGGCTACGATGATATTTGGTTAATTGGGCCAGCACTACAAGTTTTTAAAGGCGAAATAGAATGGTAACATTAAAAGGTGAACATATTTATTTAAGAGCCTTAGAGCCTAACGATTTAGATTTTATCTATGCTGTAGAAAATGATACGTCGCTTTGGCAATTGAGTGATACTCAAACACCATATTCTAAATTTTTAATACAACAATACCTTGATAACGCACATCAAGATATTTTTGAAGCCAAACAATTAAGACTTGCTATTTGCGATAATGAGCATAAGACTTTGGGTTTAATAGATGTTTTTGATTTTAATATTAAAAATAAGCGTGCTGGTATAGGTATTCTTATTAAAGATGACGCAGATAGGTCTAAAGGTTATGGTAAAGAAGCACTTGCGCTTTTGGTAACGTATTGTTTTAAAACACTGTATTTACACCAAGTATATGCTAATATTTCTGAGACTAATTTAGCCAGTTTAAAGCTTTTTAAAGCCAATGGGTTTGTTACAATAGGTCTAAAAGCAGATTGGACTTTTAATGGTCATCACTTTCAAAACGAATTTATATTACAACGCATTAATAATTAATATATGTACATTAAAAAGATTCTTTGGGCCATTGTAATTATGGGTCTCGCCGTATTCGCTATGATCGCTTACTATATTTATGGCGCCATGTTTCAGCCTAATACAAAGTTTAATACCGCAACAGAATATATCTACGTGCCTTCTAATGCTAATTACGCGCAGGTAAGAAAACAACTCATACCACTATTAGACGATATTGGCTCTTTTGATGCTTTGGCTAAACAAAAGCAATATACCTCTAACATTAAAGCTGGGCGCTTTTCTATTACCAAAGGCATGAATAATAACGATATTATAAACTCTATAAGAAGTAAGAATTTGCCAGTAAAAATTGCGTTTAACAACCAAAACACTATTGAAGAATTAGCTGGTAGAGTAAGCAAGCAGATTGAAGCAGATAGTACTTCTTTGTATAATGCTATGACTGATGAGACTTTTTTAACTGATAACGGCTTTTCTAAAGCCACAGCATTAGGTATGTATTTGCCAAACAGCTATGAGTTTTTTTGGAATACCACAGCAAAAGATTTTACCATAAGAATCCAAAAAGAGTATAATCGTTTTTGGACAGAAGCAAGGCTAGCACAAGCAGCAGAGCTTAACTTAACTCAAAACGAAGTTATGACTTTAGCCTCTATTGTATATGAAGAATCTAAGCAAGCAGATGAGCAGCCTAGAGTAGCAGGTGTGTATTTAAACAGATTAAGAATTGGTATGCCTTTGCAAGCCGACCCAACATTAAAATTTGCCGCTTACCAATTGCCAAAATATAAGAACACCATAATTAGACGTGTTCTAAATATTCATAAAGAGATAAATTCACCTTACAATACTTACAAAAATGCAGGCCTGCCACCTGGTCTTATTGCCATGCCAGACATCTCTGCGATAAAAGCTGTTTTAAGTGCAGAGAAGCATAGTTACCTTTATTTTGCTGCAGATGCTCAGCGCATAGGCTACCATAAATTCGCCAAAAGTTTAGCGCAGCACAATAATAATGCAAGATCGTATCAACGTTATTTGTCTTCTCAAGGTATTAATAAATAGGCGGTGAAGATAGGTGTCTACATTAGCGTCTTTTTTATTTTAATAAGTGGTCATCTTTTTGCGCAGTCTTCTTTAAATCGTTTTTTAAAGCCTAGTGATTCTTTAAACCCACTGCACAGTAACACTGTTTTAATATCACAAGCGTCGTTGGCAACATTGACATTAGCAGGTTTAAATCAGTTATGGTATGCAGGCTACCCAAAGTCTTCATTTAAGACTGTTAATGATAGTAAAGATTGGTTGCAAATAGATAAACTTGGTCATGTTTTTTCATCTTACCAACTCGGACGCTTAGGTGCAAATACCTTAAAGTGGGCTGGAGTTAGTGAAAAAGAACAGCTGCTTTATGGTGCAACTCTAGGTTTAGGGTTTTTAACAGCTGTAGAAGTTATGGATGGTTTCTCAGAAGAGTGGGGATTTTCATGGTCAGATATGGCGGCAAATACAGCAGGTACAGGTTTGTATGTAGCACAAGAGCTATTATGGAAAGAGCAACGGGTCTTATTAAAGTATTCGTTTCATAGAACACGTTTTGCAGAGCAAAGACCTAATACATTAGGCAACGGTTTGTTTGAAGAATTTTTAAAAGATTATAATGGACAAACCTATTGGTTAAGTGCTAACATTAATGCATTTTTAAATATTAAGGGTATTCCTAATTGGTTAAACTTAGCTTTTGGTTATGGAGCAGATGGTATGTTAACCGGAAATGCAAATGAATTATCGTTTTTAAATCAGAACAGAACACGACAATATTACTTAAGCTTAGATATTGATTTAAGCAAAATTAAAACAAAATCTCATGTCTTAAAAACCATTTTTGATGTTTTAAACGTAATTAAGGTACCTTTTCCTACTGTAGAACTAAATAGTATTGGTCGCGTTAAGCTGCATTATATCTACTTTTAAGTTAAAATTTTAACACTTAAAGGGTTGATTTTCAGTACTAGTAAAATAGTTGTATATTTGCACACGAATTTGGTGAGGTATTTTGGGGAACGTATTTTACATTAAAATTTAGCTATTATGAATATAATTAGTGTTAAGAATTTTTTATTACCCTTTGCAATTTGTTTACTTATGGCAGTTGCCTTGTATCCAGATTCTCAATTAAATCCAGAACATTACTCTACAGAAGGATTAGAACTAGATTTTAATATTTCTAAAGATATAGCAATGACTTCTCAAGAGGAGGTTATTATGTTTAATATGTTTACGCCACATTTAGGTAAGTCTTTTGAAGGCTTTAAAGAAGCTTTGGCTTTTAAAGAATCTAGAGGTGACTATTTTACGGTAAATACACTAGGTTACTTAGGTAAATATCAATTTGGTAAAGAGACACTTAAAGTTATAGGAATATACAATCCCAATCAATTTTTATATAATCCTGAATTACAAGAAAAAGCATTTGTAGCTAATACAGAGCGTAATAAATGGGTGTTAAGAAAAGACATAAAACGTTTTGAAGGTAAGCTAATAGGTGGTGTTAAGGTATCAGAATCTGGTATATTAGCAGCAGCGCATTTAGCAGGTCCAGGAAGCGTTAAAAAGTTTTTACGCAGTTATGGTGGTCTTAATTTTTCTGATGCTTATGGCTCATCTGTAAAGTATTACATGAAAAAGTTTTCTGGTTACGATACATCATTTATCACACCAGATAAAAAAGCAAGAGTAACATTGTAAAAAAACTTTAATCTTTCTGAATAATAAATATTGAAGGCCTTTTGTGAAGGTCTTCTTTGTTGCTAAGCCATTCTTTAGCGGTCTTTGTTTTTATAAACTCTGTGGGTAAGGTTAAATCGCAAGCAACACAAACACGAGTGTTAGGTTGTAATGTGCTCGCTAAATCCTCTAACATTTTCATGTTTCTATAAGGTGTTTCAATAAAAATTTGAGACTGATTATTTTCAAAAGATAAGCGTTCTAACGCTTTTAGTTTAGACTTTCTTTCAGATTTATCTATAGGTAAATATCCGTTAAAAGTAAAACCTTGCCCGTTCATACCCGAACCCATTAATGCTAGTAAAATTGAAGAAGGCCCCACTAACGGAATCACTCTAATATCCATTTGATGCGCTAAATTTACAATATCAGATCCAGGATCTGCAATCGCTGGGCAACCTGCCTCAGATAGTAATCCAATAGATGTGCCATTAAGACATGCTTCTAAAAAGGTGTTGCGTTCTGCTTCTGTTGTGTATTTATTTAAGACGTTAAGGTTTAAAGATGGCTGCGATTTATTTGGAGATACCCTTTTTATAAAACGTCTTGCTGTCTTCTCATTTTCTACAATATAATCGTCTATATTTTCAATTATCTTTTTAATAGAAATTGGTAAAACTTCTAGAGGTGGGTTGTCGCCAAGTCGTGTAGGTATTAAATAGAGTTTTCCTTTGGGATTCATTAATTTAAAATAAGTTTTTGTGTACTAATAGTTCCATTTATACTTTTCATTTTCATAATGTAAATACCTTTTGAAAGATCTGAAACTTTTATAGTTTGAATAGTTTGATTATTTCTTAAAACGTTTTTTATAGCTTTACCTTGTATGTCATAAATTACAATAGACGAAATTTGAATAGTGGTATTTGAGAAATCTAGGTGTAATTCATTTTTAGCAGGGTTAGGAAAAACAGATATAACATTAAGTGCATTCTCGTTGATACTTAAAGCGCTATCTACTATTTTATAAATAGCACCAGATAAACTTGCAACAAGCAGTTCACCATCAACAGCTTCACCAAAAGCAACCCAAGTACCAGAGAAATTTTCAAAAGTAGATGTCCAAATTCCATTGTCTAACTGTAAGTAACCAATTTCTTGTGTGCAAATATCTGCAAAAAAATAAGCGCCTTGTAGGTTGGGGTAGTTAGTACCTCTATATATATAACCACCAGTAATAGAGCATCTTCCTCCTGTATGTGCATATTCTGCAACAGGAAAAGTTAAGTTGCTTGCTGGAGGACAATTGGTGGTGTTAAAAGTAATATTACCTTCGTAACATCTCCAGCCGTAATTTAGTCCACCAGTATCAGTCGCTGGTGTTAAATTAATTTCTTCTCTTGCATTTTGTCCAACATCACCAATCCATAAATCATTTGTGTCTCTATCAAAAGAAAATTTCCATGGGTTACGTAGTCCGTAAGACCATATTTCGTCTTGGGCAGCTGCATTACTTACAAACGGATTATCTGTTGGTATGGCATAAGGTGCGGCTTCTGAAGAATTATTTACATCAATTCGTAAGAGTTTACCTAGTAAATTTGATAGGTTTTGAGAGTTATCTTGAGGATCTCCACCAGAGCCTCCATCACCAGATGATATGTATAAATAACCATCTGAGCCAAAGGCAAGTTCACCACCATTATGGTTTGAAAAAGGTTGCGTATAACTTAATATTATAAGTTCAGAGTTTGGGTCTGCAACCAAAGGGTTTGTTGTACTTCTAGAAAATCTTGCAATTACAGTATTACCAGAGTTGTTACTATAGTTAACAAAAAAGAAGCCATTTGTTGCATAATCTGGGTGAAACGCCAATCCTAACAGACCGCGTTCATTGCCAGAGTTAATTACACGGTCATCAATATCTAAAAATAATGTACTCTCAACTGTGCCATCTGCATTTATAACTTTTATACGTCCGTCTTGTTCTGCAACATATAGCTTATCATCACCAGCATGTTTAATATTTACGGGTCTGTCTAAATTTGATACAAACAAATCTAGGGTTAGGTCTTGTGCACATGTTAGTGTTAAGCTTAGTAAGCTTAAGAGTGTAGCTAAAGTTCTCATTTTTATAATATTAAAAGAGGTTTAAAACAAAAATACGAAAAACAAAGTTATGGTAAGAAATTTGTTACATCTACAGGTCTGTAAGTTTAGAGGTAATGCTATTACATGTATTATCAATTAACTGAAAAAGCGATAGAAAATCACTCGTATCGCCATAATAAGGATCTGGAACGTTTTTATTTGTAATTGAGGTGTTTTCTTCTAAAAAGAGTTTTACTTTATGTATGTCGTTCTTAGTTTTGGCTAATGCTATAATATTGTTGTAGTTAGATTGGTCCATTGCGTATATAATGTCAAAACTATCAAAATCTGTAGCTTTAAATTGTCTTGCACTTTGTGCGCTAATGTCAATGTTATAAGATTTTGCAACCGCTATAGAGCGTTGGTCGGGTTGGTTACCAATATGATAAGCTGCAGTACCAGCAGAGTCTATATAAAAATCTTCTGTATTAAGTTTAGATTCTAAAATACCATGAGCTAATGGTGAGCGGCAAATATTACCGAGACACACCATAAGTATACGCATCATAGATAATTGTAATTAAAGGGCTAGTTTTTTAGACAAATCTTCAACATATTTTCTAAACTGTTTATCTGTAGAAGAAAGGTTATCTACAGTTTTACAAGCGTGTAATACAGTTGCATGGTCGCGTTGTCCTATTTGAGAACCAATACTTGCAAGCGATGCTTTCGTGTATTTTTTAGCAAAAAACATAGCCAACTGTCTGGCTTGTACAATATGTCTTTTTCTTGTTTTAGATTGAAGTGTATTTACATCCATTTGAAAATAGTCTGAAACTACTTTTTGAATATAATCTATAGAGACTTCTCGTTTTGTGTTTTTAACAAATTTATCGACGATATCTTTTGCTAAACCTAAAGTGATTTCTTTTTTATTGAAAGACGATTGCGCAATTAAAGATATAATAGCACCTTCTAATTCTCTAACATTACTTTTTATATGTTTTGCAACATATTCAATAATATCTTCTGGCATTTCAACACCGTCTCTGTAGAGTTTGTTTTTTAGTATAGAAACTCTAGTTTCAAAATCTGGTGTTTGTAATTCAGCAGATAGTCCCCATTTAAAACGAGATAATAAGCGTTGCTCAATATCTTGCATATCTACAGGTGCTTTATCACTTGTTAAGATAACTTGTTTACCATTTTGATGTAAATGATTAAATATATGGAAGAATACATCTTGCGTACCTGTTTTACCAGATAGGAATTGTACATCATCAATAATTAAAACATCTATTATTTGATAAAAATGAATAAAATCATTTCTATTATTCTTTTTAACAGAGTCTATATATTGTTGTGTAAATTTTTCAGCAGAAATATATAAAACTGTTTTTTCTGGGTATTTATCTTTAATGTCTACACCAATAGCGTGGGCTAGGTGTGTTTTTCCTAAACCAACTCCACCAAAAATTAAAAGCGGGTTAAATGAAGTGCCACCAGGCTTGTTTGCCACAGCAATACCTGCGTTTCTAGCTAGTCTATTAGAGTCTCCTTCTAAGAAGTTTTCAAAACTATAACTTGGGTTGAGTTGCGATTCTATTTTTACATTCCTGATACCAGGAATAATAAATGGATTTTTTAATTCTGGACTTTTATTATTAAAAGGAACATCTACTTGTTGGGATTTTACAGCAGATCTATTAGAGCTTGGTATTTTCTCGGTAAAGGGTTGTTTGTTGCCATATGTGTTTTCCATTTTTATAACGTAAACTAGCTTTGCGTCTCCTCCTAATTCTTTTGTTAAAGATACTTTTAAGATTTTAACGTAGTGTTCTTCTAACCATTCATAAAAAAATTTACTAGGTACTTGTATACTTAACGCATTAGATGATAATTTAACAGCTACTATAGGTTCAAACCAAGTTTTGTAAGCTTGTGGTTGTATATTGTCTTTTATAAAAGCAAGACAATTAACCCAAACAGATTGCGCTGTTACCTCCATACTTTAAGTTAAATTTTATTGTTAGTTAGTTCGTTAGTTGGCAAAAATGAAAAAAAGGAAGGGGCGTCCTATATTTAATTTCAACATTACAAATATGTGAACAAAATTCTTAATAAAAAAATCAATTAATGTTGAATTTATAGATTTTTTTTCCCATGTTTAAATCCACATTAAAAATGAACAATTTAATAAGAGAACTTTAAATATATGAAATTTAACGAAACTATTATAAGAGTAAGGTATGGTGAAACGGATCAAATGGGTGTGGTGTACCATGCTAACTATGCTGTTTACTTTGAGGTTGGTAGAACCGAATGGTTAAGAGAGTTTGGTCTCAGTTATAGTGCTATGGAAGCAGATGGTGTAATGTTACCTGTTGTTTCCTTGTCTATAAATTACAAAAATTCAGCACGTTATGATGATGTGCTTAAAGTTAAAACAACACTAAAAAAAATGCCTACAGCTTCTATTGAGTTTGAGTATCAGCTACTAACAGATTCTAATGTTTTACTTGCTACTGGTAATACAATTCTTGCATTTATAGACACAAAAAAAAATAGACCTACTAGATGTCCAAAATATCTTTTAGACAAACTGCAAGATTATTCGTTATAATTCATCGATTTCAACACCAAAAAAATCATTAAAAAGATTTAATATTTTAGAACCATTACTTTTTCTGACAGATATTTCTAGCAAACAATTAAGTTCTAATGTTTGCTTCGTAATTTCTACTTGATTTTCTTTTAATAAGCGCATCACTTTACTCATGTTTTTGTATTCAAACTTGAGTTTAAAATCGCTATTAATAGTTTTTTCAATAATTTGAGAAGCTTCGAGGGCTAATTGTGCACCAATTCTGTATGCATTTATGAGTCCGCCAACACCAAGTTTTATACCACCATAATAACGTATTACAACTATTAAAATATTTGTTACATCAAAAGACTGAATTTGCCCGTAAATTGGCATTCCGGCAGAATTATTAGGCTCTCCGTCATCATTTGCTCTATATTGTATGGTCTCTGTACCAATTTGATACGCATAACACCAATGTCTTGCTGCGTAGTGTTCTTTTTTTAAATCGTTCAGGTGAACTTTTATGTCGTCTTCACTAGTTATAGGAAACGTAAACCCATAAAATTTACTATTCTTATCTTTAAAGAGTTCTCCTTTTACAGGATTGAGTATGGTATTATAAGTGTCTTTTTTTTCCATTATGTAAGTGTTACTAAAATAATAGAGATTATTGCTATGCTAATACCAATCCAGTTTTTTGTAGAAATTTTCTCTTTAAATAACAGTAATCCAATTAATGTAGAGCAGGCTACAATGGCTACGTTGTTAATGGTAAACAATGAAGAACTTTCAAAACCATCTACTCGTAGTGCTTTTAATAGAAAATAGATAGAACAGTAGTTTACAATGCCTAAAATAACACCTAAAGGAATGCTTTTTGCTTTAAAATGATTTTTCTGTATTGTAGATTTATACCCTAATATAACAAACCCAATTAGGCCTGCTATTGCAAAAATAGTAGCCGAAAATAAAGGTATATCATCATCTGGTGCAAAATGATTAATTGAGGTGTCTATAACGCCAGACCCAAAAAAGAGTATAACGGGTAGATAGATAGATTTGGTTAAAACGGTGTCGTTTTTTGGTTTTATAGATGTTAAATATACAGCGATAAGCGCAAGTAATATGCCAATAATTTTCTGTAAACCAATACTTTCATTATAAATATATACACCAAATATAACGGGTACTATTACACTCATTTTACTGGCAACTGATGCAACTGATAGTCCGTTTCTTTGAGCCGTTAACGCCATAACATTAAACATAGCTATAAATAAAAAACCTAAGCCAATAGCTGCAATAAACCATTGTGCTTCAAAAATTACTGCAATACTGATGTCTTTATCGTATAATAAAACTCCGCAGGTACTGGCTGTTACGTAATTAACAACTATAGCTTGTAGTGTGTTTATGTTGTATTTGCCAAAGAGCTTAAATAATATAAAGATCAGTGTAGAAGAGGCAATACTAAGAATTAAATAGATCAAAAGAGTTTAGATTTAATATCAAATAAATTAATAACGTCTTGTGTTGTTTCATCAATATTCCAAACCTTAAAGCCTAGTTGTTTTGCAATATCTGTATTTTCTTTTGTATCATCTATAAAAAGACATTCTTCTGCCACTAGGTTATTTTCTTGTAATACAAATTCAAAAATATTAGCATTTGGTTTTCTTAAGTGTATGACTTGAGATAGGTAGAAGGCATCAAAGCAGTTTTTAAACTCGTCATAAAATGAGACATTCTCTTTTATATAATCTATATGCATCGTATTAGTGTTACTAAGTAAGATTAATTTATAGTCTTTTTTTAAGGCTAAATCTTTAATGAAGTTTAATCTGTATTTTGGGAAGTCTTTAATAATGTAATTCCAACCTTAAATAATTTGATTTTTGGTTAAATTTTGAAACTTAGAGGCATAGAATTCTATAAACTCTAAAGTAGAAATTTTACCAATTTCATATTTTATGTTAGTGGTAATCATCGCATCATCAAAAGTATCAAGCTTAAATAACCTGAGTGCATTTTGCATAGCACCTTCTTTATCTAGGTTGATAAATACATCACCAAAATCAAAAATTAAGGTTTTAATCTTTTGCATAAATCTTTAATAAATCGTTTTTAATTTTAGTCTCAGAAATTAATTGTCCTTTTAGCAGCGGTGCTTTTATACCTTCTTTAAATTGAGCATCTCCAATAAAAAGGCGAGCTTCATCCCAAAGTTTCTCATCTATAAAGGTTTGTAGGGTTTGTGTTCCTCCTTCAATAATAATAGAATTGATATTCCTTTTGTAAAGTAAATCTGCTATTTGAATAGCTATAGGTTGGTTAAAATCTATCTCACTATTCGTAATTTTTATAGTTTCAGTTTCAGTATTAAAAATTTTAAAATCAGCATCTAATTTAGAGGTGCGGTCTATAACAACTCTAATGGGTTGTTTGCCACACCAGTCTCTAACGGTTAAACTTGGGTTGTCTTCTAAAACGGTATTTGTGCCCACCAAAATAGCATGCTCTTGTGCGCGCCATTTGTGTGCTAGTTGACGAGAGTATGTATTTGTAATCCAAACGGGTTTTTGTTCATTTTTAGAAATTGGTGCAACAAAACCATCTTTAGTTTCTGCCCATTTTAGTATTATATAAGGGCGTTTTTTGTTGTAAAATGTAAAAAAACGTTTGTGGTGTTGCTTGCATTCCGCTTCTAAAACACCAACAGTAACTTTACAGCCAGCAGCTTTTAGCTTAGCAATACCTTTACCTGCTACCTCTGGGTTATCGTCTACGCAACCAATAATTACTTGGGGTATATTGTGTTCTATAATTAAGTTAGAGCATGGTGGTGTTTTACCAAAATGACTACAAGGCTCTAGTGTCACGTATAACTTGCTTTTAGATAATAGTGTTTTGTCCTTTACAGCATTTATGGCATTAACTTCTGCATGGTTACCACCATAGGCACTTGTAAAACCTTCGCCTATGATGTTGTTTTTATACACAATTACAGCACCAACCATCGGATTTGGTCTTGTGGTACCTAATCCGTTTTTCGCAATTTGTAATGCTCTTTTTATATAGACTTCGTGGTTTTGCAAATTATAATTTAATTTTTAGTTCTTGTATCTCATCAACATTATAAGTAGAAGAATACCCAAGTACTTTATATTTAATTTCACCTTTGTATTGCACCTTTAAGCGTTGCGAAATTAAACTTCCTAGTAGGCCACCAAGGCTGTTTTTATCTATAATACGGTCTGTAGAAACGATAACGGTTAGCGGAATTTCAAAATTCTTTTTTGATGGTACATTAAATTCATCTGCAATTACAGAAGCAACTTCAATGTCGTTTATATAAACTTTTAAGTTATCGGTCTTTAAAACACCACCTACATCATTAGGGTTTGTAAATAGGGCATCTGTACTTAGTGTAATAGACTGTAGGTTAGAGTCTACAATTTTTATGTTTTTAAGACCAGTAAACTCTGGTTGCTCGGTAAACTTACAGTTAAAAACTAGTGTAAAAAATAACGAAATGAATAAAATTCTTTTAAGCATAAAATGGTATTAATATGTATTTTTGATGTTATCTGAAAACACGTCTGTTTTATTGAGCACAGTCTATATACTTTTAGTTAAATAGAAGTTTGTTTTTTAGACTATGCTTGCAATTACAGTATTAACAATCCTTTCAGGCATCATAAAAACATAAATTAAGTGTGTAAAGATACTATTGTTATTCGAGAAATTAAACGAGAAGATGATTCTAAAATCGCAAAGGCAATTCGTTCTGTTTTAATAGAAATGGGTGTGCCTAAAGTTGGCACAGCTTATGAGGATGCTGCCTTAGATTGTATGACAGAAACTTACAGCCAACCAACCAAAACGTATTTTGTTGTTGAAGATGGTGATAACATTTTGGGTGGTGCAGGCATTGCCGCTTTAGATAATTATAAAGGTAGCGTGTGCGAATTGCAAAAGATGTATTTTATGCCACAAGCCAGAGGCAAAGGTTTGGGTAGTAAAATGATGGCAAAATGTTTAGATTTTGCAAAACAAGTTGGCTTTACACAATGCTATTTAGAAACAATGCCTTACATGGATGATGCAAGAGAATTGTACAAAAAAACAGGCTTTGAGTCTATTGATAAACCTATGGGAAATACAGGCCATTACTCTTGTACAGTTTGGATGCTTAAAGATTTATAATTGTGGTATTAAAAGAGATTCAACATATTTTTTATAAAGCACTAGATGCCATTTATGGCAGAGATGAGGTAAATAGCTTTTTCTTTTTAGCGACTGAGCATTATTTAAATTTTCCGCGTTTTCAATTAACATTACAACCAGAGTTTACTTTATCAAAGGCAGAGATAGCTGTTTTTTTTAAACTGTTAGAGGATTTAAAACAACAAATACCGATTCAGTATATTCTAGGCGAAACAGAATTTTATGGGTTAACATTTAAGGTGAATGAAAACGTACTAATACCAAGACCCGAAACCGAAGAATTAGTAGATCTCATAATAAAAGAACACGCAATTAGTTCTGTAAAAAAGCCACTCAGAATTTTAGATATTGGTACAGGTTCTGGTTGTATAGCGATTAGCTTAGCCAAAAATTTACCAAATGCACAGGTTTACGCCTTAGATATCTCTAAAGATGCTTTAAAAATTGCAAAACAAAATGCAATTTTAAATGCTGTTAATATCACTTTTATTGAAGCCGATATTTTAGAAGTTACAACGGTTTTAAATTTAGTAAATAATGAATTATCAGAAACGGACTTTCTGTTTGATATTATTGTTTCTAATCCGCCTTATGTTAGACAACTCGAAAAGAAAGAAATACAGCCTAATGTTTTAGAAAACGAACCTCATTTGGCATTGTTTGTAACCGATTTAAATCCACTTATATTTTACAAGGCAATTACTAATTTTGCAATAAATAATTTAAAACAAAAAAGTAAGCTTTATTTTGAGATTAATCAATACCTCGGTGAAGACACCAAACAACTGCTTGTACAGGCTAATTTTAAAGATATAGAGTTATTGAAAGATTTAAATGGTAATGACAGAGTATTAAAAGCATTAAAAGATTAATGAAAAGTATAGCGGTATTTTGTGGTAGTAGCCAAGGTAATGATAGTAAAATAGTAAATGAGGCTTACCAATTGGGTAAAACTTTTGCAAATCAAAATATAACATTGGTTTATGGTGCAGCCAAAATAGGCATAATGGGTACAGTGGCTAAAGGTGTTATAGAGGGTAATGGTACTGTTGTTGGTGTTATCCCTGTGTTTTTAAAGACCAAAGAAATAGTTAACACCCAGCTTACAGAACTTATTATTACAGATAACATGCACGATCGTAAAGTGATTATGTACGAAAAAAGTGATGGTTTTATAATTATACCTGGTGGCTTTGGTACTATGGATGAGTTTTTTGAAATTACAACTTGGGGACAATTAGGATTGCATACTAAACCCATTGGGATTTTAAATACCAATGGGTATTACGATGCTTTAATAGCACAATGTAAAATGATGGTAGCGCGTGGCTTTTTAAAACAAGAAAACTTAGACGCCGTTGTTGTAGATGCTAGTATTGAAGGTTTATTAGTGCAAATGAATAATTACAAACCATTACCTGCGCCGCAATGGTTAAATAAAGAGGGGCTTTAAATTTCTGCGAAAGCAGGAATCTCATGCTATGAAAAAAACAATATTCTTATTAGTTTTAGTATTTTGTTTTACTTGTAAAAGAGTGGAACACGATATTCAATTGGCACCAGAAGCTATACCATTAGTTACCGCAACTGATACAGTATCGTTACACCAAAATTTTAATTCTATTAAAGCAATAAGTAGCGAAGCATTATTTGTAAAATATTTGAAACCAAATAAATTAGATTCTTTAATCTTAATGACAAATCAAATAAAACAAAACAATTTGGTTGCTGATTTTAATGGTGATGGTATTGAAGATATCGTTTTACCAGTAAGAAATAAGCGTAATAACAAAGCCGGCTTAATATTTTTTCATTCTCTAACAGATTATTATGTTATTGGCTTAGGTATTGCGGGTTCGGCTTTAGAAAATATTAGGTATACTAAATTTGAAGTTGATAATTCAAAAATTGCTTATCAAACTGTAATAGATACTTTAACAGGTGATATTATTGAGCCAAATCAAATTAAATTAATAAACATTGCTTTGCACATGCAAGAAGACGAAGGCACCTCAGGGTTACTCTCTTGGAATGGTTCAAAGTACATTTATATTCACACCGGAGATTAATATATAATGAATACACAACAAAAAATAAAGACACTCAGAGACGAATTGCGCCAGCACAATTACAATTACTACATTTTAGATAATGCAAGTATTAGTGATTATGAGTTTGATATAAAACTAAAAGAACTTCAGACTTTAGAGGCGCAACACCCAGAGTTTTTTGATGCCAATTCACCTACACAACGCGTCGGTGGCGCCATTACAAAGAATTTTAAAACAACAGTGCACGATTTTAGAATGTATTCTTTAGATAATTCTTATTCTAAAGAAGACTTACTCGATTGGGAATCTAGAATTAAAAAAATGGTTGACGGTGTTATTCAGTATACGTGTGAGTTAAAGTACGATGGGGCTTCAATGAACCTAACTTACGAAAACGGAAAACTGATAAGAGCTGTAACTCGCGGTGACGGTGTACAAGGCGATGAGGTTACTGCAAATATAAAAACCATTAATACTGTGCCACTTCAATTAACAGGCGATTACCCTGAGCGTTTTGATATTAGAGGCGAAATTATTCTACCAATAGAAGGGTTCTTAAAAATGAATGAAGAACGCATTGCAAATGATGAAGAGCCATACAGAAACCCAAGAAACACTGCGTCTGGTAGTTTAAAACTTCAAGATAGTGCTGAGGTTGCTAAAAGACCTTTAGAATGTTTGCTTTATAGTATAAAAGGGAATAATCTAAATATTTCTACCCAGTTTGAAGGTTTAGAAAAAGCCAGGTCTTGGGGATTTAAAGTGCCTAAAGAAGCAAAGTTAGTAGATTCTATTGCTGCTGTTTTAGATTATGTTGCGTATTGGGACAAAGAGCGTCATAACTTGCCATACGAAATTGATGGTGTTGTTGTAAAGGTTAATAATCTTTACCAACAAGATGAATTAGGGTTTACGGCAAAAGCACCACGTTGGGCAATGGCCTATAAGTTTAAGGCAGAGCAAGTTTCTACCGTATTAAATGAAATTACTTACCAAGTTGGTAGAACAGGTGCCATTACACCTGTGGCGAATTTGCAACCAGTAGAATTAGCTGGTACCACTGTTAAACGTGCATCATTACACAATGCAGACCAGATAGCGAAGTTAGATATTAGAGAAGGAGATACGGTTTTTGTAGAAAAAGGAGGTGAAATTATACCAAAAATTATTGCTGTAGATTTAGCTAAACGACCTAATAACTCAGTGCCTACTATTTATGCTACTAATTGTCCAGAGTGTGAAACTCTTTTAAAGCGCTTAGAAGGCGAGGCAAAACATTATTGTCCTAATTACCACGGTTGCCCGCCTCAAGTTGTAGGTAGAATTCAGCATTATATCTCTAGAAAAGCACTAGATATAGAAGGTTTGGGAGGTGAAACTGTTGCTTTATTAGTAAAGGAGGGTTTAATTAACGATTATTCTGATTTGTATGAATTAACGGTTCAGCAAGTGGTTCCGTTAGAGCGCATGGCAGAAAAAAGTGCCGAGAATTTAATTAATGGAGTAGAGGCTTCTAAAAAAATTCCTTTTGAACGTGTCTTATTTGGTTTGGGTATTAGATATGTTGGTGAAACTGTTGCTAAGAAACTAGCCAAGCATTACAAATCTATTGATGCTTTAATGTTTGCTTCAATTTTAGATTTAGTTACAGTTGATGAAATAGGAGAGCGTATTGCAGAAAGTGTTGTTGAGTTTTTCTCATCTGAAGAAAATAAACACATTGTAGAGCGCTTAAAAGCATTTGGTGTGCAATTAGAAATATCCGCAGATAAATTAGCTAACCAAACCGATAAATTAAAAGGACAAACTTTTGTAGTTTCAGGTGTGTTTGAAACGGTTTCTCGTAACGATCTAAAAAAGTTGATAGAAGATAATGGTGGTAAGGTGTCATCGTCTATTTCATCTAAAACAAGTTTTTTAATAGCAGGCGATAAAATGGGGCCAAGTAAACGTAAGAAAGCAGAAAACTTAAATATTACAATACTTTCTGAAGACGAATTTTTGCATTTTTTGAAGTAAATTCTTACTTAAAAACATCATTTTTATCGATTAAACGTATTTTTATTCGTTTAAATGTTTTTTTTTGTTATGTTTGTCTTGTTAAAAGGATTAATATAATGTTGTTAAATAAAATCTTAAAAGTTTTGTTATTACTTTTAGGTGGTGTCTTTGTAATACTTCAAGGTTTTGGCTATGAGGTAGAGGGTGCTGCTGCAAGTACTTTTATGCTTGTAATACTTACGTTTATTTATTATAAATGGACGCAAAACAAAACAAAATATTTCTTTTGGTTCTTAGCGACCTTCACTTTTGGTCATATTGTAAGTTTATTTTCTTGGCTAATGCCAGAAATAAAAGAACACCAAATAAACGTCTATTATTATGTTTCCAATTTGTTATCTATTTTAGCGTACTTGTTTTTAATTGTTAGAGTTCTTGTAGAATTAAATTTTAAGAAAATAGTTACTGAGCTAACAATACCAATAATTATTTTGGTAGTATTAGATGTTTTTTGTGTTGTTTTAGTTACAGATACAGCCAAAAACGCACTTACAAATTACGAATACACATTAGAGTTTTTCTATAACACAGTAATAATGGTGTTGTTATCTTCAACATTAATTAATTACATGTATAGAAACGATAGTAAATCTATGTTATTATTAGTAGGGTCTATGTGTATTGTTTTTTCAGAAATAATACAACTGGCCTACTATTACATATTAGATGATAGTAATTTGGTATTTATATATTCTTTCTTTTTAGTTTTAGCTTTTGTGTTTTTCTATTTGCAATCTCAAGTTGCTTTTACAGGGCCAGAACCAGCTTATGTAGATGAGTATTTAGAAGAGGTTTAGATTCTATTAATAGGGATGCTTTTTTTCTGTGAGTATAATATAATAGCACTTAATGTAAAGGTTGCTATAGCAGTATAAAATAAAACACCTCCATCACCTCTAACATTTGTACCTAAAAGTGTTAAGTGCATTACTATAGCTCCTCCAATGACTCCAAGTGTTAAAAAGGCACCTATCCAAATTGTTTTTGGTATTAAAATAAGTAGCCCAGCAATAAGTTCTAAAATACCAATACCAATTCTTCCGTAAGGCTCTAAGCCAACGGTTTCAAAAATATAAATGCTATCTTCATGACCAGTGAATTTAAAACGTAGTGTTTGTATAAGTATAATTGCAACTGCAATACGAAGTACTAAGATAAATTTATGAGCTTTCATAAGTAATTTAGACTGTTTAGTTAAAGCATTAGACGCTTGTACCTAAATAACTTACAAATAAAATTAAACAATTAGTGTTGCTCCTTCTGCTTTGGTAGTTTTACCAGCTTCAAAATAAAAGTCTACTTTGCCTAAATACAAGCCGTAAGCTCCTACTTGGTTAACAAGCACATTTTTTCCGATACTGTTTTTTTCTATTGTTGGTTTTGGTAAAAATGTATGGGTGTGTCCACCTATTATTAGGTCAATGTCTTTTGTTGCTTTTGCAAGACTTAAATCGCATACACGATTGGGACTGTTTTTGTAGAAATACCCAATATGCGATAAGCAGATTACCAAATCGCAAAGCTGTTCTTCCTTTAAGATTCTAGACATGTCTTGTGCAACTTCAATAGGATCATTGTAAACTGTTTCTTTATACATTTTTTTATCAACCAAACCATCTAATTGTATACCTAGCCCAAATACACCTATTTTAATTCCATTTTTAATAAAAATTTTATAAGGTTTTACATGCGTATCCATTACGGTGTTAGAGAAATCATAATTTGCAGAAACAAAATCAAAATTGGCATGTGGTAATTGTGCATATAATCCATCAATACTATTATCAAAATCATGATTACCTATGGTGGCCAAATCATATTTAAGCATGCTCATTAATTTAAATTCTAGTTCTCCGCCATAATAATTAAAATAAGGTGTGCCTTGAAAAATATCACCAGCATCTAGTAGTAGGGTGTTTGGGTTTTCTTTTCTTAGAGATTCTACTAAAGTTGCACGTCTTGCAACACCACCTTTATTAGCGTTTCTGCCATCATCAGGCCCAAAAGGGTCTATATGGCTATGCACATCATTAGTGTGTAAAATGGTAATTTTTTTTGCTTTTGCCGAGGTAAAAGATTGTAAGCCTAAACCACCAACTATTGCTGTAGCTGCTGCAGATTGTTGAATAAACTGTCTTCTTTTCATTTGGAGTGTTTAATGTTTTTTAACAGAGACATACTGTTAATAATATATGTTTAGTATAAGCTTATAAGATGTTAATCTTTTAGTTTAATAAAACGGTTATCTATTTGAGGGTTTAATGTATCTATTTTATGAAAATAATCTATAAGTACATTTCTTATTTTATAATCTAAGACATAAAGACTATCGTTAGGTTGAAAGAAATCCATTCTATCACCACCATTATAGAGGTAATCGTTTGTGGCTAAGTAATAGGTTTTATCTAATTTAATTTGTGCATCTTTAATAGTAGCCTGTTTTATAGTATTATCTTTATTAAGTGTTAATTGAAACTGTTTAGAAACAGGGTGCGCACGTTTTGCAGCTGCTAAATATTGCGTCAATGCAATAATTTGCTTTCCTTTTAAAGCGACTACAACTACAGAGTTATCAAAAGGCATTACCTGGTAAGCAGTTCTTGCTGTAATATTTCCTTTTGAAATGATGGCTCTAATACCACCATGATTAAGAAGTACAAAATCAATATTTTTTTGTGTTCGTTTATAAAAAACGGGGTTGCTTTCACTATAAACGGCATCAGCCATTAAATTACCAATTGCGGTATTTAAGTCACCATCACTTTTAGAATACGTGTTAGGTGCAAAGGCAATAACGCTATCTAAATTTTTGTTTACGTTTTCTCTGTAAGGCTTAATGTAAGCTTCAATGGCTTTATCTCCTAAGATGGTTTCGTTTATTTCTAATCTTTCTCCTTTTATTTTAGTGAGTTGATAGTCTTCATTACACGATACAATAAGAAGAACGAAACAGAGTTTTAAAATATGTTTAATAGTCATTGAATAACTTATGATTTGTTAGCTAATAATTAAGCGTGCTTTTGTTAAATTTACGCAAAGCCTAAAGGTAAATGATTTTAAAAGTATTTAAAGAAAAATCAATTCAAAAATATGTAAACAAATTGTTGTTTGCGCGTAAAATTGCTGTAAATAATAATAAGGTAAAAACAATTGCAGTTTTATTAAATAGCGTAGAGTTTGATAATTTTGATGAATTTAGAGCGTATTTTAAAGACCTAGATTTAACATCTCCAAAGCACAAAATTATTGCGTTTACTACAGATGATAAATTTATTGGTAGTCAATGGGAAACCCATATAAGTCCAAAAGATTTTGGGTGGAAAGGCAAAATAAATAGTATAGATTTACAAGATTTTTTAAATGAAGATTTTGATGTTTTAATAAGCTATTACAAAAGCGAATCTTTATACCTAAATCTAATAACAGCATTATCTAATGCTAATTTTAAAGTTGGTTTGTCTAGAAGAGATGAACGTTTGTATGATTTAATAATAGATGTAAAACCAACAGATATTAGTACATTTAAAACAGAATTTAAAAAATATTTAAACATCCTAAATAAATTATAATGACCAATTTTACAGGTACTGGTGTTGCATTAATTACACCCTTTAAAGCAGATTTAAGCATAGATTTTGATGCTTTAAAAAAATTAGTTGAGCATAATATAGCAAACGGAACAGAATATCTAGTTATTAGTGGTACTACAGGTGAGAGTGTTACGGTATCTATGGATGAGAAAAATGAATTGGTTAAATTTATTGCAAAGGTAAATAATGGGAGATTACCATTGGTTTTAGGTATTGGTGGTAATAATACAAAAGCGATTATTAATGAGATAACAACCTCTGACCTATCAGCAATAGATGCCATATTATCTGTGTCGCCTTATTATAGTAAGCCAACACAAGAAGGTATTTATGAGCATTTTAAGGCGATTTCTAAAGCATCGTCAAAACCTATAATTTTATATAACGTACCAGGTAGAACAGCATCTAATATGCTGCCTCAAACCATTGTAAGATTAGCAAACGATTTTGATAATATTATTGCCGTAAAAGAAGCCGCAGGTAAAATGAGTCAATATTTAGAGTTATTAAGAATTAAGCCTAAAGATTTTCATGTTATTTCTGGTGATGATGATTTAGCATTAAGTGTTACTTTAGCCGGTGGCTCTGGTGTTATTTCTGTAATAGGGCAGGCCATTTCTAAAGACTTTACAGATATGATACGACTTGGTCTTGCTAAACAGCCAGAGAAGGCTTACGCGATTCAATACAGTTTAATGCCAATAATTAATCTTATATTTTCTGAGAATAATCCATCAGGCATAAAAGCTGTTCTTAAAGCATTAAAAATATCAGAGTCTTATGTGAGATTACCATTAGTTGAAGCTACAGAAGCGCTTAAAAAAAAACATAAAAGAAGCTTTAGAAATATTAGATAAAAGTTAAACTTAATTTAAATTAATCTATGCCATTAAAACAAGGCATATTTTAGCATATAACTTTTGTTTTTAAAATCCGTTAATAATGCATACTTTTGCATTCTGTTTAAAATTTATGAAGAAAGCACTTTACATACTATTTATAAGTATCTTAATGATATCTTGTAGTGATTTTCAAAAGACATTAAAGTCTGAGGATACTGCAGAGAAGTTTAAAGTGGGTACCGAGTTATTTGAAGCTGGTAAATGGAGTAAGGCACACCGCTTATTTACTCAGATTCTAGCTAAATATAGAGGGAAGCCACAAGCAGAAAAGTTAACTTACATGCACGCTATGTGTTCTTATAAAATGGGTGAATACTACATTGCTAGCTACCATTTTAATAGGTTTATTGGAAGTTATCCAGATAGTGAAAAGTTACAAGAAGCAGCCTTTTTAGAAGCAAAAGGGTATTATTATTTGTCACCTGTGTATTCTAAAGAACAAAAGGAAACGGTAGAAGCCATAGAGAAATTACAACTCTTTGTAAATGCATACCCAAATTCTGAATTTTTACCAGAAGCAAATGCTATAGTTAAAGAATTAGATTTTAAACTAGAACGAAAGGCTTTTGAAATAGCAAAGCAATACGATTTAATTAAAGATTATAAAGCATCTGTAAATTCGTTTAATAATTTCCTGTTCGATTTTCCTGGCACGTCGTTAAGAAACAAGGCTATGTATTACAGATTAGATGCCGCATACAATTTAGCAATGAGAAGTGTCGTTGAGCTTAAAGAAGAACGATTAAATACTGCTATTACGTATTACAATACATTTAAGAAGACCTTTCCAGATTCTGAGTTTATGGAAGATGCAAATAGGTTAAATGAAGAATTAAAACAAGAGTTAAATACTTTTACTATTAAAAGTTAATCATAATACAAATGGATTTAAAAAAGACTGACGCCCCTGTAAGTTCTATAACTTACAACAGAAATGAAATTGATGCAGCAACAGATAATATCTATGAGGCTATTTCTGTTATCGCTAAACGCGCAGAGCAAATTAACACAGATATTAGACGTGAGTTAATTGATAAGCTTGAAGAGTTTGCAACCTATAACGATAGTTTAGAAGAGATTTTTGAAAACAAAGAACAAATAGAAGTTTCTAAGTTTTACGAAAAATTGCCTAAGCCACACGCTTTAGCTGTTCAAGAATGGTTAGATAATAAAATTTACCATAGAAATACTGAGGACACTCAACAATAAGCCTTAGATGTCTATTCTAAAGGACAAAAATATTTTATTAGGCATTACTGCTGGTATTGCCGCATATAAATCGGCCAGCTTGGTTCGGTTATTCATAAAAGCGGGCGCTAACGTTAAAGTCGTTATGACGCCTGCTTCTAAAGAATTTATTACACCACTTACACTTTCTACATTATCTAAGAACCCAGTTTATTCTTCTTTTATAGACGAGGCAGATGATAACCAGGTATGGAATAATCACGTAGAATTAGGCTTGTGGGCAGATCTATTTGTTATTGCACCTGCAACAGCAAACACAATGTCTAAAATGGCCAATGGTGTTTGTGACAACATACTTTTAGCCACGTATCTTTCTGCAAAATGCGATGTATATTTTGCACCAGCAATGGACTTAGACATGTATAAACATGCATCTACAAAAGCATCATTTAATAAGCTTACATCTTTTGGTAATAAACTAATCCCAGCAGGCACAGGCGAGTTAGCTAGTGGTTTGGTTGGTGAAGGCCGTATGGCAGAGCCTAAAGACATTATAAGTTTTATAGAGCAAGACATATTACAACAACTACCTTTAATTGGTAAACGCGTCTTAATTACTGCGGGTCCAACGTATGAAGCTTTAGATCCCGTACGTTTTATAGGGAATCATTCTAGCGGAAAAATGGGATTTGAGATTGCAAATGCAGCAGCAAATCTTGGTGCTGAGGTAATTTTGGTTACAGGTCCAACACATCAAAAACTTCAAAATAAAAGTGTTTGTATAAAACCTGTAATAAGTGCAGAAGATATGTATAATGAAGTGCATGCGCATTTTA
>JAOEWO010000028.1 GCA_028383925.1 Winogradskyella sp.
CTACAGCTAATATCAATCTCTGGTGCATCTGGTAGAGCCACAAAGTTAATAGTTACATTGGCTGTATCGCAAACGCCTGTGTTTGGTGCAGGTAAACAAACTCTATATGTAAAAGTTACATCACCAATATAACCTGTTGGTGGAATATAGTTATATGTACCATTTGGATTTAAAGTAAATGACTGGCCAGCAGGCGATGGCGCTATTTCTATGCTATAAATTGAGTTGTCAGGTACATTATTATGTATATTTAAGTCTCCTTGGTATTCGACATTTATACAATTCATAGATTCCTGATCTACCGCATATTTTTGTAAAATAAAGAATTTACCATCACCATGATCTTTAGTTGCAGCTATGAATTCTATTTTTGTGATTTTCGAACCTGTTTCAGCAATAGCATCTAAATAAAATAAGCCAATACCAATGTTTTGACCATTTTCATTACAGCGTCCAGATCTCCAATAGTCTGAACCATTAACAGGAGGTGCAAATGTACAATCTCGATAATCACCAACATTTCTAACAAAGGTTTCTCCAAGTTCTTGCTCTACTCCACCAGCAGCTGGTATTCCCCATATTTTAAGCAAAAAACAATTGTTACCACCTCTTTCAGTAACCGCCAAAACTGCCTCTGCGTTAGACGGAATAGCTGGACTATAATAAATAGTTTGTTTTTGAGCATCAGTTGTTAGAGCTCCTATTGAATCTGAACAAATACTTCTACCGTTTTGATTTGAAATAAAATAATGATTCAAATTTTTATCTTGAAAAGCAGATGTTGCATTTGTTATCCAACTTGCAGAACCACTATTGCCGGGTAAAATTTCACCATTTTTATTTATTCTATTAGGATTGTGTCCGTCTGGACCTAGAATGGTCATTCTATAACTTGTTGGAACAACAAACGTATTGTATTCTAAACCATTAATGGTTACAGACTCTATCGTTGCAGGATTGTTTAACGACGCGTTTTGATTATCTGACCATTGAAACGTTACACCACTCTGTATAGAAGGTGCCTGCGAATTTACTTGGGCAATTAACAAATTAGGTAAAATAACAAAAAGCGCTATAATTAAGGCTTTACTTATGTTAACTACAGAAATACAATTGTATTTATTTCTCATATTAATAGATATAACTAATAATGTCTACAATGTTATAAAAATGTCAAGTTGGAACTAATGAATGTATAGTATGCCAACTATCTATTAAATAGCATTTTATTTATTCTTTTGCTTAAATTGAGGGAAGTTTATTTAAGTAAATGTAATATTGAATGATAGTATTAATATTTTTAATTTGGGGTCATTTATATTAAATTTACATAAATAAAATAACTCATAACTAAAATGATTAACAAACATTCGAGTTAAGGTGGCAATTTAATCGTTAAAACGAAAATACGCAACCTTTTGTCGCGATAATTCGCATTTAATCGGTAAAATATGAAATCATTAGTATTAATTAGACACGGAAAATCGTCATGGGAAAATGATGTTAAAGACAAAGAAAGACCTTTAAAAACAAGAGGTGAGAACGATTCGTTATTAGTTGCAAAAGCCTTAAATACGCATCAAATTACTATTGATAAAATTTTATCTAGCACAGCTAAAAGAGCACATAGTACATGTAAAATCTTCTGTAAAACAGTTAATTATAACGAAAATAAGGTTGTAAAAATGGATGATTTATATGATTTTGGTGGTGAAAACGTCATTTCTATAATAAAGGCTTTAAAAAATAATTTAAATACGGTAATGATTTTTGGTCATAACCATGCGTTTACTTCTATTTCTAATATATTTGGGTCGGTGTTTATTGATAATCTTCCAACGAGTGGTTTAGTTAAGATAAATTTTGAAATAGATAATTGGAACGATTTAGGCCAAGGTATTACAGAGTTTATAATTACACCTAAGGAATTAAAAGAATGATAAAAGATAAAAACATTTATATAAATAGAGAATTAAGTTGGTTGCAATTTAATGCACGTGTATTACAAGAAGCTGCAGACGAGCAAGTGCCACTTATAGAAAGGCTTCGGTTTTTAGGTATCTTTTCTAATAACTTAGATGAATTTTTTAAAGTAAGATACGCTACAGTTAAGCGTATTTATGAAGCAGGTAAAGGTGGTAAAAGTGAATTAGGTGGTATTAAAGCCGGAGACTTACTCGAAGAGATTACACAAATTGTAATTAAGCAACAAAGCACCAGTTTAGAGATACTTGAAACTATTGGCAATAAATTAGAAGAACAAGATATATACATCATCAAAGAAAATGAGATAGATGAAGGGCATCATAATTTTATAAAAAATTATTTCTACGAAGAGGTAAGTCCTGCTTTGGTGGTTATCGTTTTTAATGAAGATGTAGCAATACCAGAACTAAAAGATAGTGCGGCCTATCTTACCATTAAGATGTCTAACTCAAAAGGTAAAGACCAATTTGCATTAATCGAAATATCTAAAGCCATGGATCGTTTTGTTGTACTTCCTATGAAGGATGGCAAAAACTACATTATAATGGTAGACGACTTAATTCGTTATTGTTTAGATGATATTTTTAATATTTTTAATTATGACAGTATTAGCGCACACATGATTAAAATAACACGTGATGGTGAGCTAGATTTTGATAGTGATCTAAGTAAAAGTTTTATTTCTAAAATTTCAGAGAGCGTTAAAGACAGACAAAGTGGTGATCCTGTTCGTTTTGTTTATGATAAAAACATAGATAGAGATACTTTAGATTTCTTATTAGATATAATGGAAATAGACAAAAAGGATAGTATTATTCCTGGTGGTCGTTACCATAACCGAAGAGATTATATGGATTTTCCGAGTTTAGGAAGGAAAGATTTATTGTATAATAAAATAAAACCATTACCAGTTAAAGGCTTAAGTTTAGAAGAAAGTATTTTTAAGACTATAGCCAAGAAAGATTACTTAATATATGCACCATACCATACATTTTCTTATGTGGTTAAGTTTTTAAGGGAAGCGGCATTAGACCCAAAGGTTAAGACTATAAAAATTACTATTTATAGATTAGCTCAAATTTCTCATGTTGCAAGTTCATTAATTAATGCCGCAAAAAACGGAAAAAAAGTTACAGTTTCAATAGAGCTTAGAGCACGTTTTGATGAAGAGGCAAATATTAACTATGCAGAACAAATGCAAGCTGCAGGTGTTAATATGTTATTTGGTGTTACAGGTCTTAAAGTACATAGTAAAATGTGTGTTATAGAGCGAGAAGAAAATAATAAGTTAGTAAGATATGGTTTTATAAGTACTGGTAATTTTAACGAATCTACAGCAAAGTTTTATACGGATTTTACATTATTAACAGCAAACTCAAAACTTTTAAAAGACATTAATAAAGTATTTAACTTTTTTGAAGTTAACTATAAAATTAACAGATACAAGCACATAATAACTTCGCCACATTACACAACTTCTAAACTTTTTGCATTAATAGATACAGAAATAGAAAATGTAAAAAAAGGTAAACCAGCCTATATAAAACTAAAACTAAACAGTATTAGTAGTTATAAAATGATAGATAAACTTTACGAAGCAAGTTCAGCAGGTGTTAAAATACAAATGATTGTTAGAGGGCTTTGTTGCTTAGTGCCTGGTGTAAAAGGGATGAGCGAAAATATTGAAGTCATTAGTATTATAGACAAATTTTTAGAACATACGCGTCTTTATATGTTTTGTAACAATGAAAGTCCTAAAATTTATATATCATCAGCAGATTGGATGACTAGAAATATAGAAAATAGAGTAGAAGTGAGTTGTCCTATTTATGACAAAGATATTAAAGAAGAGCTACAAGATTTATTTGAGATTTGTTGGAGCGATAATGTTAAAGCACGTATAATAAATGAAAGTCAAGATAATAGATACCGAGTAAACAATAAGAAAAAGATGCGTTCACAATTTGAAACTTATGACTATTATCTAAGAAAACTAGAAAAGTAATATGCTTAAAATAAACAAATATGCTGCAATAGATATCGGTTCTAATGCTGTAAGATTATTAATTTCTAATATTATAGAGCAAGATAATGAACTTGTTGTTTTTAAAAAAAACTCATTAGTCCGCGTGCCAATACGTTTAGGTGCAGATGTTTTTATTAATGGAGAAATTTCTGAGTATAACAAAAAGCGTATGTTAGATACCATGATGGCTTTTAGCTTGCTTATAAAATCTCATGGTGTTGCTCGTTATAAAGCATGTGCTACATCAGCTATGAGAGAAGCCTCTAATAGTGAAGCGTTATCAAAAGATATATTTGAAACTACTGGTATTAAAATAGATATAATAGACGGCGAAGAAGAAGCCGCAATAATTGCAGCTACAGATTTAAATACATTTATAGATCCGAATAAAACATACCTTTATGTAGATGTTGGTGGTGGTAGTACTGAGTTTTCTATTATACATAACGGTGAAAAAATAAAATCTAAATCTTTTAAAATAGGTACAGTAAGGTTACTTAACGATATTGTAAAAAATGAGACTTGGCAAGAACTTGAATCATGGATTAAAGAAAACACAAAAGACTACTATAAAATAGAACTTATAGGATCTGGTGGTAACATTAATAAGATATTTAAAATATCGGGTAAAGATTTAGGTAAACCACTAACATATTTTTATTTAACTAGTTATTATAAGATGCTACAAAGTTATTCTTATGAAGAGAGAATTACTAGGTTAAACCTTAATCAAGATAGAGCAGATGTAATTATACCAGCCACAAGAATTTATTTATCTGCTATGAAATGGAGTGGTGCTAAAGATATTTATGTACCTAAAATAGGACTCTCAGATGGTATTATAAAGAGTATGTATTACGAAACTATACCAAGTGTAAAAGTATAATTGTTTTTATATAAGCTTTTTATCTATATTTGAGCCAACATTAAAAATAGTTTAAACATCTCCAATTTGTTATTATTATGAAAAAAATCTTACTTGCATTAGTTGTTATAAGTGTTACAATATCTGGGTTTTCTCAAGATGTAAAATATGGCGTAAGAGGCGCACTTAACATTTCTAACTTAGATTTTAAACCAGATGCAAATTTTGAAAATAAGTACCGTAATGGTTTTGCCTTTGGTGGTTTTGTAGATTATGGATTTTCAGATACTATTTCTGTATTAGCAGAATTACAATGGTCTGCAGAAGGTGGTAAAGATGAAGACTTAAGAGCAGATTATCTTCAGGTACCTGTACAATTAAGGTTCTCTTTGTCTGACAGATTAACTATTGGTGCAGGTCCACAAGTGGCTTTAAAAACATGGAAAAGTAGAGATGGTTTCTCAACATTTGTGATTTCTGGTTTAGCAGGTGTAGAATATATGATTACAGAAGAGTTGTTTATAGATGCAAGAGTAACCTACGGATTTACCAATATCTTAGATGAAGACCAAGTCGGTTTAGAAGCTAAAAACCATGTGATACAATTTGGTTTTGGAATAAAAATATAACTACTATTTAACTAATAATAATAGCCTTAATACATCTGTATTAAGGCTATGTTTTTTAATAGCAAAATTTTAGCCTTTTATTAATATTTGCAAAAAATTATCCGTGTATAGTCTCCTTATTACTTAAGTTTTTCATAATCTCAGCCTCAAAGTCTAATAGTTGCGACCACTTTTCATCTACTTCTTTTCGGTCACCATATTTACGAGCAAAGTTTAAAAACATAGTGTAATGTCCGGCTTCACTTATCATAAGTTTTCGGTAAAAATTAGCTAATTTTTTGTCTTCTAATTCTTCAGACAATAATCTAAAACGTTCACAACTTCTTGCCTCTATTAAAGCGGCATACAATAAACGATGTACAAGTTGAGTGGTTCTGCTACCACCTTTAGGGAAAAACTTTAAAAGCGCTAAAACATAGTCATCTTTGCGATCTCTACCTAACGTCCAACCGTTTTCTACAATTTTATCGTGTACCATCTTAAAATGACTCATCTCTTCATTAACTAATTCGGTCATTTCTTGAACAAGTTCTGTATATTCTGGAAAACTAACAATTAAGGATATGGCAGTACTCGCAGCTTTTTGTTCGCAATATGCATGGTCGATAAGAATTTCTTCAATATTTTTTTCTACGATATTCACCCAACGTGGGTCTGTTGGTAATTTTAGTCCTAACATCATCAATTTATTTTTACGTGTACAGCATTAGATGTACCATTATCATTTATAAATAATGTATGTAAAGCATACCTTTTTGTATTTGGTATTGCATACATTAAATTTATCATTACGCGCTCTTTTATTGAAGGCTCATCATCAACTTCAATAGATTTTAAAATGGCTAATTCATTAAAGTTATACAAGGGTGAATCTGTAGCTAAATTAGATTTATAGTCCATTTTTTTATTCGCTTTTACCTTATCAAACGTTTCTTTAAAAATTAATTTGCCATGTTTTTCTACTCTAATGTCAAACTTGTAATTTCTGTGGTATGTTTTGTAATTTATAGTGTCTACAATTTTTGAAAAAACCACACTATTATTAAGATCTGTATATGTTTTTATTTTAACATTATAACCATTGCTTAAGAGCGTATCTACCTCAATTTCTATATAATCTTTTGGCTGGTATGTTATAACCTCTGCTTTAAAATCTTTGTTAAATTCTTGTACACTCTCAGATAAAGAGTTGTTATTAGATTTTTTTCCATCGCAATTAGTTAACACAACAAAAAATAGTAATATTAAGAGTATTGTCTTTTTCATGTGGTCTTTAGCGTATTTTTTAAAGTATGCTTGTTTTTATTAAGCTCTATCTTAATTAATAAGGTTTGTAAAAGTTTGTTATATGGTATTAAACATCTAGCCCAAACGTTTTTCTAAGTACTTCTATACTTGGATTCTTCTCTTTTAGTTTTTCGTACTTTTCTAGTGGTGTAAAAGCGTATTTTTTCGCAATTTCTTCGTTTACTGTAATATGTAATTTTAGATCGTAGTTAAGTAGTTTTTTCTTTAGGTAAGCCAATAAAGGAAACTCTGCGCGCTCAACTTCTATTTTATTGGTATTGTTAGAGTATGTTAAATGCAATGTGGTGCCCTTTAATTTTGGCAAATCCATTTGTAAAATAGAAGCCATAATTTTTTCACCTTTACGGTCCATTACAAGGGTATACTCTTGCCAAGCTTTTGTTAAGGCTTCTTGCGTTACAGGTTCTTTGGGTAAGTCATTTTCATCTATAACAACATCCATTTGTCGTATAAGATGCTCTTTTTTCTCTCTTATACTTTTTAATGATAAACCAGATGTAACCTTTTTGGGATTATTAATTGAGATTTTTGGTATTGTTGCCGCTTTTGTAAGGGTATTTATTTTTGCTTCTACAGCGACTCTAGGCGTTATTTGAGGTTGACCTTTTTCTACCGCAGTAGCAATTTCAGGTTTTTTTACTGGTATTGGTATAATTCCCTTAGCTTTAAAGTAAGAAGGTGGTATTATGAAGTGCTTAGTGTTTTTTTTTTCTCCATCAAAAGTGATAGAGGCTAATTGCATCAGTGTAAGCTCAACGAGTAAGCGTTGGTTTTTACTGCTTCTGTATTTTAAGTCGCAGTCATTAGCAAGCTCAATACCTTTCATTAAAAACCCATTTGAGGTCTTTTGGCATTGTTCTACATATTTTATTTTAGTATCATCACCAACTTCTAATAATGCTATTGTGGTATTATTTTTACATACCATTAAATCTCTAAAGTGTGAGGCTAAACCTGCGATGTAATGGTGGCCATCAAAGCCTTTAGATAATATAGAGTTAAATTGTACGAGTAAGTCTGGTATTTTATTTTCTAATATTAAGTCTGTACTTGTAAAATAAGTTTCATAATCTAGCACATTTAAATTCTCGGTAACGGCTTGTCTTGTAAGGTTTTTGCCAGAAAAACTCACCACTCTATCAAAAATAGAAAGGGCATCTCTCATAGCACCGTCTGCTTTTTGAGCTATAATATGTAACGCATCGTCTTCTGCAGTTATACCTTGCTCTTTTGCAATATACTTTAGGTATTCTTTAGCGTCTGTTACTGTAATACGTTTAAAATCGAATATTTGACAACGCGATAAAATTGTTGGTATAATTTTATGCTTTTCTGTTGTAGCTAGTATAAAAATACAATGCTTTGGTGGCTCTTCTAAAGTCTTTAAAAAAGCATTAAATGCAGATTGAGATAGCATGTGTACCTCATCAATAATATACACTTTGTATTTGCCTACTTGAGGTGGTATACGTACTTGGTCTGTTAGGCTTCTAATATCATCTACAGAATTATTTGAAGCCGCATCTAACTCAAAAATATTAAATGCAAAATCTTCATCTTCACTTGTATTAACATCACTATTTATCATTTTAGATAAAATACGTGCACATGTAGTTTTACCAACACCACGTGGACCTGTGAATAATAATGCTTGCGCTAAATGATTGTTTTCAATAGCATGTAGTAATGTGTTTGTAATAGCCTGCTGGCCTACAACATCCTTAAAGATTTGTGGTCTGTATTTACGCGCTGATACTACAAAATGCTCCATTTTATGCTGAATTTAATTCAGCATCTTTTTAATGCTAAACCTTAAGCATTACAAATTTAAGAATAACCAATGAATTGCCGTTTATGAAGTATTAAATTTAATATGAGTTATTAACAATTTGTGTACTTTTGCGCGCAAGTAGATTGCCTTATCGATTCTAAATTTATTTAGGGTAGGAAAGTCCGAACACCATAGTGCAATCATAGTGGTTAACAGCCATCCGCCGAAAGGTGAGGAAAAGTGCAACAGAAAGTATGTACAGGTAATGCTGTAGTGAAACCAGGTAAACTCTATGTGGTGCAATGTCATGTATACCAACGCTTGAGGGCTGCACGCTCGATTGTTGGAGGGTGGGCAGCTAAAGTTTGCTAGTAATAGTAAACGTAGATAAATGATAAGGGTAGATTGAATTTGTATTGGGAGAAATCTTAAAATAAATTCAAGATATACAGAATTCGGCTTATAGATCTACTTGACTAAAAAAGCCTTTTGATTTTTTTCAAAAGGCTTTCTTTTTGGTTTATTTTAAAGTGAAAAAACTAAAAACGTTTCCGCCATAACCCTTAGAATACGAATAGTATTCTAAATTACTTAAATCGGTATGTTTAGAATGCTCTACGACTAGTACACCTTCTGCTTCAAGTAATTCGTTTTTAAATACCAACTCTGGTATTTTAGAAAAGACCTCTAATTCAAAATCATAAGGCGGATCTGCAAAAATAATGCTATGCTTTTGTTTCGATTTTTCTAAAAATTTAAAAACATCACTTTTAATCGTATTTATAGCCATTTCAAATGACTCAGCAGTTGCGTTTATAAATTTAATACAACCAAAATTAGCATCTACTGCTGTAATTGTATTGGTGCCTCTAGAGGCAAATTCATAACTTATATTACCTGTGCCAGAAAATAAATCTAAAACAGAGATATCATCAAAATAATATTGATTATTTAAAATATTAAATAAGGCTTCTTTAGCCATATCTGTGGTGGGTCTTACCGGTAGCTTTTTTGGTGCTGTAATTCTTCGACCTTTGTATAAACCAGATATAATGCGCATTAAAAGGAGTTTAATATTAAATAATGATGGTGTAAATTAGTGTTTTGTATGTGCTTTGCAATTTCAAAATTATAAGTTAAATTTATAATTTTAATGTGTCTTATGTAATTGTAAAGAATACTGTAAAGTTCGTCATTTTCATCTATTTTACCACTTAACATTACTTGGCATGTTTCTACATCTAATTTTAATTGTTCAAAAACAAATAGAACATAATACATAAAATCTTCTTTGCTGTGGTAATCAAATGTGTTAACGAGCTGCAATTTGTTTTTTTCTACAACAGCGACTTCAATAGTACTTTTATTTACATTAATATGAATAGTAGTGTCTTCGCTTTGTATTAGTTGTTGCAACAGATTGTCTATTAATAGTGTAGATGCGTGTTTGTAAACAAAGGCGCCAAACGTATCAAAAATATAGTTGTTTATATTTACATAAGGTACATAAACGTTTACACTATTGTTAATGGTAATAGCATCTTCGGTTATAAAATCTGTTTTAAGAATTTTAGAATTAAACTTTAAATAATCGGCTTTTAGGTTGTCTTTGTATAAGTCTTTAGGTATTAATGTAGATAATTCATTTTGATGAATTATTAGCACAGAATCAAAGTCTTCAGAAAATACGGTATTACTACTTAACTCTTCTTTAAGTTGGTTGAGAACAGTATTAGGGTTTAAACGGTGTTCAAATTCTATAGCGTGTAAATACTCAATAGTATTTGAGGTTCTGTTTAAAACACAAAAAGAAAGTCCATTCAAATTAATTTGAATGGACAAATCCTTAATATTATTTTTTATCAAAATTACTGTTTGTTTGAAAGATCTTTACCCCAATTTCCGTTGGTGTTAACCTCTTCCATAGAACCTATTTTTACAGTTGGTCCTTTTACACCAGCTACAGAAAAGGCTTGTTTTTCTTTTTCTATTAGGTATTGGTCTTCACCGTCTAAAATATCTTGTTTAGTTGCATAAACTGCAAACACTGAAATATCGTCTAGTTTACCAGATTCTAATTTAAATTTAGCGCCTGCTTTACCAACACTAACATTCATCATTGTTTTGTAACGATTTTGGTCTGGGCCTTTCCAAAGAGAATCTTTAACAGAGTAGTAGTCTAAAGTATCAATTAAAGTAATTGTCTTCATAGTTTCTACACCACCAAAAGCTTTTGTTCTCTCTTCATCTAATACAGTACTATCTCTTCGTTGTGTAATTGGCACTTTAGCAGAATCAACAAATTTTATTAATTTTTCAAAAGAACTTGCATACTCACCATTTACTTCTTTATAAGCTAATTGTGTGTCTCTAATATCTATTAATTGCTCTATAACAACTTTGTAACGTTTGTCTTTAAGTTGGTTAAACTGTATTTCTTTATAAACAGACATAAAAGTTAAATAGCCTAAAAATATAATTAATGCCCAAAGCACTAAGTTTATTGCTGGTTTTAGCTTTTTAGGAACAAATTTGTCTATTAGCCAAACAATAAGAATGGTTAACGCTATAATAACTACAATTGCTATAATTACTTTCATACTAGATTTTATTAATTAGGTCTATCGCAAATCTACAATTTTTTTTTGTTCGTAAAAACTATCTAAATAAAAAACATTAAATTAAAGAAGTAAATTATTTCTATGCGGTTAAGAATAGAGAATAATGGTATATTGCTTTATATATTTTTTCTTATGATTACAAATGCATCCGCATTTTACACACTACTTAAATCTAAATTTCCGTTTGCACCAACATCAAAGCAAGATATGGTGCTAATGCAGTTATCTCAATTTATTTTTGATACCTCACCAAATCTTGTTTACCTTTTAAAAGGTTATGCAGGTACCGGTAAAACAAGCATTGTCGGTACTATAGTTTCAAACTTATGGCATGCAAAGAAAAATGCAGTTTTATTAGCACCTACAGGTCGTGCTGCTAAGGTGATTTCTAATTACTCAAAAAAAGAAGCATTTACAATTCATAAAAAAATATATTTTCCTAAAAAAGAAAAAAGCGGTGGTGTAAAATTTGTAATGCAGCCAAATAAACATAAAAATACCATCTTTATTGTTGATGAAGCATCTATGATACCAGATACTCCATCAGACTCTAAATTATTTGAAAACGGATCGCTTTTAGATGATTTAATGCAATACATTTATTCTGGTCAAAACTGTAAACTCTTACTAATAGGTGATAAAGCACAGTTGCCACCTGTAAAATCAGATTTGAGTCCGGCGTTAGATGCAGATAAATTAAGTTTAAATTATAATAAAGACGTAATAGGTATAGAGCTAGATGAAGTGGTAAGACAAGAACTAGACTCTGGTATTTTAAATAATGCTACAGAGCTTAGAGCTGTTTTAGAAACTACTATTTATGAAAGTTTTAAATTTAATGTAAATCCTTTTAAAGATATTGTTAGACTTATAGATGGTTACGAAATTATGGATGCCATTAATGATGCGTATAGTAATGAAGGTTATGAAGAAACTGCTATAATTGTAAGAAGTAACAAACGCGCCAATATGTATAATCAACAAATACGTCAGCGTATTTTGTTTAATGAAACAGAACTGTCTGCTGGTGATTATTTAATGGTGGTTAAGAATAATTACTTTTGGGTAAAACCTACAACAGAAGCTGGTTTTATTGCAAATGGTGATATTATAGAAGTCTTAGAAATTTTTAGTATTAAAGAATTATACGGTTTTAGGTTTGCAGAAGTTAAAGTACAAATGGTAGATTACCCTAAAATGAAACCTTTTGAAACGGTTTTGCTGCTAGACACTATAGATGTTGAAAGCGCATCATTAACCTACGAAGAGTCTAACCGTTTATACCAAGAGGTCTCTAAAGATTATGAAAATGAAGGTTCTAATTACAAACGCTTTTTAGGAGTTAAAAACAATAAATATTTTAATGCCTTACAGGTTAAATTCTCTTATGCTATAACGTGTCATAAATCGCAAGGTGGCCAATGGAACACCATTTTTGTGGAGCAACCTTACTTGCCTAATGGCATGGATAAAGATTACATACGTTGGTTATACACAGCAGTAACACGTGCAAAAGAGAAGTTATATCTTATAGGTTTTAAAGATGAAATGTTTGTAGAAAATAATTTAAATTAAGTGTTTAACTAAACTCCTTTTTTAAGTATCTTTTAGATATTGAGCTCGCTGTATCTGTTTATTTTTGAGTTTTTTTTACCACAGTGAGCCATTTATAGAGATGTCTTTGTTAATTGTAGCCTTTTTAATGCTGTAAAAAGTTAAACTCTGGTAAGTTTAAACCGACATAAAACCTTATTTTTGAATCATTCTAAAAAATAGTAATGAAGATAATTTCCATGATTCCGGCACGCTATAGTGCCTCTCGTTTTCCAGGTAAATTAATGCAAAATTTAGCAGGCAAATCGGTTATTCTAAGAACTTATGAAGCTACTGTAGCCACACAACTTTTTAGTGAGGTCTATGTGGTTACAGATAGTGCTATTATTTATGATGAAATTATTACTAATGGTGGTAAAGCGATTATGAGCACAAAAGAACATGAGTCTGGCAGTGACAGAATTGCTGAAGCTGTAGCTAACGTAGACTGCGATATCGTTGTAAATGTACAAGGTGATGAGCCTTTTACAGAACGCGAAAGCTTGCGTAAAGTTTTAGAGGTTTTTAAAGGCGATAGTAAAAAGGAAATTGATTTAGCATCGTTAATGGTAGAAATTACAGATTGGGATGAAATTAATAATCCTAATACAGTAAAAGTAATTGTAGATCAAAATAATTTTGCACTTTACTTTTCTCGTAGTCCCATACCTTTTGCGAGAGATAAAAATGTTGGAGCACGCTATTTTAAGCACAAAGGTATTTATGCATTTAGAAAAGATGCTATATTAGATTTTGCAAAGCTACCTATGCAGTTTTTAGAAGCCTCAGAAAAAATAGAGTGTATTAGATATTTAGAGTATGGCAAGCGCATTAAAATGGTAGAAACTCAAGTGCAAGGAGTAGAGATAGATACACCAGAAGATTTAGAAAAAGCTAAGCGTTTGTGGAAATAGATTATAGTAACATAAAAGTTATAGGGTTTGATGCAGACGATACGCTTTGGGTTAATGAAACCTATTTTAGAGAAGCCGAAGCCCAAGTAGGTGAGCTGTTATCGCATTATGAGACACCAAATAAAATAGATCAAGAACTGTTTAGGATGGAAATTAAAAATCTTCCAACCTATGGTTATGGTGTAAAAGGTTTTGTGTTATCTATGATAGAATTGGCTTTAGAATTATCTAATGGTTCTGTATCTAATACTATTATAAATGAGATTTTGTGCATAGGTAAAGACATGATTAATAAGCCTATTATTTTGCTAGATGACGTTGAAGATGTTTTAAAAAGCTTATCTAAAGAGTACACGTTAATTGTTGCAACAAAAGGCGACTTATTAGATCAAGAACGAAAATTAGAAAAATCGGGTTTGATTGATTATTTTCATCACATAGAAGTACTAAGTGAAAAAGAAGAACATAACTATATTAAGCTATTAAGGCATTTAGAGATAAAGCCTTCTGAGTTTTTAATGATTGGTAATTCGTTAAAATCTGATATTTTGCCACTTGTTAATATTGGAGCAGCCGCTATTCATGTACCATTTCATACCACTTGGCAACACGAAAAAGTCTCTAAAAATGAAGCCAATGGTAAAGGTTATAAAACAGCTAGAAGATTAAATGAAATTTTAAGTTTTTTCAATGCAAAAAAATAAACTAAGTTTTTATTTTTGTTAAAGATAAAGAGTAAATGATATATAAGAATTATCCAATGGTGTCTAGAGTTGTTTTTGGACGCGGAAGTTTTAATCAATTAGATGAAATTCTCGCTTTAAAGCGCAACGGCCGTAATGCACCATTTATATTTTATGTTGATGATGTTTTTAAAGACAAGCATTGGTTAATCTCTAGAATAACCTTGTCTTACAAAGATAAAATCATTTACATACCCACAAAAGAAGAACCAAAAACCTCACAAATAGATCAATTAGTTGAAGATATTATACTCAAAAATAGCGAGTTGCCTTCTGGTATTATTGGTATTGGTGGTGGTATAGTTATGGATGTTGCTAAAGCGGTAGCACTAATGTTAACCAATAAAGGAGAATCTAAAGATTACCAAGGTTGGGATCTCATTAAACATGCTGCTATATATCATGTTGGCATACCAACAATATCTGGTACAGGTGCAGAAGTATCGCGCACTACCATTTTAACAGGGCCAGAACGTAAACTTGGTATAAATAGCGATTATACACCTTTCGATCAAGTTATTTTAGATCCAGAACTTACTAAAGATGTTCCAAAAGACCAATGGTTTTATACAGGTATGGACTGTTTTGTTCACTGTGTAGAGTCGCTAAATGGTACTTATCTAAATGCTTTTAGTCAAAGCTATGGCGAAAAAGCCTTTGAGTTATGTAAAGAGATATTTTTAGGTGATACGCTAAGTACAGAAGAAGCACAAGATCAATTAATGATGGCTTCTTGGCATGGTGGTATGAGTATCGCTTATTCTCAAGTAGGTATTGCACATGCCATGAGTTATGGTTTAGGGTATTTATTAGGTGTAAAACATGGTTTAGGTAATTGTATTGTTTTTGACCATTTAGAAGACTATTATCCAGATGGAGTTGCTTTATTTAAGCAAATGAAAGCTAAGCATAATATAAAATTACCACAAGGTGTATGTGCAAATTTAGAAGATTATCAATTTAATAAAATGATAGATGTTGCCTTTAGTTTAGAACCTCTTTGGGAAAATGCAATAGGTAAAGATTGGAAAAGCATAATGACAAGAGAAAAGTTATTAGAACTTTATAAAAAAATGTAATACCAATTCGTGTTTAATCATTTTACCTTTTTATCTCTATAGTATCGACTTTAGATATAAGTAAATCACCTTAAAAAATTAGTAAAACAAATAGCAATAGATGCGCTGGTTAGCAAAATTAATTTACTTTAAACTTTTAGGTTGGAAAGTTGTTGGCAACACAAACTTCTCTCAAGACACAGTTAAAAAATCAGTAATTATCGCAGTACCACATACCAGCTGGCATGATTTCTATATGGGTGTACTCTTAAGAAAAATAAGTAATGTAAAAACTAATTTTGTTGGTAAAAAAGAGCTTTTCAAATGGCCTTTTGGGTATTATTTTAGAGCTATTGGAGGCAAAGCCTTAGACCGAACATCTGGGCAAAATAAGGTTGAAGCTATTGCTAAATTATTTGAAGAAGAAGATGAGTTTCGTTTAACATTAGCACCAGAAGGTACAAGAAAAAAAGTAGACCAATGGAAAACAGGTTTCTATTATATAGCAAAAGCAGCTAATGTGCCAATAATTATGTTTACGTTAGACTTTAAGAATAAACAAAATAAAATTTCCGAACCATTTTACCCTACAGATAATGTAGAGGCAGATTTTAAATTTATGAAATCCTTTTTTAAGGATGTGGAAGGTAAAGTGAAAGCCTATAGCTAAATAGAGCTATGTATTATCTTTATTATTATGCGACTAGTAAATTAATTTGGCATAAGTTTTGAAGTATGTTTTATAGCAATTAAACATAAAGTAAACGTTTAAGTCCCTAAAAAGAAACATTGCGAGTCAAAAAAAAGCAATTTAAAATTATTTAGATCGCTTTTTTTTCGTTTAAATAGTTGTTTAGCATTTTGTTGGTTTGTACCTTTAGCTTAGAGCTAAAGTAAGAGGTTCCACCCAAAAGAAAACCTTTAAAGCCTAATGCTTGTTTGGCCCAGTGATGTAAATTAAAATTATCGCTGTGTTTAATAATGAGGCCATCTTTAAATTGAAATTGTGCTTCAACTTTATTATGTACTTTTCTACCTGTTTTACTAAAAGTATAAAAAGCTTCCCAATGTGCAGAGCCTAAAGTTTTATGAGCTTCAATATTGGAAACAACAACTTTAAAATTCTTATTTTTTTGAGAAGCACACAGCATCCGCCACATACCTTTAGCGCTTTCACCTTTTAAAACACCAAATGCAGGGTCTTCAAATACAACGGCATCATGGTAACAGTTTACCATCGCTTCTGCATCTAAGTTTTTAAATGCTTCGTAAAAAGTTTCAATAGTAGCTTTCATAATGCACATATTTCGTTGACTATCATGCCTTTATTTAAAAACAGCAGTAGGTAAGATAGTAAGATTTATGTTTTAACTTGTAAATAATCTTAAAACTATAGTTTTCAATTTACAAGATTAATTATGTAGTCCAATTTATTACAGCTGAATAATAAATAGATACAGCGGCATACCTAATGTTATATTAAACGGAAATGTTATAGCCAAAGCCATAGGCAAGTACAAACTCGGGTTGGCTTTTGGTGCAGCTAATCGCATTGCTGCTGGTACAGCAATATAAGATGCACTAGCGGCAAGTATAGCAAAGAGTAATCTATTACCAATACTTTCTGTAAAAGCAGCACTTACAAAGGCTACAATAACACCATTAATTATTGGTATTACAATAGCAAACACTAGTGCAAACCATCCTTTTTTTAGAAACGATGATAATTTTTTACCACTAGTAATACCCATATCTAATAAGAAAACTGCTAAAAACCCTTTAAATAAGTCGGTTGTAAAAGGTTTTATACCTTGTGCTTGTTCTTCGCTAGCTAAAAAGCCAACAACCAAACTTCCAAGTATTAGTAATACACTACCATTGGTTAAGGCATGTTTAAGTACTTTGCCTACAGAAAATTTTACAGGATTATTTTTATCATATATAGATATTAGTAATAAGCCAATAATAATAGACGGTGCTTCCATTAAAGCCATTACTGCAACCATATGTCCGCTAAACGGAATTTTATTAA
Source organism: Winogradskyella sp. (assembly GCA_028383925.1). GTDB lineage: Bacteria > Bacteroidota > Bacteroidia > Flavobacteriales > Flavobacteriaceae > Winogradskyella. The sequence goes on from JAOEWO010000028.1 coordinate 17,547, forward strand.
TTTCTAAAAACGATATTGCAGTAACAAAAGTTACAGCACTTACAGAGCCATAAGCAGCAGCAATGGCACCAGAGTTAGCTACACTAAATTTGCGCCTTAAAATAAAATAGCTGTAAATTGGTACAATTAAAGCCAATGCTATACCAAATAAAAGAGACCATAAAATTTCTAAGTTAAGATCGCTATGCGCCAATTCTTGTCCGCCTTTAAAACCTATTGAGAGTAATAGATAAAGCGAAATAAATTTTGAAGAATTTGGTGGGATCTCTAAATCACTTTTTAATTGTACTGCTATAATTCCTAAAAAGAAAAATAATAAAGCCGGATTGGTAAGATTATCAAGTAATAAATGTAGGTCCATAAATTTTATTTTTGAAGGCGCAAAATTGTCAATAATTTTTTATTTATTTTTATAAATATTTTAAATGATAAGCATAAATATAACTTATGAATTACACACTGCACCAATTACAGATTTTTTTAAAGATTACACAATTAAAAAGCATCACAAAGTCGTCTGAAGCTTTGTTTTTAAGCCAGCCAGCGGTATCTATACAATTAAAGAAATTTCAAGATCAATTTTCTGTTCCGCTTACCGAAGTTGTAGGTAGACAATTGTACGTTACAGATTTTGGCTACGAAATTGCAGAAGCCGCTGAGAAAATTTTAAATGAGGTACAAGCTATTAATTATAAAACAATGTCTTTTAAAGGGCAGATTGCTGGCCGTTTAAAACTAGCCATAGTCTCTACAGGTAAATATGTAATGCCTTATTTTTTGTCAGATTTTACTTTTAAAAACAAAGGTGTAGACTTAACTATAGATGTCACCAATAAAGCAAGTGTTGTAAAAAAACTAGAAGATAACGAAGTCGATTTTGCGCTTGTATCCGTAATACCAAATCAACTAAATTTAGAACGCATACAGCTTATGGATAATAAGTTGTTTTTGGTTGGTGGTAATAATAAGAAATTTATTAATAAGGTAGCTAAAAATAAAATATTTGAAAGCTACCCAATGTTATACAGAGAAGAAGGGTCTGCAACAAGAAAAGCGATGGAAACCTTTATTGCGAGTCATAATATTTCGGCCAGAAAGAAAATGGAACTCACCTCTAACGAAGCTCTAAAACAGGCAGTCGTTGCTGGCTTAGGTTATTCTATTATGCCTCTTATTGGTATTAAAAATGAACTAAAAAATGGCGACTTACAAATTATACCTTACAAAGGCCTTCCGCTAGTAACCAATTGGAATTTGGTATGGCAAAAATCGAAAAAATTGTCGCCAACAGCAATTGCATATTTAGACTTTATTAAATCTGAAAAAGATAGAATTATAAAAGAAAGTTTTGATTGGTATGAAGACTACTAGATGCGTTTTATTTTAGCTATAAATTTTCTTATACCAGAGTATAAAAATGCATTAGTTCTTACATAGTAAAAAGACATAAAACAAACCGAGGTTAAAAAAAGTAAAGCACCAATAATTGCTTGCCACGGATTTAATGTTTGTCCTATAATTTGATATAAGCCAATACCCGTTATACTGCCATATATTACAATAAAGTGAATAACATAAATAGACAGTGTTTTTTGACCTATTTTTAATACAAGTGGTTGTTTTATATATTTTTCTACCAAATAAAACAAAGAGAAAATAACAAGTACATTACCAAGCCTGGTAAATAGATAGTTGTAATAGGCCACATCTTTTAATAAATTAAGATCTAACCAGTAGTAAAACGTCATAAATAACCATGATGATTTATGTATAAGTAGCATGCCAAAAACAAAAAAGCCACTTACCGTTGCTAATTTAAAGCGTGGACGTTCTAAATATCTATAAAATAATGTTGCAATAAAAGCACCAAAACAAACATAGCCAAACCAAGGAATTATTGTAAAAACCGAGCCATTTGCTTTACTTAAATAGTTAGAAAACATGAGTGGAATATTTTCCAATTCTAAATATCTATACAGCGGTTCTATTATAAAAATAAGACTACCCAACAAAAGCATTAGTATAGAAAATAATAAGGTTTTTTTGCAAGTTAATCTATAGATAACAACAATTAAAATTAGAGATAAACCAATGCATTGTAAAACATCTATTACAAAAAAAGAGGTTTTAAATTCACCAATAAGCCACTGAAAAAGTGGCACGCGCAGTAAATAACCAATGCCAATTAGCATTAGACCTCGTAAAAGGCCTTTGCGCATTCTTTTTTGTGATGTACCTGTATGCTTTGCTTTAATTAATAAATAAGAAAATATTAAACCAGATATGGTAAAAAAAGTAGGGGCTGTTATACCTCTTAAATATTCCCAACATCGAAAAGCTATATTGCTATTATCTCTGTAAGAGACATCCATTAATGAGTCTATAAAATGACCTTGCAGCATCATAAGTATAGCAAAAGCTCTTACGGCATCAATAAAATATAGACGATTTGTACTCAAAAGGTAATTAGTTAGTTGTTAAAGGTAAGCTATAGGTTAACATATCTATTAATATTTAATTTTCAATAAACGCTTCAGCTACTTTAATACAAAAAGTAATGTCTAGTGCATCTTCCATAAGTAGCGTAATATCTTCACCATTAGCATCTGTAACAAAATACCAGTTTGGTAATTTTTTAGTAATTTTTGTAGAAAGTGTATTCACAAAAACACATGCCGTTAAAAAAGCACCTAAATCAGATGGGTGTGTACCATCTTGCTTAAATAACTCAATATCGGGTCTTAAACGGTTAGCCAGTTGCCATGCTTCACCTACCAAAATAAGGTTACAGTTATTTAATTGGGCAGCCTCTTTATATACTTTTGTAATAGTATCTTGGTATTGGGGCACTTTTTTAAGAGCCCAAGTAACAAAGAGGTAAGGCTTTGCTCCAGTAGATTTTATGAGATCACAAAACTTTTTAGAATAGTCTAAAAAATCTTCCTTTTTTTCAATTGTACCCATACTGTGTTCTTGTATAATTACAACGTCATAGTTTCCGTTTTTTATATCTTTTTTTGTACTTAATCCTTTTTTGTGTGTCCAATGATCTTTTAGTGTTGCACCACCAGCCGTACTTTTTGAGGTGATTAATTTTGTATTTGTTTTATTAGATATAAGTGATACTAAATGCGGCATATTAGATGTAAAAGTGTAGCTATTGCCAACAAATAAAACTCGCAATGTATCCTGTTTTACTTGTGCCACAGTAAAGTTTGAAATACCAAAAAAGAAAATTATAATTAATAAATACTTAAGTAATTTCATATATGATGCTTTTTGTTTTTTTATGCAGATTTAGTGTACAATCATTGTTATAGTTTGCCAACAATATTATAAGCCTACTAGTAATAAGGCTAAATTAAGTTTTTCTCAAGTTAAATCATATAATCAGGTTTCATTTCTTACACTACCGAAGTAGATGTGAGTCGTTTCTTATTGGTAAAGACAGATAGTGTTATTATAATTAATCTGGTACAGCTAAAATTATTATAGCGGCTAATACAGCATATAATATTATTTTTTAGATTGGTATTTTGACTTTATGATATCTACTCCCATACTTAATACTACAATTTAGCACTAAAAATCATCTAAGTTTCTAAGCTCTATTGTAATCATTTTTCAAAAATCATTTAGGTCTTATTGTTTTAAAGTCTGATAAAAACTTAGATGAAAGCATAATTTCAAAAGAAATTGTAAAAGCGGTTCGCCACGATATTGGTGCCGTAGCAGCATTAAAAGATGTGCTGGTTGTAAAACGATTACCAAAAACACGTTCGGGCAAAATTTTACGTAAATTGTTACGAGATATTTCAGATAATTTAGAATACAACATACCATCAACTATTGTTGATGTGCAAATAATTTCCGAAATTGAAACGGTTTATAAAACCCATCATATCGGCATTCATAACAACATATCAAATTAATATTAAGACCTGTCAGGTTTTTGAAACCTGACAGGTCTAAAAAATTAAACTAAAAACTATGAGCAATTACCACATAAAACATTTTGAAGAATATTTTCAAGTTTATAGAAAATCAGTAAGAAATCCTGAAGCATTTTGGGACGAAATTGCTGAAGAACATTTTGCATGGCGAAAAAAATGGGATAACGTATTAAGTTGGGATTTTAAAAAACCAGAAGTCAAATGGTTTGAAGGTGCAAAACTAAACATTACAGAAAATTGTATTGACCGACACTTAAGAACACGTGGCGATAAAACCGCTATTTTATTTGAACCTAACGACCCAAAAGACCCAGCAGAGCATATTACTTACAAACAATTGCACGAGCGTGTTTGTAAATTTGCCAATGTTTTAAAAGCTAAAGGCGTTAAAAAAGGCGACCGTGTTTGTATTTATCTACCAATGATTCCGGAACTGGCGATTTCTGTTTTAGCTTGTGCGCGAATTGGTGCGGTACATTCTGTAGTATTTGCAGGTTTTTCGGCAACTGCCTTAGCCATGCGAATTAACGATTGTGACGCTAAAATGGTGATTACTTCTGATGGCTCGTATCGTGGTGCAAAAACCATCGATTTAAAAGGTATTGTAGATGAAGCTTTAGAGGATTGCTTAGGTGTGACTTCAGTTTTAGTAGCAAAACGTATTCATTCAGATATAAAAATGAAAGAAGGCAGAGACCAATGGTTACAACCGCTTTTAGATGAGGCTTATCACGATTGTACTATTGAGATTATGGATGCAGAAGATCCCTTATTCATTTTATATACATCTGGCTCAACAGGCATGCCAAAAGGCATGTTACACACCACAGCAGGTTATATGGTGTACACGGCTTATACGTTTAAAAATGTATTTCAATATCGCGAAGATGATGTGTATTGGTGTACTGCAGATATAGGTTGGATTACAGGTCATAGTTACATTGTTTACGGACCATTAGCCAATGGTGCGACCACGGTAATGTTTGAAGGTGTGCCAAGTTATCCAGATTTTGGACGTTTTTGGGATGTGGTTCAAAAGCATAAAGTAACTCAATTTTATACAGCGCCAACAGCGATAAGAGCTTTAGCAAAACACGGTACTGAGTTGGTGGATAAATACGATTTATCATCTTTAAAAGTATTAGGTTCTGTAGGTGAGCCAATAAATGAAGAAGCGTGGCATTGGTATAATGAAAATGTTGGTAAAAAAAACAGTCCAATTGTTGATACCTGGTGGCAAACCGAAACTGGTGGTATTATGATTACACCAATCCCGTTTTCTACACCCACAAAACCGACGTATGCAACGTTGCCTTTTATAGGTATTCAACCTACGTTAATGGACGAAAACGGACAAGAAATAAAGGGCAATCAAGTTGATGGGCGTTTGTGTATAAAATTCCCTTGGCCGTCAATTGCAAGAACTATATGGGGAAATCATCAACGTTATAAAGAGACCTACTTTTCAGCCTTTGAAAATATGTATTTTACAGGTGATGGAGCGTTACGAGACGAAGTCGGTTATTACCGTATTACAGGTCGTGTAGATGATGTAATTATTGTTTCTGGTCATAATTTAGGGACTGCACCCATTGAAGATGCTATTAACGAACACCAAGCCGTTGCAGAATCTGCTATTGTTGGTTTTCCTCACGATATTAAAGGAAGTGCACTTTATGGTTACGTTACTTTAAAAGATACTGGCGAAAGTAGAGACCATGATAATGTGCGTAAAGAAATCAACCAATTAATTACAGATAGAATTGGGCCCATTGCTAAGCTCGATAAAATTCAGTTTACAAGTGGGTTACCAAAAACACGTTCGGGTAAAATTATGCGTCGTATTCTGCGTAAAATTGCATGTAATGAGACCGATCAGTTAGGCGATACAAGTACACTTTTAAATCCTGAAGTGGTGCAAGAGATTATAGATAATGTAAAGTGAAAAATTGCTATAATTTTTAATTGAATAATGTCTTGTTGAGAAGAATGTAGAGGTATTTTTAATATAAAATATAAAATATAAGAGATTCTATAATTTAAATTCAGACTCTAAAAGTTAAAAACTAACTTTTAGAGTCTGAATTTGCATTTTTTAATTTGCCAAATTCAACAATAGCCTTAAGTTTTGCCTTACGATCAGTATCTTTACTCTTAGCTTTATTCTTTTTTTGAGCAATAAGCTTACTATGCTTAGCTTTGTTTGCGGTGTTTTTTTCGCGTCCTGTTTTTGGCATTTGTCTTAATAATAGTATTAGGCTGTAAAATTAAACATAATTTTATAACTCTAGTCTTTGAATGCGTTTTGAATTATAATCGGTTTTTTAGTCTTAAAATTGGTTGAGATAAGAGATAGTGTATTTCTACATTGTATATAAACATGTATTAGCTGGTTTATAGACGTTTTTATAGGTTTACAATTCTATAGCAGGTGGTCTGCTTTTAAGAGATTGCAAAAATATATTACACATATTTATGTATGTAAAGATAGATACTTTTATATTCGCTTAAAATTAAAGAATCTATGCTAAAAGCTGTTTTATTTGATATGGATGGTGTTATTGTTGATACTGAACCTTTACACCGTAAAGCTTATTTTAAAATGTTTGATGATGTAAGTATTACCGTTACAGAAGATTTGTACGAGTCGTTTACAGGCCAGTCAACCATTAACATTTGTAAACGTTTAGTGGTTCATTTTAAACTTAACGAAACACCAGAAACATTAGTTAGTATAAAACGAAAACACTTTAAATATTTATTTGAAAATGATACAGATTTAACGCTTATAGATGGTGTTTTAGAGCTAATTAAAGATTATCATGCCAACGGGTTAACACTAGTTGTAGCATCCTCTGCATCTATGCCAAACATCATTAGGATTTTTGATAGATTTAATCTCAATCAATATTTTTCAGCTAAATTTAGTGGTGCGGATTTAAAACAATCTAAACCGCATCCCGAAATTTTTATAAAGGCTGCTGAGCACACCGGATGTTTAAAAGCCGAATGTATGGTTATTGAAGATTCTACAAATGGGATTAAAGCAGCCAATGCTGCAGAAATATTTTGTGTAGGTTTTAAAAGTGAACATTCGTCTGGCCAAGATTATAGCTTAGCAAACACTGTAGTTTCTAGCTTTAAGGTTATTGATTATAAGTCGATTTCAAAATCATTTAAATAAAAAATAGAACAACCAATTAATAAGGTTGTTCTATTTTTTTATAGTTTAAAGAATTTAGGTAAATGCGAGACGAAATTAATTTTCATCACTTTTTTCGCCATCCTTTTTTTTCTTTTTACGTCTCTTTTTTTTCTTTTTCTTGTCTTCAGGCTCTACTTGGTCATCAAACTTACCGTCAATAAAATCTGTTAATTTTACAATATCAGCATCAGACATAAGTGCTTTTACTTCTACAAAATGTAACCCTTTTAGAGTTTCTAGAGCTTTTTTACGTTCGTCTCTATGACTATATTTACCTTTAAAAATAACTATTTTTTCTTGGTAAAAACTATCTATATATTGTTTAAGTATTTCTTTTTGAAAGTCATCTGCTTCTAAAGTTTTCAAAAAATTTGCAACATATTCGTCTTTGCGTTCGTCTATTTCGCGCTGACGCTTAGCAATATCATTTTCTGTAGGTGCTCTGCTGGTTACAGGTGGTGCATTTAAGTTACGTCGTCTTTGCCCATAAATATTAATACTTACAAATAGGGTAAAAAGTATGAATACAATTTTTTTCATGATTATTAATTTAGATAATTTCTAATATAGTTTCTGTTGGTCTGCCAACCACAGCTTTATTTTTGTTAACTACAATTGGTCGTTCTATAAGCTTTGGGTGTAACACCATGGCTTCAACCATTTGTTTTTCTGATAATGTTTTTGGTTTAAAGTCCGATTTCCAGATGGTTTCATTTTTACGTACCAAATTTATTGGTTTAATCTGTAATTTAGAAATAATGCCTTCTAATTCTGATACCGTTAGTTGGTCTTCTAAATATTTAACAACCTTAAAAGGTTTGCCAGAATCTTCTAATAACGCCAAACCTTGTCTAGATTTTGAACATCTCGGATTGTGATATATAGTGATCATATTAAATTAAAAGTTGGTTAAAGGCAATAATTAAACATTACGAGTGTTTCAAATTTTGTGCCATTTATTTTATAAGGTCTATATTTTAAATCTAAAGCTTATTTTCATCGACTTCTTGCTGTCCCATCATCATTAAATAGGCTTTTAAAAAGGGCTCTATACCACCATCCATAACGGCATCTACATTACCACTTTCATGCGCAGAACGCACATCTTTTACTAGTTTATAGGGATGCATTACATAATTTCTAATTTGGCTACCCCATTCAATTTTCATTTTACTAGCTTCTATATCTTGGCGCTGTGCCATTTGCTTTTGTAACTCAATCTCATACAATTGCGATTTTAGCATTTGCATAGCTCTGGTTCTATTGTCTTGTTGCGAACGGGTTTCAGAACATTGAATTTGAATACCAGAAGGTTTGTGCTTTAGCTGTACTTTAGTTTCTACTTTATTTACATTTTGACCACCAGCACCACTAGAACGTGCCGTGGTAATTTCTATATCTGCAGGGTTAATATCTATTTCTATAGAATCATCTACTAATGGGTATACATAGACAGAAGCAAAACTCGTATGGCGTTTAGCATTACTATCAAAAGGTGAAATGCGCACCAAACGATGTACACCATTTTCGCCTTTTAACCAACCAAAAGCAAAGGCCCCTTCAATCTCTATAGTTACGGTTTTAATACCAGCAACGTCACCTTCTTGCATGTTAAGTTCTCTAACCTTAAAGCCACTTTTTTCTGCATACATTAAATACATGCGCAGTAACATGTTTGCCCAATCGCAAGACTCTGTACCACCTGCGCCTGCTGTAATTTGAAGTACTGCGCTTAAACTATCACCTTCGTCTG
>JAOEWO010000029.1 GCA_028383925.1 Winogradskyella sp.
TACTAAGGCTTTCTGTAGTAATACCCAAATAGGATGCAATGTGATAGTTTTTTACGTTTTTTTCAATGTTTGGATACTTTTTTATAAAATTGATATAGCGCTCGGTTGCCGTTTGAGATAAGTCGGCTAATATTCTTTTTTGAAATGAGGCAAAAGCACGTTCAAGTTTTATCCTAAAAAAAACTTCAATCTTTGGTGTTCTTTTGTATAAATTATCTTTGTCTTGCTTACTAATTTTATAAAGTGTGGCATCTTGTATTACTTCAATAGTCATTATAGATTTTTCTGAAGTAAAAAAGCCAGTATAATCACTTATCCACCAATCTTTAATGCCAAATTGCATCGTGTGTTCTTTGCCATGTGCATCTATATGGTAGCTTCTTAAGCAGCCGTCTAAAATATAAAATTGTTCACTTACAGTTTCATCTGCATTAAGTAAAATAGTACCTTTTTTTACAACGACTTTACGAAAAACAGACGTAATAATTTCTATCTCGTCTTCAGTGAAAACTAGCTCTTTAAATATGTCTTTTATTTTAGAAGTATCAGATCGCACGTAATATCAGTTAACGGATAATTTAAAGTACGTAAAATCTTTTAAATGAGGAAATTAATTTATGTAAAAAAATAAATTAAAAAGGTTAACCTTTACTTTTTTTACAAAAAAAACCACCTGGAATTAACAAAGTGGTTTTAAATTATGAATCAACTAAAAAAGCTTAGTCAACTTTTTTAGCAAATGTATCTTGACCTCCTTGATATAAATTAAAACTTTCTACTATATCGGAAGTGTTTTTATTAAATTTCACACTGAGTGCTGTTATTTTTGCGAAAAATTTGGTTTCGTTTTCAGCAAAAAGTTCAAATTTTCCTTGACCTGTGGCTTGCGCGAAAATTTGATTTCCGTCCACAGTGATTTCAACATGGAAATTGGGTGCTAGCTCGTATTTGCCAGCATACTGTTTTAAAATGGAGTTAGATAAAGCCACTTCTTTTCTAGCTTCTGGCATCGGTTTATCAACTTCCTTACCCATATTTTCAGAATCAGTAATAAATAAGGCCTGACGTTTTCCATCTTTAGAGGTTGAGAATTTATATTCAATACCACTATCTGCAAACATAAATCGGTGGTCTGATAATGGAAAAATTTCGAAAGTTGTATTTGTTTCAGATTCTCTCATACTATTGAGTTGGCCATCTTTTATAAAAATATGTCTAATCGCTCCATCTTCAAATTCATAAGCACCAACCCATTGTTTTAGTTTATCTTCAGAAAGTTTTATGACATCTTTCATTGTTGGATAGGGCTTTCCTATGGCTGTAGCAGCAAGGTTTCGGGTTACAGTTTCTATATCATTACAACTACAATTACTTAAACCGATAACATAAACATCTTCTTCTATGAGATAAATACCGTTGGTTGATGTTCCGAAAATACCACCACTATGCGTGTAGCCTTTTGAGCCTTTAAGATTGAGTTCACCAAGACCATAACCATAATCAAGATGTTCACCACTATTAAGATCAGATCCATTAATGGCTTTATCTAAAGAAGCCGCTGTGATTAACGTGTTGTTGGTTAATGCATTTTGCCATTTAAGCATGTCATCTATAGTAGAAATGAGCGCACCTGCGGCATGTGGTATCGTCATACTTAAATAACTGGCATTGACATAACCGTTTTCAGCTTCTTCATAAGCTTCAACTCTGTTTTTTACTAATTCTCGGTTATTTCCATAACTAGAATTGGTCATGCCTAAACGTTCAAAAATAGTTTTTTCTATAAAGTTTTCGTATGTGTCTTTAGAAATCACTTCTATTATTTTGCCAAGTAAAACATAGCCCGAATTGTTATAGTTAAATGCTTCACCAGGATCAAAATCCATCGGTTCGTTTTTAAAATAATCGATTAATTCATCTAGCGTCATATCATTTCTGGCAACTTCTACTAAATTACCAATGTCTGTATAACTTTTAATACCAGACGTATGGTTTAATAAATGATGAATGGTAATAGTTTTACCAAGTGTTGGATAATCTGGAACAAACTTAGTAATAGGATCGTCTAAACTCAATTTACCTTGCTCCTCCAACATTAAAATAGCGACAACCGTAAATTGTTTAGTTATAGAAGCGAGCATAAAAACGTTTTCCGGAACCATATCCACATCTAATTCTAAACTCGATTTACCAACCGCTTTTCTATAAATAGTTTTACCGTTTTTAGCAATTAAAATAGTTGCGCCAGGTGCATCAGCATTATCATAATATTGAGATACAATGTCATCAAACTGTTGGGTTTGATTTTGAGCAGAACTAGTTGTTGTAAATAAAATGCCGAAAAGAACTAGAGTAACGTAATAGGGAGGTTTCATAATAGTTTTTGATTGGTTATGTCTACAAGACGATTTGTTTTTTGAAAAGTTACAAAAAAACCACTTTGAATGAACAAAGTGGTTTTTTAATTATGAGATTCCTGCCTGCGCAGGAATTTGTTACTTTAATAATTCATAACTACGCTTAATAAAGTTAGTTAACTCTTCACCTTTTAAAAGGCCTTGAGATAAACGTGCTAAATCTAAACTTTGCGTAATTAAACGTTCTTGTTTCTTTTTGGTTTTAGTTTCTAAAATTTCACCAACCAATGCAGAATTTGTGTTTACAATAAGGTTAAACATTTCGGGCATGTTGCCAAACATGTTCATTCCGCCACCACCAGTTTGTTGCATCTCTTTCATACGACGCATAAACTCTGGTTGCGTAATTATAAACGGCGATGCATCACTATCCATAGCTTCTAATTGCACGGCAAACTTTTCAGAAGGCACAACTTCTTTTAAGATAGTGTCTAATTCTGTTTGTTGCGCTTCACTTAACTTAGAAATTGCAGTTTCGTCTTTCTTAATTAAGTTGTCTATATGGTCACCATCTACACGTGCAAACGTTATGTTTTCTTTTGTAGATTCTAATTTTTGAATAAGATGCGGTACAATAGGCGAGTCTAGCATTAAGACTTCGTAACCTTTAGCTTTAGCAGCTTCAATATAACTGTGCTGTTGGTCTTTGTTAGATGCGTAAAGTATAACTAACTTATCATCTTTGTCTGTTTGGTTTGCTTTTACTTTATTAAATAATTCTTCGTAAGTAAAGAATTTACCATCTACTGTTGGGTATAATGCAAAGGCATCTGCTTTCTCAAAGAATTTATCTTCAGACAGCATACCGTATTCAATAACGATTTTAATATCGTCCCACTTCGCTTCAAAATCTTCACGATTTGCGTTGAATAATGATTTTAACTTATCAGCAACTTTACGTGTAATGTAAGAAGAGATTTTCTTCACCGCACCATCTGCTTGTAAGTAAGAACGCGACACGTTTAACGGAATATCTGGTGAGTCAATAACACCACGAAGCATTGTTAAAAATTCTGGTACAATACCTTCTACATTATCTGTAACATACACTTGGTTTTGGTAGAGTTGAATTTTATCCTTCTGCATGTTCATATCATTCGTCATCTTAGGGAAATATAAGATGCCTGTTAAGTTGAATGGATAATCTACATTTAAGTGAATATTAAATAAAGGCTCTTCAAATTGCGCTGGGTATAACTCTCTGTAAAAATCTTTATAATTTTTATCTTCTAATTCTGTTGGTTGCTTTGTCCAAGCTGGCTCAGGATTATTAATAATATTATCTACAGTAATTTGCTTGTGTGGCTCAGTTGTTTCTTTACCATCAGCATCTGTTGTAGTTGCAGGTGTAAACTCAGGGTCGTTTATTTCCTTAGTTCCAAATTTAATTGGCACCGGCATAAACTTGTTGTATTTCATTAAGAGCTCGTTAATGCGTGCTTCTTCTAAAAACTCTGTAGAATCTTCTGCAATATGAAGAATAATTTCGGTACCTCTTGTGTCCTTGTCAGATGCTTCTAGTGTAAATTCTGGTGAGCCATCACACGTCCAATGTGCTGCATCAGCACCAGTATGAGATTTTGTGATGATCTCTACTTTTTCTGCTACCATAAAGGCTGAGTAAAACCCAAGACCAAAATGACCTATAATACCTGAGTCTTTAGCAGAATCTTTGTACTTATCTAAAAATTCTTCAGCACCAGAAAAGGCAACTTGGTTAATGTACTTTTCAACCTCATCAGCAGACATCCCTAAACCTTGGTCAATAATATGAAGTTTTTTACCTTCTTTATCAATCTTAACTTCAATTTGTGGGTTACCGTATTCAGATTTAGACTCACCAATACTTGTAAGGTGTTTTAATTTTAGTGTGGCATCTGTACCATTACTAATAAGCTCACGTAAAAAGATTTCGTGATCGCTGTATAAGAATTTTTTAATAAGCGGAAAGATATTCTCTACCGATACATTAATACTTCCTTTTGTCATGTTTAGTTTATTAAATGTTCTCACGAATGCGAGAATCTGTTTATATTCAATTTTTATTTACACATTAACACCATTCAAATAAAATACCAATACTAAAATTGTGACAAGATGACACCTCTTTTTTTAGAGAAACTATAAATCTGAAAAATAGAATCTTAACAATTAGCATTTGTAATTTTGTAATTGTAATGCGGACATTTACTTATTGAATGTTTAAATTTGTATTATATTACAAATAATAATAGGATTCCTGAGGTTTCTAAAACGAAAATAAATTTTAGATGTACAATTCAAAAATAATAGGTTTAGGTAAGTATGTGCCAGACAATGTTGTAACTAACGACGATTTGTCAAAAATGATGGTTACGAATGATGAATGGATCACTGAACGTACAGGTATAAAAGAGCGTCGTTGGGTAGAAAAGGGTAGTGGTGACACTACAGCGACAATGGGAGTAAAAGCGGCCAAACAAGCTATTGAGCGTGCGGGTATAGATAAAGATGATATTGATTTTATAATTTTTGCGACCTTAAGTCCAGATATGTATTTTCCTGGTCCAGGTGTGCAAGTACAACATGCTTTAGACATTAAAACCGTTGGCGCTTTAGATGTACGTAACCAATGCTCTGGCTTCGTATATGCTATTGCTGTTGCAGATAATTTTATAAAAACTGGGATGTATAAAAACATTTTGGTAATTGGTAGCGAGCTGCATTCTTTTGGTTTAGATAAAACGACGAGAGGACGCGGTGTATCTGTAATTTTTGGTGATGGTGCAGGCGCTGCAATATTAACAAGAGAAGAAGATACGACTAAAGGTATTTTATCTACGCACTTACACTCGCAAGGAGAACATGCCGAAGAGTTAGTGCTTATTGCACCAGGAATGGGTAAACGTTGGGTAAATGATATTTTAGAAGATAACGACCCAAATGACGAAAGTTATTATCCTTACATGAATGGGACGTTTGTTTTTAAAAATGCCGTAGTCCGTTTTAGCGAAGTAATTATGGAAGGTTTAATGAAAAATAATCTACAAGTTGATGATGTAGATATGTTAATACCACACCAAGCCAACTTGCGTATTGCACAGTTTATACAAAAGAAGTTTAAGTTAACAGATGACCAAGTTTTTAATAACATACAAAAATACGGAAACACCACCGCAGCGTCTATTCCTATAGCACTATGCGAAGCATGGGAAGAAGGTAAAGTTAAAGAAGGCGATACCGTTGTTTTAGCTGCTTTTGGTAGTGGTTTCACTTGGGGAAGTGTCATTATTAAATGGTAATAATCCCTTGTGCATTTTGATTAATTTTATCAATTCTGCCCTAGCCCTAAAGGTGTTATCGATGAAATTTTTGAAATTCTCAATAAACGCAAAGATTCTGTAAGTGTATTATTCGATCCGTTTTATAAAACTATTGTAAGTGCTAAAGTTAAAGCGCTATTGGCTGTGGATTTTTCTGAAGATCCAATAATACAAGAAGAAACACGCTACAATTGGGTATATTCTTTTTGGATGCGACGACGCAATGAGGGCAACGACCAACTCACCTATAAATTAATTAAGGCCATTGACGCTAAAATAATTTCTAAAGTAGGTGAAGCATATAAAGTAGATGATAACGATTATGAAGGGTATTAAAAATAAATAATTAAAGTTGATCTAAATTTTAAGGTCAATCTTAAAAAAAAAAGCCCAAACAATTAACATGTTTGGGCTTTTTAACTACTAACCAACTTAACTAACACTATTATAAAAATTAATTTATAATTACTATTACTTAAAACTTATCTCTACTATAAAGACGTAACATTTTCTCTTTTATTACACGTAAAAATGCATTTAACACGTATTTAACAAAAACCCGAAATATTAAGTTTCGGGTTTTCTTATTTAGTTGCCAAACATTAACACTAACCATCAACTATTTTTGTTGGCCACTAAATACTATTGTTATGCAGCTTATTTTTTTTTGAGAATAGAAGGCTTAAAATAAAATGTGCTTTGGGTTGTTAATTACATAAAACCACCACCGTCTTTTTCATTGTCATCTCTTTGTTTACGAGATTTTGCTCTGTATTTTCCACCACCAAAACGGTAAGATAAACCTGCAAATATGGTTTTAAATTCGGGCTCAAAGGTTACTGTTTGGTTAAACGGTCTTTCACTTATAATATTAATTTGCTGTGTGTCTAATACGTTATTAAAGTTTAAGCTAAATGTTGCTCTATTCTCTTCTAAAAAGCTGTAGCGTAAGCCTAAATTTAAAAAGTACATTGGTTCCATTTCAAAATTTAAGCCTGTATCTGGGCCTCTATACATTGCAAATGCAGAGAGAGATAGTTGCTTTGTTACTTTAAAATTATTGAATACTCTAAAATTGTAAATTATATTATTAACCTCTACATTACTTATAGTAATATCAGTTTCTGTTGGGTTTGGTAATGTTGGGTCTAAAGATTCTGCAAAACCTGTTTGCTGTCTTGCATACAAATCAAAACTAGCATTAAAACTCCACCATTTTGTAGGTCTGTAACTACTAGATAATTCTATACCATATGCTGAGGTGTTATTAAAATTATCGTTAGTAAGTATAACACGACCAGAGCCAATGTCTGAGCGGTCTACAAAAACACCTTGATTTATTTCATCTTCTATAAGTCTGTAAAATACACCACCTGTAATACTTCCTTTTTCTAGATTACGGGTATAATTTACCTCAAGAGAGTTGGTAAATTGTGGTTGTAATTCCTGATTTCCGAATTGCGATATTAAAGGAGTATTAAATTCTGGTATCGGATTTACTTGCCCTACACCAGGTCTATCTACACGCCTGCTAAAACTCATTTGGTACGCGTTTTTGTCTGAAGGGTTATAGGTTAAAAAACCAGAAGGATATACCTGTATGTAATCATTTTTAAAAGGAAAATCTGTGGTAGTGTTATTAGTTAAATCGGTATCTATTGCTAAAGCATCTTCCATAACTGTTTCTGCTCTTACACCAATTTGGTAAGCCCATTTGTCTATAGTTTTACCATAGGTTGCATAAAGCGAATAAATATCTCTCGTATAATTAAAATTGGTAGCCGTTGGTATAAATTCACCAAAAGCATTTCTAACTCTAGCATCAGAGCTGTAGTCTATTTCATTATTAAATAAAAGCGCTTGTGCACCTAGCTCTAACTTAGAGTTTTCGGTTAGCGGGTTAACGTAGTCTAAGTTTATTGTAGTTCTTGTTCTGTCGGTTTTTGTAAACTCATCAAAATTTGGTCTGCTGTTAGCGCCAGTAAAATTGTTATCTGTAAAAATGTCATTATCAAAAATATTATAATCTACTTCTACTTCAATATTATGACCTTCGTCATCAAAATCTAATTTGTAATTTACATTATACTGTTGGCTATAGTTGTCGTTATTATTATCAAATACTTGTAATTGATTGTTAGCCATATTTTCATTAAAAATCACTGCAGTTTCGCCTAAAGCACCACCACTAAAAACATTCTGATTGGTAAAAATTGAGAACGTGTTTTTATCATTAATGTAATAATCTAAACCTACTTTGTATAAATGTGAATTGTTTTTATCTGTTATATCAAAGGTTTGAAACAAATTAGATTGCGTTTGGTTTAACTGGCCTGTATTAATATTGTCTGATATGTTGTTGCCGTAACTTCCATAAAAATTTAGTTTCCCGTTTCTATAATTCATATCAATAGAGCTGTTAAATTTTGGTGCTAATTGATAGCCAAGTCCTAAATTAAGATTTCCGTTAAAGCCAACATTTACATTTTTATGAAGAATAATATTAATAATACCACTCATGCCCTCAGGATTATATTTTGCAGACGGATTGGTAATTAACTCAATTTGTTTAATAGACGTTGAAGGAATTTGTTTTAATAACTGTGCTGCAGGTATATTAGATAGTTTTCCATCTATCATAACCTGTACGTTTTGGTTGCCTCTTAATGCAATGGCACCTGTTTGCTGGTCTACGTTAACAGACGGAATGTTATTCATTATATCTGATGCTGTTGGGCCAGAAGTTGTTAAATCTTTACCTACATTAATAATCTTGCGATCTATTTTTTGCTGAATTGTAGAGGTTTCTGCCACAATGGTAACTTCGTCTAAAGCTTCAGCACTTTCGGCCAAGAGTATATCGCCAACATCTATGTTGTAGCTGTTTTTACCAAGGTTTATTAGTTTTGTAATCGTTTTGTAGCCTATAAATTTAATTTCGACTTTTATAGTGCCCTCAGGTATTTTGTCTATTTTAAAAGTACCGTCTGCATTGGTAATACTACCTGTTATAATTTTGTCTGAGACATCTTTAATTATAACATTTACATAAGGTAAAGGGGCGTTGAGCTCTGCGTCTAAAACGCGTCCTGAAATAGAACCGTTTTTAATTTCTGAATTTGAATTGGGTTGTGCACTTAAAATGGTTGATGAGACCATAATAAGCATTAGAAAGAAATGCTTCATTTTTTTGATTGATTTTTGATTGATTGTTACAGTATAGACGACTATCTTTATACTATGTTACGCTATTGTATTTGTCTTAACTTTTTTTTAACACTATGAATAAAAAAACATTAGTCCTTGGTGCGTCCTTAAAACCAGAGCGTTACTCAAATATTGCTATTAATAGGTTGCTTAGGTACAATAATGAGGTGAAAGCCTTCGGACTTAAAGAAGGGGAGGTTAATGGGATTACCATAGACACCAAGTTAAAGCCTTATAAGGCTATCGATACCGTGACTTTATATTTAAATGCTAAAAGACAGAAAGCGTATTACAATTATGTGATTAGCTTAAAACCTAATCGTGTTATTTTTAATCCAGGTACAGAAAATCCTGAATTTTATGCTTTATTAGAGCAACATCATATTGCTTTTGAAGAGGCGTGTACTTTGGTGCTTTTAGGCACTGGGCAATATTAAGGTTATTTTAAAAATATAATTTTTGAGTTAACTAAGGTACCAACACCAACACCTTGTTCTACACCAACATCTACAGCAGATCTGTAGTGAATACCTCCGTATAGTCTGCTTTCTGCAGCTTCTTTTGCGGCTAATTTAAAGGATTTAAAATGACGCATTGGTAAACCGTAAGGCAGTTCTGTAGTGTCATTAAAAGCAAAATTATCACCAAATATATTGGTTAAAATTTCAGATGAAGCTGCAGAAACCACAGAGTGTCCACTTGTATATTCTGGAAATGGTGGTGTTTGTAAAATAGGTGCCCATTCTAAGTCTATATATTTATTAATTAATGTTTCTGGGCGAATGAGATTACTTCGGTATTTTTCGTCCCAACAACTTATAAAAGCATCTGCAATAGCTATAGAGGTTTTGGTATAAGCAAAGACTGTTTTTTCAAAATTGGCAGCAGTTTGTTTACAAGCAATTTTGCAAATTCCAATCCAATGTGCACCTGGTGTAATTTTTTTCTCAGCAAACATAAAATGGCCTTTGTTTACAGATACAAAAGGATTACAGTCCCAAAAACGTGCAATTGCTATTTCCTCAGAGTCATCTCCTTTTGCTCTAATGCTATTATTTAAGTTAACAACATCCATTAATTCTGTATAAAATGCCGAATCTTTTTCTAGTGAAAATGGTGGGTGTGATTTTGGTTTAAACTGTGCTGCAGAGTCTAGGGCAAATGGTCTAATTTTATTCCAATGTGGTTCTATACCTTTCATGTAAGCAGGAGGTGTAGGTTCCCAGCGCGATGCGTCATTTGTATAAATATTATAATCTGGCATTGTACGTGTTTCCTTGTACATATCTGCATTCATCCATGTTTTTACTTGGTAAGATATCGTTAAGGCATAGGTTTTAGCGCTTTTAAACTCATTAGGATTAATTGTTTGCCATTCTGTATAAAGGCTGTCTCTATAGTTTTCTATGCGTTCGCCAGAAAATACTAGCTCTTTTGCTACATCTATGTAAGCAATCAGCGCGGCTAGTTTTAGATTTAAATTATCTGTTTTGGCAACGCTATTTATATTAAAATCTTGTAATTGATTACTTAGCGATTTGTAGGCATCACTTTCTTGGTTTAAAGTCTCGTAAGCTGCAATATTTGGATAGGCATAAATACGGCTTGCAACAGGTGGTGAGAATATATCATGTATCATTACCTCAGTTAAATGATCTACTGTGTTATGGTAATGGTCTGATGAAATATTAATAGATTCATAATTCTTTTCACAAGAAAAAACACCAATAAAAAGCGTAAGTAATATAAGTATGTTTTTAAGTTTCATATACTAATTTTTATATGAGTATAGTTTTAATGTATTAGCATTAGAGAGTATTAAAAGTAGGTTACTATGCTTCATTTTTATAGACTCTATCTGTTTAATTTGTGTGTTAAACGGATCTATACCATAATTAGATACAGGCTCATAGTTAGTTGTATCTTTAGCTATAATACCTTTTAATGCACTGTATGAGCCATGGTAAGTATTCATTTTATAAGAATTACCACCAACCATTAATTGATTTTTACCCTCTATATTTAAGGTTGTAAATGTTGTAATTGGTGCCACTTGTAATGGGTTGTTAAAAGGGATAAATGCGTTAAAATTACCATTATCATTTTTTAGATAGCCAGAGGCTAGTGTGTGCACTTTGTACTTTACGGCATCGTTAATGGTACCTTGTCTTAAGACGTCTTCAATAGTTTTACCAGCGAAGCTTTTGTGGTCTATGTACAATTTGCTTATAATATTCATTTGGGCTGCTAACTCATCTTTTGAGTTTAGAGGATAGTATTTACCCGCTTTATTATAAGCTATAGCAGTTTCTTTTTTTTCGTTCTTATCAAAGTCTGAATAATACATTACCAATGGCCCATCAAAGTTGAGGTTAAACTTTGTATTGGTTCCTAAATTGCCTAATAAGATATCTTGGTCACCATCATTATCTATATCAAAAGTAGAAATAGATTGCCATAGCCCATTTATGTTTTTAGGTATATTGCTTAACACAAGTTTTCCATTTGTGTTTATGTAGATTTTTGGTGCGTCCCACTCGGTCGCCACAAGTAAATCTTTAAGGCCATCATTGTTTATGTCTTTCCAAAGGGCAGCATTAACTTTAGACTTTAGGTTAAAATTATCATCTTTTACAAAATAACCTTTACCATCATTTACCAAAATATAAGAAGCTACTGTATTGCCAAAGTCTTTTGCATCTGCCAGGTTACCTATAAATAAATCTGTATCACCATCGTTGTCATAATCATACGCCTGAGTTGTTGTAGTGACTAAGGTGTTTTGCAGAATTCTATTTTCTGATCGTGTAAAATTACCTTTATCATTTATGTAAAGTCTATCGTTTTGGTAAGCATCCATTTTATAGGTGTTAATACCAGATGCTACATAGAGGTCTAAATCGCCATCATTATCGGCATCAAAAAAAGTAGCATCATTATCTTCAAAGGCTTTATCGTCTTCAAATACATTTTGTTTACTTTTAAAAAAACCAGTACCATTATTCATTAATAATTGTGCAGGTTGGTTAGATGAGTTTCCTATAAAAACATCTTCAAAACCATTATTGTCTATATCTGCTTTTGCAAAGGCAGGTCCTAAGGTTGATATTTTATACGGAATGAGTTTTTCTTCAACAAAATCGTTATAATTATCTTCTTTGTGTGTGTAATCTATTAGGTTTTCTTTTTTGAAATACGATTTTTTACCAATAGAATTATCGTAATTATAAAAGGTGTCTGTTGCTGTATATTTAATTGTTAAATCTTTATTTATACTAGGATTTACAATGGTTTGTAATTCGTTGTTTGGCCAAATAATAGCAATCGAATCTATTTTTGTTGCGGTATTTAGTCCAAAATGTAATTTGCTTTCTGTAGTTGATAAAAATCCTCTTGAGGTGTATAGTTGTTTTAATTGTTGTTTTCCGTCTGAGTAAACTTTAGCTTTAACACCTATGCCATGCTTGTTAGCACCTTTATATTCAAAATCTAGAGTGATATAATTTTTAGTAGCATTTGTTGTATTTTCGTATAAGCCTGCGTCTTCGTTAAAATTATTGGTTACAATATCTAAGTCACCATCTAGGTCTAAATCTACATAAATGGCACCATTAGATATGTTAGGGTTATTGGCTATCCAATCTCCAGTTTTATTCTCAAATACGTCTGAGTTTCCTTTAAATATTTCGTTAGTTACTTTGCCGCTAGACATTTCATTTATAGAATTAAATAGCCATTCTATGCCTTCACTTTCTGATCGTCCTTTAAAAGCACTAGACACGTATTTTTTAAAATCTAACCCATTTGGTCTTCTAAGAATTCCGTTAGAGATAAATAAATCTTGATGCCCATCATTATTAAAATCTGCAAATAATGGAGACCAGCTCCAGTCTGTATTAGCCACTTTATTAAGTAGTGCTGTTTCATGAAAATAATCTCCAGAATTATTTATCTGTAGCATGTTTCTAGAAAATTGATCTTTATAACCCAACCTATTAAGGTGAACTTGCATATTAAACATAGCATCATCCCCTTCGGTTTCTTTTAAAACCATTTCGTCTTTAGGCAACATATCTAAAGTTATAAGGTCTTGGTAGCCATCACCATTAATATCTGCAGCGTCACTACCCATAGAAAATCTACTTATGGTTGTAAAGTTGTCGGCTAATTTTTCTGAGAATGTCCCATCTTGGTTGTTGATATAATAATAATCATCTTCATGAAAATCATTACAGACGTAAATATCATCCCAGCCATCATTATTAAAATCTGATACAGCTGCACTTAAGCCGTAGCCATTAACTCCGCCAAATATATTTGCAGCTTCACTAACATCTTTAAAAGTGCCATTTTCGTTATTTAATAAAACATCACCAACAAGTGGTGCGCGTTTGTTACGTAAATCTGCACGGCCATGCGAGAGATTGGTGTGTACGGCATGGTTAACAATATAGACGTCTAAATCATCGTCTTTGTCATAATCAAAAAAATAGGCTTGGGTAGAATAACCTTTAAAATCTAAACCATAGGCTTTAGCGCTTTCTGTAAATGTACCGTCACCATTATTAATAAACAACTCATTATAACCAGTAAAATCTAAAAGGCCAGACACTGCACAAACATAAATATCTAATAAACCATCATTATTTATATCAGCCATAGTTACTCCAGTATTCCAACTAGAGTTGCCTTTTATATTTGCTTTTTCAGAAACATCTTCAAATTTTAAATTGCCTTTATTAACGTAGAGTTTGTTGGCACCTGTGTTAGAAACAAAAAACAAATCTGATAAGCCATCATTATTAATATCTCCAGCGGCAACACCACCACCATTGTAGTAATAGATGTAGTTTATAATATTATGGTCAATATCTTCTATAACTAAATTTGAAAAACGAAGTCCGGATGCTTCAGAATCTATTGTATTAAGAAGAAAATTTGATGCTGAGGTTGGTGTTTTGTCTTTATTCTCGCAAGCAATTAAAACAAAAAATGCAATTAGTATAAGAGGTATCTTTTTCATTTATTATAAAGGATAATCAACTCAGTAAAGGTAATATTTTCTTAATACTTATAATGTATTAAGGTGATGTTAGTTAAGGGCTGTAACTCTTTTTTGTAATTTTAAAGTCTATGTTAAGGTGTACTTTTTTTAGTTTGCTTTATTATAATAAGGCCTAAAAACATAAGTAAGCCGTTAATTATTAGAATTTCAAAACCAATCTCATACCCATTAAAAAGTGTTTTTGAGTATATATTAAGAATGTAAGATAAAAGCGGAGCAGCAAGTGCAATAATCCATACAAACTTATCTTTAATCTGAGAGTTTGTTAAAAGTCCAAAAGCAAACAAACCTAGTAATGGCCCATAAGTGTAACCAGCGGCTTTAAACAATTCCCAAATTACAGAGATATCTTTAAACATTAAATCGAAGAGTAAAATAACAACAATTAGTAAGATGCTAAAACCTATATGTGTCTGTTTTCTTATGCGTTTTCTCGAGTTTTCTTCTTTATTTTCTATACCAACAATATCTATACAAAATGAGGTTGTTAAAGATGTTAGTGCAGAGTCTGCACTAGAGTAAGCTGCAGCAATAAGCCCTAAAAGGAAAAATGCAGATGTTATAACACCAATTTTAGGTAGCATTGCAATAGTTGGAAATAAGTCGTCTTTTTTTGCTGTTATACTATTCAATTCTGCGTATTGCGTCAACATTAGACCTAATACTAAAAATAATATATTTACAAATACCAGTACAACACTAAACCAAATCATGTTTTTTTGTGCATCCTTAAGATTGCGACATGTTAAGTTTTTTTGCATCATATCTTGGTCTAACCCAGTCATGGTGATGGTTATAAAAATTCCAGATAAAAAGCTTTTCCAAAAATATTGTGGGTCATTAGCGTCTTCAAAAAAGAATACTTTACTAAGGTTGCTGCTTATGGTATTGTCTATAACTGCCGTTAAACTATTTAAATCTAAAGTAGATGCTAAAAACACAATAGTTACAATTACAGACACTAACATAAATAGTGTTTGCAACGTATCTGTAAAAATAATAGTTTTTATACCACCTCTAAATGTGTATAACCATATTAAGGCAATTGTAATTACAACGGTTATAGCAAACGGAATATCAAACAAATCAAAAACTAACAGTTGCAATACTTTGGCTACTAAAAATAGACGAAAAGAGGCACCAACAGTTCTAGAAATTAAGAAGGCTACAGAGCCTGTTTTATAACTTACATTACCAAAACGATCTTTTAGATAAGTATAAATAGAGGTGAGGTTAAGCCTATAGTAAAGCGGTAACAGTACAAAAGCAATAATTAAGTAACCAAAAAAATAACCAAAGACCACTTGTAAATAGCCAAATTGTTTAGCTTCTATGGCGCCAGGTACAGAAATAAATGTTACACCAGATAATGAGGCACCAATCATACCAAAGGCAACTAAGTACCAAGGAGCAGATTTGTTTGCTTTAAAAAAAGCGGCATTAGAGTCCTCTTTTCCTGTAAAATAAGAGATTAAAATAAGCACACCAAAGTAACATGCAATAAGTATTAGGATTGATGTAGGACTCATATAGGTTGTTGTTTTCTTAAGAATTTTCACGAAAAATAGTACATTTGAAAAAAAAAGCCCCAAAAAATTGAATAAATATGAAAAAGTCATCCCTTTTAATTGTAGCTCTTGTAGTTGCATTTAGCCTACAAGCTCAAGATTTTAAAAAATTAATAGCAGAAGGTACACACACTGTAGAATATATTAGTGAAGTTGCAGAACGTCATTTTGACTCTGTTGGTAGAGAACGCGGCCATGGTTATAAGCCCTTTAAGCGTTGGCAATATTTTGCTGAGCGCGCTATGGATGAAACCGGAAAATTAAAGACACCAGAATTTTATTATAACGAATTAGAAAATTATAACTCACAGACCAATAGTGAAGGTGTTACTTCTAAAACTATTGTTGGTACCTGGGAAGAAATGGGACCTACCTACTGGAACGCCACGTCTGGCTACAATCCTGGTGTTGGCCGCGTAACTTCTGTTGCCATTGAAGAAGGAAATTTAAATCATATTATTGTAGGAAGTGATACCGGTGGTGTTTGGAAAAGTACAGACGGTGGAACAACCTGGTCTGTTTTAACCGATAACTTAGCAAATATAGATGTGTATGCGTTGGCTATAGACCCATTAAATAGTTCTACCTATTATTGGGGTTCTAGAAGCGGTGCTATTTTTAAGTCAACCGATGCTGGTGCCACATGGACCTTGCATGGTAATTTGCCAGGTGGTAACGTTAATAAGATTTTAATTCACCCAACCGATACTTTAAAAATGTATTGCAGTGCAGAAGGTTCTGGTTTATACAAATCTACTGATGGTGGCTTAAACTGGACTTTAATAAACACAAGTGCAACAAACGGATACGATGTAGAGTTTAAACCAGGTGACCCAAATACAATTTATGCCGCTGGTAATGCTTTTTATAAATCTACAGATGGTGGTTTAACCTTTAATACCGCAGATGGTTTAGGGGTTTGGAGCCAAGATTATGTTAGTGGTGCTAACGATTGGACGACAAGTGGTAGTAACCAAAACAATACAGTAACACCAAAAACAGGTAGTGCTATGGCATTATTTTATATCGGTAATTTTTCACAACCAAAAACAAGATTAGTAACTCCAGCGTTAAATCTTAATGGGGCTGCAAATCCTCAAGTAAAGTTTTCTTACTCACAAGTTAATTGGGATGGTGATATTGATGAATTAAGAGTTTTTTACAAAACATCTAGCACTGGTACTTGGATTCAGTTAGCAGAATACACAGCAGAATCTGTAACTTGGTCAGATATTACACTTAATTTACCCAATACAACAGCAGATTATTATGTGGCTTTTGAAGGGACTTCTAATTACGGAAGAGGCTTAACTTTAGATGATATTTCGGTAGAAACTAATAATACAGGTGTCGTTTTTTCTGATGGATTTGAATCTGCGCCAAATGCCTTTTCTTCAGGCCCAAAAATGATAGGTGTTTCAATAGATGACCCTTCTGTTGTTTATGTTGTAGAAGCTGAAGGTGGCATATTTGGTGGATTTCATAAATCTACAGATAACGGTGCTAATTTTACAAAATTAGTGCATACAGTAAATTACTTTGGCTACAATTCTCTAGGATTAGACAATAGAGGGCAGGCGCCAAGAGATATGGATATTGTTGTTAATCCTAACGATATAGATGATGTGCATATTGCAGGTATAAATACGTGGCGTTCTACAAATGGTGGTGTAAATTTTAGTATAACATCTCAGTGGACACCCAATAGTGCAGCATCGAGTAATATAGGTTATTGTCATGCAGATGTAGATATTATGTTATTTGCGGGTACTGGGGCAAACACAAAACTGTTTGTTGGCTCAGATGGTGGTATTTTTAGAGCAGACAATCCTACTGTTGTAAATAGTAATTATTACACAGATCTTACACCAGGATTAGGAATTAGACAGTTTTATAAAATTGGTATCAGTCAAACAGCATCTGTAGTTGTTACAGGTGGTTCTCAAGATAACGGCTCTTCGGTTTTAAGAGCAAATGGCAATTGGATAGATTGGTGGGGAGCAGACGGTATGGAAGGTTTTGTAGATAAAAACAATACTTCAATTATTTACGGTACATCTCAGTTTGGTTCGTTTGTAAAGTCTGTTGACCGTGGCGAAAGTGTACAAGGTGTATCACAACCCGATGATAAAGGTGGGCAAAACAACTGGAATTGGGTAGTGCCTTTTGAGCAAGATCCTACAGTGCAAAATACAATATATGCCGCTTTTGATGAGGTTTATAAATCACTTAATGGTGGTAGCACTTGGACGTCAATCTCTCAAAATTTTGGATTAAATATAGACCACTTTAAAATAGCACCTACTAATAATCAAATGATGTATCTCGCTATTAATGGCGCGTTTTGGTTTACAACAAATGGTGGTGCAAGTTGGGTACAATCTGGCTTAAACCTTAACGGAGGTAATATTAATGAAATTGCAGTGCATCCTTTAGATCCATCAAAAATTGCAATTGCAACAACTAACAATCAAAAAGTATATATAAGTACCGATAATGGTGTGTCTTGGAATTCTATTTTATGGGATTTGCCAAACTTTTCTGCACAAGCTTTAGCTTGGCAAGATAATGGTGTAGATGGCCTTTACGTAGGTATGAATTACGGCATATATTACACAGATAATACGTTAGGTAACACATGGAGTTCGTTTAATAACGGATTGCCAAATGTTAGAATTAATGAGTTAGAAATTAATAATGCAGACGGAAGATTATACGCAGCAACCTACGGAAGAGGCTTATGGAGATCTAATATCTTTAATCCGCTTAGTGTTGATGAGTTTAAGTTAGACGATTTTTCACTTTATCCTAATCCTGCAACTAATCAAGTAAATCTTAAGTGGAACAAATCTGATGATGTTAGCATTAGAATATATAATACACTTGGTAAACTTATGTTCTATGGTAAGAAAGTGAATTTGTTAAACGAATTTTCAATAGATGTATCTTCGTTTGAAGCTGGTATGTATTTTGTAAAAATTAATAGTACTAATGGTGAAATTACTAAGAAATTGATTCTAAGGTAATAACATTAAAACACTAAAAGAAAAGTCTAATTGTAGCCGCCACAGTTAGACTTTTTATTTGTAAAAAACTGTACCTTCGCAGTTATGGAATTTTCATCAAAATTATTAGAAAACGCAGTAAATGAAATGGCGCAATTACCAGGTATAGGTAAGCGTACAGCGTTACGTCTTGTATTACACTTATTAAGACAGCCAGAAGAGCAGACCGTACTGTTATCTCAGGCTTTATCTAAAGTTAGAGCAGAGATTAATTTTTGTAAATCGTGTCATAACATTAGTGATAAAGTATTGTGTGAAATTTGTGAAAACCCAAACCGAAAGAAAGAACTTATCTGTGTTGTAGAAGATATTAGAGACGTTATGGCTGTAGAAAATACAAGCTCTTTTAAAGGACTTTACCATGTTTTAGGTGGTAAAATATCACCAATGGATGGTATAGGTCCGCAAGATCTAAATATTACATCTTTAGTAGAAAAAGTAAAAGAAGGTAAGGTTAAAGAACTAATTTTTGCCATGAGCCCAACCATGGAAGGGGATACCACTAACTTTTATATTTTTAGACAAATACAAAGTTACAATATATCTATGTCTACCATAGCTAGAGGTGTTGCAGCTGGTAATGAGCTAGAATATACAGACGAAATTACGCTGGGCAGAAGTATTGTAGATCGTATTCCTTTTGAGGCCTCACTAAAATCTTAGTATTTTAAAACTCTTAAACTAAAAGTAGCCATTATCACTATTTATTATATTTTTACCTTTAATATCTACCCAAAAAAGCTATGATTTTTACTGCATGAAATTATCTGTAATTATACTCAACTATAATGTGCGTTATTTTTTAGAGCTTTGTCTAAAAAGTGTACAATCTGCCATTACTACAATTGATGCAGAAATTATTGTCGTAGATAATAAATCATCAGACGACAGCTGCGCAATGGTAAAAAGTCTATTTCCAGATGTAAAACTTATTCAGAATAATGATAATTCAGGCTTTTCAAAAGGAAATAATATAGGAGTAGCACTAGCAAAAGGGCAATACCTGTGTATTCTTAATCCTGATACGGTTGTTGCAGAAGATACCTTTATAAAACTTTTAGAATTCTCTGAAACTAAAAATAATTTAGGTATTGTAGGTTGTCAACTTATTGATGGTAAAGGAACTTTTTTGCCAGAAAGTAAACGTAATATTCCAACACCAAAAGTCTCTTTAAAAAAGATGCTAGGTAACTCTAAAGATTATTACACAAATAATCTAGATGAAAACGCTATTGGTAAAGTAGATATTTTAGTTGGTGCTTTTATGTTTATGACCAAAGAGGTCTATAAAGCAGTAGGTGGTTTTGATGAAGACTATTTTATGTATGGCGAAGACATTGACCTTTCATACAAAGTATTAAAAGCAGGCTATACCAACTATTATTATGGTGACACTAGTATTATTCATTTTAAAGGTGAAAGCACATTAAGAGATACTAAATATGCTAAGCGTTTTTATGGCGCTATGCAGATATTTTATAAAAAGCACTTTAAGCGTAATTTGTTATTTAGTAGTTTGGTGTGGCTAGGTATTAAATTAGCCTACCTTTTAAGAACTACAGATAAGTTAAAAATGCTAAAATCTGACCAGTCTTATGTGTTTTCTAATACTACCATAAAAGAAATGGTGTCTCAATTAGACAAACCCGTACACATTATGCCTCAGGTTTTAAATAAAATAGCACCAAACAGCACAGTGGTTTACGATTTTAATCACTTAGAAATCAAAGCTGTAATTGTTGATATGAAAGAAAAATCAAAACAACAACATATAGTATTTAGATTATTACCGAAAAATAGTAATTTTATCATCGGTAGCGATAGCGCAGTTAATAGAGGTACTATTATTCATTTTTAATTGAATAAATAGCAACTAAATATCTGTTTTTTTACTAATTTTGCAATCGCTTAGCGAATAACGACCTTCAAATTATATATATGGCAAAGTTTGAACTTAAATTACCTAAAATGGGTGAAAGTGTTGCAGAAGCAACAATAACCTCATGGCTTAAAGATATTGGTGACACAATTGAAGCTGATGAAGCCGTTTTAGAAATTGCTACTGATAAAGTAGATAGTGAAGTACCAAGTGAAGTAGACGGAGTTTTAATCGAGAAATTATTCGATGTTGATGCTGTTGTACAAGTTGGTGAAACCATTGCTGTTATACAAACAGAGGGCGGTGATACAATAGAAGTAAAAGCAGCAGCAGTTATAGAGCCAGAAGCTACTAAAGCCGTTGCAGAAGTAGTGCAAACTGTTGTCGCAGCGAAATCTGTAGTTGCACCAGTGGTGTCTTCAGAAGATCGTTTTTACTCTCCACTTGTAAAAAACATAGCTAAACAAGAAGGTATTTCTCAAGCAGAATTAGATACTATACCAGGTACTGGTAAAGACGGACGTGTAACTAAAAACGATATAAAAAGTCATTTAGAGTCTCGCAGTTCTGCACCAGTTGCAGTACCTAAAGCTGAAGCAGTATCAGTACCAACTAAAACAACTGCAAAACCAAAAGCAGCACCAATAGTTACATCTGGCGAAGATGAGATTATAGAAATGAGCCGTATGGGTAAACTCATATCTAAGCACATGGTAGATTCTATACAGACATCTGCACACGTACAATCTTTTATAGAAGCAGATGTTACCAATATTTGGAATTGGAGAAACAAACATAAAGATAGTTTTAAAAGGCGCGAAGGTGAAAACTTAACCTTTACACCAATATTTATGGAAGCCGTAGCTAAAGCTATAAGAGACTTCCCTATGATTAATATCTCTATACAAGGAGATACTATCGTTAAAAAGAAGCATATTAATTTAGGTATGGCTGCAGCGTTAGGTGATGGTAATTTAATTGTACCTGTTATTAAAAATGCAGATCAGCTTAATCTATTAGGCATGGCTAAAAAAGTTAATGACTTAGCTAAAAGAGCTCGAGAAAATAAATTAAACCCAGACGATATACAAGGTGGCACTTATACAGTAACCAATGTTGGTACATTTGGTAGCATTATGGGTACGCCAATTATTAACCAGCCACAAGTTGCTATTTTAGCTTTAGGTGCTATTCGTAAAGTCCCTGCAGTTATAGAAACACCAGAAGGTGATTTTATTGGCATCCGTTACAAAATGTTTTTATCGCATTCTTACGATCATAGAGTCGTAAATGGTGCTTTAGGAGGCCAATTTGTAAAAGCTGTTAAAGACTATTTAGAAGCTTGGGATTCTAACAGAGAGATATAAAGTCTTTAAATAATAATATTAATAACAATAAAGAAAGGCTTGTAAAGCTAATCTAATTGCAAAACGCTGTTTAAAAAGTATTTCACTTTTTAAACAGCGTTTTTTTGCTGGTAATAGGCTACAAATATTAATTAAAGCCGAAATGATATAATTATTAAAACCCATTTAAAGAGCTTTAAATTGTAGTTTATTTTAATAGGTCTTTTTTAATTGTTTAAGACCAAATCTTGTTATTCTCTAGTTTAAGATGAAAAAATCTTCATTGCTATAGTGGTTATTTTAGTTTAAATAAACTTTTAATACACCGTTAGCTGACTTTGGGAATAGTGCATTTTGAGTGACGAAAAACCTTATATTAAAGCATGTTTTTTATAACCACTGATTTACAAAGCATTGAAGAGTACATGTTTTAAAACAGAACTTCATTTTTTGTTACTACTATGTATTTTAAATTCTTAGTCATTTGTATTTGAGGTTAACTAATACCATCGGTTTGTTTACAGATAAAAATCTGTTTTTCAGATTCATTGTTAAATGGCTTTTCATCAAAGCTTCCAAACTTATTGGTAATTTTAAAACCACTATATTTTAGGTAAGTATCTAATTCTTGAGGAAAAAATAACCTCATGTCTAAATTCTGAACAGAATTAAACCTACCGTTTATACAATAATGCCATTCTATACGATTAATTTGAGTGTTGTGTTCGTAATGCATCTTCTGTTTAATTACAACATGTCTTCCGTCCTTAGTAGTGTATTCTGCAATTTGCTTTTGTTCTTTTTCATTTTCAACAATAAATTGAATATTTGGGTTAAAGCAATCTAACAAAAATAAGCCACCAGCTTTTAGATGATTTTTTACAGCATTAAAAGCTTTAAATAAATCTGCATTTGTATATAAATGATGAATAGAATTAAAAGGAATAAAAATAATATCATATTTATCTTTTAAATCTAACACTCTAATATCTGCTTCAACAAAGTTAATATCTAAACCAGCTTTTGTAGCTTTTACTTTTGCTTCTTCTAGCATTGAAGCCATATAATCTACACCAGTAATAGTGTAGCCTTCTTTAGCAATAGGTATAGTAAGTCTGCCTGTACCACAACAAAGTTCTAGTATTTTAGCGTCTTTGTTTTTTGGCAGCCATTGTTTGTAAAATTGCAAATCGGCAAGGTTGGTATTCATGCCATCATAGATATTTGCATCATAAATTAAATCACCAACATTATAACTTTGTGTTCTTTTTTCTTTCAAAATTTAGCAGTTATTTAGTGATTATTTTACCTAAGTATGGGTTAAACTTTTTATAGATTTTAGAAAACGAATAGTTAAATATGTTTTATTCCTTTCAAATATTTAACGCTATTTCTTAGCTGCTAGTTCTGCAATTTTACAAATAACTTCTATTGCTTTTTGCATACTTTCAACAGGGACATATTCGTAACGGCCATGAAAATTATGACCACCAGCAAAAATATTAGGGCAAGGTAAACCCATGTAAGAGAGTTGAGAGCCATCAGTACCACCTCTAATTGGTTTAATAAGTGGTGTAATACCAATAGCTTGCATAGCGTTTTCAGCAAGATCTACAATATGCATTACAGGTTCAACTTTTTCTTTCATATTAAAGTATTGGTCTTTAATGTCTAACGTAAATACTTCAGCTTCAAACTTAGTGTTGAGGTCGGTTACAATTTTTTGCATTAGCGCTTTACGTGCTTCAAACTTAACTTTATCGTGATCTCTTATAATATATTCTAATACGGTGTCTTCAACCTCACCCTTCATGCTGTACAAATGAAAAAAACCTTCATAACCTTCAGTATGTTCTGGTGTTTCTAGTCTTGGTAACGTATTAATAAACTCGGTAGCATAATACATAGAATTTATCATTTTCCCTTTGGCATAACCTGGGTGTACAATTTTACCTTTTGCTTTTATAACAGCACCAGCGGCATTAAAATTTTCGTATTCTAATTCGCCAATTTGGCTACCATCCATAGTGTAAGCCCAATCTGCACCAAATTTTTCTACATCAAATTTATGTGCACCTCTACCAATTTCTTCATCTGGTGTAAAACCTACTTTTAGTGTGCCATGTTTAATCTCAGGATGATTAATAAGATATTCCATAGCACTAACAATTTCGGTAATACCTGCCTTGTCATCTGCGCCCAAAAGCGTTGTGCCATCTGTAGTAATTAATGTTTGTCCTTTGTAGAGTAATAAATCTTCAAAATAATCTGGAGATAAAATAATGTTTTCTGCTGCGTTTAGTACAATATCAGAGCCATCATAATTTTCTATAATCTGTGGTTTTACATTGGCGCCAGTAAAATCTGGTGTGGTATCAAAATGCGATATAAACCCAATGGTTGGTAAATCTTTGTCTACATTACTTGGTAAAGTTGCCATAATGTAGGCATTCTCATCTATGCTAATATTGCTCATACCAATGGCTTTTAGCTCATCTACTAATTTGTTAGCTAAGTCCCATTGTTTGGCAGTACTTGGTGTGGTATTAGAGTTTGGGTCTGATTCCGTATCTATATTGACATAACTAATAAAACGGTCTATAATGTGTTGTTTAGATATCATATATAATTATATTATATCCAAAAATAGACAACAGTTATCTATAGTACAAGTCTATGCTTTTGTTTCTTTTAATTTGCGTGTATTTGGTTTATTTTTGCAGAGCAAAACCACAGCCATGTATAAACTATTAGTTAGACCAATTTTATTTTGTTTCGACCCTGAGAAGGTACATTATTTTACGTTTTCTTTAATTAGAATCATTTCTAAAATTCCGGGTTTTAAAAGTTTGTTTAGAAGTTTGTATGTGGTAAACGATAAACGTTTAGAACGGAACTTATTTGGTTTAAAATTTAGTAACCCTGTAGGTTTAGCCGCTGGTTTTGATAAGAATGCCGTGTTGTATAATGAATTGGCTAACTTCGGATTTGGTTTTATTGAAATAGGTACTGTAACGCCAAAAGGACAAGAAGGCAACCCTAAGCAACGTTTGTTTAGACTAAAAGATGATAAAGGTATTATTAACCGAATGGGTTTTAATAATGCAGGTTTAGATGCTGCAATTACACAATTAAAAAAGAATAAAGGAAAGCTTATTATTGGTGGGAATATAGGTAAGAATACACAAACAACACCAGAAAACTATACCAAAGACTATTTAGAATGTTTTAATGCCTTGCAGCCTTATGTAGATTATTTTGTCTTAAATGTAAGCTGCCCAAATGTAGGAAGCCATGCTAAATTAAATGACAAAGATTACTTGTTAGAACTTATAGGTGCAGTGCAAAATGCAAATACAACATTTAGTAAGCAAAAGCCAATTTTACTTAAAATTGCACCAGATTTAAACGATATACAACTCGATGAAATTATTGAGTTGGTCGCCGAAACCAAACTAGATGGTGTCATTGCTAGTAATACCTCTACAGATAGAACGGGTTTAAAAGCTACCCAAGCACAACTCACAGAAATAGGTAATGGAGGTTTAAGCGGACAACCTATTAAGGAAAAGTCAACCAAAGTCATTAAGTATTTAGCAGATAAAAGTAATAAAGCATTTCCTATAATTGGAGTAGGTGGTATTCATTCTGCCGAAGATGCTTTAGAAAAAATTGAAGCTGGTGCAGATTTAGTACAGGTTTATACTGGTTTTATTTATGAAGGGCCAAGTTTAATAAAGAAAATTAATAAGGCTTTGTTGAAGTAGAACTATCAATCTTCTAAATTTAAAGAACTCCCCTCAAGGGGACAATTCTTAAAGTTAAATCGGATGTTTGTCCCCTTGAGGGGACTTTAGAGGTGTA
>JAOEWO010000003.1 GCA_028383925.1 Winogradskyella sp.
TTGGTTTTACCGAACTGTAATTTTAGATGGATGAATTGTTTTTTAGAGAAAAGTGGAAAGTGAAAAGTGAAAAGTGAAAAGTGAAAAGTGGAAAGTGAAAAGTGAAAAACTAAAAATGAAGAGTGAAAAGTGAAAAGTGATTAGGGGGAAGGAGGAAATTAGTGTAGTGTCTATAAAAATTAGACTTAGCGCGTTTATAGGTTTATTTTATTTTTACTTCAATTATTACAAAAGTCCTCTGGCTTTTATCTCTAAATACTTGTTAATAGTATTAATAGTTAACTTCTCTGGCGGAGTTAAGATGGCTTGGATACCATATTTTTGAAGTTCTTTTACCATCAATCGTTTTTCGTAAGCAAATTTCTCTGCAACTGTTTTGTGGTAAATAGATTGTAAGTCTTCGGCATTTGCTTTTATAATTAGGTCTAATTCTGTGTTTTCAAAAAGGACAACAACGAGCATGTGTTTTTTTGATATGGCTTGTAAATAGGGGAGTTGGCGTTTTAGAGCACTGAGATGTTCAAAATTTGTATACAATAGAAGTAAACTTCTATGTGTTACCTTTCTTTTTAATTGTGCATATAATAATCCAAAATCACTGTCAGTAAATTGTGTATCTATATTGTATAGGTTTTCTAAAATACGGTTGAGGTAGGTGAGTTTATGAATAGCAGGTAAAAAGGATTCTATCTTTTTTGAAAACGAAAGCATACCAACTTTATCATGCTTTTTTAAGGCGACATTACTAAAAGCGAGTGTAGAGTTAATGGCATAATCTATAAGTTTTAATCCATTAAAAGGCATTTTCATTACACGCCCAGTATCAATAATAGAGTAGATAGGTTGCGATTTTTCGTCTTGGTATTGGTTAACCATAAGTTGAGCACGTTTGGCTGTGGCTTTCCAATTTACAGTTCTAAAATCGTCTCCGTTAACGTAGTCTTTAATTTGCTCAAACTCTGATGTATTACCAAGACGTCTAATTTTTTTGAGTCCAACTTCGGTTAAAGCATTACTAATGGCCATAAAATCGTACTTCTGCATTTGGATAATAGACGGATAAACCATTACCATTTGTTCATTCTGAAATTGATACTTACGTTTTATGATTTTTAAAGTTGAAGACACAAAAACATTAAGATGGCCAAAATAATATTCGCCACGATCTACGGGACGCACTAAGTAATCAAAATCATGATTTTGATTTGGGTTTAGTGTCGTTTTATATGAGAAATCTCGCTTCTGAAACTGCACAGGTAATTCATCTATGATATCTAAGTATGTTTTAAAATTATACTTATTAGTAATTGTTATTGGCACAGGATTATTATCGCTATTAGAAAACTTATCGGGTAAAATACGTCTTGCATTTATAGCATTTTTTGGTTGGTAGAGCAGGAGTAAATCAATGCATAAAACAACACTAATTAAAACGACAAGCATCCAAGCCACAGAAAATAAAACGGGTAACCAAAATGATAGTAAAAAGCACACAGAAGTCACAGCTAAATAGATATAGAGCTGTTTGTTAATGTATAATGACTTTAAGAATTTCATATTTAGTTATTAGCTACGAGTTATTCGTTAATATTATGAGTTAAGAGTTTTGTGATAAGTAGCATATTTATTTTTTACTTTTCATGGTTTTAATTGTTGATACTAACATTCTTAGTAACCCTTAATTTTTATGATAAAGGGTTTTAAATGAATTTAAAGAGATATAATTTGAATCTGTGAAAATAGATAACCAACTGTTAGTTTCATTTGCTTCTTTTAGTTCTTAAAATAGATGCACTCATTAAACTTAACTTTTAACTCTTCATTTTTAGTTTTTCACTCTTAACTACCTTGGCACCTCCACAGATTGTACAATCATTTCTATCACATTTTCTGTCGTCATGCCTTCCATTTCGCGCTCTGGTGTTAGTATAATTCTATGATTAAGTACAGGGTTTAGCCCTTTCTTAATATCTTCTGGTGTTACAAAATCTCTACCATTTATAGCGGCAAATGCTTTAGCTGTGTTTAATATAGCAATTGAAGCCCTTGGTGATCCACCAAGATATAAATGTGGATGATTTCGTGTTTTAGATACAATTTCTGCAATGTATCTTATGATTTTTTCCTCTACAACAATAGCTTGTGTTTTAGCCTTATAGTCTTCTAAAGCTTTAGTGTCTAAAATGGGATTAATTAAGGCTTGAGGTTTTTCGCCTTTTCTATTATGATGCGAGGTTATAATTTGTACTTCATCTTCTAAAGACGGATAATCTACTTTTATTTTAAATATAAAACGGTCTAATTGTGCTTCTGGTAAGGCGTATGTGCCTTCTTGCTCGATAGGGTTTTGTGTTGCTAAAACCATAAACGGATTTTCAAAAAGGTACGTTGTACCATCAATAGTAGCTTGGCGTTCTTCCATAGTTTCAAATAAAGCGGCTTGTGTTTTAGCAGGTGCTCTGTTAATCTCATCAATTAAAACGATATTTGAAAAGATAGGTCCTTTTTTAAATTCAAATTCTGAAGACTTCATATTTAAAATAGAACTTCCTAAAACATCACTTGGCATTAAATCTGGTGTAAATTGAATACGACTAAATTCGGTTTTTAAAACCTTGGCAAACAACTTAGCAGTTACTGTTTTTGCAATACCTGGGACTCCTTCAATAAGTACATGGCCATCGGCAAGTAAAGCTACAATAAGTAATTCTACAAAATTATCTTGGCCTACTATAACTTTTCTAAGCTCTTCTTTAATACTTTCAACGGCATTTTTTAAGCCTTCTAACTGTATTCTATTATCAAAGTTTAAGTCTTCGTTTACTGCTTCTTTTTCCATTGGTTATGGGATTTAAATTGTTCAATTAAGGTGTTTAGCCTTTCTAATTCGGTTTTGTCTACAACGCTTTTTGAGTTTAAAGCACTAATATGATTAAATAAAGTTTGTGTATCGCTAACCGTATTATTGCTTCGTGCGGCTAAGTTTTTAATAAATATATCATCAATATTAGATGTGGTAAGGTGCATAGTATTTCTAATATAATCTAAAAAGTGTGTGATTTTATGACTAGAAATGTCTTTGTGTTTGCCTTTTTCGTAATACATATTGGCAATGGTTCTTGTAAAATCTAAGGTCTGGTTTTTTAACGGTCTTACAATTGGTATGGCGCGTTGTTTGCGTTTACCTTCAAAAATAATATAGATTAAAACACCTATAAGCATAATGTAATAGGCCCATTTTAAAGATTTAGTACTCAGAAACAAATACATTGGTGAGGTGTAAAACTTCTTACCATTTTTGTAATACGTATCTACATAAATGGTTTTATTTGTGTCTATATAAGACAGTAAACCTGCTGTGTAATCTTGGTTAGGTGACTGCAGTATAAAGTAATTAGTAAAGGCTTGCGGAAACGTACTGAGAATAATTTCACCATCTCCAAAAGGTTGTTTTATGGTGTTAACTAGAGAATCTTTGATTTTTCCGTTAGGGCCTCGGTACGTATCTATAAAACCTAAAATAGTGGTTTGCGTAGTGTCTATTTTATTAAAGTAATAGAAGGTGTTAGCTTTGTCGTATTTATACGTTTTGTTTTGGTCTAATTGCGGATTTACTAAGTTAACTTGGTACTCCTTATTAAAGTTATCGTATGTTTTTACAGTTTTGGTTTTTAAGTGTAACGTGTCTAAAAGTTGTTCTTCAAAATCTACTGCTGAGATGATGAGGTGGTTTCCGTTAGACACCCAATCTAAAAGTGCATCGCGTTCTTCTTCACCAAAATTTATACCACCATTATAAAATAAATAGGTACCTTTTATGTCATTGTCTTTTAAATACTCAAACGGTGGGCGTTCTACAGGTGTTATATTTTTACATATACGTTGCAATTGCGCATTAAAAACATAAGAACCAAACGGAATTTTATGATGCGTGGCATACGACGGAAACCAATTTATATCTTTTGGTTTTGTCATCTCTAAAAAGACGATAAAGAGAACTACTAGTGCAATTAACACGCTATATATTTTACCTTTTTTACTCATTATTTCTCAATGGTTTTATTAAGAGTTTCAAAAGGTGTTTTTAAGTTTTCGAATTTTAATGCATCAACTGCGAATTCGCCATACCAGACATAATCATAAATTTTTGTAATGTTTTTAAAACTAATTTTTAAATCGTCTTTTTCTATCTCGTTTATATAATCGTCGTTAGTTTTTTGTGGTTGCCAAGCAATACGGTCACTTTCTGTAAGATGTTTTAGCGATAGTAAATAATAATAACGAATGGCTAATCTATAATTTTGTTGCTGTATTGCCTCTTTAATTAAGGCCGGAATGTCTTCATTCTGTATAATTTGCTCTTCTTCGGTTAGTGTTACCGATCCGTTTTCTTTTGCTTTTAATCTTAAGTTATTTGAATTGACTTTCAAGAAAAACCGAATTAATAAAAACAGAAGAAACCCTAATAATATATAAGGTAAGATTCTAAATACAAAATAAATAAAGCCAGAGGCAGTACCAACTCCAAAAATAGCTTCCCAAAATTCTTGAAGAAAATTTTGAAGCCAATCAAAAAACTTATTTAGTACATTTTCTTCGGCTTCAATTTCAAAATAATTAAAGGCATCATCTGCTTTGTAAGTTTCGAGGTCTTGTTCTGTAATTATTTGTTTTTTTAGTGTTGTAGTATCATAATTTATAGGTTGCGTGTTTTGTTGACCAAACATGAGTTGACCAAGCAATACATAAAAAAACAACACCTTATAGCTCTGCATTTAGTCTTCTATTTTACCTATTTCACTAATACGATCATATGTACCGGTAAAGTTAGTTTTTTCGTGTAAGTGAAAGTAAATAACAGCTCCACCTATAACTATAATGCTATTTAGCAATAATTGAAAAAATGTATTTATCAACGTTAATATAATTAATATGGGGTCTGCAGAAAAGCTATTTAAATCAGCTGGGTCTATTTCGCCAGCAAAAATACCAGTACCAACCATAGTATATAAAGAAGCAACAAATGTAAATACGTTACCACCAACAAAATATATAATACCTATAACGATGATAGCACCAAAGGCTGTCCAAAAGTCTGCATTCACCAAAGTAAAAGCTTGACTGTAAGCATCTGTAGTTGAGCGTTTCGTTTCAAAAACAAAAATACTAAACACTACTGCCATTGGTACCATGGCATAAAAGAATGGCAATACACAAAGCATTAGCGAAATTATAATAGTAAGACCTTGTAGAAAACTAAGTCCAAAAAAGGACCAAAAGTTTTTATAGGCATTACGTTTTATATCTGCTAAATCGGTTTCTCCCTTGTGGTCTATATAAGATTTTATATAATAAAGAACCGCTGAAGTTGTAAGTATATAAGCTGCAATAGAAGATATAAAGTAACAAATGGCAGCAATAACAGTAGCAAATATACTACCCGAGTTATAGGATAGGTCACCAAACGAATCAAAGTCAAAAATATCGCCAGCAATGTAATTATAAGCAGCCAGAGATAACATAAAAATTAGTATTGCTGGTCCTGCAACATTAAAAATGGTTTTCATTAGAGGCTTAAATTCATTTCTAATAAAGCCAAATGTATCTGTTAAGATGCCGCTAAAATCGCTTTGTTTTCTAAATTCTATATATTCTTTATTCATTATGAGTTGGTAAGTTTTATTGTGTTTTTTACTTCAATAGTTTGTTTTGATGCTTTATGTAGTCTAATAGGATAAATAACGTAATAAAATAGGATTAGTGCTAGCGAACTTCCAATAATTAATATAGCAAGCCAATCTGGCATTTCTGTATGTCGTGTTACAAAACCTTCTAAAAAGCCCGCAATTATAAAAAACGGAATGGTGCTCATTAATATTTTTAACCCATTAATGACTCCACGTTTAAAAGATTCTAATCGTGGTAATGTGCCTGTAAAAAGTATACCGTTACCCATTACCAGGCCTGCACAACCTGCAATTACAATTACAGATATTTCTATAGTACCATGTATCCATATGGTGCGTGCAGATTCCCATAGTAAGTCTTGTTCGTAAAAGAAATACTGAAAGCTACCCAGCATAATACCATTTTGCATCATTATATACAAGGTGCCAATACCTAACATAATACCATAGCCAAATGCAAATAAAGCGACTTTAATATTATTAAGCGTAATGCCTAAAAACATATTAAATTCACCTTGTTTTTTGTAAACACCCATTGGGTCTCCTTTCTCTATGTTTTCTAAGGTCATGTTAACATAACCGTCTCCTAAAAATGAACGCACAAAATCACCCTCATTAGCTGCTGAAAATACACCAACTATAACAAACAGTAAAAACGTTAAAAAGGTAATTAAAAGTGCTTTATGATGCTGGTAAAACAAAAGCGGAAACTCAGTTTTAAAAAAAGAAATTAACCGATTTTTAGGTTCCTTTTTAGTCTTGTAAATATGTTGATGGGCTTTTGAAGCGAGTTGATTAAGGTAACGTTCTGTATTGCTGTTTTTGTAAAAGGTTTTCGCGAAGCTAAGATGATCTGTTACTTCTATGTAAAGATCAGAAAGTAAATCGGGATCTATATTAATTTTATTTGCAAGAACGCTTTCAAATTCTAACCATTTATCCTTATTTTGCTTTACAAAAGCTGCCTCGCGCATATATTAATCCCTTTAGTCTTCCAAAGAAAAGAAAATATGGATGAATTTCAAATAGAAACGGCCCAAAATGTAGGGATAAATCAAAACGTTGCCAGTATTGGTGACCGAATGCTTGGTTATCTTATAGATAGTGCTGTTATTTTGCTATACGGAATCTTAGCCATATTACTTTTAATTAAATTAAATTTAGAACCAGGCGATAGTTGGGCAATTTATTTATTAGTCTCATTACCCGCATTTTTATACTACGTTTTATTAGAAACTTT
The DNA here is from genome assembly GCA_028383925.1 of Winogradskyella sp. Classification (GTDB taxonomy): domain Bacteria; phylum Bacteroidota; class Bacteroidia; order Flavobacteriales; family Flavobacteriaceae; genus Winogradskyella. The sequence continues at coordinate 6,928 of JAOEWO010000003.1, forward strand.
TTTAGACGGTAAAACATTAGGTAAGTCTGTAATGAAAACACGCGTAGTTAAATTAGATGGTTCACCACCGGGTTTTGCGAACTATTTTGTACGGTGGATTTTAAGAATAATAGACGTTGTTTTAACCTCTGGTGGTGGTGCCGTTTTAACCATTTTACTAAAAGGTAATGGGCAACGTATTGGTGATATAGCTGCAGGAACTACCGTAATTAGTGAGCGCGAAAAATTAAGTATTAATGATACCTTAATAAAAGATTTACCAATAGATTATGTGCCGACCTATAGCCAAGTTACCGTCTTAAACGATAGCGATATGCAAACTATAAAAAATCTATATGATGAAGCGGTTAAAAATAGCAACCATAATGTTATTTTAAATCTGCACCAAAGATTAATTAAGGTACTGGGTGTAGAACCAAAAGAAAATCCTGTGGTTTTTGTTGCTAAGGTTATTAAAGACTATAATTACTACACACAAAACATGTAATGTTTATACAAACCATTGATATTTTAGGAACTGTCGCTTTTGCTATTTCTGGTGTTTTAGTTGCCATGAACAAGCGTATGGATCCGTTTGGTGTTTTTATAATAGCTTTTGTAACTGCTGTTGGTGGTGGTACATTACGCGATTTGCTTATTGGTGCAACTCCTGTTTTTTGGATGACAGATATGATTTTTATCTATGTAATTTCTGCGGCAACTTTCGCGGCTGTTGTGTTTAGAAATCAAATAAAGCATTTAAGAAAATCACTCTTTTTATTTGATACGATTGGTATTGGCCTATACACTGTAATTGGCATAGAAAAAGGGTTAAATGCAGATTTACATCCCCTAATATGTATAGCTTTAGGTACCATGTCTGCTTGTTTTGGTGGTGTAATTAGAGACATTCTTTGTAACGAAATACCTGTAATTTTTAGAAAAGAAGTTTACGCAACTGCTTGTATTTTTGGTGGTGCAACCTATTTTGTTTTACGTGAGTTTGTGTCAGATCAAAACCTTATTTTTATAATAGCATTGAGCGTTGTAATTACCATAAGATTATTGGCAGTAAAGTTTAAAGTAAGTTTGCCAACGCTTTATAAAAAAGAGTAAATTAGGTTTACTAACTAAGCGTAGAGTCTTAGTTTATTAGGTTAATCTATAATTTTTACGGTTTTAATAAATACGGTTTTTAGAGGCCAATCGCCTTCATCGGTTTCTACACTAGCAATTTTATCTACAACGTCCATACCCTTAATAACTTCACCAAACACAGTGTATTCTCCATCTAAGTGGTAAGCACCATCTTTTTTCTGAACTATAAAAAACTGATAAGGTGAAGCCAGTTTATAAGCGTTCTCTATTTCGCCACTTGGCATAGAAATAGCACCTCTTTTGTGGGTATAACCGCGCTTAGTATCTGGTGGTAAAAGATAACGGCCTATTTTTTTTCTGCGTTTAGCAATGTCGTACCCATCACTATTACCACCTTGTATTACAAAATTATTTACCACTCTGTAAAACTGCGTATAATCGAAATAATTTTGCTTAGTTAAAAATATAAAATTAGCTCTATGAAATTTAGTTTTATCATAGAGTTGAATATCAATATTCCCAAAATCGGTAACAATCCTTACCTTATCTTCTTTGTGTTCTTTGTCGTATTCTAAAAAGAATTCCATAGCATTAGCATCTGTAAGTCTAGGGTATTCGCTTTGCTGTTTAATTTTACTAGCGTTTTGTAATTTTACTTTTGCTAGAGAATCTTTTATTACAGTAGGGTTATTTTTTTTTGAAGTTTGTTTATCTTCACAATTAAATAGTAAAAGTCCAATACATACAACTAATAGAAATCTCATAAATGCTTTTTAATTCGTTTTTAGAATCTGTAGTAAAAATAAAACATCTCAGTTTGTTTGGCGAAGCTTCGCACGCAAAAATGTCTCCGCCTTACCGTTTAGAGCTTGCAGCTAAAATGAAAGAAAAGTCTAAAGACGCTAAAAAAGCGGGTGTTATGGCTTTGTTTTATCCAAATGCTAAAAATGAAACTCATTTAGTTTTAATACTCCGTAAAACGTATAAAGGGGTACATTCTGGTCAAGTAGGTTTTCCTGGCGGTAGATATGAAGAAGAAGATAAAGATTTAATGATAACAGCCATACGCGAAACAGAAGAAGAAGTTGGTGTACCAAAAGCTATGGTTGAAGTTTTAAAAACAATGTCGCCTTTATTTATTCCACCAAGTAATTTTATGGTACATCCCTATTTAGCAATTTCAGAGACCACACCTCATTTTATAAAACAAGATGAAGAAGTAGAAGGTATTATAGAAGTTAGTTTAGTAGATTTTTTAGACGAAACAAATAGTATAACTGCAAGAGTACCAACATCTTTTAATGTAGAAGTTGATGTGCCTGCGTTTTATTTAAACGGTCACAAGGTTTGGGGTGCAACAGCGATGATGCTTGGTGAGCTAAAAGACTTGTTAAAAGAAGTTTTATAGCCTATCTATTTATTACATTTGTAGTTGACAAAAATTAAAAATTTAATATGGGATTATTTAAAAAAAATCCTTTCGGACATATACTTTGGGTTAAAAAATGGCTAATTAGGCTATTAGGTGTAGCTACACACAGACGCTTTAGAGGTTTTAATGAGTTACAAGTAGAAGGTTCTGAGATTTTAAAAAACTTACCAGATACTAATGTCTTATTTATATCTAATCACCAAACGTACTTTGCTGATGTAATTGCAATGTTTCACGTATTTAATGCGAGTTTAAGTGGTCGTTTAGACAACATTAAAAATGTAGGTTATTTATGGAATCCTAAATTAAACATGTATTACGTAGCGGCAAAAGAGACCATGAAGTCTGGTTTGCTTCCTAAGATATTTGCTTATACAGGTTCTATAAGTATTGAGCGCACATGGCGATCTCAAGGTAAAGATGTAAATCGCCAAGTTAAAATGAGCGATATAACTATGATTAAAACAGCCTTAGATGATGGTTGGGTTGTTACATTTCCTCAAGGTACAACAACCCCTTTTAAGCCTATTAGAAAAGGAACTGCGCACATTATAAAAAAGTATCAACCTATAGTTGTACCCATAGTTATTGACGGTTTTAGACGTTCTTTTGATAAAAAAGGACTTCGTATTAAAAAGAAAAATATTTATCAATCTTTTGAAGTAAAGGAGCCGCTAAAAATAGATTACGAAAATGAGTCTATTGCAGATATTGTAGAAAAAATTGAATACGCTATAGAACAGCACCCATCATTCTTAAAAGTAATTCCACAAGAAGAAATTGAAGAAAAAGAGCGTTTAAACAAGGAGCTAAGAGATTGGTAGTTATTTTAAGTATTAGACAATAGTACTAATTACACAATACATCTTTGCGTTTTTTTGACTCTGCGAGCATTACAATATTTTTTGAATTTTGAGTCTATAGTTTACATATTATACACTAATAGCTATACCCTATATCTTTGCAACTTTGATTGAGTTTAATTTAAAAGCTTGTTTATTGAGTTAAACTTTTGTTTCTCATCTACAAATAAAGCTACTGTTGTTATGCAGTTTTAATACCTTTTTCACACAAGTTTTAATTTACAATTCTAATTTTTTTAATTCGTCATAATTTTTATTGAGGCGTTTTAACAGTATGCCATAAATAACTCTATAGAAAAACCATAGTATAAGTAGTATTAACGCAGCAACAATGACAACAACCAAATAGATAACGAACATCTGACTGGTACTTGCTTCTAAGATTTGCTCATGAAATTCGGGATTTTCTAAATATTCAAAATAGAGAGAAAGCGGAATTGAAATAAAAATTAAGGAAAGGTTAAATACAACATAATATTTAATGACTTTACGTGTTTGTAAAATACTCTCCATTAATTTTTTAGCGCTGTCTGTAGAGGAAATAGATTTGTAAGATTTATACAAGAAATAGATAAAGAGTAGAATAACAAAATAACTAAATATATTTAAAGCTACAAAAAGTGGGTTCTCATAACTCGTATCTAACTTCTCCTTAAAAGTTGTAGAAAGGTAATAGGGTAAAATGCCTGCCAATAGCCAAAACACAAGTTCACCAATACCTATATATAATAATGTCTTTACAATCGATGATGATTTTTTATGCACCATTTTATAAAGATCCGTGTCAGAATAGCTCTTATAGTCTGTAGAGTCTTTATTCCAATCTTTTTTTAATAAATCTAATTCATCCATATCGTTTACGGATTTAATATTGTTTTTAATTTCTTTTTCACACGGTTCATTTTAACACGTGCATTGACTTCGCTAATTCCTAAAGTCGCGCTTATTTCTCTATAGTCTTTATCTTCTAAATACAAGAAGACTAAAGCCTTTTCTATATCATTTAATTGATGTACCGCTTTGTATAAGAGTTTTAATTGTTGCTCTTCAGTATCATCATATTCTTCTGCTTTAATCTTAAACTCAACCGCATCAAACTGTTGCGTACTTATGCGTCGTTTAGATTTTCTGTACAACGTAATAGCCGTATTTAAACCCACACGATACATCCATGTGCTAAATTTTGAGTCACCTCTAAACTTAGGATACGCTCGCCATAACTGAATTGTAATTTCTTGAAACAAATCGTTATGCGCATCTGCATTGTTGGTATATAAACGACATACCTTATGCACAATGTTTTGATGCGTTTGCAACTGTTCTACAAAACTATGTTCGAGTTCTTTATTCAATTATTAAAGGTGGTTAGTTATTTAATTAGTAGTTAGACTATACGTTATGTTACAGTTTTAAACTATAAAATTCTCTTTTTTTCAAATATATTCAATTCATCATTGAAATTTTACAGTTCGGTATTATAGAATTTTAAACACTACTAAAAAGATTGAAGTTTGTCTCATCAATTTAAACTGATGTATTTCAGAATCAAAAAACAAACATTTAATTACTAATCACTCCATGAAACATTTTATTACAATTTTTATCTGCTTTCTATCTGCACTTACTTTTTCGCAAACTGAGATAACAGGTATTGTCTTAGATAATAAAAATCAACCTATTATTGGTGCTAATGTTTATTTAGAAGGTACTTATGATGGTGACACTACAAATGAAGACGGTAAATTTCAATTTACAACAGCAGAAAAAGGGACCCAACGTCTTGTTATTTCTTACATGTCTTACGAAACCAAAACTATTGTGCAAGACGTTAAAAAGTTATCTAAGCTTCAAGTTAAATTAAGAGAAGATGTAGAAACGTTAGATGCTGTAGTTTTAAGTGCAGGTACTTTTGAAGCTAATGATAATAGTAAAGTTTCTGTATTAAAACCTTTAGATGTCGTAACCACGGCTAGTGCTTTGGGCGATTTTGTAGGTGCTTTGCAAACACTACCTGGCACGTCTAACGTCGCAGAAGATGGGCGTTTATTTGTAAGAGGTGGTGATGCCGATGAAACTCAAATTTTTATAGATGGTATTAGAGTGTTTACACCTTATGCGCCAACAACCAATAATCTGCCAACTCGAGGACGCTATTCTCCATTTTTATTTGATGGAATTACGTTTTCAACAGGTGGTTATTCGTCAGAGTTTGGGCAAGCTTTATCAAGTGTCTTACTATTAAATACCATAGACGAGCCAGATCAAGAAAAAACAGAAATAGGTATTTTATCTGTTGGTGCAACGGTTGGTAATACTCAAAAATGGGACACATCTTCACTAAGCGTTAATGCGTCTTACATAAATTTAGGCCCTTATTTTGAAATATTTAAAAATAGAAACGATTGGGGAAAACCGTTTCAAGGAGCGCAGGGTGAGTTGGTGTTTAGACAACGGTTAAAAAATGGCTTATTTAAGTTTTATGCCGCTTTTGATACTGCATCGTTTGCACTAACCCAAGAAGATATCAACTTTGAAGAGGGTATAGATTTTAAGTTAAACAACAACAACTTTTATCTCAACACCTCGTATAAAGGTATCTTAGGGAATAACTGGAGCTTAACTACTGGTTTAAGTTATACTTACGCTAATAATGAACAAGGTGTTATAACTACAGACATTAATGATACCGAAAAATCTGTACATCTAAAACTAAAAGTAAAGAAACGCTTTAGTAGCAGGTTTAAATTAAACTTTGGTGTGGAACAATTTATGACCGATTTTAATGAAAATGTAACAGACGCATTTCTTAATGATACGTACGGATTTAAAAATAATATTACAGCAGGGTTTGCCGAAGCTGATGTTATATTTTCAAAAGATTTAGCCTTAAAATTAGGGTTAAGAGCAGATTACAGTTCTATTTTTGGTGATACAGATATTGCTCCAAGGGTAGCCTTAGCTTATAAAACATCAACAAACGGCCAATTTTCTTTAGCTTATGGTAACTTTTATCAAAATCCAAATAGTGCTGTTTTAAAGTTTGAACAAGACTTACAAGCGCGTAAAACGTCACATTATATTGTTAACTATCAATATATTAATAATGGCAAAATTTTTAGAGCAGAAGCTTACAGAAAAGATTACGATAACTTGGTAAAGTTTGATACCGATTTTGCAACTATTAATACTAATTTTAATGCTTCTGGTTATGGCTATGCGCAAGGATTAGACTTGTTTTGGCGCGACAATACAAGTATAAAAAACTTAGATTATTGGGCAAGTTATTCTTACTTAGATACACAACGCGATTACAGAAATTTTGAAACAGCTGCACAACCTAACTATGCAACCAAGCACAATTTATCGCTTGTAGGAAAATATTGGATAGACGATTGGAAAAGCCAAATAGGTTTGGCTTATGGTTTTTCTTCAGGACGACCTTATACCAACCCTAATACTAGTAAGTTTTTAAGCGAACGCACTAAGGCTTTTAATAGCTTAAGCGTTAATTGGGCGTACTTATTGAGTCCGCAAAAAATTCTATATTTCTCAGTAAATAATGTCTTAGGATTTAGAAATATTAATGGTTATCAATATGCAAATACACCAAATTTTAATGGCCAGTTTAGCAGAAGAGCATTAACACCAGGTGCCGATCAATTTTTTGTAGTTGCCTTTTTCTGGACGATTAGTGAGGACGGTACAGATAACCAATTAAATAATTTATAAATAAGCTTAGTGGGTTTTACTTCCATTTTATATTACAACCCATACTTGGCTTTTGGCCCGAGTTTATAGACCTGTTTTCAACAAGAGCATTCATGGCATGTCTTAGATCAATACCAGTTACTGGTATGCCATTTCCTGGTCTAGATTGGTCTAATTCCCCTGTGTAAACCAATTCTAAATTACCATTAAATAAAAAGAAATCTGGCGTACAAGCCGCATCATAAGCCTTAGCTATTTCTTGGGTTTCATCGTACAAATACGGAAAAGGGTAGTGGTTAGCTTTAGCGTGCGTGTGCATAAATTCTGGTCCATCTTGAGGGTAATTTACCGCATCATTGCTAGAAATAGCAATGGTACTAATACCTTTTAAGGCAAAGTCGTTAGCGAGTTGTACCAATTGTTTGTTTATATGTATTACAAACGGACAATGATTACATATAAACATTACCAACGTACCATTATCACCTTTTAAACTCGACAAAGATTTTAGTTGATTGTCCTTGGTATCTATCAAATTAAATTTTGGTGCTTTGGTGCCAAGTGGTAACATATTTGAAGGAGTTAATGCCATTGTAGTTTTAAGTTTATTTACTAATTTTAATGCATGGAAAAGATAATAACATTTGAAGACTTTACAAAGGTAGATTTACGAATAGGAACTATTACTGCGGTTGACGATTTTCCTAACGCACACAAACCAGCTTACAAACTCACTATAGATTTTGGTGATTTGGGTGTAAAACAATCATCTGCTCAAATAACAACACGTTATAAAAAAGAAGATTTATTGCAACGGCAAATTGTTGCTGTGGTTAATTTTCCTAAAAAACAAATAGCTGATTTTATGAGCGAATGTTTAGTTATGGGTGCTGTAAAAGAAGCTGATGTCTATTTGTTACTTCCTGAAACTAAGGTAAAAAATGGAACACAGGTGAGTTGATTTAACTTCTCTTTTGTCTGACTTTTATTTTTGAAATACAGACAATTAGTATCTAACTTTTTGAGGCTGTTTAAAATCCGATAGGATTTTTGTAAGTAGGCTAGGAAGGTTGGAAATCAATTAGATACGGTGTTACCTAACGTTTTTTATTTTTTAATTGTCCGATAAATAGTATTATAAAACTCAACATCCAAATCCCAAATCCAATTCCAGGTTTTACGTTAGCATAAGCACCTCCTTCATCTAATGGTATTCTTGTGATTCCGAATGTGAATAATCCAAAAACTATTGTCAAAACAGATATTGTTATTTTGAATTTTTTGATTTTTTTTTCAAAAATTAAATTAAAAAAATATAAGTTGTTGGCAAGCCAAGGAAGAAAGATGAAAATATCAAATTCAAAAACCCCAATTAACCCAAGAATTAATCCAAAAATCCCTATAACTCCAGCTCCAAAAAATATCGGTAAAATTAGCGCAATTCCATAAAGAAGAATTGAAATGTTTTTGAAGGTAAGTTTTATCATTTATTAAATTGTCTTAGACATCGCTATTGTCATCATTATTCCAATATATAGAAGTGGAGTAGCGCTGAATAAAATCTAAACTAAGTTGTTTTTTTAGTCCAATTTATATTTCGAAGTCTAATGTTCAATGTTTGATTAAATGTTAGACAACTTACTTAAAACAAATGTTAACTCTATTAACATGCTATGGCTCTTTTAATACTATAACTACATTTCCTCTCTAAAAAAGATCGCATTCATTAAGAGTTTATTGGTACCATACCAAAAGGCTCTAAAATTGGTATTATCTGTAAATGCAATAATGTTACCACGGCCAATACTGCCAATTTTTAAAGGTACTGTGCGACTAATACTATCTAAGTTTTCTTCAGATATGTAACCACTTAGCAAAGGGTCTTTGGTATATTGTATAGGATTGTTATAACTGTTTTTATCTGCTTTTATAAATAAAGTAGAATTTCTAAACATAGGTAACTTGTCATTTTTGTAACCAAAATTAATTGGATGCGAGCGGTCTAATTGTGTTTCAAAAATGGCACCACCAATAACTTGTGCACCTCTAAAATCTCCACGTTGCTCGTAGCTTATGTTTTTGGCAATACGCTTACTCTTTTTAAAATCGATGGTCATTAATTTTTTTGAATTAATCCAACGCAAAGCATTTTTATAAGCGACTAAAGTGCCACCATTTTGGATCCAAGTTTTCATTTTTTTAGTATTTCCGTCATTTAACCCAGAAAATGAATTCACCATTATTATTGTATTATATCTACTGAGGTCTGCGCGACTAAAATTCTTGGTATCTAGTTTTGTGGCTATTATATCGTAGCGTGTATCTAATAAATGCCATATTTCACCAGCATCATAAGACGTCATTCCATCACCCACTAAAATGGCAACTTTTGGCAACTCTAAAGTTTTAAAGTTGTTACTACCAAGATCAATACCTTCGTTTAAACCTGTGGCTACGGCATCAACAGTAATATGACTTTCTTTTGCTATTTTATTTAAAAATGTATAAATTTCTGAAGATGTCATATCCTGATTTTTTGCAGGAATCATTAATGTGCCGTAATCATAAGCTTTACCATTGGCACTAAAAGATGTCATACTCACTTTAGCTCTTAATCCTTTTTTTAAGACCTGATTTAAGAATTTTGGAGCGTAATATTCGTTCCATTCCAAAAGATACGCATATTCGCTTTTTGAGTTAACTCCACCTTGTTTGTGTTGTAAATCTTCAACAATATTACCTGCATTCGCTGTTGTTGTTTCTGTGTAATCTAAATTAAAAGCTAAAGGAAACGTCCACGCAGAAATATCATAGAATAAACTGTCTTTAAACGTGGTTCGTTTTTCAAACATGGCATTAATCAATCGTGTATTCTTTTGATTTTTTGGGACCACAAAGCTGTAGCCCTTCTTATAATTTTTACCGTTTTCAGAAAAGTCAGATTTTATATTATGAAAAGTAATATTATGACGTTTAAGTATTTCTGCTAAATGGTAGGTTTTTGCAGCGTCTTTTTCATCACCAAAAACAATAGCAGTTTTACCTTCTTTAGCTGCTTCTTTACGTGCGTTTTTAAAGAAATTATGCTGGTAATTTAAAATCTCTTTGCGCATACCATTTGCTGCTGCAAGTGTAGATAATGCTGCTGTAAATTGATTTTTAATAGTAAAAGGAAACGTTAACAGACCATTATCACTTTCTTGAATGTGTCCACGAGAACTGGCTTGCTCAAACAAAATACCGATACCTCCGTTAATATCTGGGAAGGTTGAGCCTTTACCATAATAAAAGTCATCAAAACTTTCTTCAGAATAGTATAATGAACCTATTTTATCTAATGCTTTGGCATGGTAAGTTGCAATACCTTTGGTTAATTCTTGATTTAATTTTGGGGTTAATGGATGTGTACGCGACGGAATGCCTGGTTGAAAAAAGAAACTAGAATTAGTGCCCATTTCATGATGATCGGTTAAGATATTTGGTAACCAACTATGATATGTTTTTATACGTGCTCTAGATTCTGGTAACTGTACAGGTAGCCAATCTCTGTTCATATCAAACCAATAGTGATTGGTGCGTCCACCAGGCCAAATTTCGCTATATTCTCTATCGTTAGGGTCTGCATTTAGATTCATACTACGATTGGTATTTGCCCAATAGGCAAAGCGTTGTAAACCATCTGGATTTAAAGAAGGGTCAAATAAAATAACTGTATTATTTAGTAATTCATTGATTTTAGCACCTTGTGCTGCTGCCAAATAATAAGCTGCTAAAAGTGATGCATTAGATCCACTTGGCTCATTACCATGAATTGAAAACCCTTGATATACAACTATGGGTCTGTTTTCTGCATTGGCAGTATCAGTTTCAGTAGCATTTATATGTGCTTGCTGAATGGCATTTATATTTTTATGATTTTGGGGAGCTGTTATGGTAAGTAAAAGTAGCGGTCTGTCTTCAAAAGTTTCACCTCTATTCTCAATTGTAATACGACTTGACGCTTCTGCTAAGGCATACATATACTGCACTAACTTATCGTGTGTTATATGCCACTCGCCAACATTGTGCCCAATAATACTCTGTGGTGTTGGTATGGTTGAGTCATACGTTACATCTTGTGGTAAATAATAAGATAATTCTGTTTGTGATTGCGAAAATAATGTGGTGGTTGCTAAAAATAAGAGTAGTGCAATACGTTGCATAAATATAAATAAGGTTGGTTAATGTCTAAAAATAGAAAAACCGTTACGAAGCGTAACGGTTTTTATTATAATTTAACACATGGTGTTTTAGATATCGTCAAAGCTAATGTCTGTAAAACTCTCTGTGCTTGGTTTTGTGTCTTCTGGTGTTTTAGCTTCATTTGTAACAAAGTCATCGTCACGTTTAAAATCTTTTTGATGACGTTCACTAATAACTTCTTCACCTTTTTCGTTAATAATATAATCAGTCATTTCGGTTAAGATATCTTTAAACTCAGTAAAGTCTTCTTTATAGAGATAGATTTTATGTTTTTTGTAATGAAATGAACCATCGTCATTAGTAAATTTTTTACTCTCTGTAACGGTTAAATAATAGTCACCTGCCTTGGTTGCTCTAACATCAAAGAAATAAGTTCGTCTGCCAGCACGTAGTACTTTAGAATATATTTCTTCCTTGTCCATCATTTCATAATCACTCATAACTCAATCTTATGTTTTTATTCAATTCAAAAATCTAAAAAAAAAGTAAAGTAAACAACTAATTATTACATTTCTTTTTCAGACAGTTGTTTGGTGTAAAGTTCCTTATAGTAACCCGCTGTGTTAATTAAGCTGTCGTGATTTCCTGTCTGAATAACCTTACCGTCGTCTAATACAATTATTTTGTCAGCATTCTTAGCTGAAGATACACGGTGACTTACAATAATTGTAGTTTTATCTTTAGTGAGTTTTACTAAATTTTTAAGTATTTTTTCTTCAGTTTCTGTGTCTACAGCAGATAGGCAGTCGTCAAATAAAAGAATTTCGGGTTTCTTAATTATAGCTCGGGCAATAGAAACGCGTTGTTTTTGTCCGCCAGATAAAGTAATACCACGCTCGCCCAAAATGGTTTCATAACCTTTACTAAAGCCAATAATATTTTTATGAACTCTGGCATTTTTTGCAGCCTCAATAACCTCGTCATCTGTGGCGTCTTCTTTTCCAAATTTAATATTGTTTTTAATAGTATCTGAAAACAAGAAAGCGTCTTGTGGCACGTAACCTATGCTTTCTCTAAGACTATAAAGGTTAAGTTTTGAGATTGTCGTGTTATCTACTAAAATACTTCCGTTGTTAATATCGTAAAGGCGGCCTATTAAATCTAATATGGTAGATTTACCTGAGCCAGTTTTACCTAATATGGCTAATGTTTCGCCAGATTTAAGCATAAAACTAACGTCTTTTAAAGCTTCAATATTAGTGTCAGGGTAAGTGAAAGATACGTTCTTAAATTCAATATCACCTTTAATTGGTGTGGGCTCTGTGGCAGTATTTGTAATGTCTGGTTTTGTTTTTAAAAACTCATTTATACGCTCTTGAGATGCTTCTGCTTGTTGTACTAAAGATGTTACCCAACCTACAGTAGCTACTGGCCATGTTAACATATTTACATAAATAATAAACTCAGCTATAGTGCCTATGTCTTTTATTTCGCCATCAATATATTGCATACCACCAACATAAATAACAATAAGATTACTTATGCCAATTAACAGAATCATTAACGGAAAAAATAAAGCTTGTACTTTGGTAAGGTTAATTTGTTTTTGTCTGTTTTGGTTAGAAAAATCTGTAAACTCAGTATTAGTTCTAGGCTCTATACCATAAGATTTTATAACAGAAACACCACTAAATGTTTCTTGTGTAAAGGTAGAAAGTGTAGATAATGATTGCTGTACAATGGTGCTACGCTTATTAATTAATCTACTTAATTGATAAATTGCTACAGATAAAATAGGTAGTGGTAATAATGTGTACAACGTTAATTTTGGTGCTGTACTGGTCATGTAAATAAGCGCTACAACAAACAACGTTATCGTATTCATGGTGTACATAATAGCTGGCCCAACGTACATGCGTACTTTACCAACATCTTCGCTAATACGGTTCATTAAATCGCCAGTTCGGTTAGATTTGTAAAAGTTTAGCGATAAGACTTGGTAATGTTTATATATTTCATTTTTTAGATCATACTCAATGTAACGCGATACATTTATTATGGTTTGTCGCATTAAAAAGGTAAATACACCAGCAACTATAGCAGCACCAATAATATAGAGTACGTTAAATATAATTTCTGTTTCAAAAACCTCTTGAGATATTTTTCCGTCAAGTCTATTTGCAACAATAGTAATAGAATCTCCGACTAAACGTGGAGTAAATAGCATAAATACTTTGGCAATAATGGTTATAAATATGCCAATTATTAACCGAGATCTATATTTGTAAAAGTATTTATTTAGGTGTTTTAGTGCTTTCATAGTGCATTTGGTCAGGCAAAAGTATTACCATAATCTTATTTTGTGGTTAATATTTTGCTAATCCTTTAATTATAATTTATTTTTGCTCGCTGTTTTTAAAGATTTTTCAACAGCCTTAAATTTTACTTAAATGACTTCAAATATAATTACTCCTAAGGAGCTAAAAAAAATGGATCCAGTTTTTGGTCAACATTCATTCGATGATCATGAACAGATTGTATTCTGTAACGACAAAGATACTGGTTTAAAAGCTATTATTGGTATTCATAATACAGTTTTAGGACCAGCATTAGGTGGTACAAGAATGTGGCAATACAATAACGAGTGGGAGGCCCTTAACGATGTTTTGCGTTTATCTCGAGGTATGACATTTAAGTCTGCAATAACAGGATTAAATCTTGGTGGTGGTAAAGCCGTTATTATTGGCGACGCTAAAACACAAAAAACACCAGAATTAATGAGACGCTTTGGTGAATTTGTACACTCATTAAGTGGTAAATACATTACTGCAGAAGATGTTGGTATGACAACAGAAGATATGGATACTGTAAGAGAGGTGACTCCTTATGTAACAGGTATTTCAGAAAGTAAAGGTGGAGCTGGTAACCCTTCTCCAATTACAGCATATGGTGTTTTTATGGGAATGAAAGCAGCTGCCAAATATCAATTTGGATCAGACGTTTTAGAAGATAAAAGTGTGTATGTACAAGGTATTGGTAATGTTGGTGAAGCTTTAGTAGAGCATTTAGTTAATGAAGGTGCTAATGTTACAATATCAGACATAAGCCAAGAACGGTTAGAAGAAGTACGCTCTAAGTATGGTGTAACTATTTATGGTGGTGATGATATATATAGCGAACCTATGGATATCTTTGCGCCTTGTGCTTTAGGTGCTACTATTAACGATGACACAATACATAAGTTGCGAGCTAAAATTGTAGCAGGTGCTGCAAATAACCAGTTGGCAGACGAAATTAAACATGGTAAGTTATTACAAGATAAGGGTATTGTTTATGCACCAGATTTTTTAATTAATGCAGGCGGTATTATTAACGTTTATGCAGAGTTAGAAAATTACGACAGACAAGAAATTATTCGTAAAACAGAAAATATCTACAATACCACTTTAGAGATTTTAGACAATGCAAAGGTTAATAACTTAACCACACACGATGCGGCCTTAAATATTGCTAGAGAACGTATTGAAACTCGTAAAAGAGAAAATTCTAAATAGACGTTATTAAATTTTTATTTCAGAATTAAATAATAGTATTTTTGCAAGGTGAATCTTAAAAAAGGTTCACCTTTTTTAACCCATAATAAAAAGCCAGTTCTTTACACATGCTAAACCGAAGACACATCAGAATAAAAGTTATGCAATCTATGTATGCTTTTAAAGGAACAGAAAGTGATAACCTTTCTAAAGATGAAAAATTTTTACTTCATAGCTTAGATAGCATGTACGATTTATACCTATGTATACTTGCTTTACTGACAGAAGTACACAAAAAGAGTAAGGTTTATAATACCAAAATCGAAAAAAAACTTTCAACATCAGTATCACCTAACACGAGTGCGGTAAAGTTAGAAGACAACCAATTACTACTTGCTATTAGTGCTAATAAAATGCTTCAAGAGCATATTTCTAAACGCAAATTAAACTTTTGGGATTTAGATTTTGAATATGTTGATATCATCTTCAAATCTATACTTAAAAGTGATTTGTATGCTGAATATATGACTAACGAAGACGTCTCTTTTACTACAGATAAAAAGTTTATGGTAGCTGTTTATACCGAAATTATTGCACCAAATGAAAAGCTTTACGATTATTTTGAAGATAAGCGACTCACTTGGGTAGACGATTTACCTGTGGTAAACACTACAATTGTTAAGGTATTTAGAAAGCTTAAGTTAACATCGCCAGACACCATCTTATTACCAGATTTGTATAAAGATGAAGACGATAGAGCATTTGCATCTGCGCTTTTCACAAAAACATTACTAAATAATTCTAAATTTAAAGACGAAATTACTGCAAAGGCCAAAAACTGGGACGGTGATCGTTTAGCAAGTCTTGACGGTGTTTTATTAAAAATGGCACTTTGTGAGTTTCAAAAATTTCCATCTATTCCTTTTAAAGTAACCATTAATGAATATTTAGAAATAGCAAAAGAATACTCTACACCTAAAAGTAGTCTCTTTATTAATGGTATATTAGACAAAATAGTTAAAGAATACCAAGCTAATAATGTAGACCTAAAATCGGGGAGAGGATTAGTGTGATAACTAGCAATGGGTTATGGTAAACTTGTTAAGAAGTGTTTAAAAATTTTAATTCATTTAAAATAATTGTTACCTTTAGCTGCTAATATTAAAAAGTATATAATAATTTTAAAAATAAAAGTGATGAAAAAAGTAATTTTAGGACTTGGAGCATTGTGTATGGTAGCCTTTACATCTTGTAAAGATGATGCTGCTAGTAAAGTAAAAGCAGATAACGTTGCAATTGCAGCAGAAAGAGACGCTAACGCAGGAGATTTTCCGGTAGTAAAATTTGATAAAACAGAGCACGACTTTGGTACTATTGAAAACGGAACACCAGTAGAAACTATATTTAAATACACTAACACTGGTAACTCTAAGTTAGTAGTTAGTAATATTAAAAGTACTTGTGGTTGTACTGTACCATCTAATTGGACAAGAGAAGTAGATCCAGGTGAGACAGGTGAATTTGCAGTAAAGTTTAATGGAAAAGGAAACGGAAACAAAGTTTCTAAATCTATAACTATGACTACAAACTCAGAAAAAGGTTCAGAAATTGTTAAGATTTCTGCTTTTGTTGAAAAAGATCCTAATGCACCAGTAAAGCAACCAGGAAGCGCAACAATTAACCCAATATCTAATGGTGGTAACTCTGTTGTAAAGTCATCTACACAGCCAGGTCACGAAGGACATAACCACGATTAATAATATTTAATGGAAGGATTAAGTTCAGTTTTACCGTTTGTAGCCATTTTTGCAGTGATGTATTTCTTTATGATTGCACCACAAATGAAAAGAACAAAACAAGAAAAGAAATTTGCAAGCGACCTAAAACGTGGCGATCGTGTTATCACTAAAAGTGGTATGCATGGTAAAGTTATGGAGCTAAACGATAAAGATGGCAGTTGTGTTATTGAAACGTTAGCAGGAAAAATTAAGTTTGACCGCTCTGCAATTTCAATGGAAATGAGTAAGAAGCTAAATGTACCAGCAGTTGTAAAATAAGCTCTTAGCAAAATAGTATAATAAAAGCCACTCAATGAGTGGCTTTTTGTTGTTTAAAAGTTTCAGATTTAATTTGGCATAAGTACTATTTTGTATGTTTAGTTGTTAAGGTCTTTTTTTGTTTTACTTCTGTTAGCGTCTTGTTATAAATTATCTATTTTTAGTATAAGTCGATGTAAGTTTAAAATTTTCAACTTTAAGTCTAAAAGCTAGTATATTGTAAAATGTAAAGTATATTTGTCATATAGTAAAATAAAATTTACTTAATATAAAATATATTTGTCAATTATGAATACTAAAGAAATTATAAATTGTGAGCAACGAAAGTTTCAAAAGCTTATAAAATTTAGATTACCACATCGTTTTATGTCTATTGGTATTGCTGTAGTGTTATTAGCAATAGCATTTATGTTTGTAAGGGCATTTACTATAGATGGTGAGACCGAATGGCTTAAGCAATTTTTGCAGAAAACTCTGTTAGTAGGCATGCTTATTATGTCGCTTTCTAAAGATAAAATAGAAGACGAGATGACGTTAAGTTTAAGAGCACAATCTTATGCTGTAGCTTTTGTTATTGGTGTTATCTATGCTTTAGTTATGCCTTATGTAGAGTTTGGTGTCTCTAATGCAGTGCACTCAGGTGGTGAAGCTTTTAAAGATTTAGGAGATTTTCAGGTATTGTTATTTATGTTAATGATACAGTTAATGTTTTATCATAACTTAAAACGCTTCAGATAATGATAAATACTATAAAGGTAGAGCGTGCTATTTTAAATTTAACACAAGATGATTTAGCAAAAAAGATTGGGGTTTCTAGGCAAACTATTAACTCAATTGAAGCGAATAGATATGTGCCTTCAACTGTTTTGGCTTTAAAGCTTTCTGCTGTTTTTAATAAGCCAGTTAATGATTTTTTTAAATTAGCTGCAGATGATTAGTCTAGTTGTAATTGCTGTAAAACTTATGGTAAGTTGGTTATAAAATCTTTAATACCAGCTGTTGCAGATTTAGCTATTACAGTAACTTTTGGTCTGTTTGTAATTGCAGGTTTAGGATCTATATAATATATAGGTACATGTGTTGGTACATAATCTATAAGGCTTGCAGCTGGGTATACCTGCATGCTTGTGCCAATAATTAAAAGTATATCTGCTGTATCGCAAATGTTAATCGCTGTATCTATCATTGGTACAGCTTCACCAAACCATACAATGTGTGGTCTTAATTGGTAGCCTTTAAGACAAGTGTCACCTATATGTATGTTTTCTGTCCAGTTTTTAATGTCATTTTCGTTACCGGTACTTCTAATTTTACGTAATTCTCCATGTAGGTGCACTACATTACTGCTTCCGGCACGTTCATGTAAATCATCAACATTTTGGGTAATTATGGTAACCTTGTGGTCTTTTTCTAAATGAGCCAAAGCAATATGAGCTTGGTTTGGTGTTACCGTTTTAAGTTGTTGTCGTCTTTGGTTGTAAAAATTGAGTACTA
Source organism: Winogradskyella sp. (assembly GCA_028383925.1). GTDB lineage: Bacteria > Bacteroidota > Bacteroidia > Flavobacteriales > Flavobacteriaceae > Winogradskyella. The sequence continues at coordinate 25,274 of JAOEWO010000003.1, forward strand.
ATTCTGGGTTTTTTTTAAATCCTTCTGGTGAGGCAACTTCCATAACATCGTGTCCTTCCCAAAGGCCATCAGCATCTCTAAACGTTTTTAAGCCGCTTTCTGCACTTATGCCAGCACCAGTAAGTACAACAATATGTTTCATCTTTTAGTTTAAGATTTTCGTTTCCATTGTTTGTAGATTTTAGAATTTACAAAAGCATCTAGTTCATTGCTACCATCAGCTTCTTTTTCTTCTAAAAACTCTAAAAGTGCGTCACGCTCATAACCTTGGTCTAATAACTCTTTAACGATCTTTAGTGCATCATCAAAACGATTTTGATAATTAAGACAAACCATCTGCCCAATATAAGCCTCAAAGAGATCAGGGTAATTTACAGTCATATACGCATAGCTACTTTCTGCATTGGTATAATCATTATTCATATAATAGGTGTTGGCTTTTACAAGATTTAAGAAGTCATCACCTGTTTCGTCTATAAGGATGTCAATATTTTCTATCGCTTTTTGGTAGTCTTCTTTAAGGATATAATAATCGACCTGTTTTAGATATAAAGTTGGGTCATTTGGGTAGAGTTCTGCAAATTCTTCTAAAATTTCTTCATAAATCTTATCATCAAAATCGCTTGCATAACTGCCCTTAATAATAAGTGTGAATTTTTCTTTAGCCATTGGGCCTTTAATCTCATTTATCTTTTCGTAAGCTTCTTTTGCCTTGCCTTGCAAAGCTAATTTCCTCGATTCTGATATTTTAACTATTTCATTAGTAGAATTAGAGCCTAAAAGGCGAGATATGGGATTTTTACTAGGTTGTGATAAAATAAATAAACGTTGTAAGGTTGCACTAAGTTTTTCTCCAGTAAGATAAATGTAAATATCATTAAACTTTAGGGTTTCACCGTCTGAGCATACTTTATAATCATGGTAATTTACACCAGTCTCGTTAGAGTATAATCTAAAAGTAAAGTAGTAGGCTTTCTCTGCAATAATATATCTGTAATTAACAAGGTTGTAATAGGCGCCTTCATCTATTTGTGCCACAATTTTTTTTGATAATTCTGAGCCTGTTTTACGTATGCCTGTCATAAACCCTTTGGTATATTCGTCAGTCATATCTATAACGTCATTATCACCAATTGCTTTTATAAACGAATTAACATCAAATTTTTCGTTAAAAGCGGTGGTCTCAGATGCGTTAAAAGAGGCTTCGACGTACTGTGCCAATTCAGCTACTTTTTGGTCATTTTCCTCATTTTCAGTTAACAAGAGGCAAGAGCAGACTTTGGTGTCTTCTTGCGCATAACTAAGTGCCGAAATAATAATAGTAAAAACTAAACTAAGGATAGTAGATTTAAATTTCATAATTTTATATTGAACCCATAAATATAATATTTTATGGCTGATTTGGCACTACTTAATTACCTAGAAACCTTCCTTACCGAGAATAGGAAGCAGCGATTTGAAAACGTTTTAGAAAACCGCACAAAGCATTTTACAGTTGCGACAGAAGATGTTTATCAATTACATAATACAAGTGCAGTAATGCGCTCTTGTGATGTTTTTGGTGTGCAAGAAGTGAGCATTGTTGAGGAGGTTAACTCTAAAAGTATTGATAGAGAAATAGCAATGGGAGCTCAAAAGTGGGTAGATCTAAAACGTTACCACACTACAAAAGAATGTATAAAAGATTTAAAAGGTAACGGTTACCAAATTGTTGCAACAACACCACATGTTAATGATTGTGAATTAATGGATTTTGATATTACTAAAAAGGCGTGTTTTTTCTTCGGAAGAGAAACAGAAGGCTTATCTCAGCATGTTTTAGATGAGGCAGATAGCTTTTTAAAAATACCGATGGTTGGTTTTACTGAAAGCTTAAATATTTCTGTGTCTGCAGCAATTATACTTCAGCATGTAACCTCAAAATTAAGGAAGTCTAATATAGAGTGGCAGTTAACTGCAGATGAAATTATTGAAAAGCGTTTTGATTGGGTAAGAAAAACGATAAAAAATTATGATGCTATTGTGGCGCATTACAAGTTAAATCTTTAACAGCCAGTAGTTAAAATTACTTCTTTTTGCTTCGCTTTTTGTCTTTATTTCTACTTATAATTTTATATTCTTCGTAACATTCACTTATAGCATCTAACATCTGTAGATCGTTAGCGGTATTTATAAAATCTCTAGAATAGTTACATTGGTTAACGATTTCATCTAAATCAAATTTATTAACCTGAAGTAAAACCATAAGCATTTCTCTGTCAAATCGCTTGGCGAGTTGGTTTCTAATTTCATCATCCTCTTTCATTTTTCTTAACTTTCGCATTTCATTTGGCTTTTTACCAAACATGCTGTACAAGAAATCTGCAGGATTAAAAATAGCACCAAGTACTTTAGTAGCTATATTGCTTTTACCACCTTCATAACCAATCCCTGAAAGACCAGAAATTCTGTAACGGTTATTAGATGTAACAGGAATCATCTTCATATCTACTTCTAAATACCCGGTAAGTTTTAGTTGTTTTACGGTAACCTCTTCTAGCGCTAAAGCAAGCTCGGTCATGTTAATTTCTGTGTTACCAAATTTTAACCAATCGTTTGTTACTCTTACTTTAATAGATTTGTAGCCCAGATAAGACAGGTGTAAGGTATCGTTGGCTTTTGCTCTAATCTCAAAAACACCTTCATCGTTAGTAGAGGTGCCAATAACCTGGTTTATATTAACAATATTTACTTCGGTTAAAGGTTTGTTTGTTGTGGTGCTAATAATAGTACCAGTAACTCTTGTGGGAGTTTTAACATTTGTGGAGTCCTGAGCATTTATACTAGCCACAGAAAAGCATAATAATAAAATAAGAAAATTTCGCATTTGTACGTGTTACGTCGTAAAGGTAATAAACAAAACGCACTGTAGCATAAAAGCTATTGTAGTTTTGAGTAAAAATTAACAAGCAAGTCTGCAAAAGTGCCAGTGTAAAACGTATTACGCTTTTATATTTGTTAGATTATGTAGTACTTATCTAAAAGCAAATTTTGTTAAAACGCAAATGCGACCTTAACGAACCGCATTTTAGTCTAATGTTTTTATTTTACAGACAGTATGCTAAATAACTGAACGTATTTAACTTTTAAACAAGCTTTGTGTTTTAGTTACATTCTATACGTACAGCTTCAGTGCCGTTTCCGGTTCTTATAAAATCTGTTTCGTCTTGGCAATCTGTAGCTTCTCGCGATATTTCTGTTCTGCTAAGTAGCCAAACGTTGGTTGTTTCTTCTTGGTATTTAGCTTCTTGGTAAAAGACTTCCTCACAATTACAAGGCGGATCATTTTCTTCTGGTGCACAGCTAGATAGAAATATTAAATTACAAATAGCTAATACAGATGTAAATCGTAGTAGTTTTTTCATGTTGGTTAAGTTTTGGGATGCCAAACATAGAATTAAATATTTAAGTATCTACGAAATGCATTAAATATTCGATGAAATACACTTTTAGCTTCGTTTAGATAGGTGTTGATTGCGTTTCAAAAGTTCTAAAAACACTAATAGTTAACTACATTTTTTGATTGTAGCTTAATTTTGCTTTCTTTTGAATATAAGCCGAGCTCCAATCTTGCTTTTTTATAAATTTAAATTCATATTATGCTCAAAAAAGTATTCGCTAGTGCCGTTTTTGGTGTTGAAGCTTCCACTATTACCGTTGAGGTCAATGTAGATAAAGGTGTCGGTTATCATTTAGTTGGGTTGCCAGATAATGCTATAAAAGAAAGTAATTACAGAATTGCTGCCGCTTTGCAAAATAATGGATATCGTATTCCTGGTAAAAAAATAACCATAAATATGGCGCCAGCCGACTTAAGAAAAGAGGGGTCTGCTTACGATTTAACTTTGGCTATTGGTATTTTAACAGCGTCTAATCAGATAAAAGCAGAAGATTTAGAAGACTATTTAATTATGGGTGAGTTGTCTTTAGACGGAAGTCTTCAGCCTATAAAAGGAGCTTTGCCAATTGCTGTAAAAGCAAAAGAAGAAGGGTTTAAGGGGTTTATTCTGCCAAGTCAAAACGCAAAAGAAGCAGCAATAGTTAGTGATTTAATGGTTTTTGGTATAGATAATATTAAGCAAGTTATTAATTATTTTGATAAAGGTGAGGAGTTAGAGCAAACGATAATTAATACTCGAGAAGAGTTTTATAAAAATCTAGATTTTCCTGAGTTTGATTTTGCTGATGTAAAAGGGCAAGAAAGTATTAAGCGTTGTATGGAAATTGCAGCAGCAGGTGGGCACAATATTATTTTAATAGGTCCGCCAGGTTCTGGTAAAACCATGTTGGCAAAGCGTTTGCCGAGTATTCTGCCACCAATGACGTTGCATGAGGCTTTAGAGACCACAAAAATTCATTCGGTAGTTGGGCGTGTAAAAGCGCATGCTGGTTTAATGGCGCAACGTCCATTTAGGAGTCCACACCATACCATATCTAATGTTGCGCTTGTTGGTGGCGGAAGCTATCCGCAGCCGGGCGAAATCTCCTTATCGCATAACGGTGTTTTGTTTTTAGATGAATTACCAGAGTTTAAACGCGAAGTTTTAGAAGTTATGCGTCAGCCTTTAGAGGACCGAGAAGTGACCATTTCTAGAGCAAAATTTACGGTAACTTATCCGTCATCATTTATGTTGGTAGCAAGTATGAACCCGAGTCCAAGTGGTTATTTTAACGACCCAGATTCCCCAATAACATCCTCACCAGCAGAAATGCAACGGTATATGGGTAAAATTTCAGGCCCATTATTAGACCGAATAGATATTCATATTGAAGTCACTCCAGTGCCATTCGAGAAATTAGCAGATGACAGAAAAGGTGAGTCTTCTGTAGATATAAGAAAACGAGTTACTAAGGCTAGAGAAAGCCAGACAGAACGCTTCAAAGAATGGGAAAATGTACATTATAATGCGCAAATGAATACCAAACAAATAAGAAAGCATTGCAAATTAGATGAGGCCTCTATGTTGTTATTAAAATCTGCGATGGAGCGTTTAAACTTATCTGCTAGAGCTTATGATAGAATATTAAAAGTATCTAGAACTATTGCAGATTTAGAAGATTCTAATGATGTATTAGGCGCTCATATTAGCGAAGCTATACAATATAGAAGTCTAGATCGTGAGGGTTGGCTTGGTTAACTAGTTGTGGGTGAATAGCGTGTGTTGAATTTAAAATTAATATGTTGCAATAAATTTATAGTTCAAATTAATCAGTAAACAAATGAAAAATTTATATTTAATTTTAGTTATCATTATAGCTTTTGGTTGCACAAATTCTAATAAAGAAGAGGTTTTAAAAGAAGATGTAACTTATAATATTGAAGTTATTGCAAATCCAATTTTAAACTTAGAGCAAGCTAATCGTTTAGCGCAATTGCCTTTGCATTGTATGGCTACAGAATATCCCAACAAGCTTAATCAAACCATTGGTAGTGCTTTAGATTTGCAAACTCCAAAAGAGCTACATCCTGCGTTCTATGGGTGCTTCGATTGGCATTCTGCTGTACATGGTCATTGGAGTTTGGTGTCGCTTTTAAAACAGTTTCCAAATTTAGAACATAGAATTGAGATTGAAGAAAAATTACTTCAGAATATATCCAAAGAAAATATAGCTAAAGAATTACTGTATTTTAAAGGACAATATAACACTTCTTTTGAGCGCACTTATGGTTGGGCTTGGTTATTAAAATTAGCAGAAGAATTACGTGGTTGGGATAGTGACGTTGCGAGGGATTTAGAAGCGAATCTTCAGCCGTTAACAGATTTAATAATCAGTAAATACTTAGAATTTTTGCCTAAGTTAAATTACCCTATTCGCGTTGGTGAGCACCCAAATACTGCATTTGGATTAAGCTTTGCTTACGATTATGCAATAGCTGTTAACCACATAGAATTAAAAACACTTATAGAGGTTAGAGCAAAAGATTTTTATGCTAAGGACAGTGGTTGTCCTTTAGAATGGGAGCCAAGTGGTTTCGATTTTTTATCGCCTTGTTTAGAAGAAGCTGCTTTAATGAAACGCGTTTTGCTAAAAGAAGAATTTAAAAATTGGTTTCAAGAGTTTTTGCCACAACTAAAAGAGTCAACCTTTAATTTGGTCGTTGGTAAAGTCTCTGATAGAACTGATGGAAAATTAGTGCATCTCGATGGTGTTAACTTTTCTAGAGCTTGGAGTCTTAATTATATTGCAAAAGATTTACCAGAATATGCACATCTTAAAAACGTAGCAAATCAGCACATTAATTATTCGTTACCAAGTATTGTAGGCGATAGTTATGAAGGTGGCCATTGGTTAGGGAGTTTTGCAATCTACGCTTTAAACTCTGTAGATAAATAATGAAGAGATTTCTTAAAAATATTGGGCCAGGCCCTCTGGTGGCAGCGGCTTTTATTGGGCCAGGCACAGTTACTGTTTGCACATTAGCAGGTGTTAACTTTGGTTATACGTTATTATGGGCTATGGTTTTGTCTATTATAGCGACTATTGTGCTTCAAGAAATGGCGGCGCGTTTGGGTGTTGTTTCTCAAAAAGGATTATCAGAAATTATAAGATCAGAGATTAAAAACCCAACCTTAAGACTTTTTGCTATAATTTTAATATTAAGCGCTATTGTTGTTGGTAACGCAGCTTACGAGGCTGGTAATATAAGTGGTGGTGCGCTAGGTATGCAAACGTTGTTTGGTGATCCTGTAATTGCTGTAGGTGACTTAAGTCTTAATGTATTGAGTTTAGTTATTGGTGCGCTTGCCTTTGTGTTGTTATATATTGGTAATTATAAAATACTAGAAAAAGGACTAGTATTTTTAGTTATACTTATGAGTTTAGCGTTTTTAACAACTACAATTATTACAAAACCAAATGTTGTAGATATAGTAAAAAGTATTATTGTTCCTAAATTTCCGGAAGGTAGTATTTTAACTGTTATTGGTCTAATAGGTACTACCGTAGTGCCTTATAACTTGTTTTTACATGCCTCGTTAGCTAAAACCAAATGGCATAATAAGAGCGATTTAGGTTTTGCAAGAAAAGATACTATGCTGGCTGTGGTTTTGGGTGGTGTAGTGTCTATGTGTATTATGATTTCGGCTTCTTCAATTCCGTTTCAAGATATTTCTAATGTATCAGATTTAGCTAAAGGATTAGAGCCATTATTTGGTGTTTATGCTAAATACTTTTTGGCTGTTGGTTTATTTGCGGCAGGTATAACAAGTGCTATTACAGCGCCATTGGCGGCGGCTTTTGTGGCAAGCGGATGTTTGGGTTGGGACGCAAATTTGAAGTCAAGAAAATTCAGAGCTGTTTGGATGTTTATTTTAGGATTAGGAGTCGTATTCTCAACCATTGGTTTTAAATCTATTGAAATTATAAAGTTTGCGCAAGTAGCTAATGGTCTGCTATTACCAATCATTGCAGGCTTTTTACTTTGGGTAATGAATAAGGCATCAGTATTAGGAAGTTATAAAAATTCAAAAATTCAGAACATATTAGGAGTATTAATTATGCTAGTTGCTGTTTTTCTTGGTTTAAAAGGCATATTGAGCGTTTTTAATTTAATATAATGAAACCACTTTTACATATAGATATTAATGCAGATTTAGGTGAAGGTATTGGTAATGAGGCCAGAATTATGCCATATCTATCATCGTGTAACGTGGCTTGTGGTGGTCATGCTGGTGATAGCCTATCAATGACTAATGCAGTAAGGTTTGCGAGAGCCTGTAACGTAAAAATAGGTGCACATCCTTCGTTTCCAGATAAGGTAAATTTTGGTCGGGTTGAAATGGTTATGACACCTACAGAATTATTTACAAGTTTGAAGCAACAAATAAACTATTTACAAGAGATTCTAAAACTTGAAGGAGGAAAGCTTCATCATATTAAACCTCATGGTGCTTTATATAATTTAGCAGCAAAGGATGTGGCTATTGCTTCTGTAATTATTGAGGTTGTAAAAAGTGTAGCACAGCCTCTAAAATTATATGCGCCAAGCGAATCTTTGATTGCGAAATTGGCAATAAAAAATAATATCGAAGTTGTTATTGAAGCTTTTGCAGACAGAAATTATAACGATGATTTGTCTTTGGTTTCTAGGCAAAATACCAATGCTGTTTTAACAGATAAAAATAAGGTTTTAGATCGTGTTTTGGGTGTTGTAAAACATAAAAAAATCACCACCGTAAATGGGGTGGAAGTGAGGTTGAATGCGCACACAATTTGTGTGCATAGCGACACAGAAAACGCAGTGGAAATTTTGAAGTATTTATCTGTAGAATTACCTAAAAATAATATCTTAATTCAATAGGTGGTTATGGCTTATCAATTAAAGTATTCGCGTTATGGTGAGTTTGCTATTTTAATTGAATGGCCGGCAAAAATTCACACTTCAATTTTAAAAAACAGTCTTTTATTTAAAAAGGCTATCACTAGTTTTTATATTAAAAAAAAGGTTGAAGTAGTTTCTTCATATAATTCATTATTAATAATTTATCCTAATGCTATTGATAAATTCAATAGTGAGGTTTCTAATCTAAAACACTTGTATTTTAAAGGTTTTGTTACTGAGGTAAAAAATACAACAACTTGGGAAATACCAGTCTGCTACGATGCTGATTTTGGTACTGATATAGAGGCGTTTTCAGTAGAGAAAAAAATGTCAAAAACGGAAATTATTAAGTTGCATTCAACTGCAATATACACAATTTATTTTACAGGTTTTTTACCTGGTTTTTTGTACTTAGGCGGCTTACATTCTAGGTTGTTTTTAGATAGAAAAAAAACACCTAATCTTAAGGTTAAAAAAGGGGCAGTTGCTATAGGTGGAAACCAAACCGGAGTCTACCCAAATGACAGTCCTGGTGGTTGGCATATTATTGGTAATTCTCCTATCGATTTTTTTAATGTAAATACAAATCCACCAAGTTTATTTAAGTCTGGTGATCAACTAAAATTTACGCCTATAGATGCGTCATCATATTTAGAAATTAAGCAACAGATTTTAAAATCTGAATACCATTTAAAGAGTTTTATAACGCATGATTAAAGTGCTAAAATCTGGTTTTTATTCTTCTATACAAGATGCTGGTCGTTTTGGATATAGACATTTTGGCGTGCCAGTTTCTGGTAGTATGGATGCATATGCTTCTAAATTTGCAAACTTAATTATTGGCAATACTGAAGATGCTTCTGTTTTAGAAATTACAATGATGGGGCCTGAGCTTCAATTTTTAAAACCGACTATTATTGCTGTTTCTGGAGCAGATATGCAACCGTCCTTAAATAATAGTCCGATTAAGCTAAATATTCCTATTAAGATTTTTGCTAATGATGTCCTTAGTTTCGGAAAATTGCAAAATGGTATACGTGCCTATATTTCTGTAAAAGGTGGTTTTAAAACGGCTGAAGTATTGGGTAGTAACAGTATGTATAAAAATATTACTACAATAAATCGGATTAGCGTTGATAATAAATTAGACTATGCAGATTTGGTTACTCCCGGTTTTGGGTATAATTCTACTGTAAAGTACGATAATTCTTTATTTAGCTGTAGTGAGATTGAGGCTTATAAAGGGCCTGAGTTTGACAAGCTGACCACGGCTAACAAAGACCAGATTTTTAACGCAGAATTTAAAATTTCTAAATTAAACAATCGTATGGCTTATCAGTTAGAGCCTTTGGTGCCTAATTTATTAACGCCTATTTTAACAAGTCCGGTTTTGCCAGGAACCGTACAATTAACACCTTCTGGTCGGTTAATTGTATTAATGAGAGACTGCCAAACTACAGGGGGCTATCCAAGAATATTACAGCTTACTGAGCGCTCCATAAATATATTAAGTCAAAAATATACAGGTATGTCGCTAAAAATCAATCAAAAAACGTATTAGTGTGAGAAAATAGTGCTAAAAGTTTTTTTTATATAATATTTCCTATAATTTTAAGGTAATAATTCCTTTTCCCTCAATTCTTAATAGTAACATTATTAACTATCTAAACAAACTCAAATGAGCAGAATTAAAGGTTTAATTACTCCTGCTGAAGCAAAAAAATTAAATGACGCCTATACCGAAAGGTGTCAACTTATTAGTAAGACTATTACAAATAAGCCAGATAATAGATCATCATGGTTTTCTCTTAGTGATTTACGAGATTTTTTAGATACTGCCGAGGCAGAAGCTAAAGATTTGGGCTATGAGATGGATGGTGTTAGGATCTACTGTGGTGCATACCCAACAACAAAAGCAGGTGTAGGTTACTCAACGTCTTTTATTGTACCAACTTCAACTGTAGGGTTTGGGGAATGTGGTGACGGTGAAAGTCACGATATACCAGTAGCTAGTGGCTTAAATAAAGGTAATCTTGGTATACCGCCAAGAGCTAACTATCCACAATAAAAATTACAGTAGTTATAATATTCTAAGATTAGTTTCTTCGGTCTTATAAATGCGTCTCTATATTATGCTATTAATTAAATCTAACCACAAATTATGAAAAATTTCGTATTACTTATTTTAGGTATTATTTTAGGTGCTATTGCAATGTACTTCTATATATCGGGCTTAAAATCGCATCAAGTTGCAGAAACGTTACAATTAGTAAAGCCTAATGGGCTCATCTCTCCCAGTGAAGCCAAAACGCTAAATAATGCTTACGACTTAAGACATCGTATTATTAGTGACTCATTATTCTCTACGGCTAAAACAACAGATAATAGATCAGTTTGGTTCGACTTAGAAGAGGTTCAGAGTTATATTAAATATTCTGAAAATCAGGCAGGTGAATTAGGGTATTCTATGAATGGTCTCCGTTTATATTTTGGTGCATACCCTGAGGTTAAGGGACAAGCAGGTTTAACAACGTTATTTTTTGTGCCAACAGGTGTTAAAAACACATCTAAAGGAGCTATCTTGTCTTTTTCTCAAGGCGGTGGTGGTACAGATATACCAGGCTCAGATGGGTTAAATAAAGGAAGTAAAGGTATACCGCCAGGTTCTGGTTATGGCGGTTAATTAATTTTTTTGTGAATCTACTTTATATATATAATATAGTAATTCTGCACAGTCTAGAGCTTATTGCAGCAGTATTTGGCTCAATATACTTAACAAAAAGCCGTAACCAAGGTGTGCGACTTTTTGTGGTATATCTTTGGGTTAATTTTGCAATAGAGTTAATAGCTACGTATCCACTTGTTCTTTATTATAATAATTTCGATTATTCTTGGTTTAAATGGTTAAAACAGAGTTCTTTTGCAAATAACGAATGGCTTTATAGTATACACTCATATATAACTGTAATTATGATAGGGTTGTATTATAGGCGTTTAATTAAGACTATAAACTACAGGCAAATAATTAGTGGTTTAATAATGTTTTACTGTGTTTTTGCAGTTTCTTATAACATATTAAAAACTAAAGTAGATTTTTTACAAGATCTCAATTATTTTATTGAAGAAATTGTTGTGGTCTCTTGTACTGTTTTCTATTTGTTTGAATTGTTTAAAAGTCAAAAAGCCTTAGAGTTTTATCGCTCTGTACACTTTTTTATCGCTATAGGTTTATTTGTTTGGTATATGTGCGTTATGCCTGTATTCTTATTCAGTGATTTTTTTACTGAAGTTAACACGTTATATGTTAATTTTAGAGTATTTACTTTATTAACTTTTAATGTTATATTATATTCATGTTATATCCTCGGTTTTTATTTTGGGTTACACAATCTCAAGGCGTTAGTAAAGAGCAGATAGGTTTAGTTATTTATGTCATAGCGGCTTTGTTGCTATTTGCATTTCTTTTTGTTTTGTTTTTTTCGACATTTCAAAAGCGAAAAAATCAACTCTTTTTAGATAAAATTAAACAACAAAAACAGTTTGATGATGAGCTTATTAAAACCCAACAAGAAATACAAGAAGAAACCTTAAGGCATGTTGGTAGAGAATTACACGATAATGTAGGGCAATTGTTAGTGGTGGCAACTATGCAATTAAATACAGTTGCTAAAGTTGCTAAAGATGATATAAAAGTTAAAATAGGTAATGCATCTGAAGCGTTAAAAGAAACCCTAACAGAGGTGAGAGCTTTATCTAAGTCTTTAAATAGTGATGTTATTTTTAATTTAGGTTTTGACACGACAGTTAAAAATGAGGTTAGTCGTTTAAATAAAATGGGTTTGGTTGTCGCAACTTTTTTAGTAACCGGTAAAAAAGTAAATTTTGAAAACAAAAAGGATGAATTAATTTTGTTTAGAATTCTTCAAGAGTTTTTTTCTAATACACTTAAGTATGCAGATGCAGAGCATTTAAAAATCGAAGTAAATTACAAATCTAACAGTTTGGTAATATTACTAGAAGATGATGGTGTTGGTTTTGATGTACTTACGGCTCAAAAAGGTTCTGGTTTAATTAATATGCAAAAACAAGCAGAATTAATTAATACAGATTTTAGTTTAGAGTCTCAAGTAAACAAAGGCACTAAGTTGCTTTTAACCTATCCTTATAAGTTAGCTTAAATACCGCAAGCATCCCAGAGCGGGTCTTTTGGTAAAGGAGCTTTAACCGTTAGAGCTTCTTTTTTTACAGGGTGAATAAAAGAAAGGATTCTTGCGTGTAGGCTAATACTAGCATCTTTATTACTACGGTCAAAACCATATTTTAAATCACCTTTAATAGGGCAGCCAATAGCGGCAAGTTGCGTACGTATTTGGTGGTGTCTTCCTGTTTCTAAATCAACTTCTAACAAATAGAAATTATCTAGCTTTTTAATAACCTTATACGATAAAATAGCCTTTTTAGAACCCTCAATTTCTTTTTTATAGGCTGTAGATTTATTGTTTTTAGGATTCTTTTTTAGCCAATGTACAAGTCTGTCTTCGGGTATTGGTGGGGCATTTTTAACTAAAGCCCAATAGGTTTTATGTGCTGTTTTCTCTGCAAATAATTTATTGAGTCTTGGTAGCGCTTTACTTGTTTTTGCAAAAAGAACAACGCCAGTTGTTGGTCTGTCTAGCCTATGTACAACACCTAGGTAAACATTGCCTTGCTTATTGTATTTTTCTGCTATATAAGATTTTACAACATCACTTAAGGGTTTGTCACCAGTTTTATCACCTTGTACAATATCGCCTGCACGTTTGTTCACAATAATAACATGATTATCTTCGTGTAAAATTTGAAGGTTGTTTTTGTTTGAAAGAATTTTAGTCACTTATGTAAGGTTAGATTTCGAGATTAATTTGAGTTAGACTAAACTTTATTTAAACTTAATAAGCATTTTATTAACGTCATTTAATTACATCTTTAATTGTTTAATTAGATCTAGTTTTTGGATTCAATAAATTTTAATATCATATTATAACTTTATAATACAATGCGATATGTGTTTTCAAATTTATGAGCTACAAGTTTTAGTTGTTTAATACAATCTATATGTTCTGTATTAATATTGCTCTTTATCATTTGGGAAGTCGCCACTTTTAACATCTTCACCATATTGCGAAAAAGCAGTAGTCATTTCTTCGTATAAATTCATGTAACGGCGTAAGAATCTTGGATTAAACTCGTGCGTCATTCCAACCATATCGTGCGTTACTAGTACTTGGCCGTCTACTCCATTTCCAGCTCCAATGCCAATAACAGGAATACTAACACTTTTCGCAACCTCTTCTGCTAATTGTGCAGGTATTTTTTCTAGCACTAGGGCAAAACAACCCGCTTTTTCTAACATTAAAGCATCTTCTTTAAGTTGTTGAGCTTCTTGTTCTTCTTTGGCTCTAACTGTATAAGTTCCGAATTTATAAATAGACTGAGGTGTTAATCCTAAATGTCCCATTACCGGAATACCAGCATTTAAAATTCGCTTTATAGATTCTTTTACTTCTTTACCACCTTCCATTTTTACGGCATGTCCGCCAGATTCCTTCATTATTCTAATGGCAGAACGGAGCGCTTCTTTAGGGTCGCTTTGGTAACTTCCAAAAGGTAAATCTACAACTACCAAACAGCGTTCTATGGCTCTTACAACAGATGATGCATGATAAATCATTTGATCTAATGTAATAGGAAGTGTAGTTTCGTGTCCGGCCATAACATTACTTGCAGAATCACCAACCAAGATGACATCAATACCTGCGCCATCAACAATTTTAGCCATGGTATAATCATAGGCTGTAAGCATAGATATTTTTTCACCTTTAGATTTCATATCTACTAAGGTTTTTACTGTAATTCTTTTGTATTGTTTTTTTGCTACCGACATTTAGTTTGTATTATGTGTGCTGTAAAAATAACTAGTTTTGTTAAACTTTTGTTTAACTTTAAAATAAATAAGGTGAAGACCGCAATATTAATTTAAAATTAGGGCTTATGAAATCTGTATGTGTAGCAATAGTCTTTTTGTTTGGACTGGCGTTGAATGCTCAAAAATCTGAAACTGAAGCCGTAAAAAATATAATCGTAGAATTTTTTGATGCATTTCATAAACAAGATAGCACAGCTTTAAAATCTATGGTTATAGATAAAATTATACTTCAATCTATTTCTACCAATAATAGTGGAGAGGTCACACTTAAAGAAGATAATTTTTATCAGTTTATAAAGAACATTGCAAGTATTCCAAAAGACAGGAAATTCGAAGAGAAATTGTTAGGTTTTAACATACAAGTGGACGGAAATATGGCTAATGCTTGGACGCCTTACGAATTTTGGTATCAAGAACAATTCAGCCATTGTGGTGTTAATTCTTTTCAGTTTATGAAAGTTAAAGGCGAATGGAAAATTATCTATTTAGTTGATACTCGTAGAAAAAAGTGCAAAAACTAAATGTAATTAATTAACAATCAGACATATTTACACCAACAGCCAAGCCTCCTTCAGACGTTTCTTTATATTTAGAACTCATATCTTTGGCAGTTTCCCACATGGTGGAGACTACTTTATCTAAAGGGACTTTTACATTTTTAGGGTCTGTGTCTAATGCTAACTCTGCGGCATTAATAGCTTTTATGGCTCCCATAGAGTTACGTTCTATACAAGGAATTTGTACTAATCCTCCAATAGGATCACAAGTTAAACCCAAATGGTGTTCCATCGCAATTTCTGCAGCGACTAATACTTGTTCTGGTGTGCCACCAAGTAATTCTGTTAATGCGCCTGCTGCCATTGCAGATGAGACACCAATTTCGGCTTGGCAACCACCCATAGCGGCACTTATAGTAGCTCCTTTTTTAAAGATGCTACCTATTTCACTGGCAACCAATAAGAAACGCTTAATATGGTCAAAATCTGCTTTATGATTTTCTATGACCAAATAATACATTAATACAGAAGGAATAACACCAGCACTTCCGTTAGTAGGTGCTGTAACTACACGTCCTAATGAGGCGTTAACTTCATTTACAGCCAAAGCAAAACAACTTACCCATTTTAGTATTTGTCTAAACTTAACTTCAGTAGTTCTTATGGTTTCTAGCCATTGTTGCGGATTTTCATATTTGTGTTCGCCAATTAAATTTTTATGAATATCGTAAGCCCGACGTCTTACGTTGAGTCCACCTGGTAAATTACCCTCGGTATGGCAGCCAACATACATGCACTCTAGCATGGTATTCCAAATACGTTTTAATTCAAAATCAATAGAGGTTTCTTCTCTAATAGATTTTTCGTTTTCTAGTACCACACCAGAAATTGGTAGGTTTAATTGGTTACAGAAACTGAGTAATTCCGTTCCTTTTTCAACAGGATAAGGAAACGTGCAATAGAATATTATTTTATTAGCTTTAGCAACTTTTCGTTCTTCTTGTACTACAAAGCCACCACCAATAGAATAGTAGGTTTGTTTGTAATTTCGGCCATTAATAAGCGCTGTAAATACCATACCATTTGAATGAAATGGTAAAAATTTACGGTTAAATATAATATTGGTTTTAAAATTGAAAGGAATAGGCTTTTCATTATTAAACAACAAGGTGTTAGTGGTTTTAATATTGTCAACAATTGAAGCTATATTTTCAACAGGAATACGTTCTGGGTCAGCACCATTTAGCCCTAAAACAACAGCATAATCTGTAGCGTGCCCTTTACCTGTTAAAGATAAAGAACCATAAAGATCTACCGTAATTTTTTCGACCTTATCAAAGCGGTTTTTGTCTTTTAATTCTTGTATCCAACGTTCTGCAGCACGCCAAGGACCTAGGGTGTGAGAACTCGATGGTCCTACACCTATTTTAAGCATATCAAAAACAGAAATACATTCCATTATAAGGGTATTTTAGTGTCTCACAAATATACATTTAGTTGTCACATAATAATATGTTTTCAAAAAAAATGAAAGCATAAAAAAAGCCTGAAAATAAATTCAGGCTATTCGGTTTATTTTTGAATTTTATTGAACAAAATTCATAACCTCATTGTAATTATTAATGTCTAAATTATTGCTACTAGCAAAATCTACAGGTAGTATAACAATTCTAAATGTTTGGTTAATTCTTTGATCATCTGAAAGTAAATTAAAATTAAACGTTGGGTTAGATTCAATAAAAATGCTAACAAAGTCAAAATTATGTTCAAAGTTGTATCTAAATTCTTCACCAGAGTTTAAATACACCGTTTCCGGAAGCAGTTTCCAAACATCAAAATCATCAATTTGGCCTCTAAGGTGATAAACTAAAACCATATCAGATTCTTCTAAACTAATATCTAACGGAATTTCTAAAGTTTCTCGATAGCCGTTTGTAGTTGCAAAACTTATGGTGCTTTCAAAAGATTGGCCAACAAAATTTACACCATTTTGGCCGTTAAGACCAGTTAGACCTGGTGGGCCTTGGTCATCTGTACATGCAGTTAATAATAAGGCAAAAATTGAAATAAAGGTTATAAATTTTTTCATATACAAATAGTTTAAATTGTTTTTAAAGTATAATAATACATCGGTTTACTTTTGTCTTTAATAGTATTGATGCTTATTAAGACCTCTGTTTTTTGTTAATGTATCAAAACTAATACCAAAGTAGTCTAAGTTTATTTTTTTTTAACTAAAAATAGATATGACATCATGTCACTTTTTTTGTCATGGCATAATCATTGACTTATTGAGGTTGAGGTTAAAATTAATAACACGATACTTTCCGTGAGAGCGGAAAACAAATAACAAATATAATTATGAGTAAAATTATTGGAATTGATTTAGGTACAACCAACTCTTGTGTTTCTGTAATGGAAGGTAATGAGCCTGTTGTAATCCCAAACGCTGAAGGTAAAAGAACAACACCTTCAGTTATCGCTTTCGTAGAAGGTGGTGAAATTAAAGTTGGTGATCCTGCAAAGAGACAAGCGGTAACTAACCCAACAAAAACGGTTTATTCTATTAAACGTTTTATGGGTAATAAGTATTCTGAATCTAAAAAAGAAGCAGAGCGTGTACCTTATACAGTAGTAAAAGGTGACAACGATACACCAAGAGTAGATATTGATGGTCGTTTGTATACACCACAAGAATTATCAGCAATGATTCTTCAAAAAATGAAGAAAACAGCTGAAGATTATTTAGGACAAGATGTGACTGAAGCTGTAATTACAGTACCAGCATATTTTAACGATGCACAGCGTCAGGCTACAAAAGAAGCTGGTGAGATTGCAGGTTTAAAAGTTCGTAGAATTATCAACGAACCTACAGCAGCTGCATTGGCTTACGGAATGGACAAAAAAGGTATTGACCAAAAAATTGTAGTATTTGATTTTGGTGGTGGAACACATGATGTTTCTATCCTTGAGTTAGGTGACGGTGTTTTTGAAGTATTATCTACAGATGGTGATACGCACTTAGGTGGTGATGATGTTGACCAACGCATTATAGATTGGTTAGCTGAAGAGTTTATTGCTGATGAAAACATGGATTTGCGTAAAGACCCAATGGCTTTACAACGTCTTAAAGAAGCAGCAGAAAAAGCTAAGATTGAATTATCGTCTTCTGCACAAACAGAAATTAACTTACCTTATGTAACGGCTACAGCTAGTGGACCAAAGCACTTGGTGCGTTCTATGACACGTTCTAAATTTGAGCAGTTAATAGATGATTTAATTAAGCGTACAATAGACCCATGTGCTTCAGCATTAAAAGCAGCAGGTTTATCTAAGAGCGATATTGATGAAGTTATATTAGTAGGAGGTTCTACAAGAATACCAGCAGTACAAGAGGCTGTAGAGAAGTTTTTCGGAAAAACACCAAGTAAAGGTGTTAACCCTGATGAAGTTGTGTCTTTAGGTGCAGGTATTCAAGGTGGTGTATTATCTGGTGATGTAAAAGATGTTCTTTTATTAGATGTGACTCCGTTATCCCTTGGTATTGAAACTATGGGTAATGTATTAACAAAGTTAATTGAAGCAAATACTACGATTCCTACAAAGAAATCTCAAGTGTTTTCAACAGCTGCAGATAATCAGCCATCAGTAGAAATTCACGTATTACAAGGTGAACGTCCTATGGCACCTGATAACAAAACTATTGGTCGTTTTCACTTAGACGGTATTCCACCAGCACAAAGAGGAACACCACAAATTGAAGTAACGTTTGATATTGATGCTAACGGTATTATTAAAGTATCTGCCACAGATAAAGCAACAAATAAGACGCAAGATATTCGTATAGAAGCATCATCAGGATTAACTGAAGAGGAAATTCAAAAGATGAGAGCAGATGCAGAAGCAAATGCAGAATCTGATGCTAAAGCGGCAGAAAATGCTAAGAAATTAAACGAAGCAGATTCTATGATTTTTCAAACTGAAAGTCAACTAAAAGAATTTGGTGATAAATTATCTGATGATAAAAAAGCACCAATTGAAGCAGCACTTGAAGAATTGAAAAAAGCTTACGAAACAAAAGAAATCTCAGTTATAGACCCAGCTTTAGAGAAAATCAACGAAGCATGGAAAGTGGCTAGTGAAGAAATGTACAAAGCACAAGCAGAAGCTCAAGGTGGTGCACCAGGTCCTGATGCAGCTGCACAGCAGCCAGCAGATGAGTCTAGCGATGTTGAAGATGTAGATTTCGAAGAAGTGAAGTAAGCAGAGAACCAATTTTCTCTTTTTTGCGAAAGTTGTGTGAATCGCTTATGCTCAGCTTGTCTGACTATATTTTATAAAAAACAAGTAGTTTAAAAAACGCAATCCTCCGATGCTTATCGGTAAAGATTGCGTTTTTTTTGTTTAAACATTTTGGTAATTACTATAGAATGTGGGAAAGTCACTGCAGCTATAAAAGAAAAGAAAATAGCATAAAATATATTTTCATTTTTGAAAATATAATAAACGCCTGCTATTCCTATTAAGGATATAGCCCAATATATGACTGCATTTTTGCAATATCTAATGATGGTTTTTTTGTTGCATTCTCCGTAAATAAAATGTATTTGGTCATTTAAAGAGGGGAGGCTATGCCAGTAAATAAAATAAATTGTAAACCCCCAAATCAATGTAGAAACTTTAAAAATGATACAAAATAAAAGGAGGTAAAAAAGTTCTAATAAAACATTATGTCTAAAACGCTTTGAGTTTAATGTTAGTATCAGCGTAAAAATTGCAAAGCATAACGCTACAAAACTAAACGTATAAGTAATTATAGTTTCATCTAGATTATAGTCTGCTATTGCTTTTACAATTTCAATAACTTCTTTTTTATTAAAAACAAAAAGTAGCATTAAGATAAAGCCTCCATAAATAAAAAAGTATGTTTTTTTTATAATTTCTACAGCCTGAATATTTTGGTTCATCCAATGTTGTTCACCAAAATGAAAGGCGCTAAAAATTATAAAAAGTAATAAACCTAGCATGGGTGTATAAATAAATAAGGCTACTGCTAATAAAACGGTAATTATATATACGGTCAAAATTTTTGGAAAGCTAAATTTTGAAGTTTCACCTTTAACTTTTGTAATTAATAATATATCATTAGAACCATGTAATATTCCAAATGTAAATATTAAAAAGAAACCTAGTAAAATTTCAAATTCACCAGTTAAGAAAGAGGTTAGCCATAATCCTACAAAACTCGATAATATTTTAATATTCACATTTTTACTCATAATAAAATTATTATTTTTCAAATATATTCTAAAATTTTTATTAAAATTGTATTTAATATGTTGAACTTTATGTAGATTTGATTCAACAAAACTAATTAACTAAATTAAATTATTATGAAAACACTATTTTTATTAGGAGATATTACTTCTAAGATGGATCCAACAGATTATGTAGGTTTCACGTTTTTTGTAGGTTGTATGGCTATGATGGCCGCTTCAGCCTTTTTCTTTTTATCACTTAATCAATTTGATAAAAAATGGAGAACTTCTGTATTAGTTTCTGGACTAATTACATTTATCGCAGCGGTGCATTATTTCTACATGAGAGATTATTGGGCAGCAAACATGGAATCACCTACGTTTTTTAGATATGTAGATTGGATTTTAACGGTACCATTAATGTGTGTTGAGTTTTATTTAATACTCAAAGTTGCTGGTGCAAAGCCTTCTTTAATGTGGAAACTCATTGGGTTATCTGTTGTAATGTTAGTTACAGGGTATTTTGGTGAAGCAGTTTACCCAGACCAGGCAGCACTTTGGGGAGGAATCTCTGGATTAGCCTATTTTGTAATCGTATATGAAATATGGTTAGGTAGTGCTAAAAAACTGGCAGTAGCCGCAGGCGGTGAAATTTTAAAAGCACACAAAATTCTTTGTTGGTTTGTACTTGTAGGATGGGCAATCTACCCATTAGGTTACATGTTAGGTACTGAAGGTTGGTACACAAGTATATTAGGCTCAGGAAGTGTTGATGTTGCATATAATATCGCAGATGCAATTAATAAAATTGGCTTTGGTCTTGTTATATATGCTTTAGCAGTTAAAAAGCAAGCTGCATAAGTAAAGTCTCTAAAAAATCTTATGAGTATTAAAACGCAATCATTAATTTGGTTGCGTTTTTTTATATCTATTTTAAAATTTCGCATTTTCGTCCAACCCTTTTAATTTTAAAAGCGTTTATATTAATAGTGACCGTGTATTTAAATATTAACATTAACATATAAAACGTTTAAAATGAAAAAAATCTATCTAATTCTAGTATTAAGTTTACCTCTAAGTATGTTTGCACAATCAAAATTTAGTGTAGAAGCAAATAGTTCTTCTATGGTAATAAAAGGTGATGCAGGTTTGGTATTTGGTGGTGCGTTTGGTTACCAAGCCTCAAAGAGGACTACAGTTGTTTTAGGCGTACTTCATGCCAATATTAATAGTGATATAAATTATAATTTGAATAAATACTACTTAAATGCCATTCACAGACTTAATGATGAGACTTCAAAATTTGGGATCGCATCAATATTGGGATTCTCTTATTTTGATTTTGATGATAAATTAAATTTAAATGGTGGAAGTGGTTTTGGAATAGACTTAGGTGTAAAATCTTATATTAAACAAAGTGATCAAAGCGAATATGGTTTTAATCTAATATCAACCTATAATAGTCAAGCACCAGGTGCAATTTTAGAAGCGGGTCTTTTTTTTAAATATACTTTTTAATAAAAAACGCTGAGTATAGAACTTATTTAAAACATAACCGCTAATAATAAATTACAATTAAGGCTTATAACATATAATTAGATGTTAGACTTAACAAAAAAAAGATGTCAAAATTAATAGCTATAAATCAAGATATTGATGAGCTGATTAGATAAGCAAAAGCGTCTAATCAGAAAGCGCAGTTGGCACTTTACGATAGGTATGCATCAAAAATGTTGGGCTGTTGCAGACATTACATTAAAGATTTACAATTTGCAGAAGATGTAATGATTACGGCATTTCATAAAGCATTTTTAAATATTAATACATATGAACCTTATGGAAGTTTTGAAGGCTGGTTAAGGCGCATTATGGTAAGAGATTGTATTTCTTATTTACGTATTCAGAAAAATAAATTTAATACGGTTGAAATTCAAGACTATCATATTAAGCAACCAGTTTTTGATACATTTAGTAGCGAGGCAGATACCATTCAGTATTTGGTAGATTTACTTCCTATTGGTTGTAAAACAGTCTTTAATCTTTATGTCATAGAAGGTTATAAACACAGAGAAATAGCTGAAGTATTGAATATTTCAGTAGGAACCTCAAAATCGCAATTATCTCATGCAAAAAAGTTACTAAAAACACAACTTGTTAATTTAAAAACCAGACAAAATGGAACCTAACGGTATAGAAAAATATATAAAAGATGTACTTAAAGATAAACACATAGAACCCTCAGCAAAGGCTCGAGAACGTTTAATCAATGCTTTAAATACAGATGTTAAACAGAAAAGAAAACCATGGTTTTACTATGCTGTTGCAGCATTTTTAGTACTAGGACTTTGCTTTACAGGCTTTCAAATGTTTACAAAAAATTTAGATATAGAACAGCCTATTAAAGTAACTATTAAAGAAGAATTACCAACTAGTAATGACTTAGAAAAACGTATAAAAACTCCTAACAGTATTGAAGATACTATTGAAAATAAGACTAATAGAATAGAGCTTGTAGTTAATAACAAACAATCACAAAAGAGCATACTTGCCTCTAATGAACATGTAAATAGAACTTTAGAAAACTCTGATAATAAAACAACAGCAAATGATGTGGTTAATAGAATATATGAGTTTGAAGTGAAAACTAGTAAAGACTCACTAATAAATGTTAGTCGCGTTGCTGAATTACTCATTGAAACAGATGCTATAAATAACAAGCTTAATAAACAATTTCCTTATGTCACACCAAAAGAATTATTAGCAGTAGTAGAAGGCGATAGTACAAAAGGGATTTTAAAAATGACTAAAAAAAAATAAAAACTACGTGAATTCTGATACGCTTTTGTTAGAAATGGAGCGCCAATTATTTGATGAGGAAAATAAAAGCATCTTTAAAAAAGCAGGGAAACAAATTAAAAAGATAAAAACGTCTTTAGCAAATCGAAATTTTAAAAATTAATTTTTAATTACACAAAAAAAATATTTTATGAAAAACACTATTATGTTATGCATTGTGTTATGTTTTGTTCAAATAGGAACATCGCAGAACAAAGTTTTTGAAAAGAAAGCTGCTGGAATAGCTAATAGAATAGATTCTATTTCTACTGCAGAAAAGCGCAATCTAAAAAAAGAACTTAAAGTCATTGATAAGAAATTAAAAAAGAGAACCCTTAGTACTGAAGAGGCTTTGGCAGCAAAGCGTAAACTTGCTTCGTTTTATGCAGAAAAAATTAATAAAGCGGTTGCTATTGAAGAACAGAAGCTACAAACGCTAATTAAAAATAAAGTTAACGGAACCTTGGTTTTAGATGAAGCTGAAAGTAAAAAATCATTCTTATCTGTTTTTGAGCAAGAAGACAACTACTATAATGATAGTATCACGGGTCTAAAGGTTGAGAAACGTTGGACAAGTCAATTTGTATTAGCTTTTGGTGCTAATATATTTAGTAATGACGATAGTGGCTCACTTGGTGCAGGATTACAAGACTATCCTATGGGTTATGGTGAAGCGGGTTTTTCCTTTAAATACCGTTTCAAAAAGACATCAAATCTTTGGAATCTTAAATTGGGATTTTCAACCATGATAGACGAGATAAGACCCGAAGCTGATAGTGATATATTTGTGACTAATGGCAATGAAACAGCTTTACAGGATTCTGGCTTAAATTTAAGACGCTCTCATTTAACAAGTGTTTATGTGGCTCTACCCATGCATATAGAGCTCGATTTTTCTAAACCTCAATTCAACAAAAAAACAGGACAGACCTATTTACAATCTCAAAGAGGTTTTAGACTCGGTGTAGGTGGGTTTGCAGCCTTTAGAATAGCTACAAGACAGTTTATTAGATATAACGATGATGATGGAAAACGCATAACAATTAATCAACGTGATAATTTTAATGTTAATAATTTTAATTTCGGACCTAGTGCGTATCTAGGTTACAGAGATGTGAGTTTGTATTTTAAGTATAATATAAATCCGATATTTAGAAATAATCCTGCAGACACAAATAGTCTTTCGGTAGCTTTACGATTCGATTTTAATTAAAAATAACTTATTACAACTAAAAAATGCGTTACCTCCCTCTGGTAATAGTGAAGGATTGTAACTTTACCTGTTAAATTTTAAATGACTAATAGCCTATCGTCATAGCACTTCTTTTTATCAAGTTGTCTCAATGGCTTAGATTCAAGTTGTTTCCGAAAACTCAAAATAAAATAATTTTAAAAACGCAATCATTAATTTGATTGCGTTTTTTTATATTACTAAGATTTGGGGCAAAATTATTTCACTAAAACTTTTTTAGTAACTAATAAACCGCTTACAGTAATTAATTTAATAATATAAGTTCCGGTGCTTAAATTCTTAACGTCATATTCAGAGTAACCGCTCTCCGAAATATTATCTATTGTATCTACTAATTGTCCCAAGATATTGAAAAGCTGAATAGATTCAATTTCAATAAAATTAGGGTTTACTAGTACTATTTTTTCAATATCATTAGAGTAAAGGATGTTTATTCCATTACTATTTACCTCATCGATACCAAGACTATTTGTATTAGCACTGAATGTAACTTGGAAACGGTCTAAATATTCACCAGCACTTAAGAAGATTGAAAAATCGTTAGCTTTTAGATCATGGTAAGTACCATTTTCTATATCATGAATATAAATATTAATACGCTCTGGTAAATTTTCTAATGCATCAATTGTAACTGTATTTATACCATCTGTATTTGTTTTAATACCTAGTGGGTATACTGTAGATTCTTCTGCTTCATTACTAGCTTGTATAACGTATTGGCTATTGTTTATAACCCAAAACATATCGTCTATTTGTACTTCATTCAATACAGCGTCATAAGCCCAATCTACTTCTGGTGTAGTGTTTTCATCTATGGTTAAAAGTATTTGACGACGTATAGTATTTACAGAATTAAAACCAAATCTAAATTTCATACGGTCATCAGCTACTTCAGTTCTATGCCCTGTTTCGTTAGGTGAATTATCTCTATCTGGTCTTACAAATACAGAGGTTCCACTGCCTTCTTTTTGAAATGTACGTTGTCCGTTATTAAAGTTTAATGTTCCTGTATTTTGATCAGATACAAAGAAACCTTGTCCGATAGGGATATAACGTCCTGGTATTTTTGTTGGTGTACCACCAGTTGCTACATCTGGATCATTACTACCTAAAGATGCGGCTGCTACAGCACCTGAGAAATTATAAGTAGCATAACCACCTTGGTATTCTGCTAATATATGAGAGCCACCGCCCCAATGTTCCCAGAAGTATAACGTACCACTTATTAATGGTGTGCTATCACTTGTATCATCTAAAAATAATTCCGGACCATTATCTAATATAAATTGGTTGGCATCTAAAGCAGATGCGTACGGATTACCAACTAAGTAGTTGTTTCCTGCATTTATAGCTAAATTAATATCACCGTTATTTGGTTTTCCTAAAAATACATAGTTTTGATCAGTACTTATAGTGCCAGTTCCTGGACCTTTCATTGTAAAACCTTCACCAGCATTTAATGTACCAGTACGTCTTACATGTTGCCATGCCGAATAATCTCCACCTGGTTGGTTAGCAAATTCCCACACCCAATAATCTGCAATTGTAATAGGTGTACCTGCAGAACCATCAAAACCTACTGGAGTAAAGTTAATGGCTGTAGCATCATCAAACATAATATCTTCTAAGGTGTAACGGTAATCATTTTTTGCAATATCTGTTTCGCCAACTGGTGCAGACCAATAGTTGTATGTATAGGTGTCTGCTGTACCTTGTTGGTCTCTCTCTAAAGCGCCATTGGTAGTAACATCTAATTCACTATCAATAGGTTGTATTAATTGAGACCCGCCTTCCAAATCAATTTTACCAGTTAAACTTAAGTAGTGCGAAACTGTAATTCCGTTTCCTACATGTGTTAAATTGTCACCATTTAAGGTTAATTCGTTAGCATCAACAAATAATCCTAATACTTCTCTGTTTTCTAAACTTGCGGCAGGTAGCGCTGTGTTGTCTAAACTAACATTGTGAGCTGTTCTAATAATATTCCAATTAATTGTTGTATTTGTATCTACGATAGAGGCAGAGCCTGGTATGTATTGTAAGTTACCATTAGTCCATGTTGTGCTCGTATTCCAGTCCCCATTTTGAGTTGTTTGGTATGGTAGAGGTGCTGTTTGTCTATCTACTGTATTTAAGTTTCTTAATGCACCTTGATTGCCTTTGCCAGACGCATCATCTGTATTTGTATAGGTATATACAGACATTGGGTAATATGCGGCAAGGTCACTCCATGGTATGGTGCTAATATCATTTTTAGTAATTGTTGTAGGCAATACATTACCCATAACCTGACCAGCGTTATCTAAAATTTCTTGGTTCATTACAAACCTAAGTTGATTTATATTAAGTGCTGTATCCCAGATTCTAACTTCATCAATATTTCCTCTAAAGTATTGTGTTGGGGTGTTTTTACCAGCAGCAGCAATATAAAAAGATGCGTTGGTGTCTACTGGTGCAGTTTTATTGGCGGAGTTGTCTAACACACCATCAATGTAAATTGCAACTTCTGTACCGTCGTAAATTACTGCAACGTGGTGCCAAATAGCATCAGTAATACTTGTGTTAGATCTTAATACTTGATCAGAACCGTTTTTCCAAAAGATTTCTATTCTATTATCATTTAAAATTCTAAAATCATAACCTTCAGTAAATGCGGCATCTCTTTTAGATAGTATAGAAGCGACTCCGCTATCTGCAGTATCTCTTTTTATCCAACCAGACATTGTAAATCCTGTTGGGTCTAAGTTTAGTTTATCTTCTACATCTATATAATCTGCTGTGCCATCAAAATAAACAGAACGCTCTACTATAACTTGTGGAGCATAGCCAAAGGTGACATATTTTGTGCCATCAAAATCGTATTCTGTTTCTAAGTTACCACTACCATCATTTGTCATTACACGATAATCTGCAGTAGGATCAAATACACCTGTAGAAGATATAAACATATAAAAACTACCTGGTGGTGTAATATTTCTAATAGCGTTTTGTGGTATACTTAGTTTTACGGTTGGAACATCACCTCCAGTTTCAACAAATTTCCAAACACGTTGCATAGCAGTAAACGTTACGTTTGTTGTAAGTGCTGGTGTTATGCCAGAACTCATATTTACGGTTATCGTTGTTGCTGCTAAATTTAAGTCAACCCCATTGTTACCCCAAACTAAATATTCTTTATCATCTAGGTTTGTTGGGTTAGAATCTTTATTTTCTTTATTGGTGTTATAAATATCGGTAAGACCAATAGTTATAATGCCTTCTGTAGGGCCATTAACATCTGTAGCATCATTAACACTACTTGACTGTTTTTGGTTTAATTCTGAAATATTATCTCTACCAATACCAGCAATATCAAAATTATAACCAGCATTATCAGATTGGTCCCAAATTAATGAACCATCACTATTTACATAATCTTGAGATGTACCGTTAACACCTAGTGTAATACCATATTTAATACCTAAATAAGATTGTATTCTGTTTCTAGCTTGTGTTAAATTTGAATCACTATTAGTTGCAGAATACGTTATGATCTCTGCTATACGTCCGTCAAAACTACCATTCCAATATTGACTTCTTCCTAGCCAGAATCTTTGGTCTGTGCTTGTAGCGAAATCAACAAGGCCATTACTTTCATTTCCAACTTGGTTTGCATTTAAGTACAATTCCATATCTGTTAAAGCAGTATTAGCTCTAATATTTAAAATTCCTATTTGATTGTAGTTTGTGCCACTAGCCGTATCAGCTCTTGCATAACCATCTTCAGGTGATGATGGAGTAGTTTCAGAGGTTACGCCTATACAATATGTTAACCTTTCGTTATCAACACGTCCTGTATAACCACCATAACCAAAACCTGTAACATCTTCTGCTTGAATATCATAAAATGTTGGGTCTGTACTCGTAAATGTATCTAAAGGCCACATACTAGTTGTAATGTTAGGGTCTGGCATTATTACAATAAACATATCATTACTACTAAAGCCACCAGTGCCTTTTAGTTCATTTCTACTACCATCATTAATCATGTAGGTCATATCTCTGTTGGCAGTAGTGTTATTATTAGCAAAGTCAATTACAGGATTAAAATTGAAGTTTCTACCTGGATTGTTTCTATATGTTGGTGCTAGACCAGAAACAACAGCTTCTGCATCATTACCTTTTCCGTTATCTACCCATTGGTTTACTGACGATGCATCACTAGCTTCATTTATACCATTAACCATATCTGCTTTTAACCACAAATCTAAGTTTGAAGTTACACCACCTGGTGCCTCTGTAGGTGAGCAATAACTAGTTGCAGTAATTCTAATATTATCAATATACACCTCATCATCATCTGCGCTAGCGTTACATCTTATTCTAAATTTAGACGTAGCAGCTGCAGGGAATGTAAAATCAACACTTTTAATTGTTACGGTTTTACTGTAAAATATGGCCGTAGTTGAGGTCTCAAAATCTGCTGTTTTTGCAACTACAGAACCACCTTCAAAAACTTGTACTGTTGTCCATGTAGCTCCATTATCACTACTATACTCAATCATAAATTCTTCATTATTTTCTACACTATCTGGTGCAAAAAAGAATTTAAAATCTACTTTATCGTAAGTCGATAAATTAAAAGAAGGAGAATCAAAAGAAGATGCTGAGCCAGTGGCATCGTCATCTCTTACTCTTAGGCTATAATTACCACTATAAGACCAAGTACCATCATTAACTCTGGCAGCGTCTGTACCACCAGAAGTCCAACCGTCTAAACCAGCTTCAAAATCTGATGTATGAATTATTGTTGCACCACATGGTGGAGGTGTAAAACCGGTACCTTGTATATTGAAGTTATACGTACTCTCGTCTGAATCGTTATTGAGTACTGTTACAGTAGCAGATCTAAGTCCTACAGCACTCGGGTTAAACGTTATAACAAAAGTCGTGTTTGTACCAGCAGCAATATTATTTGCTGGTATTGTAGTTACGGTAAAATCTGCTGCGTTTGCTCCGCCAATAGTTACATAAGGTGAGCCACCCGTTAAGTTTAAAGCATTAACACTACCTAAGTTTTCTATAACAAAGGTATTAGGGTTAGTGCCAGCTGCAACATTAACATTTCCAAAATCTGTATTATCTGTAGCTGTAGGTGATACATCACCGTCTAAGATAGAATTACCAATACCTGTAATATTTATTTCTGCTACAGGTGAAGCACCAATAATATTTATAGTGTAGTCTTCAACTTCACCAAAATTAGGATTATTACAAGGGTCAGTAGGCAGAATACCGTCATCCATTATTACACGCATTCTGGTATTACCAAGTGTTGCAGTGCCAGGAATTGTAATAGTACCTGTTTGTGGATTAACTGTATCTGGGCCAGCAGAAAAAACAAGCTCACCAGGATCATTAAAATCTAAATCTTGATTGAAATCTATCCACACAGCAATACCTTCTGTATATACTGTACCTGGCCATACTGGTGAAACAGATATAGGATAAGAGGTACTTTGAGATAAATTTGCAGAAAAAGTAGTAAAATCTGAATAACCTGTAGTGGTAGAGCCTTGGCCAGATGTATTATTAATTGTATTTAAAGTAACATTACCAATATATTCAAAACTGTCATTACCAGCAACAGCAGTACAATAACCAGCAGTTGTTAAATTAGACAAATCTATAATTTGAATCTCATGACTCATGGTGTTTCCACTTCTGTGCGACCAGTGTGCGGCTTCTGTAGTAGAGTTAAAGTAGTAGTTTCTCCAGCCTCTACCGTAGGCAGTACCACCACCATTACTTATAGAAGAGCCTACAATTAAAGCTTCATTTAAATTAGTTAAACTTGCAGATGTAATATCTATAGTTGTTTCATTATCACTATTGCTTGTGTTTTGAAAACGTGTAACATTAAGATCAGTATTATTTATAACATGAATAAATTGTCTGTTTGTACCATTAGAATCATGCCCACCACTAAATGACCAATCTACTGTTTGATTATTTGCTCCAGGATCCATAATAGGCCAATTATCTTCAATAGCTTGGTTTGTGCCATTTGAGTCATTATCGCCTCTATGATGACTAAAAATTACTGCTTCACGCCAATCACTTACATTGGTGGCTGTTCCTGTCCCATCTGCATTACTTCTTAAAGTGATAGAACCGTTGTCGCCAGCTGTATTACCAGAATCACCGTGTAAAACAGTCCAGTTACTACCTGTAAATTCTACTAGTGTTATGTAAACAGTAACATTATTTGTATTTGCTCCTTTTTGTACTCTAAGTGTTGTTGCGTTTTCTAAATATGCAACAGCAGTACCTGAGTCTGCACCTGCGGCTGAACTATTAACCTGAGTTCGATTAATAAAAAGTCAGCTGATTAGATTTTACGGTTTGATATTTTATAGAAGGTTTTTTAGGTAAAAAGCTGTATGCAATAAGCCCTGCAATAATATTAGACAAGAAATTAGTAAAGCTTCTATGTCTAGAATGTTCAATTTGACAGATATTTTTAAGTTCATCATTCACAGTTTCAATAACAGAACGTTTACGCAGTAAAATTTTATCACTCATTGTCATTAAAGAGTGCTTCATATTGTTTTTAATATGCGTAATTAAATGCAGTCCATCAGTAAAAAGAAGTTGCATTAAATCTTTACCAACATAGCCTTTGTCTGCGTATAGTTTGCCGTAAATTTTATCTAAAAAAGACTTATTTTTTAATGGAGTTCTATCATCAACATTAGCCTGTGTTATGGTAAAGTTTAGGATCTCGCCTTTATCATTAATAACGATATGCAGTTTAAAACCATGAAACCATCCCATGGTAGATTTACCAGTAGTAGCGATGCCTTTAAAGACTTTATTGTTTCTAATTCGTTTAGGTTTACAAACTCTAACAGGTGTAGAATCCACAAAGGAAATACCTGTACAATTACCCAAACAGCAGGTCTTTAAAAACAAGGTCATAGCCATTAAATTTTGCTGCATAAGTTCGGTAAACCTGTTGTATGAAACCGTATTAGGAAAATCTTCTTGCATGTGCTTTTGTAGGTAATAAATGTAGAAGTTTTTAAAGGTTCTAAAACCACTTAATTGAAACAAGATAGTAATGGTAATCACCTCACTTTTTGACATAACTGACGGACGTTTTGATGGATTACCCAAAAGGTGTTTATCAACTAGTTGGTCATATTCTTTACAAAATTCATCAACAAAACAGAAAATTTCAGTAATTTTAGAGTATATTATCATAGATAGATTTTTAGATTAATAAATTGAAATTCAGTACTTTAATTTACTAAAAATCTATCTTTTTTACTAATAAAAAACCACTAAATATTAATCGAACTCAGGTTATTAGTTAAAATTCCTGTTATAAATGGAATACATTTATTTGCATTAGCAACACTTGCGCCTGTAATATTAACTGTAGTGCTATTTGTTGTACCATTTAAGGTTACGACATATCTATTTCTTACAATCATTTCATTTACTCCACCAACAGGGCCAACATAGTCCCATACGGATGAGTTAAACCTCATGTTGCTAGCGTTAGAACCCGCTTGTCTATAGTAAGAAAGCGTACCTGTAGCTGTTAGGACTCTTGCGCCTGACAAATCATCTGCAGGTAGATTTGAGCCAGATCCTGGTAGGCCGGCGTTTACTTTTCTGTTATTATTTGCTAAGGCAAAAGCATTATTTAATGACGAAACAGCTGTAATAGAACCCGTGCCACCACTATTTATCAATATTGTCTTCTACATGCTGTACACTAAAGTCTGCAGTTTGTGAGAAGCTAAAAGATGTAAATAAGATTGCAAATAATAATACAGCAAATCTTGCTGTTGGTACAGTAAAATTTTTCATAAGTGTGAACTTTAGTTGGGGTGAATAACTATGCATCAAACCTAATATATTTCATCCACAAAGAGCATATAAATTCGATGAAATACACTTAATATTTTTATTTATTTGAAAATCAATGATTTAGGTAATGTAATCTTGTAGGTTAAATCTTATGTTTTAAATTAAATTGACATAAAACTGACACTATTACAATTTTTTTTGTGCGATAAAAAGCCATTTATTGCAGCTGAACGGATATTTGGTGTAGTTAATCTGTGTTAATAAGCATGATACCGACAATTTAAAAATCGAAATTATTCAAGGGGTTAAAAGTGCGTGTTTATATTGCTAATTAAGAGATGAATTTAGATCCGACGAAATGTGAAATTAAAATTTAATAATTGTTAGTCAGATATTTGGGTGCACATATTTAGTTCGGTAAAAGAATAATATGCTTCATAATTAAATATTAGAGACTAAAAAGGGTAGATTTTTAAGGCTAAATGAAGGCTTTTTGAAGTTAAATTATTTTTTGTGCCAAATACCATCAGCATCTAGGTAAAAACTATTGACATGGTTAAAATTACATTCTTCTGGTGCTATGATAGATAGGAATATAGAAGCGTCCGTTCTTTTGTACAAATGGTATATTTCGCCAACAATAGGCTCAAAATTAAATTTTGCACCATAGACTAAATTGTTATACTCATATTGCTGCATCATTTCGGTATAAGCAGTTTTTAGCTCGTTGTATTTGGCTTGTACGTGCTTATTTACCTTATTAATATTTCTATTTTTCCATGCTAAAGAATCTGTTGTGGTAATTACAGGTGCAGATAAACTTGTCGCATATGGCTTTAAAAAGGCGTCATAACGTTCGGTTTCTGTATTGTAAACAACGTGATCTGGTTTTTTTTCGTTTTTCATAGCAAGGTAAAAGGTCAATTATTTGAATGTGCAAAGTTAAGCATAACTTGGCTTAAAGAAAAAGCCACTACATCTCTAAGTAGTGGCTTTAACTTAAATTTAGCGTTTTAATTAGTTTTTTACGCCTGGTAAATCTTCGGGTTTTTTTGTTTGCCAATGAAACGTTTCTGCCTTCTTCTCTACAGGTGCTATTTCATCTAAGGTATTAGCATCGTAAACAATACCGTTTTTAATAACGTGTGTTAATGTATTTGTGTTTCTTAAATTATCTAACGGATTGGCATTCATTATATTAATATCAGCAATTTTACCAATTTCTAGCGTACCTAAGTCGTTATCGAGCCCTAAAGCTTCGCAGCCTTTTATGGTCGCTAAACGTAATGCATCGTAATTACTCATGCCACCACTAGCAACTGCCCATAATTCCCAGTGAAACCCTAAGCCTTGCAATTGCCCATGGCTACCAATGCCACCAATACCATCTGCTTCGATGAGGTCTTTCATAAATTTGGCATGTTTTTTAAACACATGTTCTTCATCCATAAACCAACCTGGTCTGCGTCTCGATTTTTGAGCTAATTCTGCATAAGGTGTAAAATACTGCATCTTTTTATCGGCGTATGGATTTTCTCTAGAGTAAAAATAATTTTCAGCCCAAGGGCCTCCATAACTTACCAAAAGTGTTGGTGTAATTGCCATTTGCGACTGTGCTGCTGTTTTAATAACATCTTCGTAAATAGGGTAAATAGGGAAGGAGTGCTCGTGCCCAGGATAACCATCCATCATATTTACCATATTTTGTTTAAAGTCTAAACCACCTTCTGTTGTTGGCATCAACTTTAATTCTTTTGCAGCCATAATTACCCATTGGCGTTGTTGGCGATTACCTACCAAATAACTTTTAATACTTTTTGTATTGTAATATTCGCTGTATTGTTTTAAAACATCTTTGGCATGCTCTAAACTTGTAATATTATAAGCCCAATAGCCAACGCCTGGCCCAGTACTGTATACACGTGGGCCATGAATCATTCCAGCTTCGACCATGTCTGAGTAGGTTAATACATCTGTTTTTGCTGTTTGTGGGTCTCTAGTTGTAGTGACGCCATACGCTAAATTTGCAGAGTAGATCCAAACTTGGTTTTTATGAATACCCCAATTTGGCCACATGTGTGCATGTGTGTCTACAAAACCAGGTGTTACAGTTTTACCTTTAATGTCTATAACTTTGGCATCATTTGGTATAGTAAAACTTCCGGAAGCACCAATATTAACAATACGATTATTTTCAATTAAAATATCACCATTTTCAATAACTTGTTTACCATTCATGGTAATAATTCGGCCACCTTTAAGTAAGGTCTTTCCTTTTGGTATGGCGCGTTTGTAGCTTACTTTTACTTTAAATTCTTCTGCTATAAATGTGGGTGTTTTTAGGGTTTCTATTTTTGTTAAATCGGTTTTTGTTTCTTTTTTATTTTTATTAGCCAATTCTAAACTATCTGTAAATTGTTTGCTTTTTTCTAAATCATAACTAAAATGACTAGCACCTAAAGACCAATGTACTTTTTTGCCAGAATTAGACCATACCGGAAATTCGCCTCCCATAACCGTTAATTTATGAGCAGGAAAAGCAGCATTTTCTGGTTTTGCTAAATTAATTGTTGGTGTTGTTCCTATTAAAGGGATTACGACTGTATAAATATCATTATTAATTTTAGCCAAAGCGTGTTTACCATCTGGCGAAATTTTAATTTCACTAGGACTAGAGCCTTTGTTAGTTTCGCGCCAACCTTCCTCGTGAGTAGGCATTGCAGCTGCATGGTCATGGTCTTTACCAAAAACGTCAGACGAACCGTAGGTTTTAATACCTGTTAACTTTAAATGTTCTTTTTCATCAGTTCCGTCCCAGCGGATAGAAATTAAGCCTTTACTGCCGTGGTTTAGATGTAAACGGTCATTACTAGTTGTAAAGTGTGGCATGGTTCTGCCTTTAGATTTATCTATTATAGTAATTGCACCTCCGTTAGACGAAATCCAAGCTAATTCTTCATAAACACGACCATTAAATGGGTCAATAGCATCATCATAAGTTTGTGCTGCACCTTTTGTAAAAGCTATACGATTGCTGTTGTAAGACCAAGCCGGATTGCTATAAATACCACGTTCTTCAGTTAATTTTACAGCATTGCCCTTTCCGGTAGCGTTTACTTTGTATAAGTGTCCGCCGTTGGGTTTCCAGGTGGTAAACACAATTTGCTTACCATCTGGTGACCACTCTGGCATGGCTTCTGTAAAATTATGAGAAGTTAAGCGTTTTGGTTTTCCGTTTTTAAGATCCATAACATATAATCTGTTTAATGCTGTAAACGCAATTTGTTTGCCATTTGGTGACGGTTTAGCATCTCTAATTTGGGTTACAAAACCTTCAGGTGCGTCATCTATTGGGTATTTAAATGCTACCATTGGTCCCATATCTAAATCTACATCTACAGAAAATTTAATTTCTGTTGCTTTGCCATTTTCTATACCAATACTGTAGATTTTACCTCCATAAGAGGCAATAAGATTTTTACTATTTGGTGTAAATGCCATTGCTGGCAAAACCCCAAGTGGAGCAATAGATTCTTGGTCGTCGCGTTGCACTGGGTAAGCCAACCAGCGTTCTTCGCCAGTGTTGAGGTTACGTAGTACGAGCCCAGTATGCTCTTCAAAACGACTACCATAAACCATCCATTTTCCATCTTTAGAAAGCGTTGGAGTAAATGCAGAGCCATAGCGCGAGGTTATGGTTTCTGTATCTGCATCTTCACGATCAAAACTCATAATTTGGTATTGAGGTAACTGTGCATTATAGTTCCAAGCGCCAGTTCGGCTAGAAAAATAAATGTGTTTATCATCTGCACTAAATGCAGGATCTATATATTTTTTAGATTTTTGGTCTGCCATTAAATCGGCACCAGAGCCACCATCTTTATGTATTATAAATGGTTTTATATTACGCCTACCGTGTGTACCAACAATGTACTCACCATCTGGACTCCAAGCAGCAGAAACATGGTATTTGTTTTTGTCTTTGGTGAGTTGTTTTTGTGTTTTAGTAGTCAAATTCATTGTCCAAAGATTATCAGAACCACTTTTGTCTGAAATAAACAGAATACTTTTACCATCGGGACTGTAACGCGGATGTACATCATAAGGCATGCCTTCTGTAATACGTGTTGCTTTTCCGCCATTTATAGGAATAGTGTAAAGGTCACCCATCATATCAAATATAATGGTGTTGCCATTTGGACTCACATCTACCGAAATCCAAGTACCTTTATCTGTAGTGAAGTTAATTTTTCGGGTGGGTTCTAAAGGCAACTCTTTTGTCGCTTTTTTTGTAGAATCTTGTGTTTTGGTATCTTCTTGTGCAAAAGATGTGCTTAAGCTAAAAAGTAAGCATAGGGCAATACAAAATTGGGTATACTTTTTCATCTGGTGGTTGGTTAAACTAATTATATCTCTAAAAATAAGAAATATAATGCTTGCTTTTTGTTAATTTATAATCCCATTAAAAATCTTTTGAAGTTTTAGGGCTTTTCCTATATTTAGATACTTTAATTAGCTTTATTATTTTGTGATTAATTTGTAGAATTTTATACGTTATAATACTGTAGAATTTAACTCATAAATAAGTTTACCCACTAATAAATAAAAATACCAATAGATAATGACCATTAAAGATTTAGTAGGTAAGTTTAATATAATAGGAACTAATCAAGATGATGAAACAGAAAGTTATAAAGGTGTTTTAGAGTTAGAATTAGATGGCACTAATAGAATCTATGCCAAATGGCTTATTAATAATAACCAAATGCAAACAGGTATTGGTTTTTTTAAAGACCATATTTTGGTTATTAATTTTAAATATATTGGTGAAGAAGAGAAAATATATAAGGGCGTTGTGGTTTATAAATGCATGACTAAAGATATTTTAGAAGGCTTTTGGTCAGAAAAACATGGTGACCCTTTGTATTTGGGCTCTGAACGTTGTTTTAGAATTGGCATTACCAAAACCTTGCTAAACTAATTTAATTTATTTCTTAATTTTTTGTGTTTTTTTTGGAATTATCGATGTTGTTTCGTTAATGATAATCTTTACATTATTGAATGTTAATATTGTTGGTAAATCACTACTGCGATGTGCTTAAAGAAGAGCTTCATACAATCTGTAAAAAAAAGTCTAGTACTTTCGTACTAGACTTTTACTATTGTAGCGAGAACGAGAATTGAACTCGTGACCTCCGGGTTATGAATCCGACGCTCTAACCAACTGAGCTACCTCGCCATAATTTCGGGTGTAAATATAGAAACAATTTTTACGACTCCAAGCATATCAATCTAAAAAAATAATTTTTAATTTAAAGTTCTTAATTCTTGTATAATTGTATATATTGGCACTCAATACAATGCAATTATGGACGATAAAGTAAAATATGAAATGGAGTTTGTTATACAAGCATCTCCGGCACTTATATACACCTATATATCAACACCTTCAGGTTTGTCTGAGTGGTTTGCAGATAATGTAAATTCTCGTGGAGAATTATTTACATTTATCTGGGATGGCTCTGAAGAACAAGCAAAATTACTGACAAAGAAAAGTGGAGAACGTGTTAAGTACAGATGGCTCGAAGATGATGAAGATGGCGCATCTTACTTTTTTGAGATAAGAATACAAGTAGATGAGATAACAAAAGATGTTTCATTAATGATTACAGATTTCTCTGAAGAGGATGAGGTAGAAGAAGCTAAAATGCTTTGGGATAATCATATTTCTAGTTTAAAACAAGTTTTAGGCTCTAGATAAGTGTAACTAACTAATCTATATATATCTTTGTCTCGGTTTAATTTTAAATAAATCGAGACATTTTTTTATGATAAATTTTAATGGAAATTTAGTAGCTCAAAACGATTCTAAACTAACAACAGAAAATAGAGGCTACAAATATGGTGACGCACTTTTTGAAACGTTAAAGGTTGTAAATGGTAAGATTTTCTTTTGGGAAGATCACTATTTTAGGTTAATGGCGTCTATGCGTATTCTTCGTATGACAATCCCTATGCAGTTTACTATGGAATTTTTGGAATCAGAAATTTTAAAAACTGTCGAAGCCAATAACTTGCTAAAATCTGTTGCTCGTGTTCGTCTTAATGTAGATAGAGGTGAAGGTGGTAAATATTTACCATTAAACACAGCAGAGGTTGGTTTTAATATTAGTGCAGAAGCTCACAATAATCCTTTTTACACCATAGATACAAATGCTAATTGTGTTGTAGATTTGTATAAAGACTACTTTATGGCACCTGGTTTATTATCGGGTTTAAAATCTAACAATAAAGCATTACCCGTTATTGGTAGTATTTACGCAAAAGAAAACGATTTAGATAATTGTTTGGTTTTAAACACTAATAAAAGCGTAATAGAAGCGCTTAACGGTAATTTGTTTTTGGTTAAAGGTGACAAGATTAAAACACCACCATTAGAAGACGGTTGCCTTAAAGGTGTTATGAGAAAGCAAATTTTAGATGTTTTAGCTAAAGATGTAAATTTATTTGTAGAGGAAGCATCTATAAGTCCTTTTGAATTGCAAAAAGCAGATGAGCTATTTATAACTAATGTTATTAAAGGTATAGTGCCAATTACACAGTATCGCAAAAAAACATATGGCAGTGCTTTTGCACAAAAAACAATTGCAAAATTAAATGCGAAGTTGCGTTTAATGTCTTAATACTTTGTTTTAAAATTTAATTAGTTATAACTCGGGTCCTCTGGTGCATTAGACCATATACTATAGTCACCACCAAGTTCTAGCATTTTTTCGCGCCAAAAAGAGTTACAAGGTTTAGAAATTATGGCGTTGTCATAAACGTTCTCTGAGACTAACCAAGAATTAGATTTTAGTTCGTCGTCTAATTGTTGTTCATCCCAGCCAGAGTAGCCTAAAAAGAAGCGAATATCGTTCTGAGATATCTTATGTTCATTTATTAAGTTGAGAACAGTAGCAAAATCTCCACCCCAAAAAACACCCTTAGATATTTCTATACTGTTAGGAATTAACTCGGGAGACTTATGTATAAAGTAAAGATTGTCTTGTTCTACAGGTCCACCATTGTAAACCATAAAATCAGACTCAGTGCCATCTACAATATCCTTAAGATTATACTCTAAAGGTTTATTTAAAATAAAACCAACAGAACCTAACGGGTTGTGATCTGCTAAAAGTATCACAGCACGGTTAAATGATACGTCACCGATAATTGAAGGCTCGGCAATGAGTAAGTTTCCTTTTTTTGGTTTTGTCATTTTATAGATTGGCTTTTAAAGACTTTTAAATCTATAATATTTTTATCAATATAACAACTAAAGATGTTAAAAAGAGAGCAAAAAAAAGCCTGCTCAATGAGCAGGCTTTGTATTTTAAACAAATAATGTTTTAGTTTACAGCACCACTTAAGTCAGAACCTGCCTTAAATTTTACTACATTTTTTGCTTTAATTTTGATAGTTTTTCCAGTTTGTGGGTTTCTTCCATCTCTTGCAGCTCTTCTAGAAACTGACCAAGAACCGAATCCTACTAAAGATACTCTGTTCCCTTTTTGTAAAGATCCTTCGATATCAACTAATAAAGAGTCTAATGCTTTTTTAGCAGCTGCTTTTGTGATACCAGCATTCTCTGCCATACCGTTGATCAAATCTGTTTTGTTCATAAATATTAAGTTTAAATTATTAAAAATTCGGTTTTCAAATAATGATTATTAAAAATCCCTACACAAAATTATTAGGAATATTCACCTATGCAAGTAATAGCAAGGCAAATCCGTGTTTTTGTTAATAACTCACAGCATTTGTTAATAAAGAGATGCATTTTTATCGATTTTTTTTAAACCAATGGTATCAAGGGTTTACAGAAGTTTTGCTGTATCAGAAAATTGAAACCCATTTAAAAGTGATTTTACTTCCATTTTACGCTTTCCAGGAAGCTGAATTTCTTTAATATCTATATAACCACCAGCGCATGCTACACGTAACTGATCTTTGGTAGTAATTAGGTGTCCGGCATCAAAATTGTGGGTGTCTTCTATTTTTTCTACAGCGTATATTTTTACAGAAAGAGGTTCGCCATTATCGGTATCTAAATAGCACCAAGCAGCAGGAAACGGGTTTAAACCACGTATTTTATTATAAATAGTATCTAAGGGTGCAGACCAGTCTATTTTACAATTTTCTCTATTAAGCTTATAAGCTGTTTTAACGTTTTTAATTTCTGGTTGAATTGTTGTAGTAGCGGCATCTGTTTCTATTAGCTTAACGGTCTTTAAAACTAACTTACTACCTAATATCATAAGTCTGTCGTGAAGGCTTCCTACAGTTTCGTCATTAGTAATGGTTAAATCATTAGAATCTATGATGGCTCCGGTATCTATTTTTTCATCTATAAAAAATGTGGTAGCTCCGGTTTTTGTTTCCCCATTTATAATTGCCCAATGTATGGGTGCTGCACCTCTATATTGTGGTAATAGTGATGCATGTAGGTTAAAAGTACCATATGCTGGCATTTGCCAAACAACTTTTGGTAACATTCTAAAAGCAACAACAATTTGTAGGTTAGCTTCTAGAGCTTTAAGCTCTTTAATAAATGCGTCTGCTTTTAAGTTTGTAGGTTGTAAAATATTTAAATTATGATCTAGCGCAAATTGTTTTACTGCAGAAGCTCTTAATTTTTGTCCACGACCAGCAGGCCTATCTGGTGCAGTAATTACACCAACAACATTATAATCATTATCAATAAGTGTTTTTAATGTAGCTACAGCAAAATCTGGTGTGCCCATAAACACAATTTTTATATTACGTTTTGTTGTCATAAAAGTTTGTAAGTATTTGCTTGTGTTATTTTTATTTGTTTGGTTTCCATAAGTTCAGACAAACTTTGTAGAAGCTGCTCTTCTGAGCAGATGATAGTTTTAATTAGTTGTCGCGAAGATAAATTTTCATTTTGTAACGCGCTTACTATTTTTGTCGAAATAGAGGCATCTAAAGTCGTAGCGTTTCTCTTTTTTTCG
Source organism: Winogradskyella sp. (assembly GCA_028383925.1). Taxonomy (GTDB): domain Bacteria; phylum Bacteroidota; class Bacteroidia; order Flavobacteriales; family Flavobacteriaceae; genus Winogradskyella. Next base: position 66,317 of record JAOEWO010000003.1, read on the forward strand.
TTTTGGCAAACAGAGCATATTCCACATTTTAGTTTTGTCTTTTCTCCAAAATAATTAAGTAATTGTCTACTTCTACATATTTTGTTGTTTTGTGTATAACTTAAAACGGCTTCTATTTGGTTGTGCTTTAATTGGTGTTGCTGTTCTACTATTTTTGCAATTGGGTTAATGGTAATAGCATCTTCGCGAGGTTTTAAAAAGGTAATCTCAGAGTCTGTATTTGCCATTTCTAAACTAATAATACCCTCTTTTTCTAAAAGCTGTAATTGGTTTATAACTTGTTTTTCAGAGAGGTTAGATTTTTCAATAACAAGACTTAAATTTACTTTAGTTTCATATTCAAAGATACCACCATAGGTTCGTAACAAAACCTTTACTAATAAATTAAGGTTTAAATGGGTTTCTAAATACTGAAACAACGCTGCATTAGAGATTATAAATTGAATTTTTGTTCTAAAATTAAAATGTTGTGTTAATGTAATTATGGCATTTCTATCTAGAAGTATTAGTGCATTGTATGCCATACTAGCGCTTAATTTATAACGACTACAAAACGATTTAAAATCTAATTGGTGTGTTGTGTCTTGGCCTTCGCCATAAGAAACCTGAAAGTAATTACATAGTTTATTATAAACCAGTTTTAAGAAGTCTATAGATGGTAATGTGCTTAAAAATTGACTACGTAAGTGATCTTCATCTATATGTTGTTTTAAAATTATAGCAAATGCAGGTTCGCCATTTCTGCCAGCTCTGCCTGCTTCTTGGTAGTAACTTTCTAAACTTTCTGGTAAGTTAAAATGAATTACCGTCTTTACATTAGCTTTATCTATACCCATACCAAAAGCTGTGGTAGCGATCATTATTTCTTTTTGGTTGTTAGACCATTGTTGTAACCGTTCTTGTTTTTCTTTGTTGGTTATACCGCCATGGTAGAAGGTGGTGCTAAAGCCTTTAGATTCTAAATAGCTGTGAATGTTAGTTGTAGCTCGTCGGTTTCTTACATAGATAATAGAAGATCCTTTATGCCTGTTTAAAATATGTTCTAGTTGAAAAAGTTTATCGTCTGTATGTAAAACACTATATGCAATATTAGGTCTAGCAAAAGAGGCTTTATATATTTTTGGGTTAATAAAGTCGAGATTTGTAATAATATCTTCTACAACAGTATGCTTGGCCGTTGCTGTTAATGCAATACAGTTAACATGCGGATGCATTTGTCTTAAAGCGCTTATATTTTTGTAAGCCGGTCTAAAATCGTTACCCCATTGGCTAATACAATGCGCTTCATCTATGGCAATTAAGTTAACCTTCATTTGTAAAATGCGTTCGCGTACTAAAGGTTGAAGCAAACGCTCTGGTGATAGGTATAAAAACTTATAATTGCCATAAATACAATTATCTAATTGTGTGTCTAAATCTTTGTAAGATAAACCAGAGGTTAATGCAATTGCTTTAATACCTTTTTGTTTTAAGGTATTAACTTGGTCCTTCATTAAAGCAATTAAAGGAGATACCACAATACAGATACCATCTTTTATTAAAGCCGGAATTTGAAAACAAACCGATTTACCACCACCTGTTGGTAGTAATGCAAAGGTGTCTTCGTTTTCTAATACAGAAGTAATAATATCTTCTTGTAGTGGTCTAAACGAGGTATGATTCCAATACCGCTCTAAAACTTCAATAGGGTGCATTATTACAAATTTAACAACTCTAAGATAAAATCTGTTCTATTTTTAATACTTCCGAAGGGTACATCTATAAGTTTATAACCAAAACGGGTGTATGTATCTATTAAATGTTGATGAATAACTTGGGCTTCTTCAAAGTTTTCGTAACGCTCGTTGTCACTAATAAATATATCTTGCCAAGGGGCTAAAACAAAAATATAATCGTACTTATGTGTTTCGCAAACATCAATAAAATGCTTAGGGTAAGTGTCACCTATATAATCCATATAAGCCAAAACATCTGGCAGGCCTCTGTCTAAAAATACCATATTTTGGTTTTCTTTGTCAGCATCAAAAAACTGTTGTGTTCTACCTTCTAAGAGTTTTTCGCTAAATAATAAGGGTTCAGTTAAAAATAACTGCTCAATACCGTCTTGTCTTGCTTGCAGTGTTACTTGTCTAGATATTTCATCGTAGCAAGTAAACTCTAACGATTTTAAATGGGTAATAATTGATGTTTTTCCGGTGCCTGGGCCACCAGCTATAACAATTTTTTTTGTATTCAAATTGGCAATATTTTTGGGGTAAAATTCGTGATAAAAAATTTAATCTAAAAATGTAAAGTTAACTGTATCTTTACAATCCAAAAATTTCAAGATGGAAAACGCAAATAAAACAGACGAGTTTTACGAAAAACTAAAGTCACAATTATACGATACAACCCTTTGGCCTGCTGAATATTTATATAAGTTTATTGTAATTACAGAAGGTACTGGTATTGCAGAAATTGAGGGATTGTTTAATGGCTTAGGCGCCGTAATAAAGACCAATGTGTCTAAGAACGGAAAGTATACGAGTGTGTCTATTAACGTAAGATTAAAAAACCCAGAAGCAGTTATAGCTAAATACAAGGAGGTTGCAAAAAATGTTGACGGAGTAATTTCGCTATAATAATTGTTTTGGACTTGGTATTTTTTTGTACTTTGCAACAAAACCTAGAGACTACGGGTTTAAACAATATTTACTACACATTTTACAATTTTGATTGACGATTTAGAATACAACACAGAGCGCGAGCATTTAATTATACCAGAGTATGGACGCCATCTTCAAAAGATGATTAACCATGCCAAGACACGCGAAACTAAAGAAGAACGTAATAAGCTAGCAAAAGCAATTATTTCTGTAATGGGAAATATACAGCCTCACTTAAGAGATGTGCCCGATTTTCAGCATAAGTTATGGGACCAGTTTTTTATTATGGCAGATTTTGATATAGATGCAGATTCGCCTTACGGCATGCCATCTAAGGAAGAGTTACAGGCACGTCCTGAAATGCTAGAATATCCACAAAATCATCCTAAATACCGTTTTTATGGAAACAACATAAAAACCATGATTGATGTTGCTGTAAGTTGGGAAGAAGGTGAACTAAAAGAAGCTTTAAAGTTTACCATTGCAAACCACATGAAAAAGTGTTTCCTTAATTGGAATAAAGACACTGTAGAGGATGCCGTTATTTTTAATCACTTATTTGAATTGTCTAACGGTAAATTAGACTTAAAAGATAGTGATGAAACATTAAGCGACTCTACAAGTTTAATGCGCACTAAATCTAAGTACAGTAACAGCAAAAGCAGCTTAAATAAAAAGAGTAATAATTCGAATAAGAAAAAATATTCCAATAACAGAAAACGTTATTAGAAGCGTATGGGGACATTTAAAATAGAAGGAGGCCACCAATTAAAAGGAAAAATTCAGCCTCAAGGAGCAAAAAATGAAGCGTTACAAATCTTATGTGCAGTACTTTTAACTGCCCAAGAGGTTAAGATAGACAACATTCCAGATATTATTGATGTAAATAAACTTATAGCATTATTAAAAAAGCTAGGAGTAAAAATTAATAAAGTAGGGAAGGGGTCTTACATTTTTAAAGCTGATAACGTTAATTTAGAGTATTTAGAATCTGAAGAATTTAAAGAAGACGGAAAGGGTCTTAGAGGTTCTATAATGATAGTTGGTCCTTTGTTGGCACGTTTTGGTAAAGGTTATATTCCAAAGCCAGGTGGCGATAAAATTGGTCGTCGTCGTTTAGATACCCATTTTGAGGGTTTTATAAATTTAGGTGCAAAATTCCGTTATAATAAAGAAGATCTTTTTTATGGTGTAGAAGCAGATAAACTAAAAGGTGCTTACATGCTTTTAGATGAAGCTTCTGTAACAGGTACTGCAAATATAGTAATGGCGGCTGTTTTGGCAGAAGGGACTACTACAATTTATAACGCAGCTTGTGAGCCTTATTTACAGCAACTTTGTAAAATGTTAAATCGCATGGGAGCAAAAATCTCTGGTGTTGGTTCTAACATGTTAATAATAGAAGGTGTTGACGTGCTTGGTGGTACAGAACACAGAATGTTGCCAGACATGATTGAGATTGGGAGTTGGATAGGTCTTGCGGCGATGACTAAAAGCGAGTTAACCATAACTAATGTAAGTTGGGATGATTTAGGCCAAATACCTAATGTGTTTAGAAAAATAGGTATAACCGTAGAGCGTCAAGGTGACGATATTTACATACCGGCTCATAAAGATGGTTACGAAGTGCAAAATTATATAGATGGTTCTATCTTAACTATTGCAGATGCTCCGTGGCCTGGTTTTACGCCAGATTTATTGAGTATTATTTTAACTGTTTTAACTCAAGCAAGAGGAAGTGCTGTAGTGCACCAAAAAATGTTTGAAAGTCGTTTGTTCTTTGTAGATAAATTAATAGATATGGGAGCAAAAATTATACTTTGCGATCCGCACAGAGCAACTATTATTGGTCACGATTTTAAATCTACCTTAAAAGCGACAACCATGACTTCACCAGATATTAGAGCAGGTGTTTCGCTTTTAATTGCGGCATTATCTGCTAAAGGTACATCTGTAATTCATAACATAGAACAAATAGATCGTGGTTACGAAAACATAGACGAGCGTCTTAGGGCTATTGGTGCTAAGATTGAACGTCTCGATGGGAATTAATTGATCTCAAAATACGTATTATAGAAAGCCTCAAGTTGTATACTTGAGGCTTTTTTGTTTTATAAAATGTGTCATTTTATTAAGTCTGATTAAGTTTTTAAATTTCACTATTCTCAATTTTTATAGTCTTGGTTACAGATTACATATCAATTAATTGTATATTTCTAGATAAAAAGAAGAGAATCTGTATTGTAATGAAATCTATTTTCCATCTTAAGTATTGTGGTTTTGTTTGTCTTTTTTTGATGAGCCAGCTTATGTTTGCTCAGTTAGACGATTTTAATTTCTCTGTTGCAACTATAGATGAATCTTGTGCAGGTAATGGGTCAATTTCTATGGAAGTTTCTGCAACAACACCAAATGCCGCATTAACTTATTTTCTTTTTTTGTATCCAGATTTAGATACACCAATTGCACAAAATTCAGCAGCTATTTTTACAAATTTAGAGAGTGGCAACTATTTGGTGCAGGCTATACAAACCTTAGGTGCGTTGCAGAATTCTCAAAGTGCAGACGCTACTATTATTAATGTAATTACACCTTTAGACTTTGAGGTTAATGAGGTTTTTTCTGGTGATTGTAATACAGGGAGTCTTTTAGTATCTACACTTACAGGAAATGCACAATCTTACGAAATACTCTCTGGCCCAATAACCACCCCATTGCAAACTGAAAATACATTTAATAATCTGCCTCAGGGAACTTATGTTATTCGTGTTTTTGATGATTGTAATAACGCATTAACTAAGACCTTCACTTTGTTGTTAAATAATGCTTCATTTTCTATAGATGTTGTGGCTCCTCCAATTTTATTAACTAATTGTAACCAAACCACTATAACGCATCTTATTACTGCTGGTAGTGGCAGTGTACTTGCATATCCTATTACTGTAAATTATACGATTAGCCTATTAGATGGTACTGGTGCTGTGAGTTTTAGTGAAACTATTAGTAGTGGGTCTGAAACGGCCATAGAGTTAACACAAACGTTCAATAATTATGATGATCAAGTTTTTCAGATTGAAATTATAGTTGAAGATTTATGTGGTGTCACTGTGTCTAACATTGAGCAAATAGACCCAAATCCACAAGTAGTTATAATACCAACGGTTGGTTTGTGTGGTAATAATATTAATATATCTGTTAGTAGTGTTTTACCTCCTTATACCTTAGAGTTTACCGAATTTCCAGACGGTTTTTTAGCAACAGATTATAATGCGAATACTGACGGTGTATTTACCGAATCTGAAATTGTTTATGGTAACCAAAATACCAGTATGCCTTATGGCATTTATAGTGTTAGTGTTACAGATGCCTGCAACAGAACTACCATTGCAACCTTAGAGTTAATAGAAGAGGAAATAGAGCCTTTAGTATCTGCAGCAAATGAAGGTTGTGATTCTCTTACAGGGTCTTTATCTGTAAGTATACCAAATAGAGAGATTGTATCTGCTATAGTTATTGCTTCACCTGTGGCTTATGTAAATATAATACCAGATGATATATCTATTTTTATTATAGGTAATGGTGCATTAATAGTTGATGAGCTGCCCAAGGGTGATTACGTTTTAGAACTTATTGATGATTGTGGTAGTACCTATACTGTAGATTTTTTAATACCAGATCTTGTTGTACTTCCTATTAATGCTGTAACATCACCAAATTGTACTACAGATACTGGTACGCTAAGAATTGCTGGTTCTTATGGCCAAATTGAAACAATTACAATTACAAGTGCACCGCCAACTTTTGCTTTTGCCTTACCTTTTAACTATAGTGCAGCTATTTTGCCTTCAGGAATTTTTTATGTAGATAATCTACCCACAGGAAATTATACTATAGAGTTTACCGATACATGTGGCAATGAATTTGAGACCAATCAAATTATTGAAAGTTATATAAGTAATCCTTCAATTTTTAACCTGCAAATAAACTGTGGTTCTTTTGATATTGGTATAGTAGATTTCGATAATTCTGTATCTAATCAGTCGTATTGGTTACAAATATATAATCCTGTAAACGATACTTGGGGTAATCCTATTACAGGTGTTACTTATACAGAAGGTGACTTGCCTAATGCTTCAAACGCTATTACAATTGCAAATGGTGAAACTATTTTTAACCTTTTTGTAACGGGTACGTTTCGGTTAGTTAAAGCCTTTCAGTCTGTTAGTAATCCAAACCCTAATGCATTTTGTTTAGACATATTTGCAGAATTTGAAGTAGGTTCAGATTTAATTATAAATGATGTTTTTAATCTTAATTGCGATGGCGGCTCTGGCCCATCTGATGTCTTAGTGGATGTTGCTGGTATTCCACCTTATAATTTTTCTATTGTTTCACCAGTTAATATAGATAATGGTACCGATAATATATTTACTAATTTGAGTCCTGGTGTTTATGAAATAAGAGTAGAAGATGCCTGTGGTAGTATAGAAACTGAAACTATAAATTTATTAGATTTACTACCCGTTGTTAGTATTAATACACCAACAGATCTAGTAATTTGTAATGACGTAATAACTAGTGAAACCGTTTTTGACTTATCGCAACAAAATTCTCAATTATTAGGAAATCAAAATCCAGAAAATCTAACAATTACATACTATTTAACACAAAATGATGCTGATTCTGGTAATAATCCTATTGCTGTAAATTATGAAAATATTAGTAACCCACAAACTGTATTTGCTAGGATGACACACAATACACTAGATATTTGTTATCAAACCACTTCTTTTCAACTCATTGTTGGGTTTGCACCACAGTTAGGGCCAGATGAATTTATTACAGTTTGTGATAACAACTCGGTATTACTTTTTGCAGAATCGGGCTATTCTAGTTATTTGTGGTCTACTGGCGAGAGTACAAGAATTATTTCGGTAAACGCTTCAGGTTTATATAACGTTACAGTATCTAATGATTATGGTGATTTTTCTTGTGATACCAACAAAACTTATACAGTTGCAGTATCTGGTATTGCCAATATTGATGCTATTATTACCGAAGATTTTACGGCTAACTCTAATTCTGTTAGTGTAGAGGTTTCTGGCTTTGGCGATTATGAATATTCTTTAAATGGTATTAGTTACCAGTTAAATAATTCTTTTTCAGATTTAGTTTCAGGTGATTATACCGTATTTGTGAGAGATATAAATGGGTGTGGTATCGCAACTAAAGATTTTTCTTTATTAGATTACAGACGCTTTTTTACACCTAATGGAGATGGTGATAATGAGTATTGGCAAATATTAGGTTCTCAATTTGAACCCGATTTACAGGTGTATATCTACAATAGATACGGAAAGCTATTAACTGGTTTTACAGGAAACACGATAGGTTGGGACGGTACTTTTAATGGTAAAAATATGCCCTCTAGCGATTATTGGTTTGTGATAGAACGCCGTAATGGTAAAACCCATACGGGGCATTTTACACTAAAACGATGAGTTATTACTTACCATTTAGTCTCGTGTGTTATGTAAGCGACTACCAAAGAGTGTTATAATTAATCTATAGAGTAAAAATATGGCCCGCTAGTTGTTTGCCCTCCTTTATTTCGTAAACAGATACGCACACACTTCTTCTATTTTTTGTAGTACTCTCTCTTTACACGTAAAATCTAAACCTATTTTTACAGCAAATAAATTGCCGGATGCAACAATCTTAAGAATACAATTAGTTTTGTAATTTTCTAAAGTTTCTAGCCATTATTTACGTTTGTTACATACATTTTATTTTCCTAATTTAATTTTAACGGTCATATCTGGCATCGCTTTACCACTAACGTTTTCTGTATAACGTATTTTAATGCAATTTAGATTTTTTCTTTGTTTGCACATTTTTCTAACTTTTGGTAATGCCCAAGTATTTATATTGTATTGATTTTAATAGTAATACACCAAAGTTAGCTGTTGTTTTAACACCGATTTTTGACTAGGATATCTAAAAACAAAAAGCCCAATGCTGTTGCATTGGGCTTTCTATTAATATTTTATTCAAGTTTTAGTTGCCTTGAGATAAATTTTTCATTTCATTTTCAACCATTTCATAAAACTGATCGATTTTTGGTAATACAACAATACGCGTACGTCTATTTTTTGCTTTGTTCTCTGCAGTATCATTTTCTACTAAAGGCACATATGAACTACGCCCAGCAGCAATTAACTGTTGTGGGTTAACGTTTAAGCTTTCTAAAACTCTAACAATAGATGTCGCGCGTTTTACACTTAAATCCCAGTTATCTAATAATGGTGGCTTGCTGTAAGTTACATTATCTGTGTGAGACTCTACCATGGCCTCAAAATTAGGTTTGCTATTAATAACCTTAGCGACTTTAGCTAAAATTTCGTTAGCTCTATCGGTTACATTATAACTTCCGCTTTTAAACAATAACTTGTCTGCTATAGATATAAAAACCACACCTTTTTCTACATTAATCTCAATATCTGGGTCGTTAATACCTACTTCTTTTTTAAGGCTAGTAACAATAGCAAGTGTTACACTATCTTTTTTAGTTAAAGCATCTTGTAACCTGGTAATTTTTAGATCGCGTTCTTTTAAACTTTCTAAAGATTTTTCAAGATTTTCAGACCCCTTCTTTGTTAATATGGTTAAGTCTCCTTTAGTATCAATTAAATCTTGATTAGACTTACGCATATCATTTAATTGATCTTTCATTGTTTCTACTCTTGCATTTGAAGCCGCAGCATCAGAGAGGCATTTGTTTAATTTTACAGTAGCCGTATTTAATAAATCTTCAGTAGATTTTTGTTTTTCTTCAAGTGCTAAATAGTCTTTCTTCGAGACGCAAGATGCTAGTAATAGCATTGAACAAACACCTAATAACATTAATTTTTTCATAGTTGAAATTCGATTTTAGATTGTTAATTATAACATATCAAAATTATACAAAAGAAAAGAGGGCATTGCACGGATTAACAAAAAATTTAACAGTTCTTATAAACAATTAAAATTTAGTTCTTCTTTTAATAAAATAAGCCCAAACTATAGATTTAGATTCTTGGTAATTAGAACGTTTGGGTAGCTGTTTTCGAGTTTTTAATACCTTGCCTAAATTAGAATATAAGGCACCATGCGCTTTTAATATAGCTAAAAAACACTTGGGTTTTAATTGTATTAAAAAACGTAATGCTGCTATGCCATCTAGTAACATTCTGGTAACTGTTCTTGTAAAAAGATGTTTATCGGTGTTTTTTACTAATGTAAAAAGACTGTTTCTAAAATTAAGATAGGTCTTTTTAGGATTTGTTTTGCTTAATGTTGCCCCACCAACATGGTATACTGTAGATGCGCCAACATATTTAGTTTTATAATTAGCATTAAACGCGCGCCAGCACAAATCAATTTCTTCCATATGGGCAAAATAAGATTCGTCAAAGCCGTCTAATGCCTTAAAAACAGAGTTTCTAATAAATAAACAAGCACCAGATGCCCAAAAAATTGTAGCCGTTGTGTTGTATTGTCCTAAATCTTTTTCGATAGTATCAAAAATTCTACCACGACAATATGGGTAACCATACGTATCTATAAAACCACCAGCTGCACCAGCATATTCAAAGTAAGATTTGTTTTTGTAATCTAATATTTTAGGCTGAATAATAGCCGTAGTTTCGTCTGCATTAAATGTTTCTATAATAGGTTGAAGCCAATTTGCTGTAACTTCAATATCACTATTTAATAAGCAGAGCAATGGCTCTTTCACCTCTTTTAGCGCATCATTATAACCTTTTGCATAACCACCGTTTTTAGTATTCTTAATTACCCTTACCGTAGAAAAATGTTTAGTAACAAAAGCAACTGAGTCATCTGTAGAGGCATTGTCTGCCACATAAATTTGTGCACCTTCAGCATATTTAATAACAGATGGCAAAAACGTTTCGAGAAGTTTTTTACCGTTCCAGTTTAAAATAACAACTGCTATATCTTTACTTTGTAGCATTTATTTTTTGGTATAATTAGGAATATCTTTTAAGAACGCATACCGTTCAGCTTCCATATCCATTTCACAATAATAGTGATTTAAACCATTTGTTACCATTAAAAATGAAGCATTTAAAACTAAGTTATAACGGGCTATTTGATCAAATGTAGTTTGGTCTATTTTTATGTTATACGATTTACACTCAACAATAAGATGCATGCTACCATCTGAGTTAAACACTACAATATCGTATCGCTTCTTAAGACCATTAATAGTTAGCTCTTTTTCTACATTAATTAACGATTTAGGGAAATTCTTTTCATTTATTAAATAATGAACACAATGCTGTCGCACCCATTCTTCGGGTTGAAGAATGATGAATTTTTTCCGAATCACATCAAAAATAGAAACTTTATTTTCTGTACTTTTGAAACGGTAATTAAACTTAGGAAAGTTGAGTTCTTGCACCACACAAAATTATAATTATAATGTTACTTAAGCATTATATTATATAAAGTTTTAAGATAAAAAATCAGTGTTTTTGTAAAATTAAAACACATTTTGAGAAAGTAATAGAGATTGGACGACGTAAAACAACTAGTTGCAGCAATACAAAAAAAAGACCTTAAGCCTATCTATTTTTTAATGGGTGAGGAGGCTTATTATATAGATAAAATTTCAGATTTTATTGAAAATAATGTCCTCGATGAAGCAGAAAAAGGCTTTAATCAAATGGTACTTTATGGTAGAGACGTTTCTATAGATGATATTGTAAGTAATGCAAAACGTTACCCAATGATGGCAGATCGCCAAGTGGTTATTGTAAAAGAAGCACAAGATTTAAGCCGTACAATAGAGCAGTTGGCTAAATATGCAGAAAACCCACAGCCTTCTACAGTATTAGTTTTAAATTATAAATATAAAAAATTAGACAAACGAAAAGCTTTATATAAAACGATAACTAAAAACGGCGGTGTTGTTTTTGAAAGCAAAAAACTTTACGATAACCAAGTACCAAATTGGATTGTTGGTGTGCTAAAAGGGCAAGGTTATGGTATATCTCCAAAAGCAGCTCAAATGCTTGTTGAGTTTTTAGGTACAGATTTAGCTAAAGTAAATAACGAACTTAATAAACTTAAAATAGTTTTACCAAAAGGCACGCAAATTACACCAGAGCATATTGAAGAAAATATTGGTATAAGTAAAGACTTTAATAATTTTGAATTAAGAAAAGCTGTCGGTGAAAAAAATGTAGTTAAGGTTTACCAAATTGCAAAGTATTTTGCAGACAACCCAAAGGATAATCCTATGGTGGTTACTGTGGCTTTGTTATTTAATTTCTTTTCTCAGTTGTTATATCTTCATGGCATGACAGATAAAAATCCAAGGTCTGTAGCGTCTGCATTAAAGGTTAATCCTTATTTTGTAAACGAGTACCTTACTGCTGCTCGTAACTACCCAATGCGAAAAGTTAGTCAGGTTATTGGTTTATTGCGCGAGTTTGACGTAAAAAGTAAAGGTGTAGGTGCTAATGCAACACCACAAGGCGACCTTCTTAAAGAGATGTTGGTTCGTGTTTTAGGCTAGTTAATTCTTAATCGCTTAACACTACTAATTTTTTTGTTATTCCCTTGTTATTTCTTTTTATTTTCAGCAAATAGACACCACTACTTAAATTAGAAATATCTATACGTTTTGTAGTTGCTGTTTTTACGAGTTGACCAGACAAATTATAGAATTCTGTTGTTAAATTTGAAGTGCTTAATATAATTTCATTTTGTGCAGGGTTTGGGTAAAAAGAAACTAAAATTGAACTAGTATCTTGTGCTGTTAATGTCGAAATATTAAAGCTATATAAAGCAGCAAGACTAGAACCATTTGCTTCGCCAGAGACATAATATTCAGTACCGTTAATACCAGTAATACCTTCTATTTGTAATGAGCTATTGGCAGTAACAGTGACTGCTGTTTTAATAATATTTCCGTTAGTAAATAGGCCGTTGTTAAAACTATTAAGCTGTACTACAAAAGCACCATTTATGCCATAACCACAGAGTAAAACTTCATAAGATGTTGTGTTGTAACTACCACCAGTAATTAGACCATCACTATTAAAATTATCAATTAAAGTAGCTGTTTGTACACCAATATCTTTTGATAATTCATAAATATTTGTTCTACTATCTTCCCAGTTTTTGGTAAATATATAAAGCTTATTATTAAAGTGAATTAAAGTTTCAGCGTCAAAATTATTAGCAAAAGGGCGCGTTGTAAAATCGGTTTGGTTGTTATAAGTAAAATCTATAACATCAGCTGTCACCGTTGTATTATTAAAATAATCTGCAATAAGTATGCGATAAACTTTAAGATTGGTTCGGTCTCCCTGAAAATTACCAAAATCACCAATATAAATATATGTACCATCTTCAGTAATATCTTCCCAATCAGTATTAGTAGCATTACTAATAGTCACCGTTCTAGTTACTAAGCCGGTTGAGGTGTCTACATCAAACAGTGTATTTGTATTGCCAGAATCGTTATGTGTTATTAAAGTATTATTTATATATACTAAGCCAGAAGTTTCGTTTACTATAGAATTTAGGTTGGTTTCTAAAGTTAATTGCTGTGCGGCACTGTTAAAAGCACATACAAGCGAAAGTAAAAAGACAAGCGTAAATTTCATGGGTGATAATTAATTGGTATAAAAGTAGTTAATCTATAAGCTTTAATAATAAAAATCTATAAAATGTTATTTAGGTTACTTAACAAAAGTAGTATTTTTACAAGGCTATAAAAATTCAATATTTTAGAATCATTACATGAAAGTATTTTCAAAAGAACAAATTTACGAAGGTGATAAACTCACTACCGAATTACAAAAAATTTCGTCTACAGATTTAATGGAGCGTGCCGGAATTCAAATTTTTAATTGGATTCATATGCGTATGCAAGGTGCACAAGTGCCTATTCATGTTTTTTGTGGCATTGGTAATAATGGTGGTAACGGTTTGGTGCTTGCAAGACACTTAATTACACACGGTTATAACGTGGTAACTTGTATTGTAAATTGTAGTGATAAACGATCTAAAGATTTTTTAATTAACTACGATCGTGTTAAAAATGTAACAAAAGAATGGCCAAAAATGTTGAGTTGTTCTAGTGATTTTTCTAATATACAAATAGACGAAAAAGACATTATAGTAGATGCTGTTTTTGGTATTGGTTTAAATAGGCCACCAAACGATTGGGTAAAAGAACTATTTATAAAATTTAAAGCCTCTAAAGCATTTACATTAGCTATAGACATACCATCGGGTTTATATACAGACACACCTGTAGAGGACGAAAATGCAGTTGTATACGCAAATTACACACTAAGTTTTCAATCTCCTAAATTGGTGTTTTTTATGCCTGAAACTGCCAAATATACAGAGCAGTGGGAAGTTTTAGATATTGGCATAGATCGCGACTATTTAATTAAAACAGAAACTAGAGTAGAACTTGTTGGTAAGCTTGAAGCTTTACCACTTTATAAGCCAAGAGAGAAGTTTGCTCATAAAGGAGATTTTGGACACGTACTTATTTTGGGTGGAAGTTACGGTAAAATAGGTGCTGTAAATTTAGCAAGTAGTGCCGCTCTAAGTTCTGGTGCAGGCTTAGTTACAGCTTATATTCCTAAATGTGGATACCATAGTATGCAGGCGGCTTTACCCGAAATTATGGTAATTAGTGATGAAAATGAAACTACCATTTCAAATATTAATTTTAACATTAAACCAACCGTTATTGGTGTAGGTGTAGGTCTTGGTACAAATGAACAAACACTAAAGACTTTTGAAACTTTTTTAAAGACAAATAAAACACCTTTGGTTATAGATGCAGATGCACTAAATCTGTTATCTAGCAAGAAGACTTTATTAAAATTAGTACCAAAACAATCTGTTTTAACCCCTCATTTGGGTGAGCTAGAACGCTTGGTTGGTAAATGGTCTAATGGTTTTGATAAGCTCAATAAAGTAAAAGCTTTTTCTAAAAAATACGATGTTCTAGTATTAGTAAAGGGCGCATATTCTATTACCGTCTATAATGATAAGTGTTATATAAACACAACAGGAAACCCAGGTATGGCAACAGCAGGCTGTGGTGATGTTTTAACGGGAATGATTTCAGGGTTAATTGCGCAACATTATGCTCCTTTATCAGCAACACTTTTTGGTACGTATCTCCACGGAAAAGCAGCAGATATAGCATTAGAAGATTATGGTTATCAAAGTTTAATTGCCAGCCACGTTATTGCAGCTATTGGTGACGCTTATATAGATTTATTTAAACAACCAGAAACGCCAGAGGTTGAGCAACAAAATGAAGAACAAGCACAATAATAACTAAAAAACGCCTTCAGTTTAATGAAGGCGTTTTTTTTATAGATAAGAAGTGGTTATTAGATGTCTAAACTGTTAAATAACGCAACTAGCTTTGGGTTAGATGGTCTTGGTGCATCTGCACTAACAATAGTGCCATCTGGACCTATAAGTAAAAATCTCGGAATACTATTAATTTTGTAATCTTCAATAAAGCGAGACCTAAAACCGTTATCGGCAATTAATTGTATGCCACCTAAATTTTTATCTGCTACCATTTTTTTCCAGCCTTTATAAGCTTCTGCAGCATTGCCTTTGTAACCTCTTCCTTCATCAACAGAAATACTTAAAAAGGCAATATTTTTACCTTCAAATTGCTTTTCTATTTTTTTAAGCGATGGTATTTCTCTAATACAAGGGCCGCACCAAGTTGCCCAAACGTCTATATACACATATTTGCCTTTTAGATCACCTAAAGACATGTTGCCACCTTTAAAGTTTTCGTAATCTTCAAAAACCGGTGAGGCTTTTCCAGCAGGAAAAGCAGAACGCATAGCTATTTTAGAAGACAAATATCTAGTTATTTGCTGAACAGTGCCTTCAATCTTTCTATCTGTGTTAGCAATACGTAACGAGTCTACATCTTTATATTTAGCTTTTAGTTGCTGGTATGCAGATCTATAGTTTTTAATAGCATCGTCTAAATCTTTTTGCAAACCACTAGAAATTAAATCATTTGTAAAGTGGTCATTAGAAATTAAAAACGATTGAATAGAAAAATTATTAGTATCAGATGCATCACCATCAAATACCATAGATTTTTCAAAATCGTTATAATCTGCTATTACACTAGATTCGTTGTTGTTTTTCAAGAAAATAGGGCCATATTTATTGCCATGTTGTAACGTATAATCACCTTCTTCAACCTTTAATGTATCTGCAAAAGTACCATCTGCATTTAGTGTAATAGTTCTTTTTAGTTCGCGCCCTTTTAAAAGTTTTACAACCTTACTATTGTCTGCGTTTTCAATCTTACCAGAAAGTGTTACATAATCTTTAGGGATGTCTTCTTTACAAGCTAAAAGTGTTATTGCAATGCAAAGTGTAATTAGTCTTTTCATAATCATTTATTTCTTGCTCAAAAATATGAATTTATATATTAATTATATAATTGAATGAATTATGATTTTTTTGCCTAAAAAACCAAAAATATTCTCATTTTTGAATCATAAAATTATAAACCATGTCAGTATACCATATTATTTCTTCTGAAGCGCTAGATATTGTAACCATTTACAATATTTTTAAGGACAATAAGAAACTAAAACTATCTGCCGAGTCTGAGGCAAAAGTAGTTGCTTGTAAGGCATACTTAGATACAAAGTTGGCTAACAACAAAAAACCAATGTATGGTATTAATACAGGGTTTGGGTCTTTATATAATGTAAAAATTTCTAATTCAGATCTTAGTCAGCTTCAAGAAAACCTAGTGATGTCTCACGCTTGTGGTACTGGAGAAAGAGTACCAGAGTCTGTGGTAAAAGTGATGTTGCTATTAAAGATTCAGTCGTTAAGTTATGGTCATAGTGGTGTGCAACTGGCGACTATTAATAGACTTATAGATTTTTTTAACAATGATATTTTTCCGTTTGTTTATACTCAAGGTTCTTTGGGGGCATCGGGAGATTTAGCACCTTTAGCACATTTAGCGCTGCCGCTTTTAGGTAAGGGTGAAGTGGTGCATAAAGACAAAGATTATACCGCTGCAGCTATTTTAAAAGAATTTAATTGGGAGCCCATTACTTTAGAAGCCAAAGAAGGCCTTGCCTTGCTTAACGGAACACAGTTTATGAGTGCTTATGGTGTTTATTTATTGTTATTGTCTCATAAAACATCCTATTTGGCAGACATTATTGCTAGTATATCTTTAGATGCTTTTGATGGTAGATTAGATCCGTTTCATGATTTGGTACACCAAGTGAGACCTCATCCTGGGCAGCGTAAAGTTGCAAGACGTTTTAATGAGTTTTTAAAGGGGAGTGAGATTATAACAAGAGCAAAGGAGCATGTGCAAGACCCTTATTCTTTTCGTTGTATTCCTCAAGTTCATGGTGCTACAAAAGACACATTAGATTTTGTAGAGAAGGTGATTTTAACAGAGATAAATTCGGTTACAGATAATCCTAATATTTTTTATGAAGAAGATTTAATTATTTCTGGTGGTAATTTTCATGGGCAACCTTTAGCGTTGGCTTTAGATTATTTAAAAATTGCTATGGCGGAGATTGGTAATATATCTGAGCGTCGTGTATTTCAGCTCGTATCTGGTTTACGAGGTTTACCAGCCTTTTTAGTAGATAATCCTGGTTTAAATTCAGGTTTTATGATACCACAATACACAGCGGCTAGTATTGTAAGTGCTAATAAGCAATTGGCTTCACCGGCAAGTATAGATAGTATTGTTTCTAGTAACGGCCAAGAAGATCATGTAAGTATGGGTGCTAATGCGGCAACACAAGCCTACACATTAATAAGAAACGTTGAGCGTGTTATTGCTATTGAGTTAATGAATGCCTCGCAAGCACTAGAATTTAGAAGACCTTTAAAAACAGCACCTTTTTTAGAGTCTTTTTTAGCGCAATACAGAAATGTAGTCCCTTTTGTTAAGGCAGATAGAGTTTTACATTACGATATTGAAGCTTCTATTCAGTTTTTAAAAGATATTGATATTGAAATTGAAGAGTTGTTTTTGAACCATTACGATTTAAAATAGACTAGTGGTCACTTAAAAGTTTATCTGTCCATGATATAGCATCTGCAAGCGATGTAAAAATTTCGAAGGGTTTGTTAAAAAACAGCTTCTCTATTTGTGCGTTCTCTTTTGCTTTGTAGTTACTAGATACTACGGCAAACCCTTTTAAGTTTTCAATTTTAGAAGTTTCATAATATATTTTTGGGTTTACAGAATAAGAATTTAGTCTATATGTAGTATAAACAAAAGGTTTTTTTGAAAAATATTTATTAGTAATCTCCAGAAGCAAACTATTGTGATTTGGTGTAATATCTATACCTTCTTTTACAACAACGACGAGATACGTATCGTAAATCGTCATGTCACAGAAATCGAATTTTAAGGATCCTTTCATGACTGTTTTAGTGTTAGGGAAATTTAAGATACAAAAAAACTCCTCTTAAAAAGAGGAGTTGTGTAATATAGTTGTTAAATATCTATGATTCAGTAGCTTTACCTGATGATTTAATCTTAATTTTTAATTCACCAGTTTTTGTATCTAAATCCATAGTAATAATATCACCTTCTTGAATTTTTGCGTTAATTATTTCTTCTGCCAAGGCATCTTCAACATATTTCTGTATAGCTCTATTTAAAGGTCTTGCGCCATATTGTTTGTCAAATCCCTTTTCAGCGATATAGTCTTTTGCTTTTTCAGTAAGTTTTAGGTTGTAACCTAAATCTTTAACCCTTGTGATAAGCTTAATTAACTCAATATCAATAATCTTATTAATATCTTCTTTTTCTAGTGCATTAAATACAATAACGTCATCAATTCTATTTAAAAACTCTGGTGCAAAGGCTTTTTTAAGTGCATTTTCTATCACTGCTTTTGCGTAGTCTGTTTCTTGAGCTTCTTTTGCAGATGTTCCAAAACCAACACCACTACCAAAATCTTTAAGTTTACGAGCACCAATGTTAGATGTCATAATAATGATTGTGTTTCTAAAATCAATTTTACGACCAAGACTATCTGTAAGATACCCATCATCTAAAACTTGTAATAGCATATTAAATACATCTGGATGTGCTTTTTCTATTTCATCTAAAAGTACAACAGCATAAGGTTTGCGTCTTATTTTTTCTGTAAGTTGTCCACCTTCTTCATAACCTACATATCCTGGGGGTGCACCAATTAAACGCGATATTGCAAATTTCTCCATGTATTCACTCATGTCAATTCTAACTAAAGAATCGTCACTTTCAAATAACTCGCGCGCTAAAACTTTAGCCAATTGTGTTTTACCTACACCAGTTTGTCCTAAAAAGATGAATGAGCCAATTGGCTTATTTGGGTCTTTAAGTCCCGCTCGGTTTCTCTGTATGGCCTTTACAACTTTAGCTACAGCTTCATCTTGTCCAATTACTTTTCCTTTTATTAGTTCTGGTAATTGCGATAATTTTGTAATTTCTTTTTGCGCAATTTTATTTACAGGTATACCGGTCATCATAGACACAACGTCTGCAACATTGTCTTCGGTAACAACTTCTCTATGTTGCTTGGTGTCTTCTTCCCACTTTGCTTGTGCGGTAGCTAACTCTTTTTCAATACGTTTTTCGTCATCGCGAAGCTTTGCAGCCTCTTCATATTTTTGCTTTTTAACAACACTGTTCTTAGTTTCCTTAACTTCTTCAAGTTTTTGTTCTAATTCTAGTATTTGTTTTGGCACCTCTATGTTGGTTATGTGTACACGAGAACCTGCTTCGTCCAAAGCATCAATAGCTTTGTCTGGTAAGAAACGCTCGGTCATGTATCTATTTGTTAATTTTACACACGCTTCAATTGCTTCATCTGTATAATCTACATTATGGTGCTCTTCGTATTTACCTTTAATATTATTAAGGATTTCTATAGTTTCGTCTACGCTAGTGGGTTCAACAATTACTTTTTGAAAACGACGCTCTAAAGCACCATCTTTTTCAATATATTGTCTGTATTCATCTAATGTTGTTGCACCAATACATTGTATTTCGCCTCTTGCTAATGCAGGTTTAAACATATTAGAAGCATCTAAACTTCCGGTGGCACCACCAGCGCCAACAATAGTATGTATTTCATCAATAAAAAGAATAATATCGTCATTCTTTTCGAGCTCATTCATTACCGCTTTCATACGTTCTTCAAACTGACCTCTGTATTTTGTACCAGCAACTAAACCAGCCAAATCTAAAGTAACTACACGCTTATTAAATAGGGTACGCGACACTTTACGTTTTATAATGCGTAAAGCGAGTCCTTCTGCAATTGCAGATTTACCAACCCCAGGCTCGCCAATTAATAAAGGGTTGTTTTTTTTACGTCTGCTTAAAATTTGAGACACACGTTGTATTTCTTTTTCTCGTCCTACAACAGGGTCTAATTTACCTTCTTGAGCAAGTATTGTTAGATCGCGCCCAAAGTTATCTAAAACAGGAGTTTTAGATTTTTTATTTGTTTTGCCAGATTGGCTGCCTCCAAACGGGTTTTGTTTAGCATCATCATCTTCATTTGTATCATCATCAGAGAAAGATTCTGCTTTAGGAGTATCTAGGTAATCATCATCGCTAGTTATCATAGATTTAAATTCTTCTTTTACGTTATCATAACCCACTTTAAGCTTATTTAAAAGTTTCGTTGTAGGGTCGTTTTCATTTCTTAGAATACACAACAATAAATGTGCAGTATTTATGGAGGTGCTTTGAAATAATTTGGCCTCTAAGAATGTTGTTTTTAAAGCACGCTCTGCTTGTCTTGTTAGGTGTAAGTTCTTTTTCTCATTAGAACTTGTCATAATATTTGGGTTTGCCGGACTTAATATTTCGACCTTACGTCTTAGATGATTAAGATCTACATCTAAGGCGCTCAAAATATCTATAGCCTTGCCATCACCATCTCTTAGTAAACCTAGCATTAGATGTTCTGTTCCAATAAAGTCGTGCCCTAATCTTAGCGCTTCTTCTTTACTGTAAGCAATTACATCTTTAACTCTTGGGGAAAAATTATCATCCATATTAAAATCCTTTCTGCATTAAAAATAATAAAAACATATTATTAAAGGTCAAAAACTATACCTTTTTATTAGCTAAAAACGAATAGACTAAAAAAGCATTGTAATTCAAAGAAAATTAGCATTTACTTATTAACGAAAAAGATATGAAACATTGTTAATAAAAACTCACAAAAATCATTACAAAACACGCTGTAAACGCTTCTGATTTGGTTATATTAGCACGTTACAAAAACCTACGAAAAACTAATTAATTCTATATATGGCAGAAGGAGAAAAACTCATTCCAATTAATATTGAAGATGAAATGAAATCGGCTTACATTGACTATTCAATGTCAGTCATTGTGTCACGTGCTTTACCAGATGTAAGAGATGGTTTAAAGCCAGTTCATAGACGCGTACTTTATGGTATGCACGAACTCGGAGTTAGAGCAAACAGTGCGCATAAAAAGTCAGCAAGAATAGTCGGTGAAGTTTTAGGTAAATATCATCCACATGGTGACACCTCAGTTTATGATGCAATGGTGCGTATGGCTCAAGAGTGGAGTTTGCGTTACATGTTGGTAGATGGACAGGGTAACTTTGGCTCTGTAGATGGTGATAGTCCGGCAGCAATGCGTTATACAGAAGCGCGTATGCGCAAAATATCTGAAGACATGTTGGCAGATATAGATAAAGAAACAGTAGATCACAAGCTTAATTTTGATGACACTTTAGAAGAACCAACAGTTTTACCAACACGTATACCAGGTTTACTTGTTAACGGTGCTTCTGGTATCGCTGTAGGTATGGCAACAAATATGCCACCTCACAATTTAACCGAAGTGGTTAATGGTACTATTGCTTACATAGAAAATGATGCTATTGAGATTGATGAATTAATGCAACACATTAAAGCACCAGATTTTCCTACAGGTGGAACTATATATGGTTATGATGGTGTAAAAGAAGCGTTTCATACAGGTCGTGGTCGTATTGTAATGCGTGGTAATGCTGTTATTGAAGAAGTGCAAGGTAGAGAGTGTGTAATTGTTACTGAAATACCATACCAAGTTAATAAAGCAGACATGATTAAGAAGACTGCTGATTTAATTAATGACAAAAAACTTGAAGGAATTTCCTCTATAAGAGATGAGTCTGATAGAAACGGTATGCGTATTGTTTACGTTTTAAAACGTGATGCTATTCCTAATATCGTTCTTAATAAATTATATAAATATACTGCCTTACAATCGTCTTTTAGTGTAAATAACATTGCATTAGTAAAAGGACGTCCGCAATTATTAAACTTAAAAGAGTTAATTCATTACTTTGTTGAGCATAGACATGAGGTTGTTGTAAGACGTACAACTTATGAGTTGCGTAAAGCCGAAGAGCGTGCACATATTTTAGAAGGATTAATAATAGCATCAGATAATATTGACGAAGTTATTAAAATTATTCGTGCATCATCTAATGCAGATGAAGCTAGAAATAGTTTAATTGAACGTTTTAAGCTTTCAGAAATACAAGCTAAGGCTATTGTTGAGATGCGTTTGCGTCAGTTAACAGGTTTAGAACAAGATAAATTACGCACCGAGTATGATGAAATAATGGCAACCATTATTGACCTTAAAGATATCTTAGACAAGAAAGACCGTCGTATGGAGATTATTAAAGGTGAGCTAGAGGTTGTTAGAGATAAATATGGTGACGAGCGTAGATCTGTTATAGAATATGCTGGTGGTGACTTAAGTATCGAAGACATGATACCAGATGCACAAGTTGTGATTACCATTTCTCATGCAGGTTACATAAAACGCACCTTACTTTCAGAATATAAAACGCAAAATAGAGGTGGAGTTGGTCAAAAAGCATCAACAACACGTAATGAAGATTTCTTAGAACATTTATTTGTTGGTACAAATCACCAATATATGTTATTCTTTACTCAAAAAGGGAAATGTTTTTGGATGCGTGTTTACGAAATTCCAGAAGGTGCAAAAACCTCAAAAGGAAGAGCTATTCAAAATCTTATAAATATAGAGCAAGATGATAAGGTTATGGCCTTTATCTGTACTCAAGATTTAAAAGATGAAGCGTATATAAATAGTCATTATGTAATTATGGCTACTAAGCAAGGTCAGGTTAAGAAAACATCTTTAGAGCAATATTCTAGACCAAGATCTAACGGTATTAATGCCATTACTATTAAAGATGATGATGTTTTATTAGAAGCAAAATTAACCACTGGCGAAAGCCAAGTTATGCTAGCACTTAAGTCTGGTAAAGCTATTCGTTTTGAAGAAGCTAAAACAAGACCAATGGGTAGAAACGCATCTGGTGTAAGAGGTATTAGATTACAAGATGAAAAGACAGATGAAGTTATTGGTATGATTGCTGTAGACGATATGGAGAGTAATATTCTTGTGGTTTCAGAAAACGGCTACGGAAAACGCTCGAGTCTAGAAGATTACAGAATTACTAATCGTGGTGGAAAGGGTGTAAAAACCATTTCGATTACTGAAAAAACCGGTAATTTAGTATCTATTAAGAATGTTACAGATGAAGATGATTTAATGATTATTAATAAATCTGGAATCGCTATTCGTATGGCAGTAGCAGATTTACGTGTTATGGGTAGAGCTACACAAGGGGTTAAATTAATAAACCTTAAAGGTAATGACTCTATAGCAGCAGTGGCTAAAGTTATGAAAGATGACGAAGAAGATTTAGATGCAGAAATGTCTGATGAAGAGTCTACAGATGATGATGGCACGGCTATTGATAATAATGAAACAGAAACTGAAAATTAAATATTAACAACAAATTATTTATTACAAGATGAAAAAATTAATGACATTAGTGTTGCTCTTAACTGTCGCGTCAATGTCTTTTGCTCAAAAGAGCGAAGTCAAAGCAATTGAGAAAGCACTTAAAAACCTAAACTATGCAGATGCTAAATCTGCTGTTTCTGCTGCAGAAGGTTTGGTAGGTAATATGGATGATAAGATTAAATCTAAATTTTACTTCCTAAAAGCACAGTCACTATATGCAAAAGGTGCAGGTACAGACGCTAATGTAGATGATGCTATTGCAGCTTTAGATAAACTGAAAGATTTAGAATCTTCTATGGGTAAATTAAAGTATACTGAAGAAGCTAATTCTATGAAGTTAGAGATGACAAGATCTTTTTTAACTAAAGCAAACAATGCCATTAGTAACAAAAACTTTAAGGAAGCTGCCAAGCGCTTTGAGAAAGTTTATAAAATGTCTCCACAAGACACAATTTATCTTTATTATGCAGCTTCATCTGCCGTAAATGCTCAAGATTTTGATAATGCTCTAAATTATTATTTAGACTTAAAAAACATGGGTTATACAGGGGCATCAATGAATTATTATGCAATTAATAAAGATACTGGTGAAGAAGACTCTTTTACAAACAAATCTGAAAGAGATTTATCTGTAAAAATAGCTAAGACACATAACAATCCTGAGGACAGAAGAGGTGATTCTAAAACATCTGAAATTGTAAAGAATATCGCTTTAATCTATGTTTCTCAGAATAAAAACGAAAAAGCTTTAGGTGCAATGGCAGATGCTAGGGCAGAGAACCCTGATGATTTAGGTCTTTTACTTTCTGAAGCAAATGTGTATTTAAAGATGGGTAATCGCGATAAGTTTAAAGACTTA
This sequence comes from Winogradskyella sp., assembly GCA_028383925.1. Classification (GTDB taxonomy): domain Bacteria; phylum Bacteroidota; class Bacteroidia; order Flavobacteriales; family Flavobacteriaceae; genus Winogradskyella. The sequence continues at coordinate 90,774 of JAOEWO010000003.1, forward strand.
ATGGAAGAGGCAACTGAAAAAGATCCTGATAATGCAGAGTTACAGTACAACTTAGGTGTACTTGCTGCAGATGGTGGTAATCCAGAAGAGGCTATAAAATATTACGAGAAGGCTATTGCAATTAACCCTGGTTATACAGATGCTTATAACAACTTAGCGGTTGTAATTTTAGCTGGTGAATCTGCTATTGTAGAAGAAATGAATGGATTAGGTAATAGTGCAGCGGATAATAGAAAATATGACGAGTTAAAGGATAAACGCTCTAAGTTATATGAAACAGCTATTCCTTACTTAGTAAAATCATTAGATTTAAGAAGTTCTAATATTAATGCAGCCAAAACACTTATGAACATTTACAGTGCACTTGGTGAAACAGCTAAATATAAAGAAATGAAAGCAAAAGTCGCAGCAATTGAAGCAAGCGAAGCTGGAAATAACTAAACTTTATAAGTGATTTAATAGCTAAATTACTACTTTAATAAATTAAGAAGACCAAGACAGTAATTGTTTTGGTCTTCTTTTTTATCAATTTTTAGCTAGTATCAACATAATTAAAGAACGAAGTCTTAAGTCTATTGCAATATTTACGTTTAATGAGTGAACAATCTTTTGTACAAACAAAAGCTAAAATCCTGTTTACTCACATTTAAATTGGAATGATTGAATTCTGAAAATCATCACTCATGTTTTCAGGTGAATTATAGTGCTATTAAATTTTCGTGCACAATTTTAAAAACAAAAAAGCACACTATTAGTTATAGTGTGCTTTTTTTAGTTTCAATATGTGGTCTCTTATTTACTTAATAATTAGTTTTTGTATGCGTTTTTGATTCTGTTCATTTTCTAGTTGTACAATATAAATACCTGTAGTTAAATTAGAAACATTAATAACTTGTATTGTGTTTGTTGTCTCTAGTTTTTGAGTAGTTACTACTCTACCGTGTATATCAAACAATTTAAGATCTGTAGCCTTTTGTAATTGTCCTTTTATAACAATAGTTTTTTCTGCTTGGTTTGTATAGATGTTAAGCCCGTCTAGACTTTGCTCATTAAGGTTAAGCGCACTAGTTTCAAAACGTAAGAAGAAACGACCAGCATTAAGCATGTCAGTATCTGCTACAAAACTATAAGTATTGGTGTTTAATAAGGTAAATGTATTGTTATCTGTGTCTTCTAAATATACATTTACAGTACTTGGTATTGACATTTCGGTAATAGCTACAGTAATAGTTTCCCCTTGTGCTGCGTGTATGCCTAACGGAATAACCACGTTATTCATGTCATCTTGCCCAAGAGCTTGTATGGCCATTGGTGTACCCGTATTTTCTTCTACTAAATGTGTGTATACAGCATAGTTTGGGGCGCTACCACCAAATAAAGAGGCATCATAACCAGGATCTAAACCAAGTGATGCGTTAGAATTAAAGTAGATATCGGTTTCAAAAGAGGTGCTATTGTTATTAATTTCAACTTTAACAAGTCCGCTATTAATTCTGCCCGCAATAAAATCGTCTGTATTGCCTTTAACTCGCATTTGTGGTGTAAAAGAAATAAGACCACCGCCAGATTTCACTTTCACAAAAAATCCTTGACCGGGTGCTATAAGTACCCCTGTGCTTAGATTGTTAAGTATTGTCCACCCATTAGAGGCATCACCATCATAACCGTAAACGGCTTGTAAAGCACCTGCATCTAATTGCGATTGATTTAGATTAAAGAAGGTTTCAAAATCTATATAAGACGGGTAGGGGTTACCAATTAAATTCCACCCACTAAAAGCTGTAGCAGATTCAGTAATCGGTAAAGTAAACCCATTAGTTTCTACAGCACCCGTAAAGGTTAATGTTGTACCACTAATGGCATCTTCAGAGGTATCTCTAGCAGCTCTATAGCCAACGCCTTTGTTTAGTGTTACACCAGCATTAGTTGTAGCGAATAAACTTTGATAACTACCAGTGGTTTCATTAAAAGGACCAAATAATTTCTGGTCTGTATTATTAGAATTTTCAAATAAGTTAGGGTTAGCAGTAGCAAAACTTCCAAAAGTTTGTCCATTAAAAGGAGATGATATAAGATCATTACCGGTAGAGCCATTGTAATTATTTACATGGCGTTTGTACGACATATTACCAGTGGCAATACCTTCAATAATTAAGCTAGCATAATTGTTAGAGGACGATTGTAATTCTACAACACCATTATTAGTAAAATCACCATGCACCGTTAAACTACCACCTTGTTCAATAATAAGAGATGCACCGTTAGAGACCTCAATAGTATTAACTTCAATACTGATATCTGCTGGTATCGTGTATATGCCATTACCGATATAAATGTTTGCATCAGTTGTGGTTTCATTCGGACTAATATTATTTAACCAAATACCATCACAATATACTAATGTGCTAGGATCTAAGCTACTAATATCACAGCTAATGCCAAACGGCACGTATTGAATTAATGTAGCTTTAGGAAAAGTAGCACTATCATTAGTACCATTAATAGAATTACCACCTCGACCTCTTAGGTGAATACTCACTACATCATTAACACCATCACTGTAGAGTTGAACTCTCAAGGCATCTGCAATAAATGGAGGTTGTGTATCACCACCCCATTCGTAAATGCCACCATCAATCCAACCTCCTTGACCTTCCTCTAATGTTATCCATTCATTTTCAGAATGGTAGCTTATGCGCCAAAGTGTATTTGGTTGCGCTTGCATATTATTGTTTGTTGTATAAACTCCACCAAAAGTTACATAATTAATATATTTTGAATTAGGCCAATTTACCTTCCAGCTAAATCCATCTTCTGCATTAGGTGTTCCTAAATTTTCTAAATAGTTAGCACCATACTCGTTATAACCAGTTACAGTACGGTAATTATTAATTGCAGGATCGTATAAAATTTCAAGAGGTGTACCTCTTCCATCAGATTCTGAACCGATGAGTATTGCTTCAGTTAATAAGGCTAAATTAATACTGTCGTCTTGATTGTTGTTAGGAATACCAGGATTACAAAGTTCTGGTGCTGTAAATAATGCAGGTGATGTAATAGAGCACTCGGAATCATCTGTAAAAAAAGCCGTTACATTTACACCAATTCCATCTGAAGCAAGGCCTATTAATGTTACAGTTTGTGGGCTGGTTGTAATAGGAAAAATTTGACCATTTACATTTAAATTACCTGTCTGTGGTGCATTAATATAATTGATAATAACATCTTGAGAGTACGAGTTATTACCTTCGTTACATAAAGATTGGTTACCTTCTGAAACCGAACCTATAATACAATCTGTTGGTGGTGGTAGGTACTGTATTAAAGTAGCTTTAGTTTCTGTACCACTATCGTCTCTTTCAAAAGATACGCCACCCCGACCTCTTAGATGAATACTCACAACATCATTAATACCATCACTGTAAAGTTCTACTTTTAGTGCTTCGGCAGTAATTGGTGTTTGGGCTCTTCCGTCATATTGGTAAATACCTTGGTCTATCCAACCTCCTTGACCTTGGTCTAAAGTTTGCCAAGTACCTTCATTATAATAGCTAATTTTCCATAAAGTATTTGGCTGATTTTGGTTTTGATTAACAGTAACACCACCAAAAGTAACATAGTTTATAAGTTTAGGTGATGACCAGTTTACTTGCCAAGTAAAAGCATCATTAATAGATATTGTACCTAAATTTTCACCAAAAGTTGCGCCGTATAAATTGTTGTCTGTAACTTTAAAATAATCATTTATTCTAGGGTCCCATAATATATCTAAAGGCTCACCTCGTCTACTATTTAAAGAGCCTGTTACTTCGGCAGAGGCTAAAAGTGCTAAGTTTATATTCTTATCTGGTGAATTAATAGTTTCTAAGTTGGGGTCTAACTCATTTATCCATTGTTCTATAACAGCAACAGCATCTTCATCTACTTTAGATTTAGTTAACGGTGGCATCATTATGCTAGGATTTACACTATTCATTCTATGGAATAAAACAGATTTTGAAGCATCGCCAGCAAATACAATACGTTCATCTGCTATACCTAATGATGATAAAACACCAGAAGATAAAAGTTCGGTAGCATCAAGACTATTAAATAATCTTAAGTCAAAACCAGCTCTATTATCTGTTTCGGGTCTATGGCAATAGGCACAATTTAAATCTAAATATGATCGTGCTTTTTCTTCTAAAGATGCATTGGCGTCATAAATAGATTTATTGGTTAAGATATTAGGTGTGTCGGCATCTACAATAGTATCATCAATAATGCCAAGGTGACTAAGTGTTACTAATTGGTTGGCAGTTGTATTAGTTGCATCGTAAGTAATATCTGTATTTAAATATCTAGACCTTAAACCAAGTGCACCTTTAGATACGGTGTTATGGCACGTAATACATTCTGAATTAGATGGGTAGTGCCATATTTGTGTGCTAGTACTTCCGTCTGCATTTGTTATTTCTATAGGTTCATCTAATGCAACGCTTTGTAAGGTTGCATCTGTTTGAGCCTCATTCCACTTATACGTTAAAAAATAAAATTTATTATCTTCACCTTTTATTGAAAAACGTGTTTCTATTTTACGTGTTATATTAGGATTATTTTCATCTGTTTTTAAATCAAAATGTTTAATTAAAACGCTTCCGACGGGGAAATCCCAATCTCCATTTTCTGAATATTCTATTTGTTCATCTGGCGTGTTATGTGTGCCATTATTAGGTACAGCCAACCATCTGCGTTTTAATGCTCCATCAGACCAAAAAGATTCAACAAGTTGGTAAGGTATAATACCATCATCTACATCTAAGGTGGACATGTCTGTAAAAGCACCTGTTTCAGACAACAACTGCGGAAAGATATCATAGCTTATTTCTGTAGCTTTCAGTTTGTAAAGTGGTGTGTTAAACCCTTGTCTTAGTAGATAGAGTTCTTTATCATAATCTTCGCCAAAACCGATAATGTTTGTAGGCAAAAATATACCAAGTTCTTCATAAGATCCATTAGTAATATCTACCGTAAAAATTTCATCACCAGAGCCGTAATCCGAACATATATATTTGCCATACAATTCGGGTATTTCACTACCTCTATATACATAACCACCAGTAATTGAGTTGGCATCATCTCGAGAAAGTGATGCTAAAGGGCCTTGGTGTGGCATGTTGTCTAGTAATTCTGTTACACAACCGGGGCCAGGAATATTACCTTCAAAAAGAGGCCATCCGTAATTTTTACCACTCTGTAAAACATTAACTTCTTCAAATGTGTTGAGACCAACATCACCTATATAAAAAAGACCTGTTTCAGAATCTTTTGTCATTTTAAAAGGGTTTCTTAAACCAATACTATAGTATTCTTCAAATCTAGAACCATCTGCACTAGGAAAAGGGTTGTCGTTAGGAATCCAGTATTCTACACCAGTAATTTCATCAGCAAAACCGGTATCTTCAGGTTTTGTCCTAATGGGAGCATGACTTCTAGCCGGATCTTTGTCAACATCTAATCGTAATACACCACCATCTAAATCGTCTGTCATATTTTGTGACCTTGCCCATGCAGCAGCATCACCTGTGGTTAAATATAAAAAACCATCATCGCCAAAATCTATTCCACCACCTCTATGTGTGGTTCCGTTCATTCTACTTTTTAGTAGCGCTATTCTAGATCCTGGTACTAAGGTTAATGAAGTTGGGTTAACTTCAAAACGTTCTAAGACCACAAAATTTGTAAAAGGCTCATCTAAGTCGCAACTTTGGGTCGTGTAACTTGTAGGTGAATTTTCGCCTTCGCTATTTTTAGTAGTGTAATAGGCGTAAAAATAATTATCACCATTACCAAAGTTTGGGTGTATAGCAATACCTAAAAATCCTGCATCAGATATGAGTCCGACATCATTAGATAAATCAGCAATTAAATTTTTTGTCGTTGTATTTTCATCATTATCAAACCAAAATATTTCACCATTTAATTGGCTTACAACTAATTTATTTTGGTTAGGTATTGTTTTAAGCGCAATAGGGAGGAAGAATGTTAAATTCTCGAAGGCTACCTCGTATGGTTCTGGTGTTGCAGAAGAAAAAGGTGGAAAAGCTCCATTTAAATAATTTCCCATAGGCGCTGGTGTGGTTAAACCAGGTCCCATAAAAAAGGGCATTGCGCTAAAAAGTAAAATAGAGGTTAGCGCTATAATAGAAAATCTAATTTTTGTTTTAAATAGGTTAAAATTTAGTTTTCGTTTGAGTTGAATTAAATTTATGTTTAACATTTTTCAATTTGGTTACATGTTTAATAGCTCTATAAATGTAGAATGTTTTATAACCAAGAAAGAAAATATTCGATGATACTAGTTTAATTCCGATAAAGGTAAGTGTGTTAAAATGAATGTTTTACGATAGGTATTGTCCCCGTAGGTTTACTTATACAAAAGTTAGAATAGTTTTTAATTTTACAGCGCACCAAGTTTAGCGCATTTAGGTCTCTTTTTGAAGATTAGAGATTGCATTAAATAATCTTTTTAATCACTCTAAGTTTGTGCGTGTGTATATTTTTATCTGTGTTATAAATACCGCTATGATCTAGCCTGTCTATGCGTACTTTACCATGCGCATGTATTATGTGGTTATCTTCCATAATAATACCAACATGGGTAATATTACCTTCTGCATTATCAAAAAAGGCTAAATCACCAGGTTCACTTTCTTCAATAAAACTTAAAGCTTCACCTTGGTTGGCTTGTTGTGATGCGTCTCTAAATAGTTTGTAGCCGTTTAATTTATAAACCATTTGAGTAAAACCAGAACAGTCTATGCCAAAGGGTGTTTTTCCTCCCCATAAATAAGGGGCGTTTAAATATAAAAAAGAGGAATTTATAATTTCAGATTTTATATTCTTTTGGCTTGTTACATGCCCATCAAAAGAATGATTTAGAAGTTTTAAAGCAGTTAAATTAGAGCCAACTGGAATAGGATATAAATTATTTGAGGCATCAGCAACAAATTCAATTAAATCTGAAGATAATTTAATCTGAGATTGTGATAATTCTTTATAGTCTGTTTCTGTAATTTCTAGATACTGCTTATTATCTATCCACCCTTCGTATTTATCGAAGGCAAAACGAATACGGCTCCATTTTTTTCGTTGTTCTAAAACTTTAAAAATATCGCCATACAAAGCCTGCGTTACCATTTCACTAGTATCGCTGGGCTCTAATCGTATAGGTACAATTCCTAAATTGCAAACACCGTATTGCATAAAATTATTTAAGCACGTTCTAATACCATTGCAGAAGCGCCACCGCCACCATTACATATAGCAGCTGCACCAATTTTAGCATTGTTTTGATGTAATACATTAATAAGTGTTACTAGTATTCTTGCGCCAGAACAACCAAGTGGGTGACCTAATGACACTGCGCCACCATTAACATTAACATTACTGTCGTTTAATCCTAATATTTTCATATTTGCTAAACCTACAACAGAAAAAGCTTCGTTAAATTCAAAATAATCAACATCATCTATAGAAAGATTAGCTTTAGCTAGTGCTTTAGGTAATGCTTTAGCAGGTGCAGTTGTAAACCATTTTGGCTCGTGCGCTGCATCTGCATAACTTTTTATAATAGCAATAGGCGTTAATCCTAATGCGTTTGCTTTTTCTCTACTCATTAAAACCATCGCTGCAGCGCCATCGTTTATAGTAGAAGCATTTGCAGCAGTTACGGTACCTTCTTTTGTGAAAGCAGCACGTAATGCCGGGATTTTTTCCATCTTTACATTAGTGTATTCTTCATCTCTGTCTACAACTATGGCATCACCACGACGTTGAGGTACCTCTACAGAGACAACTTCATTACTATATTTACCAGCTTCCCAAGCGGCTTTAGAACGTTCGTAAGATTGAATAGCAAAATTATCTTGGTCTTCTCTAGAGAAGTTATATTCTGTGGCACATGCATCTGCAGAAACACCCATCGCATTTTTATCATAAGCATCTACAAGACCATCTTTTTGCATACCATCTTCTAAAGTTGCAGGGCCAAACTTTGTAGCACTTCTTGCATGGTAATAATGCGGAATTGCACTCATGTTTTCCATACCACCAGCAACAACAATATCAGCATCACCAAGCATAATGGCTTGTGCTGCTTGCATCACAGCTTTCATACCAGAGGCACAAACTTTATTTATAGTAGTACAAGGAACTGTATTTGGTATACCAGCGTATATTGCTGCTTGTCTAGCAGGCGCTTGCCCAGTACCAGCCTGCACAACATTACCCATTAGTACTTCATCTACCAACTCTGGTTTTAAATTTATTTTATCTAAAGCGCCCTTAATTGCAGCAGCTCCAAGTCTTGGTGCTGTTACAGAAGATAAAGCACCAAGAAAACTACCAATTGGTGTTCTTACTGCAGATACGATTACAACCTCTTTACTCATTACTATAAAGTTTGAAATTAATAGCTGCGAATTTAATCAATTTTTGATAGATTTAGGAATGAATTAATGATTATAGGGCTCTAAAATTTTAATATTTATTACTTTTGATTGCATATGAATAATCTTTTAAATAAATGGTACAAGAATCATGCATTAGTATATAAAATACTATTGTTTATAGTAACTACACTTTTCATTGTTTATTTATTTCCTAAAACAGGTAAGTTTAGATTTTCGTTTGAAAACGGAAAGCCTTGGCAGTCGGAAGTTTTATTAGCTCCTTTTGATTTTGCTATTAAAAAATCTAAAGATGAAATTGATAAAGAACGTCGAGACATAGAGGGTAATGCTTCACTTTATTTTGAGATAGACTCTAAAATAAATGAGGATCTAAATTCCGAATTTCTTGAAGGTTTTAATCAGGTATTTAAAGATACTTTAAGTTTTGGCGGTAAAAATACGGTACTATACGAAAAAGGGAAATCTTTTTTAAATGAACTCTACAGTAATGGTGTCTTAGATTCAGACTACAACTACACCAAAGATAGGTCAGTTATTTTAATGGAGTCTAATACGATAAAGAAGCAACTTCAATATGGCGATTTTATTCAAATTAATCAGTTAAGACCACTACTTGAAGATTATTTTAATACCTCAGTTTCTGCAGATGATAGAAACAAAATGACATCCTTGTTTTTTGATATTATTAAGCCAAATATTGCACCTAATCTTAGTGTAACACAAAAAAATCTAGAAGAAAAATTATCTCAAATCTCACTAACTCGTGGTAGTATTGAAAAAGATCAATTAATTATTTCTAAAGGACAAATTGTAGAAGATGAAGAGTATAATATTTTAAACTCTCTTAAATCTGAGTATGAATCTCAGGTTTGGAACACAGCTAATTATAATTGGGTGTTAGTTGCTTACACATTACTTGTTGCTTTAACACTGCTTATGTTGCTGTTGTTTTTAAGAAAATATAGGGTTGAAGTTTTTCTCAATAATACCAAGGTTACTTTTATCTTTTTCAATATTGCCTTAATGGTATTTTTAAGCACTTTGGTTATAAGCTACAACTCACAGTATATTTATGTTGTACCATTATGTATATTACCATTAGTTCTTAAGGCCTTTTTTGATGCCAGATTAGGACTTTTTGCACACGTATTAACAGTACTTTTATTAGGTTTTATTGTGCCTAATAGTTATGAGTATATGTTTCTTCAAATTATTGCAGGTATTGTGACTATACTTACCGTTTCAGAATTATATAAAAGAGCAAATCTATTTATTTCGGTAGGGCAAATTACCTTTATATATATTATAGCATATTTTGCTTTTTTTGTTATACACGAAGGGCAATTAACGGGTTTAAAATGGGAAACATTTGGACTTTTTGTACTCTGTGGTTTGGCCACACTTTTTGTTCAACCCTTAATTTATATGTATGAAAAGATATTTGGGTTGGTGTCTGATGTGTCTTTATTAGAACTTTCTGATACAAATTCAAAATTACTAAAAGAATTGTCTAATAGAGCGCCAGGCACATTTCATCACTCTTTAAATGTAGCAAATTTAGCAGAAGCATCTGCAAATGAAATAGGTGCAAACTCCATGCTTATTAGGGTAGGCGCATTATATCATGATATTGGTAAAATGACAAATCCAACATTTTTTACAGAGAATCAGAGCACAGGTATCAATCCTCACGACGAATTATCCAGCCTAGAAAGTGCTAAAATTATTATAGGTCACACCTTAAATGGCATTGAAATAGCTAAAAAGAATAATCTGCCAGATCGCGTTATAGATTTTATTAGAACGCATCATGGCACAAGTGTAGTGTACTATTTCTATATGAAAGAAAAGGAAATAAACGCAGATATAAATATTGAAGATTTTAGGTATCCTGGTCCAAAACCGTTCAGTAAAGAAACGGCAATATTAATGATGTGCGATAGTGTAGAAGCAGCCTCAAAGAGTTTAAAAGAGCCAACAACTGTAAAAATTAATGACTTTGTAGAAAATATTATCAATAAGCAAATGGAAAATGGCCAGTTTCTAAATGCAGATATTACATTTAAAGAAATTCAATCTATAAAAAAGGTATTAAAGCATAAGTTGGCTAATATTTATCATCTTAGAATAGAGTACCCCGAATAATCAATATTTTATTTTATAAAACAAAAAAGCCTCAACATTACTGTTAAGGCTTTTTGTGATCGCACTAGGATTCGAACCTAGGACCGCCTGCTTAGAAGGCAGGTGCTCTATCCAGCTGAGCTATGCGACCATTTTACAATGTTATAAATCAACTTTCTGAACCGTCCCGATACATCGGGATGCTCTATCCAGCTGAGCTATGCAATTATTTAAGAGTAAAACTCTAAAGTCGGGGTGGCAGGATTCGAACCTGCGGCCTCCACGTCCCAAACGTGGCGCGATAACCGGGCTACGCTACACCCCGAATTGGTTATCATAAAAATATTGCGGAGAGACAGGGACTCGAACCCTGGCGACAGTTACCCGTCGACAGATTAGCAATCTGCTCCATTACCACTCTGGCACCTCTCCAATAATTAAAAAGAACGTTCCTTTAAATTCGGTTGCAAATGTACCTTTTCATATTAAATAACACAACATTTTTTTTTAGTTTTTTATAAAAATCACTACTGTATTTAATCTTAGGGTATTACAATATATTTCTTTACAAAAAAATTAATTTTATACGGTATTTTCATTTTCGTACTTTTAGAATTCATCAATGCTTTCATTTAACAACTTACAATATGTCTAAATATCAAAAAGATAGAGATTTTACAGATTATGTACATGCTAAGTTGGCAGTTCCATTGATTTATAAAGATTTAAACTGGAAAGAAGTAAAACTTAAAAAAGACTATGCCAAATATATAGATATGACAGACGGTATCGATTATATTTTTAGAAATGGCGATAGCATAATGACAGTGTAAGAGCGCTTTAGAGAGCAAAAATATAAAAGCTACTCCGATTTTACAATCCGTTATAGACGCGATAAAAATAAACTTGAAGAGCGTCATAAATCTGAATATTATAAAATGAAAGCGCATTATTTTACTTATGGCATAATAGATAGTACAAAACATGAGGTTTCAAACACGTCTAACTTTAGCAAATATGCTATTATAGATTTAAAAAAAGTCTATGAAAAGTTAGATTCTAAAGCCATATTTATTTCAGATAACAATAAAAACAAATGTCAAATAGTTGGTGGTAATCGTATTGAATGCCCAGTTAAGTTTAATATAGATGGTTCATCTTCATTTTTTCCAATAGATATTTCTTTTCTCGTGCAATTATGGGGTGCTGATATGATTATTGCACAAAAAGGATTTTTATAAAATTATAATGTTTTTAAAAGCTCAAAATTTAACGTTATTTTACTAATTAAAGTTCTGCTTTTTTTATAGCTTACACCAAGTATGACTGTAGAAAAAGAGCTTTTAAAATTCACAAAAAAAGGTGTTTATTGTCCACAAGGAAAATTCTATTTAGACCCTTGGCACCCTGTAGATTATGCCGTAATTTCTCATGGGCATGCAGACCATGCACGCTGGGGAATGCAACATTATTTATGCCAAAACGATTCTAAAGCAATTTTACAACATCGCCTTGGTGCTGCTATTAAAATTGAAAGTTTAGATTATAATGAGCCTCTTAATATTAACGGTGTAGCGGTTAGTTTTCATCCTGCTGGGCATGTTATTGGTTCGGCTCAAATTAGATTAGAATATAAAGGGTTTGTGGTCGTGTTTTCGGGAGATTATAAAACACAACCCGATTTTATTACAGTGCCTTTTGAGTCTGTTAAATGTCATACATTTATTACAGAAAGCACTTTCGGACTTCCAATATACCATTGGCAAACAGAAAAAGAGCTTCAAGCAGAGTTACAACAATGGGTTTTGAATAATCAAGCTAACAACAGAACGTCTGTTCTTTTAGGATATTCATTAGGTAAAGCCCAACGCTTAATGTCGCTTTTAGAAGGTGTAGATACTATGTATGTACATCGTGCTATTCATAATTTAAACGAGGCCATTATAAACTCAGGAATAAAGCTCCCTAAAACAACCTTATTAAGTAATGATTTCGATAAAAAAGAACTCCAAAATAAAATAATAATAATGCCACCAGGACTCTTAGGCTCGCGATTGTTGAAACGTGTGCCTAATGCTGCAACAGCAATTTGCTCGGGTTGGATGCAAATACGAGGAAATAAAAGATGGCAAGCTGTTGATGCAGGTTTTACTGTTAGTGACCACGCGGATTGGAATGGTTTAATTGCGGCCGTAAAATCGTCTGATGCAGAACAAGTTTATGTAACGCACGGATCTCAAGCTATATTTTCAAAATATCTAAATGAAATTGGTATTAAAGCTAACGAGCTTAAAACTGAATACGGTGAAGAAGCTATGGTAAAAGCCGAAAATGAATCTGAAACTGTTATTGATTCATGAAACAGTTCTCAAACCTCATAAGTGCCATAGAAATCACAAATAAAACCAATGCCAAAATAGAGGCATTGGTAGACTATTTTAAAACAGCACCAGATAAAGATAAGCTTTGGCTCATTGCACTATTTACGGGTAAGCGACCGTCCAGACCTGTAAAAACTACTTTAATGAAGCAATGGTGCATAGAAATTACCAAATTACCAGAATGGTTGTTTTTAGAAAGTTACAGTACCGTTGGTGATTTGGGTGAAACTCTTGCTTTGTTATTACCAGAACCCAATCATCAATTAGACCTTTCATTAAGTGAATGGATGTCGCAATTAAAACAGTTAAAACCAAAAACAGAAGACGAAAAGAAAATCTTCGTTTTAAACGCTTGGTCAGGATTACAACAGCAAGAACGTCTCATATTTAATAAATTAATTGGTGGTAGTTTTAGAATAGGTGTCTCTAAAAAAACATTAGTAAACGCCTTATCTAAACTCACAGGTATTGACGCTAATCAGCTTATGCACAGTATTATTGGGAATTGGGATATAGATTCAATTTCGTTTGATGATTTAATAAATGGGTCGCATATTAATTATGATAATTCAAAACCTTACCCATTTTGCCTAGCTTATGCTTTAGAAAAGGAAATTAAGGAACTCGGTGATCCAAACGATTGGATTGTTGAACAAAAATGGGATGGTATCCGTGGGCAAATCGTAAAACGGAATAGCGAAATTTATATTTGGTCTCGTGGTGAGGATTTAGTAACACAGCAGTTTCCAGAGTTAGTTGACGCTTTTTCAAAATTTGAAGATGATTTTGTAATTGATGGTGAAATATTAGCCATGAAAGATAATGCCATTCTCTTATTTAATGATTTGCAGAAACGTCTTAACCGTAAAAATGTAACCAAGAAATTATTAGAAGACGTACCTGTAGGTTTTTATGGTTATGATCTTTTGGAGTTTAATTCTGAAGATTTACGCGATAAACCAATGGCTGAACGACGCACTATTCTTGAAAATTTATTTGTGGCAATTCCATTTACTGAGCGACTTCAACTATCATTTATCGTAGATTTTAAAAATTGGGCAGACTTATATAAAATCAGAGAAAATTCCAGAGCTTTAAATAGTGAAGGTTTAATGCTAAAACAGAAAGCATCTTCGTACCATACAGGCCGGAAAAAAGGCGATTGGTGGAAATGGAAGGTAGATCCTCTAACCATTGATGTTGTAATGATTTATGCACAAAAGGGCAGTGGTAGACGAAGTTCTAAATACACAGATTATACGTTTGCTGTAAAAAAAGATGATGGATTAGTGACTGTAGCAAAAGCGTATTCAGGTTTAACAGATAAAGAAATTACCGAGATATCAAAATGGGTGAATAAAAATGCAATTGAAAAATTTGGTCCTGTGAGAACTGTAAAACCAGAATTGGTTTTTGAAATCGCTTTTGAAGGTATAGCCCTTAGCAACAGACATAAATCTGGAGTTGCTCTACGTTTTCCTAGAATTGCACGTTGGCGAAAAGATAAACCTGCCTCTGAAATTGATACTATTGAAACTGTAAAACAATTAATTACTGCACCTTGAGTAAATTTAACGATAGCATAGGATTACAGTTAATTACTAACTGGATGGCAGAAAAGGGTCAAGCACCATTTCCGTTTCAAGCAAAAACTTGGCAGCGCTATGCTAATGGGTATAGCGGTATGGTGGTTGCACCAACTGGTTTTGGTAAAACATTTTCGGTTTTTCTAGGTGTGGTTATCGATTATCTTAACCATCCAGAAAACTATCCAAAAGGCTTAAAATTACTTTGGGTTAGTCCATTACGTTCATTAGCAAAAGATTTAGCTAAAGCAATGGAACAAGCTGTTAACGAGATTGGCTTAGACTGGTCTATACAAGTGCGTAACGGAGATACACCAACAAATGTGCGTCGTAAACAAGAGCGTTTAATGCCAGACGTATTATTAACAACACCAGAGACGATGCATTTGCTGTTTTCCATGAAAAAGAACTCACGTTTTTTTAAAGGTGTAAAATGTGTTGCAATAGACGAGTGGCATGAGCTTATTGGTAATAAACGAGGCATATTAACCGAACTTGCAATTTCGCAATTAAGAGCCTATTCACCAAAACTTCAAATTTGGGGAATTACAGCTACCATTGGTAATTTGGAAGAAGCAAAAGCAGTTTTATTACCATATTCTAAATTAAAAATTACTCAGGTAAAAGCCAAGCAAAAAAAGAAGATAGATATTATTTCGGTGCTTCCCAACGAAATAGAAGTGTTGCCTTGGGCTGGGCATTTAGGAGGTAAAATGGTAGATAAAATTTTACCAATTATAGAAGCACACACAACGACGCTCATCTTCACAAATACAAGAGGCCAAGCAGAATTGTGGTATCAATTGCTCTTAAATGCCAATCCAGAATTGGCAGGCTTGTTAGCCATACATCATGGTTCTATTAGTAAAGAGCTAAGAAATTGGATAGAAGACAGTATTTCTAGTGGTTATTTAAAAGCTGTTGTTTGCACGTCGTCTTTAGATTTAGGAGTAGATTTTAAACCCGTAGATTGTGTCATTCAAATTGGATCGGCAAAAGGGATTGCGCGTTTTATGCAACGTGCTGGTCGCAGTGGTCACTCACCTTATGAGCGATCTAAAATATATTTTATTCCAACGCACTCTTTAGAATTAGTAGAAGTAGCAGCGTTAAAAGAAGCGGTAAAACAAGAACAAATTGAAACTAGAGACCCAATGGTTTTAACCTTTGATGTTTTAGTGCAGTTTATGGTAACGTTGGCAGTTGGCATGGGCTTCGATTCCCAAAAACTCTTTAATCAAATTAAAGAAACGCATGCGTTTAGTTATATTACAGAAGATGAGTGGCAATGGTGTTTGCATTTTATTACCAAAGGCGGAAAAACACTTAGTAATTACGAAGAATTTCATAAAGTTATTGAAGATGACGATGGCCTTTATAACGTAAAAAGTCGAAGAATTAGCATGTTACATCGCATGAATATTGGTGCAATTGTGAGTGAAGCTAATGTCATGGTAAAGTTCTTTTCTGGCGGTTATATTGGTATGATTGAAGAATTCTTTATTTCAAAATTAAAACCAGGTGATAGTTTTATTTTAGCTGGTCGTATTTTAGAATTGGTAAAATTAAAAGACATGACGGTTTTAGTAAAACGAAGTAAAGCAAAAAAGGCAGTTTCGCCAAGTTGGATGGGTGGCCGATTACCCTTAACCTCGCATTTAAGTCATTTTTTAAGATTAAAACTATCAGATGCTTTAGAGCCAGGTCGTTTAGAAAAAGAATTACGGTTTTTAAACCCATTAATTTTGAGGCAAGCGAAATATTCACATATTCCCAAAGCAGATGAATTTTTAATAGAATTAATTGAAACTAAAGATGGCCATCATGTATTTATGTACCCTTTTGAAGGCAGATTGGTTCACGAGGTGTTTTCAGCATTAATGGCGTATCGTTTAAGTAAGCTAAAGCCTTTAACATTTACAATCGCCATGAACGATTATGGTTTTGAATTATTGAGCGATCAACCCATTCCGATTTCAGAAGAAAATATTACGTTGTTATTGAGTAAAGAGAATTTGATGGATGATGTTATAGCAAGTATAAATGCGTCTGAAATGGCATCACGAAAATTTAGAGATATTGCAGTTATTGCAGGTTTAGTAGTGCAAACACAACCAGGAACCCGAAAAAATAATAAAAGTTTACAATCGTCTTCTGGTCTTATATTTAGGGTCTTAGAAGATTATGAAAAAGATAATTTATTGTTGCGTCAGGCTTATTCAGAAGTATTTAATCAACAATTAGAAGAGGTAAGATTACAAGCTGCTTTTGAGCGTATATCCAAAAGTAAAATTATAATTAAACATGCTAAATCATTTACACCATTAAGTTTTCCTTTAAAGGTAGATAGTTTGCGTGGCACTATGAGTAATGAAAATTTAGATAAACGCATACAGCGTATAAAGAACCAAGCTTTTAAGATTGACTAATGATTATAGCAGAAGAACATATTAAAGTAAAAGGTGAAATTTTGGTATTAACCAATCATCGTGCTATATATTGGAAACGAGAAAATGCGTTAATACTGTCAGATATTCATATTGGTAAAACAGGACATTTTAAAAAGCACGGTATCCCAATGCCAGATGCTATTCTTCAAAAAGATTTAGAACGTTTAAAAGCTTTAATAGTTCACTTTAAAGCTAAAAAATTAGTAGTTGTTGGAGATTTGTTTCATGCCGAAGCTAATAAGGATATGAGTACTTTTAAATCATGGTTAGTTCAATTTGAAAACTTAAAAATTATATTGATTAAAGGTAACCACGACCGATTGTCTAAGCAGCTTATGTCTGATTTTAATTTTCAAGTTGAAACAGAATTAGAACTTTCTCCCTTTTTATTAGTGCATGAACATTTAGAACAGCATAACGAAGAGTTTACAATTTCAGGGCATACACATCCTGGCGTTTTAATTAAAGGAAAGGGCAGGCAAAGAATAAAATTACCGTGCTATCAGGTTACAAATAAGCAGATTATATTACCTGCTTTTAGTTTGTTTACAGGATTAAATGCTAGGTCAGAACCTAAAAATGTAGCGGCTTATGCCTTTACTGAAACCTCTATTTTTAAACTTTAGTCTTTTTTTCGATAGAGAGAAGTATGAGCGATGATAAACGTAAGTTAAGTAAAGCGAAAACACGCAAGTTGTTATTTAATAGGGTTTTGCTCTTTATGTGAGCTGTAATACTGTTTAGTGACAGTCAATATAGAAATCCAAATAGATTAATATTTAGCTTTTAAAGTCTCAGTATGATGTTCAACATGGTAAGCAGTCCACATTATTAGTTCGCGTACAGGCATTTTTCCCATAAGCGGATGCGGTAATACAACAGTATCTAAGTTAGTGACGCTAATTTTATTGGTTTTGTATTGCAGTTTTTTAGACTCGGTTTGTAGCCTGTTAAGAATGTATTCTTTTTCATCTATTCTCGGAACTTTCATGTTTTGAGATCTTTTAAAAGTTTTGCCTTTTACCTTATTTAGTTTTTCATGGTAACGGTTTACAATAGTATTGTAATCTCTTACAGGTCTATTAGCTTTGCCAAATTTTAATCGCAATAAAAATCTAGGCATGCTTAACGCATTATTAAGTGGTATTATACTTTGTAGTAAATGTAAAGCTTGCTGACCTGTAGTCCATTTGCCTTCGGGACCTTTAGTCCAAGAATCGATTGGTTGTTGTGCTAACCATTTTATTAATTCAGAATGTTTATCCTCAATCAATTCGGCAATTTTATCTTTATCCATAGTGTTATAAATAATAAATAAAAGATACGCTTTTAATTGCATATTTAGCTGATAGTTTTCTGCTTTTAGTT
The DNA here is from genome assembly GCA_028383925.1 of Winogradskyella sp. Lineage (GTDB taxonomy): Bacteria > Bacteroidota > Bacteroidia > Flavobacteriales > Flavobacteriaceae > Winogradskyella. The sequence continues at coordinate 109,136 of JAOEWO010000003.1, forward strand.
TTTTTTAAAGGTGAAGAGAGAAGAGTTAAAAGTTAAGAGTTAAAAGTAAGAGTTAAAAGGGAATAGTAAAGCGCAAACTTATTTAATTAAATACAACAGAAACGATTACCTTATTTTATTAAAACAGCTTAGGGTCTTAGGGTCTTAGGGTCTTAGGGTCTTTGGGGCTTAGGGGCTTTGGGTCTTTGCGTTGTTTTTAAAGGTAAAAGCAAAAACACAAATAAAAAAGCAATTACTCTTCTTGTTTTTCTTGAACTACTATTTTATCCTTTTTAAAGATAGGCACTAAGTACGCGATGTTAAACCCAAAACCTGCTCCAAAACGACTACTATCGTAAGTTCGGTTAAAACCCGGAATGTATAAATTCTCATAATCATCTAGTTCTGTTTCAGATCCTAAGAATTTTAATTGCACATTTAAACCAGCAAATAAATTGGTAAACACTTCGGCTTTAAAGCCAATTTGTACTTCACCCCAAATAGCGGCTAAACCACTAAATTCTTCACTCTCATTAATAATTATTTGTTCGTCCCAGTACTGGTTGTTAACGTTGTAGAGATTGTAATTATTTCGTGTTTGACTAAATGTACTAGCACCAACTCTAAAACCAACATAGATTAGATTTTCCATTTCTAACCAGTTTTTAAACAAGTTAATATCTATACCTGCTTTAAAATAGCTTCCTTTTGTGGTGTTGCTTAAAACTTCGTTATTTAGTGTGCGCTCTTCATTACCAATCTCACCTGCTAAATACATTTTTTTAGTAAGACGGTAATCTCCCATCAGTTCAAAACCAGTGTAATCATCGTCTAAAAATGTTCTGGCTAGTTTACTCAAATCTGCACCAATACGTAAGCCATACTTTTGTTTATAAACTAAAGTGTCTTTTGCTTTGTCTTCTTTTTCTTGAGCTAGTGCTATTGTAGAAAACAATAACAAAATTAGAGCGCTTTTAATGTAAGATGCGTACATGTACTGTGTTTTCGTTTTCAACTATTAAATCTACCACTTCTATACTTGTAATCCACCTATCACTATCACCATCAATATCTTCTTGTACTATAAGGTTAGTAAATATACTTTTATAACCACAAGCTCTAGATACATATTCAAATTGTGGTATATACTTTATCTCTATAATATCTACGTTAGAGGTTGTAGATGCGTTGGTGTCTAATCTTAAATTGGTACTTCGTTCTAATATAAACCGAGTTGTAACTTCTATATTTTCGGCATCAATTTTTAGAGGTAATGCTACCGAATTTGTGTTTTCATTAAACCTAATAGTGGCCTCAGTTTCTTCTGTTGGTGGGTTTGGTATTGGTAAATCTTCACCATAAACAGTTAAACGCGGTACGTTTTTTAAGAGATCAGTATCTGTTGCATCATAAAACTCTACGATTAAGCGAGGTGTTGTAGAAGTGCTTTCTGCACAAATATCATCGCGCTCGCAACTTAGGCAAGCCATGGTTATAAATAAAACTAAATATTTTAAGTGTTTCATGTATTATTTTTCGAATAAAACAACAGTTTCAATATGGGCAGTATGAGGAAATTGATCTACTAAACTTATTTTTTTAATGTTATAGCCAGCTTCCATTAATTGCTCTGTGTCTCTAGCTTGTGTTGCCGGATTACAAGATACATAAACCAAACGTTCTGCATTTAGGTTTATTATCTTTTTAAGTGTTTTTGGTGCAATTCCAGCTCTTGCAGGATCTAATATAATTGTTCTTATTTTGTCAGTATATTCAGCGTGTTCTGTTAAAAACTTTCCGACATCTGCAGCATAAAACTCTAAGCCTTCTATTTTATTACGCTTAGCGTTTTCTTTTGCATCTTTTATAGCTGCTGCAACAATATCTACACCTACAATTTTAGTATTACTAGATTTACTTGCTATAATTTGCCCAATAGTACCTGTACCACAAAACAAGTCTAAAACCACTGTATTATCAATAGCTTTTTTGTTTTCTAAGGCATAGTCTACCACTTTTGTGTAGAGTTTTTCAGCACATTTAGGATTGGTTTGAAAAAAGCTTTTCATGCTAATTTCAAAATTTAAACCTAAAAGTTCTTCAACTATTTTGTCATCACCGTAAATGAGATTTATTTTACCAGTTGTTGCAATAGTTCTGTCACCAACTTCGTCATTTATAGTATGTAATAAACCAGCAACACGCTCGCCAAATAATTCAACAAGATACTTAGAGAATTTATCTAAATCAAATTCTGGCAAGTCATAAGATGTAGTCACCAAATTAAATAAAAGCTTATTTGTTTTGTATGATTTACGAACTACAAAATACCTAAAAAAGCCTTCTTTTCTTGGTGCATGCCAAGGGGCTAAACCTGTAGCTTCACAATAGGCTTTAATGTCTTTAACCCGGTTTTCAAATTCAGCATCAAAAAGACCAGAGTCACTATTAAGATTGTCGCCACACCACCAAGTACCACGTTTTTTAAAGCCTAGCGTAAACTCATCTACATCGGTTTTTAATTCGCGATTGTAACCAATGGCAGAAAAGCCATATTCCATTTTGTTTCTGTAGTGAAAGGTGTTGGGAGAGGTTACAAATTCATCAAATTTATCTTCTATGTCTGCAACTTTGCCAATGCGCTTAAACAGCTCTAGCGTGCTTTGCTTTTTATAAGCATGTTGCATTTCTATAGGAAGTTGCATATAAGGTGCGCCTGGTATATCTTGGTAAGGCATTTGCACTTCATCTTCCGAAGGTTTTAAAATTTCAAAAAGTTTAGCTTCTGCATACTTTTTACTCGACTTTTTTACCTGTGCTTTAACAAGTTGCCCTGGTAATGTATTAGGTACAAAGACTACAAACTCGCCGTGTTCGTTACGAATACGACCAATTCCCTTACCTCCAAATGCATAGTCTTCTATTAAGATTTCTATGATTTCTCCTCGTTTTACAAACTTGTTACGTTCTCTTTTTGGCATTTATACAAAAATTTGAGTGCAAATATAGTTGCAATTTTAGTAATAGTTGCATTAAGGGGTAAGAGTAAAATTAAACTACCTTTAAATAATGTGGTATTAAAAATGAACCTTTCGTAACATTTAACGTCTTTTAAATAGACCACACTTATTTATGCACAATAAAAATAGAGATAACGAAGATGTTTGGGTTACACGTTTGCAAAACGGTGATAAAAAAGCATTGGTTTTTTTAGTAAAAAAATGGCATAAGTTGTTTTGCAACACCTCTTATTGGATGGTAAAAGATAAGGATGCTGCTAAAGATATTGTACAAGAGAGTTGGCTCGTTATTATAGATAAAATAGATGGTCTTAAAAAGCCTAAACAATTTAAGTATTGGGCCTATAGAATAGTATGTAATAAGTTTACCGATTGGTTAAGACTTAAATTAAAAGAACAGCAAATACAGATTAGAGATAGTGACAACATTAGAGATGATAGTGTATGTTATTCTGAAAACGAAAAAATAAAATCTAAGTTGCTTAACGCAGTAAACAGGTTACCAAATCACCAAAAAGAGGTTGTAAGGTTATTTTACATAGAAGCGTACAGCTTAAAAGAAATTAGTAGTTTATTAAAAATATCTTTAGGTACAACCAAATCAAGATTATTTAATGCTAGAGAAAAATTAAAAATAATAATAAAACAAACAGATTATGAAAACTAAAATTGAAGACATAGATCAGCTCATTAAAGAAACACTAACAGAAGAAGAAGCTAAATTTTACGATGATTTAGATGATCAAAACATTTTTAAAATGGTGGGTGGCTTATATAAAGGAAAAAATGCTTGGATGACCATTTTAATGATTGTAATAAATGTAATTGTATTTGGGTTAGCTATTTACTGCCTTATTAAAACGTTTGATATTGAAAATACAAACCATCTTATGTTATGGCTTGCCGGTTTTTTCTTTTGTTTTATTATTATGAGTATGTTAAAGATTTTTGCTTGGATGCAAATGCATAAAAACGCAACAAGTAGAGAAATAAAGCGATTAGAACTACAAGTATCATCGTTAGCTTCAAAATTATCTGAGTAAGTTTTAAATCGAAAAGATTATTTAGTAATTTGCACATTCTTAGGGATGATTTCTTTCCCACGCTGAATTTTCGTCCCGATAGCTATTGGGATTCCCGAAAGGATAAAGGTAGATAAGGAATGGATATAGTATTCATTTATTAAATTATTTTTAAAATGGCTGTTTTAGACCAATTAACATCGCAACAAGCGATAGATTTAGAAAACAAATATGGTGCACATAACTACCATCCACTTCCTGTTGTATTAAGTAGGGGTGAGGGAGTTTTTGTTTGGGATGTAGAGGGTAAAAAGTATTACGACTTTTTATCGGCTTACTCTGCGGTTAACCAAGGACATTGTCACCCAAAAATTGTTGGTGCAATGACAGCACAGGCACAAACATTAACTTTAACATCGAGAGCATTTTATAACGATATGCTTGGTAAGTTTGAAAAATACGCAACTGAAACCTTTAACTTTGACAAGTTATTACCAATGAATACTGGTGCTGAGGCTGTTGAGACGGCTTTAAAGCTTTGTAGAAAATGGGCTTATGAGGTAAAAGGAATAGATGAAAATGAAGCAGAAATTATTGTTTGTGAAAATAATTTTCATGGAAGAACAACAACAATAATTTCATTTAGTAACGACCCTGTAGCGCGCAAAAACTTTGGACCTTATACTAAAGGATTTATAAAAATTGAATACGATAATATAAAAGCTTTAGAAGAGGCATTAGACAGTAATAAGAATGTTGCTGGTTTTTTAGTAGAGCCAATTCAAGGTGAAGCTGGTGTTTATGTGCCAAGTCCAGGATATTTAGCAGCGGCTAAAGCGTTATGCGAAAAGCATAATGTTCTATTTATTGCAGACGAGGTACAAACAGGTATTGCAAGAACCGGTCGTTTATTGGCGACTTGTGGTGATTGTAGTTGTGTAGATAAGCATTGCTCTGGTACACCTGAGGTAAAAGCAGATATTTTAATATTAGGTAAAGCATTATCAGGTGGAGCCTATCCTGTATCAGCGGTTTTAGCAAATAATACTATAATGAATGTTATTAAACCAGGAAATCATGGTAGTACATTTGGTGGTAACCCTGTAGCTGCTGCAATTGGTATAGCTGCGCTAGAAGTTATAAAAGAGGAAGAGTTAGCAAATAACGCCCAAGAATTAGGTGCGTTGTTTAGAGCAGAATTAGCTAAATTTATAGAAACAAGTTCTATTGTAAACGGTGTTAGAGGTAAAGGACTTTTAAACGCTATATTAATTAATGATACAGAAGATAGCGAGACCGCTTGGAATATCTGTATGCGCTTAAGAGATAATGGCTTATTAGCTAAACCAACACATGGTAACATTATTCGTTTTGCACCACCTTTAGTAATGACAAAAGAGCAATTGTTAGAGTGTGTGGCTATTGTAACACAGACATTAAAAGAATTTGAAGTGTAAAAAACACAAGACTTTAAATAAAAAAAGCGACCTAAGGGTCGCTTTTTTAATGCTTTTTATAAGGCTATGCTTGGCCTTGAGCTTGCATAGCATCTTGGTATTGTTTCATAAACTCGTCGTACATTTCATCCCAACCTATAGTTGCAATTACATAAACTACTCTAATTATTATTAATACATTAAGAACTACAGCAACTATTGCAATAATACGAGCTGTATTCATAGCTTTTACGCTAGATACATCGTAGTTGTCTATATCTGCATTAGCAGTTTTTAAATTGTTTTGAGCTATAAAGTAAGCAATCGCTGAGGGTATTATACCAGCACCAAGTACGCAACAGCACAGCATTCCAAAAATAGATAATACATAGACAATAGCAGGGTTGAGTTTTTGTTGTTCCATAGAAAATTTTATTTAAGATAAAGTTTAAGTAAAAAATTACTGATAATTATTATCACGTTTACTATGGCCAATATAGTAATTATTTTAGTTCCGTATTTATAGTGTTTAAAACTGTTTACAAGTATAAAACCAAACATTGCAATAAGCGTGTATATTGCAGGATACATTATAAAAGCTTCTGTTAATTGGCCTTTGGTTAATAGTGCAACAGATCGCTGTATACCACAACCCATACATTCAAACCCTAATATTTTTTTATTAAGGCAGGGCAACATATAATCTTCAAGTTCTTTTGTGAATAGCAACATACCAACAAAATTAAGGATTTACTAAATATATTTAGAATCTTAAGTATAAATTATTGTAAACCGTATTTTTGCAGTCTAAATTTATTGAGAAAACTATGAATATATCAAGATTTATAAATTTAATATGCATGCTTTCTGGCGGGTTAGTGGCAATTTATGCTCAGGCACAAGAACAACAAAATTTATACTTATTAATGGGTGGTGTTGTTTTGTTAATGTTTGGTATTTATAGAACATCTCGAAATATTCCTAGTAAATACGATAACCAAGAAAATAAAAACGAAACTTTTGTAGTAGCTGAAGATGAAGATTAAGATAGGGAATAAGGTTGAAACTATAGATGATAATATATCTGGAATTGTAACAAAAGTTTTAGACACTACTATAACTATTGAAGATAATGATGGTTTTGAGTTTCAGTTTGAAGCTAACGAATTAATGCTATCTTCTTTTGATAACACCATAGAAAGCGCTATTTACGACGCTGACATAGACGCTGTAAAAAGAGAAAAAGAAGTTAAAAAAAGATCTGCGACACCAACTGTAAAACCAAAAGAACGCAGTGCGCCAAAATTTGAAGTAGACCTACATATACACCAACTCACCAACTCTACTCGTGGTATGTCTAATTACGACATGCTTAATTTACAACTAGACAAAGCAAGGGGCCAGCTAGAATTTGCAATTAGAAAACGCATACCAAAAATTGTATTTATACATGGTGTGGGAGAGGGCGTTTTAAAACAAGAACTTGAGACCTTATTTGGCCGTTACAATAATGTTAGATTTTATGATGCAGATTATAAAACCTACGGATTAGGTGCTACTGAAGTTAAGATATTACAAAATATAGAGCCCTAGTCTTCTGGTGGACTGTAATTATCAATAACATTTGTATAGGTGCCAAACTCAATTTCGGTAGCGCTAATAGGTCCTAAATTTACATTAATAACAAGAAATGTGGTAAAAACAGTTCTTTGGTATTCATTAGCAACAGAACCTGGATCTGTATATATATCAGTCGCAAGATTATACAAATAACGTGCTATGTTAATACCTTCTGCATCTACTACCAAATCATTTTGAGGTATGCCATCTTCATTTTCATCTTCTAGTCGTGTTGGTATACCATCATCATCATCATCAGGATCTAGGTAATTAGGCAACATATCTCCATCTGTGTTTTTTGCATCTGTAAAAGGGTTGGCATCACCATCAAAGTTATCATCTTCATTTATGGTTTTAATATTGTCATTGTCATCGTCTTCATCAAGGTAATCAGCAATGCCATCATTATCGGTGTCTATTGCATCAGAGAAATCGCCATCACCATTTGGGTCTCTACCTTCGTCTTCACTTGGTATGCCATCATTATCATCATCATCTATAGTAACGGTAATAATTATTTGTCCTGATGGGGCTTCAAAATCGCCTGTAATATCTAAGTTTGCTGGCGGAATTATAGAACACAAATCATTAGTTTCTAAAACTCTGTTGTATCTGCGGTAATTAAACCTAATAGTGTTTTCGTTTATAGTTCTTATTTCAGGCATATCTTCTGGTGTAGGCTCTGTAAATAGTAACTCTGTATCTTCGTCTTTTGGAAGAATTAGCGATAAAGATTCACTTGGATCTTCTCGCGTATCAAAAATTAAATAAGAAGCTTCAAAGTTATCGCAACGCTCTAGTTGTTGACTAAATTCTAAATCGGTACTGATAATGTCACCATCGTCACAAGCTGCAAAAACCACTAAAAAAAGCATTAAATATATACGACGTATCATAGATTGAATTTTAAACAAAAATAACAGATTTGTAAAATTATAACGCTTCATTATTCAAATAATTTTATTTGCGATATTTTTGCAACATGAATGCAATTTATTTAGACAATGCCGCAACTACAGCTTTACGACCAGAAGTTGTTGACGTAATGACAAAAGTGCTTAGTGAACAATTTGGTAATCCGTCTTCTACCCATAGTTTTGGTAGAACTTCAAAATCACTTTTAGAACAGTGTCGTAAAAACATAGCTAAACATTTTAATGTCTCTGCTGCTGAGATTGTTTTTACCTCAGGGGGTACCGAAGCCGATAATTTAGCGCTGCGAAGTAGTGTTAGAGACTTAGGAGTTACCGAAATTATAACTACAAAAATAGAGCATCATGCTGTTTTACATACAGCAGAGCAATTGCAAAACGAATATAACGTCGACTTAAAATATGTAGAATTAGACGATTTAGGTTTTATTAATTACCAGCATTTAGAGAGCCTTTTAAAAGCATCAAAAAAAGCTGTAGTAAGTTTAATGCATATTAATAATGAAATAGGTAATATTTTAGATATTGAGCGTGTTGCTAAACTTTGTAAAAGCTATAATGCCTTATTTCATACAGATAGTGTGCAATCTGTAGGGCATTACACTACCGATTTAAAGGCAATACCCATAGATTTTTTAGCGGCAAGTGCTCATAAATTTCATGGACCAAAAGGTGTTGGGTTCTGTTTTATAAGAAAAGAATCTGGTTTAAAACCATTAATTTTTGGTGGTGAACAAGAACGTGGTTACAGAGCTGGTACAGAAGGATTACATAATATAGTTGGTATGGATAAAGCTTTAGAGATGGCTTACACAAATCTAGATACAGAAAAAGCACAAGTATCAGCGTTAAAAACTTACTTTGTAGAACAGCTTAATTTAAAACTTCCAGAATGTCATTTTAATGGTGCTTCTGCATGTATGACGACTGCAACCTATACCTTAATAAATGTAGCATTACCTGTAACGGCCGAAAAAGCAGCAATGCTTCAGTTTCAATTAGACTTAAAAGGTATAGCGTGCTCTAAAGGAAGTGCTTGCCAAAGTGGTAGTACAACTGGTTCGCATGTTTTAAAAGAAGTGTCTACTGTTCAAATATTAAAGCGACCTTCTATCCGTTTTTCATTAAGTATTTATAACAAAAAAGCAGATATAGATTATGTTATTAATACATTAGTGGAATTTACAAGTAGCTCTTAATTATAGTATTACAGCTTAAAATGAAAAACAAATGCTTAGTTGTTATTCTTGGTCATGCCCGAGCGTCAGATCTCACTTGGGATTCATTTAAATCTAATGTTTTTTATAAATTAAATGCAGATTTAGCACTTTGCGTTGGCGAGTCTAACACTAATAATAACGCAAACCCATATTGGAAACATGCCAAATATAAATGGGTAAGTGAAGAATACGAAAATTATGCATTGGGTTATGATAATTTTCAGAACATTTACGGTGGTACTAATAACTGGAGAGAATTATTAGATTTTGCACCAGATGATGTGGCACCATTTTTAGGCGGTTGTTATGACGAAAAAAATAAGCCTGCGGCTTCAGCAGGTATATTAATTTATTACAGAGCGCTTGCTTTACAGTATATTAAAGATCTTAAATTAGATAATACTTACGATCGATTTTTAATTACCCGATCAGATTTTATATGGCAAAGTCCGCATCCTAGTTTAGATAAGTTAAGTTCAGCTAAAATATGGATAGCTTTTGGCGAAAAATATGGTGGCATTACAGACCGGTATGCGTTATTAAATAATAAAGATGTTTTTACATATTTAGATATTTTAAGGCCAATTGTAACAGACCACATTTTATTAAAGTCTAAATTATTAGTATTCGATAAGTATCGCCGTATTAATATGGAGTCTTATATTAAATTTCATTTATTAGACAATAATATTTACAAAAGCGTTCGTTTTATACCTTATTATATGTTTAGTGTTAGAAACAAAGATTCACCAGGGCGTTGGTCTAAAGGTACTTATAATAAGAAGCTAGATTGTTTTATAAAGTACCCAGATGAGAAGATAATGGCAGATATATATGCTAATTTTTTCTCTAAGTTTGGCTTACTTAATTCATTTAAATGTTATCCTTACAACTACGTAATATATAGTATTATTGAGTTTACAGCAAAAGTAAAACGACGTCTATTTAAGACAAAGATTAAATATTAGAGTGGGGTGTGAGACCTTAAATGTTTTTTTAGGGTTAATTAAATAGGTCTTGTAGTTTGTTTAATTCTTCTAAATAAGTGATAATTTGGTCTCAATGGTATTGGTAAAAGAAAGATGTGTGTTTTTTATTGAAATTATCTATTATAACCAGACTAGATTAGGGATAATGAAGTTTAAAGAAAAGCTTTTCTACCATTATATTATTGTCCTGTTGCCTATTTACAGATCTTATTTTGTGATATTTTAATTTAGTATTCTTTTTATGAATCTAAATAGTTAGTAATACCTAAATCAATATTAATTTTTTTGAAACACTTTTTTTTAGGCTGAAAAACAGAATAGGTAAGACTCTTTTGTAAGCTATTAAAATCATTTTATTTTAATAGACATAAATTTCACGACTTACAAGTAAGTTGATATTGCAAGTATAGTTTTGATAATTTAATTTTAGAGAGGTCTATATTTGTTGTAATCTAACGTTACCTTTTGCTTTAAAATAGATTTTTAAATGTGAGATTTGTCTTCATCATAGTAATATTTCGTTTTGCTTTAGCACAAAAACTAGAATATAAAATTATAAACAATAAGATTACATAATATCTTACACCTAATTAAAATCTAGCAGATAACCTTAGGTTAAAAACACGAGGCGTTAAAAAGTTAGGTATTGCAAATTGTCTTTTACTATAAACATCCCTTACCCAAGTATTGGTTATGGTGTTTTGGTTATTAAACATATTATAGATTTCGAAACCAATAGACAAATCTTTAAATGCATTTTTCCATTTTGCGTTATAGGTTTTTTCAGAATTAACAATAACATAAGAAATACCTAAGTCTGCACGTCTGTAATCTCTAAGTCTAACCTGAAAATTATAAGGATCTGCATAACTTGGAGATCCTCCAGGTACACCAGTATTATAGACTAAGTTTAAGTACATTTTTAAATCTGGAATATTTGGCACATAATCTTGAAACAAAGCTCCAAACTTTAACCGTTGGTCAGTTGGTCTTGCTATAAAACCTCGGTTATCTATGTTTTCTTCAGTTTTTAAATACCCAAAGCTAAACCAAGACTCTGTACCAGGTACAAACTCGCCATTAATACGTACGTCTAATCCATAGGCATAGGCTTCTGCATTATTTTTAGCACGATAACGAATTCTTACATTTTCTAAGGTATAGGGGTTAACATCAGTTAAGCCTTTGTAATACGCTTCAGTAACGAGTTTAAAAGGTCTATCCCACATTTCAAAACTATATTCATTTCCTAATACAATATGAAATGATTTTTGTGCTTTTACATTGGGTTGTACCACACCCGAAGAATCTCGTAACTCTCTATAAAAGGGTGGTTGGTAGTAAAGGCCTCCGGCAACTCTAAAGAGCATATCTTTCTCCCAGTTTGGTTTTATTGCAAATTGTGCTCTTGGGCTAAATACGGTTTGTGTAGAACCTTCAATATTTTCGCCTCCTACTGCCCAAGTATGTTGGCGTACACCAACATTATAAAACACTTCGTTTTCTCCCCATGATGTGCGTTTACTGTATTGAGCAAAAGCTTGCAAACGATTAATGTTTACACGATTTAAAGCACGTATGTTTTGAAATGCTGTTAAAGGACCAGAAAAGGCTTGGTAAGGTTGTGGGTTAAGCTGGCTAACGTTTGGTGGTCTAATAGAAAAACCAGCAGAGTCTATAACTTCATATTCAACTAGACGATCCCTTATATCTTCGTGTGTATATTTTACAGACCATTCAACCGTGGTTTCGTCATCAATTTTGTAATCACCTCTATGTTCTGCATTTACAATAAGTGCGTCTAACTCATTACGTGCGTGTGTTAATTGAGAGCCAATACCTTCGCTAAATTCTACTTCGCCTAAATCATCATCACCAATATTTGTATTGACTTCACCAAGGCGGTATTGCGCAAAAATATCGAAAAACTCTTGCTCTGTTGTATGGTAGGCAGATGCAATAAATTTTAATGTTAAGTCATCGCTTGCAAAATAGTTGGCTTTAAAAGCACCAAAATAGGTTTGGTACTGATCTCTTTCCTGTCCGTTGTAAGCTACTAATAAAGCTACTGGATCGTCTATAGTGCCAAAATTAGTTTGTCTGTTTTGAGGTTCAAAATTATATTTATTTATAGAGATGTTACCTAAAAAATTAAGATGAAACTTACTCGAAAAGCGGTAGGTAAGGTATGTTTGTGCATCTGCAAAAACAGGTTCTACATTGCCTTCGGTTTCAAGATTATTTAAAATTAAACTATTGTCTCTGTAGCGTACACCTGCTATACCAGAAAATTTACCATCTTTACTAACGGTTTCTACAGCTAAGCTTCCACCTAATAAACTTAAATCGGTTCTTATTCCAAAGTTATCAGGATTTCTATAAGTTATATCTAAAACAGAAGATAGTTTATCGCCATATTTTGCTTGAAAACCACCAGCAGAGAAACCTACATTTTGCACCAAGTCTGTATTTACAAAACTCAGCCCTTCTTGGTTACCAGATCGTATTAAAAAGGGTCTGTAAACTTCTATTTCATTTACATAAACTAAGTTTTCATCAAAGTTACCACCTCTAACGGAGTATTGTGTACTTAACTCGTTAGATATGTTTACACCAGGTAGTGTTTTTAAAATATTTTCTACACCAGGTTGTGCCCCTTTTATGGTTCTTATGGTTTCGGCAGATAGTGTTGTAACACCATCTACAGACTGTCTTGTGTTTGTGTTAAGTACAACTGTAGCAATTTGTACAACATCTGTTTTTAGTACAGGGTTGTATAATAATTCTTGTCCGTTTTTAAGATTAAAAATTTGCTCAACGCGTTTATGAGATAAATGTGTAAATACGACTATAATGTCTTTACCGTAAGGTATCTTAAGTTCGTAAAAGCCATTAATATTTGTAGTTGTCCCTTCGCCATTGCTGGCTTTTATATTAACATTATAAATAGGGTTATTAGCTTCGTCTAAAATAACACCTCTTATTGTTGCAGACTGCGAAAAAGAAAGGCAACTTATTAGTAAGCCTATTAGTACTGTAAATTGTAAGCGTTTCAAATAGTTTAGTTTTTATTTTCTAAAAAATGTTGCTTCAAATGTAGAACTATTTCCTACATTATCTGTAACTATTATTTTTAATTCGTTTTTAGTGTCTTTAATAATACCATCATTAAAGTCGTGTATTAACGTATTTGTTTTGTAATCGTATTCCATTAAAATCCATTGTCCATTTACAGTAGCTCTGTATTTACTAATGCCTGATAATTCGTCATCAATTTTAACCTTTAAATAGCGGTATTTACTCAACCATTTATTGTCTTGAAAGTTAACTGGCTTTATAGTAGGCGAAATAGTATCCATAGCAATGGTGTAGGTGCCAAACATTTTGCTGCCTGCACTTAATATATTGCCTTTGCGTTTAGTGTATACATAACTTGGTCTTTTGTAATACCCATAAAGTCTTGCAATAAATATTTTATCTTGGTGCTCTGTTTTGTAATTAGTAACGTCGTAATTAATATAAAAATTCTTTTGAAGCGGAATTTTATCTTCATGAAGATGAAGCGTATCTGAGTTTACTTTAAAGTCAATAAGCACATCATCATAAACGGTGTTTGCGTAAAAGCTTACACTAACATTACCCGATTCTAATTTGGTGGTCTTATCGCTATACACAAGTGATTTGTCTAAAGTATTTATATTTTCTTCGTTTGCTACACTTATACTACTGTGTTTACCTTCAATAGGAATACTAACCCAAGTTTCATTTTGTTTAAAATCTCGGATCCTTATTTTATATACAGAAGAAGTACTGTCTTCAATTTTAATATACCCATTATCATAAGCGTCTTTATAAAGACTAAGTGGGTTGTTTTGTTCTATAAATAATTTCTGAATTTTAGATTTATGGGTTCTATAATATTCATAATCTACTAAGCGTTTTATGTGTTTTGTTTCTTCAAAACTAAACCGTTTAAAATCTATTTCTAAACTTTTATTGCCATTATAAAAAGTCTGAATATTACTAACACCATTATTATTTGGTGCTAAATCTTGCTTGTCATTAGATACAATACCAAAACCAATATTGCCGTAAGCCGTAATTTTTTCTACGTCATAACTACCATTTTTATTAGGAATAAGTCTTAGAGGTATGCGTTTTGTTTCACCGTTAACAACAGCGTTTTTATCTTTTGTGTAGGCATAAATACCAGATACATAAGGTGCCGTAGTGTCTTTAATGTCGTAACCAAATAACATAGGGTTTATTGGGCGTTCTTGGTTGTCTCTAATTTCAAAATGCAAATGTGGCCCACCAGATCCTCCTGTATTACCAGAATAGGCAATAACTTCATCTGTATTAATAAGTAATTCTGTTGTGTTGGGAAACACTTCAACTTCAAAACTTTCTTTAGCATATTGGCAATCTTTTATATAATCCTCTAAACGTTTAGAGAATTTTTGCAGATGACCGTAAACTGTAGTGTAGCCATTTGGGTGTGTTATATAAATAGCTTTGCCGTAACCAAAATGAGAGATTTTAATTCTGCTTATATATCCATTTGCAGCGGCATATACTTTTAAGCCTTCTTTTTGTTGGGTTTTAATATCTAAGCCACCATGAAAGTGTGTTGATCTTAATTCTGCAAAAGTACCAGCGAGTACTGTAGGTATATCTAACGGATTTCTAAAATAATCTTGAGGATATTCTGATTGTGCATATAGTGAGCTAGAAATTAAAAATAAGAACAAAATGTTTTTCATATAATAAGCTATATAGCTAAAATATTAATTTGTAGCTATTACCAAGCAGTAAAGGTGTATTATTTTTTAACGCTCAATTTATATTGATGTTATACTTATTAAAAATAATTGTAAAAGAATTGTATTTTTTCATAAGGTATGTTAACTTTGTTACAATAGTATTGAATTGCTTTAATGAGTAAAATAGAAGACATTGTTGATGCCTTAGAAAATAAAATCAGTAAGGTTTTGCATAAGAAGGAGGTTTTAAAACAAACTAATGCAAAGTTAACTGAACAGTTAAGCCAACAACAACACAAGCTAATACAGCAACAAGATGAAATTAAATCTTGGTCAGATAAGTATGAAACACTTAAAATGGCAAATTCAATGCTTGGTAGTGACGAAAATAAGCGAGAAACGAAGCTAAAGATAAATGCATTAATTAGAGATATAGACCATTGTATTGGTCAGCTCTCTGAATAATTTTGTAAATTTAAATGGCAGATCAATTAAAAATAAAGCTTTCTATAGCAAATAGAGTTTATCCATTAACAATAAACCCTAAGCAAGAAGAAGGTTTACGAAAGGCCACAAAGCAAATTGAGACCATGATTGGTCAATTTGAACAAAACTATTCTGTAAGAGATAAACAAGATGTATTAGCAATGTGTGCATTACAATTTGCAGCTCAAGTAGAACAAAAATCTATAGATAAAGAATATGTTAATGAAGAGGTGCAAGAGAAGTTAGAAGCTTTAAATGACCTTTTACAATCACATATTTAACTCGTACGTTCTTTAAAATAAATAAGGTTACTGCCTACATTAGTTACATTTTTTGATAAACTCAACGATCAATTCTTTAAAAAGGGTGAGTTTAAGTTGTAAAATCGTGCTGTTAGTGCTGCCCGTGCTAAACTTGTTTTAGTAACACAGTATCTTAGACAGATTTTTGATCAGCTTGTTAGCCCTAAACTTGTTTTTAAGGAGTTTATACAAAACCGATAATTGATGTAGGCTTTTTTTATACTACTCATTTTGATTTTTTATTTCTAAGAAATTAAATTTTAAATTGAGTTTAGACACTAAAACTAAAAAATAAACATGGAAACTAACACAATCTTATACATTGTAGGAGGAGTAGTATTAGGAATAATACTAGGATATATTATAGCAAAAGCATTAGAAAAAGGCAATGCATCTAAATTAATATTAAATGCAGAAAGCGATTCAAAATCAATCTTAAAGCAAGCAAAATTAGATGCTGAGTCTTTAAAGAAAGATAAAATACTTCAGGCAAAAGAAAAATTTATTGAGCTAAAAGCAGAACATGAAAAGGTTATTCTTTCTCGTGATAAAAAAATGGCAGAAGCCGAAAAACGTATTAGAGATAAAGAATCTCAAATATCTAGTGAATTATCTAAATCTAAAAAAACAAACCAATCTTTAGAAAGTAAAGAAAAAGATTACGATTTTAAGTTAGAGTTTTTAGACAAGAAAAAAGAAGAAGTAGATAAGGCGCACAAAAGCCAAATTAAACAATTGGAAGTGATTTCTGCTTTATCTGCAGAAGAAGCTAAAGCGCAACTAATAGAATCTTTAAAAGAAGAAGCTAAAACAGATGCCATGGCATTTATACAAAACCATGTAGAAGAGGCCAAGTTAACTGCCCAACAAGAGGCTAAGAAAATTATTATTAATACGATACAGCGTATTGGTACAGAAGAAGCTGTTGATAATTGTGTCTCTGTTTTTAATATAGAGTCTGATGACGTTAAAGGTAGAATTATTGGTAGAGAAGGTCGTAACATTAGAGCAATTGAAGCTGCAACAGGTGTGGAAATTATTGTAGATGATACGCCAGAGGCTATTATTTTATCTTGTTTTGATTCTGTAAGACGTGAGATTGCGCGTTTATCTTTACATAAATTAGTCACAGATGGTAGAATACATCCTGCTCGTATTGAAGAAATTGTTAAGAAGACCGAAAAGCAAATAGAACAAGAAATTATAGAAGTAGGTAAACGTACGGTTATAGATTTAGGAATTCATGGATTAAATCCTGAATTAATAAAAATGGTGGGTCGTATGAAATACCGATCGTCTTACGGACAAAACTTATTACAACACTCTAGAGAAGTTGCAAAACTTTGTGGTGTTATGGCAGCAGAGTTGGGACTAAATCCTAAATTGGCTAAACGTGCAGGTTTACTTCACGATATAGGTAAAGTGCCATCATCTGAAGCAGATATAGAAACTCCACATGCTATTTTAGGGATGCAATGGGCAGAAAAATTTGGCGAGAAACCAGAAGTTTGTAATGCTATTGGTGCTCACCACGATGAGATAGAAATGACAACATTGTTATCTCCAATAATTCAGGTTTGTGATGCTATATCTGGTGCAAGACCAGGCGCAAGACGTCAAGTTTTAGATTCTTACATACAACGTCTTAAAGATTTAGAAGATGTAGCCTTTGGTTTTCCTGGTGTAAATAAAGCGTATGCTATACAGGCAGGTAGAGAGTTACGTGTTATTGTAGAAAGTGAAAAAGTATCCGATGAGGTAGCTGCAGGTTTATCTTTTGAAATTTCTCAGAAAATTCAGACAGATATGACGTATCCAGGTCAAGTAAAAGTAACAGTCATTAGAGAAACTAGAGCTGTAAATATTGCGAAATAGATTTTATTTCAACGTTTTAATTATACAATTAAGAGCATTCAAAATTAAGTTGAATGCTCTTTTTTTATTTTCTTGGGTGATAGGTGTTTAAGACATCGCTTAAATGAGAGCGATCTACATGCATATATATTTCTGTTGTTGTAATACTCTCATGGCCTAGCATCATCTGTATAGCTCTTAAGTCTGCGCCGTTTTCTAATAGGTGCGTGGCAAAAGAATGTCTAAACGTATGTGGTGATACATTTTTTTTTAACCCTGTTTTTTCTACTAAATTTTTAATAATAGTAAAAATCATAGCTCTTGTTAATGTATTGCCTTTGTAGTTTAAGAAGACATTGTCTTTTGCATTAGCATCTATGTCTATATGTTTTCTAACGTCTAGCCAAATAGTTATAAATTTTTGAGTAGAGTTACCAATAGGCACAAACCGCTCCTTGTCACCTTTACCAGTTACTTTTATAAAACCTTCTTTAAAAAATAAGTCAGAAATTTTAAGATTAATTAATTCGCTTACACGTAAGCCGCAACTGTATAAGGTCTCAATAATGGCTTTATTACGGTGTCCTAAATTTATGTTTCTATAGGTGTAACCCAAATCTATGGCATTAATTAAGTCGTCTATTTCTTTTATAGATAATGTATCTGGTAATTTTCTGCCAATTCTCGGTGACTCAATAAGTTCTAGAGGGTTATTTTCTCTGTATTTTTCGAATATTAGATAGTCAAAAAAATTGCGCAGCCCAGATATAAGTCGAGCTTGAGATCTAGGGTTTATAGATTTAGATATAGTATAAATAAATTGTTTTATAATTTCTGTATCTATAATAATAGGTGACGTGTTTATAGATTCTGCTTCAAGATATTTAATAAGTTTCTTTATATCATAAGCGTAATTTTCAATCGAATTTTGAGACAATCCACGTTCAATTTGTAGATAATGTTTGTAATCTAACAGTGCTTCTTGCCATTTCATAAGTTAAAATTAGTGTTTTATAACTTTAAAAAGACGAAAAGCACTACGTATTTCATCGTGTTTTAACAAATTATTGTTAATAATTATTTTTATAATCATTTGTTTTTCAGATTTTTATATAAATTTGTTTGTAAAATTGTTAATAACTCTACTAATATGTTTTAATATTTAAAAAAAAAGACTTTAGTTTGTATTAATCAATTTTAAAAACTTAAATATTATGAAAAAATTATTTTTAGCTGCTTTTGCAGTATTTGCTTTTGCTAGTGTTAATGCACAAGACACCACGTTCGGTGCAACTGCTGGTTTATCAATTTTATCACCAGATGTTGAAGGTGGTGATGCAGATTCAGAGACAGGTTTCCATATAGGTGCTTTTGCTGAGTTTGGACTTTCTGATAAGTTTAGTTTACAACCAGAATTAACTTATGCTATGGCAGGTGACATTTCTATGATTGCACTTAATGCTATCGCTAAGTATCATGTTTCAGAAGAATTTAATATTCAATTTGGACCACAAATTGGTTTTGCTGGTGGTGATGATATCGATGCTATCGAGGACTTACTAGGAGATGATTTTACAAACTTAAACATACAATTAGCAGTAGGTGTAGGTTATGATATTAATGAGAACTTCTTTGCACAAGCAAGATATGGTTTTCAATTAAACGATCATTTTACTGGTGACGGTGATTTCGGTATTAAAATTAATACAGTTACACTTGGTGTAGGATATAAATTTTAATAATCAATTTTCAAAAAAAAGAGACTTTATGAGTCTCTTTTTTTGTCAATTATTCTTCAATTTATCAGTTAAAACAACATTATTATCGGGTAAAAAGTATTTTTTTATATGTTTTTTCTTGTTTATCAGTTTGCTATTACATAGCTTTGCCGACCAAATTATTTTAAACAAACTTACAATTATGAAAAAATTATTACTTATGGCTGCGGTTGCAGTTTTCGGATTTACCAACATTAATGCACAAGACGACAGTACAACTGGTGGTTTTGAAAAAGGTGATGTTTATGTAAGTGGTTCTGTTGGATTCTCTAACACTAACGTTGCAGATTTTAAATCTAATGAATTTACATTTTCTCCTGAAGTTGGATTCTTTTTAACGGACAACATTTCATTAGAAGCTGGTTTAATTATTGGTTCTTCTGAAGATTTTAATGAGGACAAGTCATCTTCCTTTGGTGGTGCTATTGGTGCAAACTATTTTTTTACACCTGCAAAGCAATTTTCTTTTATGGTAGGTGCTGGTGTTGCATACACAAGTACTAAATTTGAGCCAAATGGTGGTGGTGAATTAAGTGTAGATACTTTTGCATTTGCAGTTGCACCAGGTGTTAACTATTTTGTGTCAGATTGTATCGCTTTAAGAGCTTCTTTCGGTTCTTTATCTTATGCAAGTGCTAAAGATGATAGCGAAGGTGCAGAGGCGACAAATACTTTTGGTCTTAATTTAGATTTAACTAACATCAATTTTGGTATTACTTATAAATTCTAAATAATTAGAATTATACTTTTAAAACCGAAGCAAATGCTTCGGTTTTTTTATGCGCTTATTTTAATACCTTTACATAATTACAAGACTTCAATAAGGTGTCAAATTTCACTAGCATTTGCTAATTGTATATGGCACATAATAAAAATAATATAACAAATACGTATGAAGCAGTTTATTATAATCAATGGTCCTAATTTAAACTTATTAGGTAAACGCGAACCAGAAATTTATGGAAGTGAAACGTTTAACGATTATTTAGAAGGGCTTAGGTCTAAATTTAAAAATGTTCAAATTGATTATTTTCAGTCTAATATAGAAGGTGAGCTTATTAATAAGTTGCAAGAGGTCGGTTTTTCTTATGATGGCATACTACTTAATGCTGCTGCCTATACTCATACCTCTATTGGTATTGGCGATGCTGTAAAAGCAATTTCTACTCCAGTTGTAGAGGTGCATATTTCTAATACATTTGCTAGAGAAGATTTTAGACACCAATCTTATATATCACCTAACGCAAAAGGAGTTATCTTAGGTTTTGGATTAAAAAGTTATGATTTAGCTATACAAAGTCTACTAATACTATAGTTATGAAAAGAACATACATTTTAATGGTAATTATTTGCGTTGCTTTTACCATGCAACTCACTGCACAAACAGATTACGGTATTAAAGGAGGATTAAACTTTACCTTTTTCAAGGTTTTAGAGGGTGACTTTGGTACTAATCCTGAAACTGAAATTGGGTACTATGGTGGCGCTTTTGTAGATTTTAAAATAGATAATGGTTTTCATATTCAACCAGAGTTACTGTACATTGGTATTAGTGATTTTAAATTTTTAAACGCGCCTATTTATTTAAAATACGATATAGATAATAGCTTACACGTTCTTGTTGGTCCAAGTTTAAATTACTTTTTTGATTTTTTTACAAATAAATTTAAGGTGAGAGCAGATCTAAGTTTTGCTTATGATATTCTTGAAAAATTAGATGTTCATATGAAATATACTATTGGGTTTGAAGAGATTTCACCTAATGGTCTATTTCTAGGACTTGGTTATAGGTTTTAAATGCTTATAAATATTAACAATCGAATTTGACCGAAATAAATTAAACACTTTTATTTATTTTACAAGTTTACTGTAAAATCTTTTTTCTATAAACTCATACGTGTATCTAGAATAAATACACGTTGTTATTATTAATAATAGGTCTGCTATAATTAATGAAAAACCTTCAAATTTTAGTATTTTAACAAATAGCATCTGAAATACCATAATCATAAACGTATGATTTAAGTATATAGAGTAGGACCAAAGACCAAGTTTTTGAAATATTGATTTAGAAAGTAATAATGAAATTACACCACGTTCATAAGAAAATATAAAAATAGTAATAGCGAATAATATTTGGAATATGTAATAGTACTCCTTAAATGTGTGATAGTTACAAGTAAAATATATGAGAGAAAGAATTGTAATAAATTCAATTACGCTTGGTAAATATAAGTTGTAAACTCTTTGAGTAATAATATTTTGTTTAAAAATGTAAACTAAAATTCCTAAAAAGAAACCTATAAATGCACGAATAAAATTAAAGTCAGTATGTGGTAAAATTTGTAAATCACCATAGTTTTGATAATAAAACAAATAAGCCAATACAATTATTAACAATGATGTTAAGATGGTTGTTTTTTTAGTTTTAAATAAATATAAAGAAGAAAGAACAAACAATAAATAACAAATGATTTCAGCACTTATAGACCAACTTTGTCCGTTCCAAGAAAACCCTGCAAAAAGAGGTGTTGAGTTTAGTAAAAATAGATTAATAAAAAATCCATGAACACTATTATCTGAAAACGGAACATCTTGATAAGGAAGAATTTCATAAGTAATTAATTTAATAATTTCCACTAAAAGTATTATTATTAAAGTATAAACATGTAATGGATATAAACGCTTCAGCCTTTTAATTATGAATATTTTAGCATCAATAATATTTTTTAATCTCTCTTTATAATTATGATAGATTACGAAACCACTTAGAATAAAAAATAGATCTACAAATATACCTGCTGAGTGTATAAATTTATTATCTGTAATAAAGGACATTCTAGGCATATGAAATAAGCAGACGAGTAATGCTGCTAAACCTCTTAGTGCGTCTAATACTTTAAACCGTCTAATTGATGTTGATATCATAATATTTATTTAAAAGAAAAATGCGATTCAATTTTGAATCGCATTTTTTAGAACTTACAAACTTATTATAAATGTATAACTTCACCATAAGCATCCGCAACAGCTTCCATAACTGCTTCGCTCATTGTTGGGTGAGGATGTACTGTTTTTAAGACTTCGTGACCAGTTGTTTCTAACTTACGACCTAAAACGGCTTCTGCAATCATGTCTGTTACACCGGCACCAATCATATGGCAGCCTAACCATTCGCCATATTTAGCATCAAAAATAACTTTTACAAAGCCATCTTTAGCGCCACTTGCGCTTGCTTTACCAGATGCAGAAAACGGAAATTTACCAATCTTAACATCTAATCCTTGGTCTTTTGCTTGTTGCTCTGTTAAACCAACTGAAGCAATTTCTGGTGAGCAATACGTACAACCTGGTATGTTGCCGTAATCTAAAGCTTCAACATGCTGTCCTGCAATTTTTTCTACACAAAGAATACCTTCAGCAGAAGCTACATGAGCTAAAGCTTGTCCTGGTGTTACATCACCAATGGCGTAATAGCCTGGTATATTTGTTTGGTAATAATCGTTAACTAAAATTTTATCTCTATCAACAGCAATACCAACATCTTCTAAACCGATGTTTTCAATATTAGACTTTATACCCACTGCAGATAAAACAATATCAGCTTCAATAACTTCTTCACCTTTTTTAGTTTTTACAGTAGCTTTAACACCGTTTCCTGAGGTGTCTACACTTGTAACTTCGGCAGAAGTCATTATTTTTATTCCAGATTTCTTAAAACTACGCTCTAATTGTTTAGACACGTCGTTATCTTCTACAGGGACTATTTTATCTAAATATTCTACAATAGTAACATCTGTTCCCATTGAGTTGTAGAAATATGCAAACTCTACACCTATAGCGCCAGAACCTACAACAATCATCTTTTTAGGTTGTGTCTCTAAGGTCATTGCTTTTCTATAACCTATTACTTTTTTGCCATCTTGTGGTAAACTTGGCAATTCTCTAGAGCGCGCTCCTGTTGCAATTATAATGTGGTCTGCAGAATATTCTTTACCATCTACATCTACTTTTTTGCCTTTTTTAAGCGTACCGAAACCCTCAATAACGTCAATTTTATTCTTTTTCATTAAGAATTTTACTCCGTTACTCATACCATCAGCAACACCACGGCTACGTTTTACAACAGCATCAAAATCGTGAGCTGCATCTTTAACTTTTAGTCCGTAATCTTCAGCATGTTTAAGATATTCAAAAACTTGTGCAGATTTTAAAAGTGCTTTAGTTGGGATACAGCCCCAGTTTAAACATACACCACCAAGACTTTCTTTTTCTATAACGGCAGTTTTTAAACCTAGTTGAGATGCTCTAATTGCAGTAACATACCCACCAGGACCACTTCCTAAAACTATTATATCGTATTTACTCATGCGTCAATTTTTTAGTTGAATTTTGAAGACACGAATTTACGAAACGAAAATGTAATATTAAAGGTCTTCTGTAAAATGTCTTCGTGCTTTATTTTTTGAAAACTTAGTGTTGTTGTATTCTGCCGATTTTCCTTTAGAAATAGATAGAGATTGCCATTGCTTGCCTTTTATTAATTTACCTAAAAACACGAGCTGTCCTACATGATAGGCGTAATGCATCATTTGTCTATTTATAGCTTCTGTTACGCTATGGCCTTGGTTTCTTATATAAATAATTTGTTCTAAATCTGTTATATTTAAAGGTGTTATTGCTTTAAATAAGCAACTCCAGCCTGCTTCCCAAGCAAAAATTAATTCTTCTTTTGTAGAAAATGAATCTATAAACTCTTCATCGCGTTTGCGCCATTCTTTTTCTCCATCTTCAGTTAAAAAATGAGTCCAGCGGCTTAACATATTGCCAGACATGTGTTTTATAATTACAGAAATTGAGTTAGAATCTTCTAAAAATTCTTTTTTAAGCTCTGTAAAAGAAAGTTGATTTATGGTTTTATCACCAAGACTTTTGTAATATTCAAATTGTTTAATAGTGCTTGTGAGATAGCTTTTCATTATTCAGAAGGTACAAAAATTAACGCATCACCGTTTATACAGTGGCGTTTTCCGGTTGTGTTCTTTGGGCCATCATTAAAAACATGTCCTAAATGTCCGCCACAAGTTGCGCAATGTTCTTCGTCTCTTGTGTATCCTATTTTTGTATCTGTACCAAAAGCTACATTTCCTTTTATTTCTCTGTCAAAACTTGGCCATCCAGTGCCAGAATCAAATTTATGCTCGCTTTTAAAAAGTGCGATATTACATGCAGCACAATGGTATGTACCTTTTTTATAATTTTTATTTAATGGACTAGAGAAAGGGCGTTCTGTACCAGCCTGTCTTAAAACATAATATTGTTGGCTTGTTAGTTTAGTTTTCCACTCGGCATCCGTTTTGGTGATTTTAAATGCTTTTTTCTCTTTTTTATTGTCTTTTTGTGCTGAACTGTTGCAGCTAAAAAACAAACAAATGCCTATTAATAGTAATATCTTTTTCATGTTTTAAAATTACAAAATTTATAATGTTGTATTTGTCGAATTAACGTTTTATTAATTACATAACCCGTTGTGCATTTTGATTAATTACATCAATTTTTCCCTAGCCCTTAGGGTAATATCGATGAAATTTTTGATTCATCCTTTAGGATTGAGGAAAAAAAAGCGAAAATTTTAGACATTTTGATGTTTTTTATACCAAAATGCACAACGGGTTTACATATAATATAAATATTGTTTGTGTTGATTTTTGGGTTATTTAGATTTCAACTTTTGTTAACCTTATAATTTTATAGTATTAAGTTGAACGTAATACACATTAGCTAGTCTTTATATAAATAATAGTGACTACTACCTTAATTTTGTGTCTTATATTTAGTCATGATTTTGTATTTTTAAATTTAAATTAAAACCTCTTATTATGAATTTTAAGAAAAGCATAGCTCTATTGTCTATTCTTGTAGTTGCATTTTCTTGTGCAACTAATCCCTTTACTGGCAAGAAGACCATGGCTTTTATGTCTAACGATAGCTTGTTTCCGTCTGCTTTTGCACAGTACAACCAAGTACTAACAGAAAATAAAGTTGTTACAGGTACTGCAGACGCTGATATGATAACACGTGTTGGGCAACGTATAGCCGTTGCTGCAGAGCGTTATTTAAACGCAAATGGTTTTCAGGGTTACTTAGATGATTATAAATGGGAATATACCCTTATTGAGTCTGAGCAAGTTAATGCATGGTGTATGCCAGGCGGAAAAATTGCATTTTACACAGGTATTTTGCCAATAGCTAAAAACGAAACTGGTGTCGCTGCTATTATGGGGCACGAAGTTGCACATGCTTTAGCAAATCATGGTCAGCAACGTATGAGTGCTGGTATGTTGCAACAAGGTATTTCTCTCGTTGGAAATATAGCCTTACAAAATGACGAAAACTTAGGTTTGTACAACCAAGCTTTTGGTATAGCTTCTAGTGTTGGTGGTATGTTGCCTTTTAGTAGAGGGCATGAAACAGAAGCTGATAAAATAGGTGCATACCTAATGGCAATTGCAGGTTATAACCCAGATGAAGGACCAGAGTTATGGAAACGAATGAAAGCTAATAGTGGTGGACAAGCACCTCCAGAGTTTTTAAGCACACACCCTAGTAACGACTCTCGTATAGCAAATTTAATAGCATTAGCACCAAAGGCGAAAGCTGAAGCAAAAAAATATGGTGTTACAGCATTTAGACCTATAAATTAACACAGAGTAATAAATATTAATTACTTTAGAAGCTGCTCATTTTGGGCAGCTTTTTTTGTTCACTTTTTAGAGTAAATATTTTTTTAATCTTAAAAATGGGCAAGGTCTTAAATCTACAAGAAACTGATATATGAGTGAACTTAAAAAAGGAAGTAAAAAACTTCTTAACGCTTGGGCATTTTATGATTGGGCAAATTCGGTATATCCTTTGGTGATTTCATCTGCTGTATTTCCTATTTTTTATGGTGCTTTAACTATAATAAAAGATGAAGACACTGGGAAAGTACTAAGTGACACCGTCACTTTTTTAGGTTACGAGTTTAATAACGACTCGCTAATTAGTTATGTTACTGCTTTTAGTTTTTTAATTGTGTCTATTCTTTCACCAATTTTATCTGGTATATCAGATTATGTAGGTAATAAGGAAGGATTTATGAAATTCTTTTGTTATTTGGGTGCTGCATCTTGCATAGGATTGTATTGGTTTTCTTTAGAAAATATAGTCTTTGGTATGGTTTGCTATGTTTTAGGCTTAGTTGGTTTTTGGGGAAGTTTAGTGTTTTATAATTCTTACTTACCAGATATTGCTTACCCAGAACAACAAGATAAAATTAGTGCCAAAGGATTTTCTATGGGTTATATAGGTAGTGTTTTGTTATTACTTCTTAATTTAATAATGATTCTTAAGTACGAATGGTTTGGTTTTGAAAACAGTGCACAGCCAACCAGAATAGCTTTTATATTAGTTGGTGTTTGGTGGGTTTTATTTGCACAATACACGTTTAAATATTTGCCAACAGGGACTAATAAAGGTCATAAAGTCACCAGATCTGTGTTAATGTATGGTTTTAATGAATTAAAAAAAATCTGGAAAGCCTTAAAAACTAACCGCATATTAAAACGTTATTTAACGGCTTTTTTTGTGTACAGTATGGCTGTACAAACCATTATGATCGCAGCTACTTATTTTGCAGTAGAAGAGTTAGATTGGGGCACGCAAGATTCTACAACAGGTCTAATTATTAGTATTCTTTTAATTCAACTAATTGCTGTAGTTGGTGCCAATTACACGGCCAAATTATCACTAAAAATTGGCAATATAAAAGCCTTAATCTATGTTATTTGTGTGTGGATTTTAATTTGTGGATTTGCATATTTTGTAACCACACCAATGCATTTTTACATTACAGCCGCATCTGTTGGTTTGGTTATGGGTGGTATACAGGCATTATCTAGATCTACGTACAGTAAATTAATACCAGAAGGTACAGAAGACTCAGCATCGTATTTTAGTTTTTATGATGTTGCAGAAAAAATAGGTATCGTAATTGGTATGTTTTTATATGGGTTTATCGCTCAAATTACAGGTAGTATGCGTTATTCTATTTTATTTTTGGTTACATTTTTTATTGCAGGTGCTTTAATTTTATCTACCATTAAAAATATTAAAACAGAAGAAACGCTATACTAAGATCTTGCGTTTTTTAGCTGTTTGCTAACAGAGTGAGAATAAATGCTTAAATTTATAGTGCTATGATAAAAAAAATGTTTGTACTATGTACTTTCATAGTGCTCTGCATATCTATAAGTTGTGATAACGAGCCCTATGATGGTGATGTGTTTATTGATGATAATGCTTGCCAACTAGCTATTATTGCAACGGGTAATGCCGCAACTAGTTTTAACGCAGCAACAGAAGATAATTACAATTTGTTTTGCCAAGTATATAGAGATGCACTCCAAGACCAAATAGAGGCTTGTGGTGATGCAGAAGGTACGTTGCAATCTATTATTAGTGCATTAGGAAATTGTGTTATAGAAAATATTAACCTCTGTAACTTAGCTATAGAAAATACAGAAATAGCTAGGCTTAATTATGAAAACGCAGCAGATATAAATTTGCAAACTACTTGTATTGCGTACCGTGTTGCTTTACTAAACCAAATTGAAGCTTGTGGTGACCCTAATGGCTTATTACAACTTATTATTAGTGGTTTAGGCGACTGTACTACTGATGGTATACCAACCATAGGAACTTGGCAATTACTATTTATATTATCTAATAATTTGTTAGATATAGATAATGATGGCATACCAACAACTAACTATTTAGGTGAAATAGATTGTTATGAAAATGAATTTATAACATTTAATGCAGATGGTACAGGCGAGTTTGTAAATAACTCATTTCCTACTATAACATTTACACCAATATCAGAAAGTGATGTTGATTTCTTTGTAGCATGCACACAGTTTAACGAAATTATAGCCTTTACATGGCTACAAATTGATAATAATATCACCATTACTTTAACCCAAACAGGTGAGGTTTTGTATTTCTTAAAAAGCACAAGTATTATTACAACTATTGTTGAAGACGGCTTTTTGGCAACTAGTACAGTAGATGATTCAACAATTTCTGAGGATATGACTTTTACATATTTGAAATTGTAGACAAAACATCTTAAGGTTTATTGAATAAATTAATTCTATGAAGAACAGACTTTGGTTATTGGTTTTTACAAGTTAGAAGTAATTGAAAAATACAGACAATTATATCTTGTTGATTTAGAAAATAATGATCTTTAAAATTAAAGTGTGATATTTATGGTAATATTGTAAATATAAGAGAGGGCTCTTTTTAATTGCTTCAAAAAAAAAGGATAAACCAACGCGCTCATCCTTTTTTAAATTTATTAATCAGTATAGTCTAATTACTAACGCTACCAGAGCCTGTAATTTTTGTGTCTTTTTTAGTTGGTTTTCCAGAATATTCTACATCACCAGAACCCGTAATTCTTACAGTTAATTCGCCATTGCAAATAACACTTATATCGCCTGAGCCTGTAATTTTTGCAGTCACATTTTTACTAGATAAATTACTTCCGTTAAAATCGCCTGAACCTGCAATTTTAGTTGTTAAGTCATTAGTAGTACCTTTTAATGTAATATCACCAGAACCTGCAATACTGCTTTCAATATTTTGAGCAGAAACATTAAGCTTAATATCGCCCGAACCTGTAAGAGCGACATTAAAATCATTACTCTCTAGAGTGCCTCTATTTTCTATATCACCAGATCCTGCAAGCGAAACACGGTTTATACGCTCGTAAGGCACCGTAATTACTATGGCTTGCGTAGGTTTTAGGTTAATACCGTTTTTTACTTTTACTACTAAGGTATTGTTAACGACTTCGGTTACAATATATTCTATAACATTGGTATCTCCTTTAATGGTAATATTACCCTCTTTACCTTCAACTAATATAAAATCCATTGGTCCTGCTGCTTTTAGACTTTCATAATCGGTTGTGGTTCTTTTTACTGTGGTAATGTCACCATTGCCTTTAATTTTTTTTCCGTTTCCCCATTGTGCAGATGATAGGGTAGTGCTTAAAAGAAAAACTAATACTGTAATTGATTTTAATAGTTTCATTTTGTAATTGTTTTAATTGATTGATTTTTTATTTAGGTGATGCTAGTTATTGTCTTTTAAAATTTGCACTTCCGTGTTGTGAGCTAATTTTTACAATGTTGCCAGAATCTTTAGTTCCGTGGTAACCATCATATTTTTTGCTAGTATGCGTTGTTTCTTTGTTTATAAAATTAAAGCCATCAGAGTTTCTTAAAGAGCCATGTGCAAAATCTAAATCGAAATTAAAATTAAAGGCCGCATCATAACCTATAGTCATACTCGTAAATTTAGTATCAATATCAATGCTATTAGCCTTAGCAGCTATTTTATCAATTTTTAAAGAACCGTGACTCCCTTTAATTTTTAATCTTTTAAAGACATTACCAATTCTAAAAGTTAGGTGATTACCTTTGCCTTCTATATTATTAAGGTTATCTACTTTTAGAGAACCAAAATTACAATCGTAAGCTACATTTTCGGCAAACTCTACTATTGAACTTGTATGGTTTGCTTTAATAGCTATATTTTCAGTTTTTGAGATTGTAAAACCACTATGATTTGCTGAAATCTCACCTTTATTAATATATTCAAAATAACTGTCTTTTGTATGATTGAAGCTTATCTCATTACTATTAGACATTAGTTCTTTCGTTGTAATTTTTCCATGATTACAGCTTATTTTACTAGAACCCTTAAGTTTATCTAATAAGATTGTTCCGAATTCATTTTTTAAATTTACATTATTAGTCATTGGCATCTTTATAATGTAGTCAATTTCCATTTTTAGATTCATTTTTTTTCCCCAATTCCACCAATTGCTTTTGTTTCTTTCAATTATAGTAACAGCAGAAACTAGGTCACTAGAAGCAGAAAAGTCTATAGTTATCCTATTAAGACGGTCTTGTACTTTTTCTGTATCATTACCTGTAATTCTTATGGTAATATCAAATTCAATTCGGTTTTTATCCCAAGTAATAATATTGAGGTTTCCAAAACTATTGGTTACTTTTAATGTTGCATTAGGGGCAACATTATAAGACTTTTTAATGTTTCTTTCTTTAGTTGTTTTAGGTTCTATAACATCTGTATTTGCCAAAGTTATAAAAGGTATAAGTAGCAGTAATAGTGCTAATTTATATTGTATTTTTAGTATCATTGATAGTTGTTTTTAAATTTTTAATAGTTTCAATTTCTTCTAAGACAATATTTAAAATGTCTATTCTGTTTTGAAAGTTGGTAATCATAGCATAAATAATACGTTGGTCATTTCCGCTTTCGGTTAAATTAGTTTTAAGGTTTTTGTACTCTTTTTCTAGTAATTTAATTTGCGTTAAAGCATCTTTAATAATTTGCTCAGTTAATGGTGAGCGTTCATTATTTAGTTTTTTTAGTTCAGTCTCTAGTGTTGCTGTAAAGAAATCTTGTGTTTTAGATAACTCTGGTGATACGCTAGCCAAATCCATTTCATCTGTTGTAGTGTTTAGTGCTGTAAATACACTTAAGCAAATAACGAAACAAGCAGCGATAGCTAAAAATGGTTTCCAGTTAAAACGCGATGATTTTTTAGAAGTACCCACAGACAAATCTGTAGCTTTGAGCTTATCTAAAAAGCGAAGCTCATGGTTTTGTTTAGGTGCATTCACATTAAACTCACCCTTTAGATCATCAAATAATTGGTCTATAATATCTTTTTTCATAAGTATCAGCTAGGCTGTTTGTACTAATTTTTGTCGTAAACTTTCTTTTGCTCTTGAAATTAGCGTTCTGCAATTGGCATAAGAAATATCCATTATTTCACAAATTTCTTCATAATCATAACCCTCAATAAGATGTAAGGATAGCCCTAAACTATAATTAGGTTTTAAGGTTGCCATTACATGTATTATTTGTTTTACTTTTTCGTTATTAAGATGGTTCTCTTCAATACCATTGTTATTTTCAACTTTATACAATACGGTATCTAAGGGCACTTCATTTTGCTTAGACGTTTTATTGTAGTATGCAATACTATTATTTACTACAATGCGTTTTAACCATGCACCAAACACGTTAATGTCTTTAAGTGTATTTAGCTTTGTAAAGGCTGTTAAAAATGACTCTTGCATTATGTCTTCAGCTTTAAAAGAATCTTTTACAATTCTAATTGCGGTGTTATACATTGCTTTATTGTACCTGGTATAAACCTCTAGTTGTGCGCGTTGGTTTCCAGTTTTACAATGCAATAGTAACTGTTCGATATTTTGATTGGTTGTTGTCAAAAAAACAATTGCTT
Organism: Winogradskyella sp.; assembly: GCA_028383925.1. GTDB lineage: Bacteria > Bacteroidota > Bacteroidia > Flavobacteriales > Flavobacteriaceae > Winogradskyella. The sequence continues at coordinate 140,928 of JAOEWO010000003.1, forward strand.
TGGTATATAGATATTACGTTTTGTTAAGTGTTACAGTTTTGGTGAAAATAGTTTTATTTTTTTCTTTAACTGTTATAATTAGTGCGCCGTCAGTTTTATTTATTTACCAAGATTGAGTAAATAGTTTTGATAACCTTCAGTATTTCTAAGATTACTCTATACAAAATTTCAAAAGGTGAATTTCACTCGAAGCGATGATTTTTAACAGAAAATATAGAAATGCTTTATGTCAATCAAAGGTAATGGCATAACAATTGAAAATATACTAGTGTGAATAACTTTAAATATATTGTAACTATTTGATAATCAGTTTAAGGTTAATTATTAATACATTTAAACAAATGCAATTCTGTTAGACTAAATGACAGAATGGCTTATATATACTATGGGAAAACAAAAATTTTTAGGACTTGACAGTTTGTCATTTCAAGATTTTGACGAAAATTCTGAACTCATTCCTTTAATGACGCCAGAAGACGAAGAACTTATAAATAATGAGTCTTTACCAGAATCGTTACCAATATTACCTTTAAGAAATACCGTATTATTTCCGGGTGTAGTAATACCAATTACAGCAGGCCGCGACGCTTCTATAAAACTTATAAACGATGCTAATAAAGGCGGAAAAGTTATAGGTGTGGTGTCTCAAAAAGACGAAGCTGTAGAAAACCCTACAGCAAAAGATATCTATAAAACAGGTACAGTAGCGCGTATTCTTAAAGTATTAAAAATGCCAGATGGCAATACAACTGTTGTTATACAGGGTAAAAAGCGTTTTCAAATTAACGAAGTCACCTCAGAAAAACCGTATTTAACAGCAACCATCTCTGATATACCTGAGGCTAAACCAGCGGCAGACAATGAAGAGTTTAAGGCTATTATAGATTCTATTAAAGATTTATCTTTAGATATTATAAAGGAAAGTCCAAACATACCAAGTGAAGCTTCATTTGCCATAAAAAATATTGAGAGCAGTTCTTTCTTAATTAATTTTGTGTCTTCTAACATGAATCTTAAAGTTGAAGAAAAGCAAGAATTACTTAAGATTAATGATCTTAAGGAACGAGCGCTTCAGACGTTGAAGTATATGAATATGGAATATCAAAAGCTAGAGCTTAAAAACGATATTCAATCTAAGGTTCAAAGTGATATGAACCAACAACAACGCGAGTATTTTTTACACCAACAGATGAAAACCATACAAGAAGAATTGGGTGGTGGTGTGTCTTCGGGTGAAGAAATTGAAGACATGAAAATTCGTGCTAAGACAAAAAATTGGGATGCTAAAGTAAAAACACATTTTGATAAAGAATTGTCTAAAATGCAACGTATGAATCCGCAAGTTGCAGAGTATTCTATACAGCGTAACTATTTAGATTTATTTTTAGATTTACCTTGGAATACTTTTAGTGACGATAAGTTTGATCTAAAACGTGCTATGAAAATCTTAGATCGCGATCATTTTGGATTAGACGATGTTAAGAAACGTATTATAGAATATTTGGCCGTATTAAAACTTCGTAACGATATGAAGTCGCCAATTCTTTGTCTTTACGGACCACCAGGTGTTGGTAAAACTTCATTAGGAAAATCTATAGCAGAAGCACTAGGTAGAGAGTATGTAAGAGTATCTTTGGGTGGTTTGCGAGACGAATCTGAAATACGTGGGCACAGAAAAACTTATATAGGTGCAATGCCTGGTAGAATTATTCAGAGTTTAAAGAAAGCTGGTACATCTAATCCGGTTTTTGTTTTAGATGAAATAGATAAATTATCTACAGGTAACCAAGGTGATCCATCTTCGGCTATGTTAGAGGTTTTAGACCCTGAGCAAAATAACGAATTTTACGATAATTTTTTAGAGATGGGTTACGACTTGTCTAAAGTAATGTTTGTGGCTACAGCTAATAGCTTAAATACCATACAACCTGCATTAAGAGATCGTATGGAAATCATTAATGTAACCGGCTATACTATTGAAGAAAAAGTAGAAATAGCGAATCGTCATCTATTACCAAAGCAATTAAAAGAACATGGCTTAGACGATAAAGCACTAAAAGTAGCTAAACCACAACTCGAAAAAATAGTTGAAGGTTACACGCGTGAGTCTGGTGTAAGAGGACTTGAAAAACAAATTGCAAAAACGGTGCGTTATGCAGCAAAAAATATTGCAATGGAAGAAAAATATAACATCAAAATATCTAATGAAGATGTTATTGAAATTTTAGGAAGTCCAAGACTAGAGCGCGATAAATACGAAAACAATAATGTAGCAGGTGTTGTAACAGGTTTAGCTTGGACTAGAGTAGGTGGTGATATTCTTTTTATAGAATCTATTTTATCTAAAGGAAAAGGAACACTAACTATTACGGGTAATCTTGGTAAAGTAATGAAGGAGTCTGCCACTATAGCTATGGAGTATATTAAGGCTAATGCAGATGAGTTTGGTTTAGATCCAGAGATTTTTGCTAAGTATAATGTACATATTCATGTGCCAGAAGGTGCTACACCAAAAGATGGCCCAAGCGCGGGTGTTACGATGTTAACAAGTTTAGTATCTTTATTTACCCAACGTAAAGTGAAGAAGAGTTTAGCTATGACAGGCGAAATTACATTACGTGGTAAAGTACTACCAGTTGGTGGTATTAAAGAAAAAATCTTAGCAGCAAAACGTGCACGTATTAAAGAGATTTTACTTTGTGAAGACAACAAAAGAGATATAGATGAGATTAAGCCAGAATATTTAAAAGGCTTAACCTTTCATTATGTTACAGATATGAGTGACGTTTTAAAGTTAGCTTTAACAAACCAAAAGGTTAAAAATGCAAAAAAATTATAAATTAATTGTATCCATTGTTGCCCTAGTCATTTTTAGTTTAGGTGCTTTTGCTCAAAACGACGATGTTTATAAAGATGTTATTTTAGACGGAAAACCAGCTAAGCTTAATGTTGCAACAGGCAAAATTACTTTGGTAAACTCTAAAGTTGAAGAAGCCGTAGTATCTAAAACAGAAAAATTAGATAGTGTTAAATCTAAAACAGCTAAGGCTGTTTTAGATTACCACACCGTTAAGGATAATGAAACTTTACTAGATATTTCTAAACAATATGGTGTCTCTTTAACAGATTTGAAAAAAGCAAACAATTTAGAAACGACACTTATTAGTACCAGACAGATATTACGAGTTAAAAATTTTGAATCAATGCGTACAACGGTTGCAGAAGACAACTCAAGTATTAGTTTATCTTCAAATTTTCATGTTGTAGAAAAAGGGGAAACACTCTATAGTTTAGCAAAACGCTATAATTTAGATGTACAAAAGTTAAAAACTCTTAACGATTTAGATACTAATACCATTAAAATAGGGCAGAAGCTACGTGTTAAAAGTTTCGCCACCCATAACTCAACTACCGATTCTTCTATTTGGACGGTTTCAAAAGGCGATACATTATATAGTATTTCTAAACAAAAGGGTGTTACGGTTGCGTTTTTAAAGCAGCTCAACAACTTGCCAAGTACCACTATTTTTGTTGGTCAGACACTAAAAATAAAATAGAAAACTTGGTGTGCAAAAAATAAAAAAATCATATCATCGTTTTACAATAGATTTAGTTATTTTGCAAAATCTATGACCAAGAGGATTTTTACCTTATTTTTATTACTTATTGCTTTACCATTGTTTGCACAATTGGGTGGTGGTTCTACATATCAATTTTTAAATTTAGTATCTTCTCCTAGGCAAGCAGCATTAGGTGGTAAGATTATTACTAATTTTGATAGTGACGTTACTGAAGCATTGTACAACCCAGCATCTATTAATGGGCAAATGCATAACCAAGCAGCATTTAACTATTCTAATTATTTAGGTGGCATAAGTTATGGTACTGCAGCTTATGCTTACACTTGGGACAGGCATGTGCAAACCTTTCACTTTGGGGTTACTTACATTAATTATGGTTCTTTTGATGGGTATGATGTTAATGGAGTTTCAACCGGAACTTTTAGTGGTAACGAAGCTGCAATTTCTGCAGGTTATAATTACAATATCCCTTTTACAGATTTCTATATAGGTGCTAATGTTAAAATTATCACTTCTTTATTAGAGCAGTACAACTCCGTAGGTGGTGCTATAGATTTTGGCGCCATGTATATTAATGAAGATTTAGATTTTCATGCTGCATTAACAGTTCGTAATATAGGAACCCAGTTTACAACCTATGCTGGCCAAAATGAGCCTTTACCATTTGAAGTTAATTTTGGTATGTCTCAAACCCTAGAATATGTACCTTTAAGATGGCATGTTACTTTAGAGAATTTGCAACAATGGCCTATTGGCGTGCCTAACCCTGCGAGAGCGACTACAGATTTAGAGGGTAACCAAACACAAGATAAAGTTGGGTTTTTAAATAATACGTTACGCCATCTTATTCTTGGTGCAGAATTGTTTCCAGAAGGTGGCTTTAATTTAAGATTGGGCTATAATTTTAGGCGTGCAGAAGAATTACGAATTGTAGATCAAAGAAATTTTTCGGGCTTATCTGTAGGTGTTGGTATTAAGTTAAATAAAATGAAGTTTAGTTATACACATGCCAGATACACGAGTGCTTCAAACACTAGTTTTTTTGGATTGCAAATAGATTTAGATAATTAATATGAAAAAAATTATCATCGCTATAGATGGATTTTCATCTACAGGAAAAAGTACCATTGCTAAACAGTTAGCCAATAAACTTAACTATATCTATGTAGATACAGGTGCCATGTATAGGGCAGTAACCTATTTTGCTTTAGAGCATAATTTTATAGGTGACAGTTTTTTTTATTCAGAAAAATTAATAGAACACCTCAATCAAATTACAATAACATTTAAGTTTAATACTGTTAAGGGATTTGCTGAGGTTTATTTAAATGGTAAAAATATTGAAGCCGAAATTAGAACTTTACGCGTTTCTCAGTATGTTAGTCCTGTTGCAACATTATCTGCCGTAAGACGAAAATTAGTAGAGCAACAACAACTTATGGGTAAAGATAAAGGTATTGTAATGGATGGTCGCGATATTGGTACGGTTGTATTTCCCCATGCAGAACTTAAAATATATATGATAGCCTCTGCTGAGACTAGAGCAAAGCGCAGGTATAAAGAATTAGTAGAACGTGGAGATCATCTTAGTTACGAAGATGTTTTAGAAAACGTAACCACCAGAGACCGTATAGATTCTACAAGAGAAGATTCTCCATTGGTAAAAGCAGATGATGCCATAGAAATTGATAATTCGTTTTTAACAATAGAAGCACAGTTAGAGACGATTCTTAATTTGGTAAGTCAACATATTTAAAAATAAAAAAGCGACCATTGGTCGCTTTTTTATTTTAGTATGTTTTATCTAATTAAAGATTAGGAATAATTAATTCTTGATCTGGATGTATAACATCAGGATTTTTAAGAATATCAGAATTTGCCGTAAAGATGTCTTTATATTTCATTGCATCACCGTAATAGTGTTTTGCAATTTTGCCTAAAGTGTCACCAGAAGCAACAGTATGTCTAGCATACACTGTTTCGTCAGCTACTTTAATATCAGCAATAAGATCTGTTGGGTTGTCACCTCCATTAGCTTTAATCTTATCCCAAAGTAAGTTTTTTTCGTATTGCGTTGCTGCAGTACCTTCAATTTTTAAGATGCCGTTAGTTTCAGTAACGTTTCCGTTTTGGATGTTTAAAGATTCTCCTAAGTCTAAAACATCTTGGTATTTTGCTCTAACCATAATTGTAAGTGTTTTTAAGTATTAATAGTCTTGTAAATATATCAATTAAATGGCAAACTTTATCTGTGTTGGCCTTCATATTGATACACTATTAATAAGACACAGGTAATTTATTGAAGTCACATCATTTAGTGTTTGGTTTTCAGAATAATAAATAGTACTTTTGCGCTCCTTTTTAGTGAATTTGAGAAAGTAGAAAAGGGCTAAACAAATTTAATTAATAACTTCTGTAGATTTTTCGCTAATCTTTCAAAACTTACAGAATACAAATTTTTATTCAGCAAATGTCTGAAAAAGAAACAAAACAAGCTGAGGTTGAAGCAACTGACGCAGTAACAGTAGAAGCTCCTGTAGTATCTGAAGCTCAAGCAAATCCAGAAAAATTCTTAGCAGATTTCGATTGGCACAATTACGAAGAAGGAATTGAGCAAGTTGAAGACACTAAATTAGTCGAATTTGAAAAGTTAGTATCAGAAAACTTCGTTGACACATTAGATGACGAAGTTGTAGAAGGTGTTGTAATTCATCTTTCTGATAGAGATGCTATCATTGACATTAATGCAAAGTCTGAAGGTGTAATTTCTCTTAATGAGTTCCGTTACAATCCAGATCTTAAAGTTGGTGACAAAGTAGAAGTATTAATTGATGTGCGTGAAGATGCAACTGGTCAATTAGTATTATCGCACAGAAAAGCTAGAGTAATCAAAGCTTGGGATCGTGTAAACAATGCACATGATACTGGCGAAATCGTAAATGGTTTTGTAAAATGTAGAACTAAAGGTGGTATGATCGTTGACGTATTTGGTATAGAAGCATTCTTACCAGGTTCTCAAATTGATGTGAAGCCAATTAGAGATTACGATCAGTATGTAAATAAAACTATGGAATTTAAAGTGGTTAAAATCAACCACGAATTCAAAAACATAGTTGTTTCTCATAAAGCTTTAATTGAAGCAGATATTGAAGAGCAAAAGAAAGAAATCATTGGTCAACTAGAAAAAGGACAAGTATTAGAAGGTATTGTAAAAAATATTACTTCTTATGGTGTGTTTATAGATTTAGGTGGTGTAGATGGTTTAGTTCACATTACAGATTTATCTTGGTCTCGTATCAACCATCCAAATGAGATTGTTGAGTTAGATCAGAAATTAAATGTTGTAATCCTTGATTTTGATGAAAACAAATCAAGAATTCAATTAGGTCTTAAGCAATTATCTAAGCATCCTTGGGAAGCTTTAGGTGAAACGGTGAAGATTGGTGATAAAGTAAAAGGTAAAGTTGTTGTAATCGCAGATTACGGTGCATTTATTGAAGTTGAAGAAGGTGTAGAAGGTTTAGTTCACGTTAGTGAAATGTCTTGGTCTACGCATTTACGTTCTGCTCAAGATTTTGTATCTGTAGGTGATGAAATTGAAGCAGTAATCTTAACTTTAGATAGAGAAGATCGTAAAATGTCTCTTGGTATTAAGCAATTAACGCCAGATCCATGGACAGATATTACTACTAAATACCCTGTAGATTCTAAGCACACAGGTATTGTACGTAACTTTACAAACTTTGGGGTTTTTGTTGAATTAGAAGAAGGTATTGACGGATTAATTTATATCTCAGATTTATCTTGGACTAAGAAAATTAAGCACCCATCTGAGTTCTGTAACGTAGGTGATACATTAGATGTAGTTGTATTAGAGTTAGACGTTGAAGGACGTAAACTATCTTTAGGACACAAACAAACTACAGATAACCCTTGGGATAAGTACGAAACTGAATTTGCTTTAGAGTCTGTGCACAAAGCTGCAATAACAGAAATGGTAGATAAAGGAGCAACAATAGAATTTAACGAAGATATCGTTGCATTTATTCCGGCACGTCACTTAGAGAAAGAAGATGGTTCTAAACTTGGTAAAGGTGAAGAAGCAGAATTTAAGATCATTGAATTTAATAAAGAATTCAAGCGTGTTGTAGCATCTCATACAGCAGTATTTAGAGCTGAAGAAGCTAAAATCGTTAAGCAAGCTGTTAGAAAACAGGAAGCTCAAGCGGCAGAAGCTAAACCAACTCTTGGTGATGCAAATGATGCTTTACAAGCACTTAAAGATAAAATGGACGGGAAGAAATAATATAACTCCTTTTACTTAAGCTGAATTTGTTTCAGTAAAAAGAGGAATCTCATCCTAATAAATTTCAAAGTCTCTCGATTTTTCGAGAGGCTTTTTTTGTTTAATCTAGTCTGGCTTAGCATACATATGCTTTAAATAAAAAGCATTGCAAACCAAAAATATTATCCTAACTTTGCAACACAACAACGCTAGCATATCTTATGAGTCAAAAAGTATTACTCAATTCTAAAGAAGTTAATATAGCGCTTCATAGGTTGGCTTGCCAACTTATAGAGAATCACGATGATTTTTCTGATACTGTACTAATTGGTATTCAGCCAAGAGGGCGTTTTTTAGCAGATCGTTTAGCTCAAGTTTTATCTAAAGACTATAAAATTAAAAATGTGCAATTAGGCCATTTAGATATTACATTTTTTAGAGATGATTTTAGACGAGGCCAAAAACCATTAGAAGCAAATACCACCATTATAGATTTTATTGTTGAAGATAAAAACGTTGTGTTTATTGATGACGTCTTATATACAGGTAGAAGCATTCGCTCTGCGCTAACTGCAATACAGTCTTTTGGAAGACCAAAAAACGTAGAATTATTGACCTTAATAGACCGTAGGTTTAGTCGTCATTTACCCATACAACCTAATTATAGAGGTCGCCAAGTAGATGCTATAGATAACCAACGTGTTAAAGTAAATTGGGTAGAAAATGAAGGCGAAGACGCAGTGTATTTAATAGATAAGTAAAAGTGCGAAGCAATAATTATAAGCTGTAGGCTAATAGCCAAAGCTAAAAGCAAAAATGAAAAAAAATGAGCGAGTTAAGTGTTAATCACTTATTAGGAATAAAATATCTTAATAAACAAGATATCAACCTTATTTTCGAAACTGCAGACCAGTTTAAAGAGGTTATTAACAGACCTATTAAAAAAGTGCCATCTCTTAGAGATATTACTATTGCTAATTTATTTTTTGAAAATTCTACAAGAACAAAATTATCTTTTGAGCTAGCAGAAAAACGATTGTCTGCGGATGTTATAAATTTTTCAGCAGCACAATCATCAGTTAAAAAAGGAGAAACGCTTATAGATACCGTTAATAATATATTAGCAATGAAGGTAGATTTGGTTGTAATGCGTCACCCCAATCCTGGTGCAGGTGTATTTTTGTCTAAACATGTAAAAGCAAGTATTATTAATGCTGGTGATGGAGCCCACGAGCACCCAACACAAGCTTTGTTAGATTCGTATTCAATAAGAGAAAAATTAGGTACTGTAAAAGGTAAAAATGTGGTTATTGTTGGTGATATTTTACACAGTCGTGTAGCGTTATCTAATATTTATGCTTTAAAACTACAAGGTGCAAATGTGATGGTGTGCGGGCCAAAAACACTATTACCAAAATACATAAAAGAGTTAGGTGTTAAAGTAGAGACCAATTTAAAAAAAGCTTTAGAGTGGTGCGATGTTGCCAATATGTTACGTGTGCAAAACGAACGTATGGATATTAGCTACTTTCCGTCAACTAGAGAGTATACCCAACAGTTTGGTATTAATAAAGCGCTTTTAGATAGTCTTAGTAAAGAGATTATAATAATGCACCCAGGTCCAATAAATCGCGGTGTAGAAATAACAAGTGATGTTGCAGATTCTAAACAAGCAATTATTTTAGACCAAGTTGAGAATGGTGTTGCTGTAAGAATGGCTGTTATTTACCTCTTAGCATCAAAAATAAAACAATAGATTATGATTGTAGATAAAAAAGGAAGTATCACCATTATTACACAAGAAAACACTTCTGTAAAAACCTTAGTAAGCCGTATCGAAGCAGATTATGATGCTTATAAAGACAATCATTTTATTGTAAACCTCTCAAGTTTAGATAGTATAGGTTTAGAAGAAATTGTAGAGTTTTTAAGATTAAGTAATACACACAGAGCAGATAAAAAATCATTTGTTATTGTTTCTAATAAAGCCAATTTAGATGAAATGCCAGACGAAATATTAGTGGTGCCAACACTTAAAGAAGCACACGATATTATTGAGATGGACGAAATTGAGAGAGATTTAGGGTTTTAATAAATGAAATTAACCATACTTGGTTGTCATAGCGCAACACCGCGAACTAACACCAATCCTACAGCACAAATTTTAGAGATTAAAAACCATATGTTTTTAATAGATTGTGGTGAAGGTACTCAAGTAGAATTAAGACGTAATAAAGTAAAGTTTGCTAGAGTTAAACATATTTTTATTTCTCACCTTCATGGTGATCATTATTTTGGTTTGGTTGGTCTTATTAGTACGTTTCGTCTTTTAACAAGAGAGACAGAACTTCATATTTATGCACCAAAAGGGCTAAAGGAAGTAATTACAATTCAAATGAAACTATCTAATTCATGGACTAATTACCCTTTAGTTTTTCATGAGTTAACCTCAAAAAAAACGCAATTAATATATGAAGATGATAAAGTAGAGGTACATACCATTCCTTTAGATCATCGTATTTATACCAATGGTTTTCTTTTTAAAGAAAAAGAAAACGAACGTAAATTAAAGATGAATGCTATATTAAAAGCCAATATAAATATAGCTTATTACAGAAAATTAAAACAAGGTGCAGACGTAGAAAATGACGATGGTGTTTTAATTAAAAATAAGGATGTAACAAAAGATCCTATACCTGCTAAAAGTTATGCGTTTTGTAGTGATACGGCTTATAACGAATCTATAATTCCTATTATAAAAGAGGTATCTGTACTGTATCACGAATCTACGTTTTTAGATAAGAATGAAGCATTATGCATCCCAACAAAACACAGCACAGCAAAACAGGCTGCTACAATTGCAAAAAAAGCCAATGCAGGTACATTAGTGCTTGGTCATTATTCTACACGTTACGATGGTTATACTGCTTTTAAAACAGAAGCACAAACAGTTTTTGAAAATGTACTTTTAGCAAAAGATGGTAAATCTTTTGAATTTTAATACCTCTTTAGAAACGCTTTTCTATTTTGTGTTATTAAACTTGTTTTATTTTCTTAATCTATGCCGAAACCTCAAAATTCATAATTAACTTTGTTTTCTTATTTACAGACTGTTTTGTTAACCAACCATGTCTGTACTAATAATAACTATCTATTTTTATGGAAAAAGACTTAAGTAACTACAGAAAATCATACGAAAAAGGTGAATTGTTGTTAGACAATGCACCCGAAAACCCTATAGAATTATTTAGAAACTGGTTTATCGAAGTAGACACTCACTTTAATGTAGGTGAGACTAATGCCATGACGATTTCTACAATTGGGCTAGATGGTTTCCCTAAGAGTAGAGTAGTGCTACTAAAAAAATACACACACGAAGGTTTTATTTTTTATACCAATTATAAAAGTGAAAAAGGCAGAGCTATAGAAGCTAACCCTAATATTTGTTTATCTTTTTTTTGGCCAGCAGCAGAGCGTCAAATAATTATTAAAGGAAAAGCAGAAAAGATTGCTAAAAATTTAAGCGATGGTTATTTTGAATCACGACCAAGAGGGAGTCAACTCGGTGCAATAGTTTCTAATCAGAGTGAAGTTATTAAAAATAGAACTGAGTTAGAACAAAAGTTAAAAGCTTTAGAAACCCACCACGATGGTAATGTTATTGAACGACCAGACTATTGGGGAGGTTTTATTGTAAAACCAGTAGAATTAGAGTTTTGGCAAGGACGCCCCAACCGATTACATGACAGAATACGCTATAAACTTAAAGCTGATTACGATTGGCAAATTGATAGATTAGCGCCATAAGAGCAATTTTATTTCACCGACAAACAGTTGTTTTTTATTGTTGAAATACACTATTTTTATGTCTAAGAGTGTATTTCATCGATGTTTTGCAATTAAATTCGATGAAATACATGCTTTTAATCGATTTTAACATTTTATTAACATTTAAACAAAAGTAGGCTTCTATTTTAGTATTCCCAAACCTAAATTACCTACTTATGAATGTTTCTAAACTGTTGCCAATTTTGGCTATTGTAGCCTTGTTAAGCTTTACATCTTGTTCTACTGATAATGTAAGTGAAGATAAAATTAATGCTATAGAAGTACCTGTAGCACCACAAGCCAAGTTAATAGAAATAGAGATTATGGAGCTTATTAATGCCCACAGAATTAATAGAGGTTTAAGTGCTTTACAAAACCATAATACTGTAAAAGCAGTGGCATCTACACATACAGAATATATGATAGCGGTAAATGATGTATCTCACGATAATTTCTTTTTAAGAAAAGAAAGTTTACAAGCTAATGCTGCAGCAAACATTGTATCAGAGAATGTAGCATACGGATTTAGTTCAGCTCCTTCTGTTGTTAATGCTTGGTTAAATAGTCCAAATCATAAAGATAATATAGAAGGTGATTATACTGATTTTGATATCTCAGCAGAACAAAATAATGAAGGTAAATGGTATTTTACAAATATGTTTATTAAGCGTTAGATTTTAATAAAAAAATTTAATTTATAGCCCTATAAAAAGCCACATTAAATGTGGCTTTTTTATGCTTTATACCGCTTTAGATCATCGTATTTGTAATTATAGTATAACCATAAATGCACCACTGTAAATACGTTTGTGTTA
>JAOEWO010000030.1 GCA_028383925.1 Winogradskyella sp.
AAAGGTTTAGAGAAAAACACTATTGAATATGCTATTGCAAAAAAGTTTTATCACAAAAAAGACGGAAATAGTGCCTCTAGAAGAATCTCTGTTATTTCTAACATCCTTATAGCCTCAGACATTTGCAAAAGTAAAAACGCGTGTTTAACTCTAAAGAGTTAGTGAGTTGTTTCGCATAAAAAATGTAAAGTAGCGTCGGTTAGGGTGATTATTAGGTGATAAAAATTGTATCGAGAACGTTTTAAAAACTGACGCACTGCTTCTCGATACAAATTTTTCTCGTGTGTAATAAAAACATCTATAAAGTGGAGAAGATGGGACTCGAACCCACGACCTCTACGCTGCCAGCGTAGCGCTCTAGCCAACTGAGCTACATCCCCAAAAATTAATTATTTTAAGCCACTTAACACAAGTACTGGCATTGTGGTACTATGAAAATCTTTCTTTAAAATGGTATCGTTTTCCCAAAGTTTATTAAAAAAACCGCGTTTTCTGCGTACTACGCATAGCATATCTGGGTCATTTGCTTTGGCGTGTTCTAAAACCGCTTGAAACGTTGTAGGACTCTCAGCAATGGTTTTATTTGTAACTAAAGCTAGTAGCTCATCATTAAGATTAAAATCATTTTCTGCATGAAACGGAGTTCTTACTAGCAGTATATTTGCTACCGCCTTAAACTTATTTTTAATAGAAATTAAAGGCATTAGTACACCATCCTTTTTTATAATAGCAGATTTTAATGCTATTAAAATCTTAACGATTGGTCTGTAAACATACCCTTCAGGTACTATAAGTGCTGGTATTTGGGTACGCTTAATAATTTTTCCTGATGTTTTACCTAAGTAAACCTCATCTTTAATAGAATTTGTACGTGGTTCTAAAATAATTAAATCTACATCTAGAGCATTACAAACTTGCTCTAGAGTGTCTATTAATTTACCTTTAAACGTTCTGGTATAAACAGCAACACCCTTGGTGTCTACAGACGCAACATGTGCATCTAAAAAAGCCTTAGACTCACGCTCAAGGATATGATCTACCTTAATCATTGTGCCTGTTTTGGTATAAACATTATATATTTGAACCACATATAATTTTGCTCCAAAAGCTTTAGCAAAATCTATTGCATATTGCAAATGAGATTTTGCATTTTTTGAAGATCCGACAGGAACCAGTATCGTTTTCATAACACTACTATTTGTAACAAAAATAAACATTAAAAATGATTCGTAAAGGGAATACTAATGATATAGATGCAATTATTGCTCTAACAAAAGCTTGTGCTACAGATATGATTGCAGATGGTATTTACCAATGGAATAAACATTACCCAAATAAAGCTGCGTTTATAAATGATGTAGAGCGTAACGAATTGTATGTGTTAGAAATTAATAAAACTATAATTGGCTCTATAGTTATTTCAAATTATAAAGATGAAGACTATATACCCATAAAATGGCTTACAACAGATAAAGGCAACCTTTACATACACAGGTTAGCTGTTCACCCATTGTACCAAAAAAAAGGCCATGCACAACAACTTATGAATTTTGCAGAACGGTATGCTAAAACACATAATTATATATCTATTAGACTAGATACCTTTTCGCAAAACAAAAGAAACCAAAAATTTTACGAACTTCGCGGTTATAAGCGTTTGGGTGCTATTTACTTTCCTAAACAGAGTAAATTTCCATTTTATTGCTATGAACTAGTCCTTTGAGTACAACACTAACATTAAAACAGATAAATAAACTCGCTATACCAGCATTAATTGCTGGCGTATCAGAGCCTATTTTATCTTTAACAGATGCTGCAATTATTGGTAATATGCCTCAAAATGCTACGACCTCTATTGCAGCGGTTGGTATTGTTACCACCTTTTTATCTATGCTTATTTGGGTGTTAGGACAAACCCGTAGTGCTATATCTTCTATTATATCTCAATATGTTGGTGCAAACAACTTAGAGGCTGTTAAAAACCTACCAGGACAAGCTATTTTTTTAATTACAGCATTAAGCGTAGTTATTATTTTGGTTACCTTTCCGTTTGCTGAGTCTATTTTTAAACTCTATAATGCTTCGGGTGACATACTAACTTATAGCGTAGACTATTATAAAATTAGAGTTTTTGGTTTTCCGTTTACACTATTTACCATCGCCATTTTTGGCACATTTAGAGGCTTACAAAACACCTATTACCCCATGCTTATTGCCATTATTGGCACGCTTGTAAATGTTATTTTTGATATTATTTTGGTCTATGGCTTATTAGATATTATACCTGCTATGCACATAAAAGGGGCGGCATATGCTAGTGTTATTGCACAGTTTACAATGGCACTACTATCTGCCTACTATTTGCTAAAAAAAACAAATATAAAATTAAGTATTAAGTTACCTTTTAATCCAGAAATTAAACGGTTTGCATTAATGATTCTTAATCTGTTTGTAAGAACTTTAGCTCTAAATTTTGCACTGTATTTAGCAACAAGCTTTGCTACAAAGTATGGCGAACACTATATAGCGGCTTACACTATCGCTATAAACTTATGGTTTTTAGGTGCTTTTATTATAGATGGTTACGCTAGTGCTGGCAATATATTATCTGGTAAACTACTCGGAGCAAAAGATTATAAAAACCTTGTTAATTTAAGTAATAAACTCATTACATATGGTAGTGTTGTAGGCTTAATTATTGCAAGTATTGGTGCGCTATTTTATTACCCAATAGGCAGAATTTTCACAAACGACACTGCTGTTTTAAATGCGTTTTATGACATCTTTTGGATGGTATTAGCCATGCAACCACTTTGCGCCCTAGCTTTTATTTTTGATGGCGTTTTTAAAGGTTTAGGTAAAATGAAATATCTAAGAAATTTATTATTAATATCTACGCTGTTTGTGTTTTTTCCAGTTATAAAATACACAGATGCGTTAGGTTATAAATTACACGGTATTTTTATTGCTTTTTCACTCTGGATTGTTGCCCGTGGCATACCATTAATTATAAAATTTAGAAAAACATTTAAACCTCTAGCCCAAAACACGTAAATTTACCCAATAACTTAGATTTATTATTACAAATGCAATCATTAATTATACGATTACAAGAGATTGATATTAATAAGAAATTAGCCGAAGCACCAGACGATAGTTATGGCATAGGTATTTTTATTGGCACATTTTTACCCTTTATAATTTTGGTAATAATAGCTTACACAATCTATAGATATAATAAAAACAGAATAAAAGACGAATAATATGGATATCCTTAGTTTTTTAGGTGGAAACGGCCTTTTTCTAATATTAGGAATTGTACTAGTCGTTGTATATTTCTATAACCGAAACAAAAGACGCTAAGTTATATTACCGTGTTTTTAACCAACCTGTAATACTCAATCGTGGCGTATTTACAGGCTTTACTTCGTGCTCTAAAACGTTACTTTCAAAAATAACTACTTTACCAGGAAATGGATAAACTGTTTTAGCCTCATGTTCTAAATACAATACCAATTCACCACCATTTTTGGGCTCCCAATCTTCGCTATTCAAATAACATACAAAAGATAATCTTCGTCTATCATCGTTCATAAAAGTATCTAAATGCCTTTTGTAAAATGTGCCTTTAGGATAAATAGCATAATGAAATTCTTTTTGATTAATACCCAAAAAACAAGTGCGATTAAGGTAATCTTTTAAGTCATTAATTTTATTGAAAAACAACTGCTCTTCGACATTACAAAAACGTTCATCCATCCATAGAATAATGTCACCTCGTATCGCTTTCTTTACAACTTCATTGGTTTTATTACCAATAGCAGATTTTTTAAATGCATCATCTTCATATTTCTTTAATAATGATGTTCTAAGTGCCAAAACATCTTCATCTTTAAAAAAATCGTCTATAATACTGTATTTTTGTGTTGCAATGTCTAAAATTATACGCTCATATAGCGGATTTTCGACAAACGGAATACCCTCAAACAGACCGCTCAACGTAGGATATAATTAAAATGAAGTCTCATAATCTTTAAAAAAAATAAAAAAATTACTCAAATTTAATCTAAAAACAGATTCGTTTTACATTTATAATATCTTTGCAACATAACAGAAATTAGCATGAGCAATATTCGCATAACAAAACAGTTTTCTTTTGAAACAGGCCACGCACTATATGGTTATGATGGTAAATGTAAAAATGTACATGGCCATAGTTACCGCTTAGATGTTACAGTAATTGGTACGCCTATAGCAGACAGCACCAATGTAAAATTTGGAATGGTGATAGATTTTACCGATTTAAAGAAAATTGTAAAAGAAGAAATTGTAGATGTTTTTGACCACGCTACAGTATTTAATAAAAACACACCACATTTAGAATTAGCTAAAGAATTAGCAGCCAGAGATCATAATGTGTTATTAGTAGATTACCAACCAACAAGCGAAATGATGGTTATTGACTTTGCTGAAAAAGTAAAACAACGTCTACCAAAAGGCATACAATTACACGCTTTAAAACTTCAAGAAACAGCAACAAGCTTTGCAGAGTGGTTTGCTTCAGATAATGACTAAAACTAACCACATAACTATTGCAAAAGGTAAAAAAGTCTATTTTGCATCAGACAATCATTTGGGCGCACCAACAATGGAAGCCTCTCGACCTCGTGAGAAAAAATTTGTGGCG
This sequence comes from Winogradskyella sp., assembly GCA_028383925.1. Taxonomy (GTDB): domain Bacteria; phylum Bacteroidota; class Bacteroidia; order Flavobacteriales; family Flavobacteriaceae; genus Winogradskyella. Next base: position 4,688 of record JAOEWO010000030.1, read on the forward strand.
TGGTTAGATGAAATTAAACACGATGCAGCTGCAATCTTTTTATTAGGAGATTTATTTGATTTTTGGTTTGAATATAAAACCGTTATTCCAAAAGGCTTTACCAGAACGTTAGGAAAGTTAGCAGAAATAAGTGATTCTGGCATACCAATACACTATTTTGTTGGTAATCACGATTTATGGATGAATGGGTATTTTGAAGAAGAACTCGGTATTCCGGTACATCATAAACCTGAAGAGTTTACATTTAATGACCATTCTTTTTTTATAGGTCATGGTGATGGCTTAGGCCCTGGAGATAAAGGCTATAAACGCATGAAAAAAGTGTTTACAAGTCCGTTTTTTAAAGGGTTGTTTCAATGGGGACACCCTGATATTGGAATGCGCATTGCACACTACTTTTCAGTAAAAAACAAAATGATTTCGGGCGATGATGATGCTACATTTTTAGGAGAAGAAAACGAATGGCTCGCTGTTTATAGCAGAAAAAAACTAGAAGATAAACACCGCGATTTCTTTGTGTTTGGGCACAGACATTTACCTTTAGAAATTCAATTAAATGAAAACTCTAAGTACTTTAACTTAGGCGATTGGATTCAGTATTACACCTATGGTGTTTTTAATGGAGAGACTTTTGAGCTAAAAACGTATTAAACCTGCACGTCTTCTGCCTCGTGTGCCTCAATATCTTTTTGCAAATCTAACTTTCTAAATGTAGGAGAAACTACAGCTGTGGTAATAACAGTAATTAACGTCATTGTACCACCAAAAATTACTGCCGTAGCAGTTCCCATTAGTTTTGCAGTAACACCACTTTCAAAAGCTCCTAACTCGTTAGAAGAACCAACAAACATAGAGTTAACAGAAGACACGCGTCCTCGCATATGATCTGGTGTTTTAAGCTGTAATATGGTTTGTCTAATTACCATAGACACACCATCGGTAACTCCACTAAAGAATAATGCTATAACAGAAAGCCAAAACGATGTTGATAATCCAAAAATAATAATACACACACCAAAGCCAAAAATGGCAACTAACAACTTCATACCAGCATTTTTGCTAATAGGAATATATGCTGTAACTAGCATAGTTAAAAATGCGCCAACCGATGGAGCAGCAACTAAAATTCCGAAACCTTGAGGACCGACTTTTAAAATATCTTGAGCAAAAACTGCTAATAATGCAACAGCACCACCAAATAATACAGAAATCATATCTAGAGTTAAAGCACCCAAAATAGCTTTGGTTTTAAACACAAAATTCACACCTTCTTTTAAACTCTTCATCATCGGTTCACCTATATTAGGATTAAGAATGGGTTTCTTTTCAATTTGAAATAATACAAGTAGCGAAAACAAAACTAGTCCAAAAATGATACATAAAGACCAATGAACACCGATCCAACTGATTGAAAAACCTGCAAAGCCCACGCCTAAAACACGTGCCATTTGCCAAGTAGAACTATTCCAAGTTGCCGCATTTGGGTAGATTTTTTTTGGTACAATTAAAGCCACTAATGAAAATATAGTTGGCCCAAAAAATGAACGTAAAAAACCACCAAAAAATACAAGGGCATAAATAGAATAAAGAATAGTGTTTTTAGACCAAGACGCTTCAATAGTGTCTGAGGTTATCCAAAATAACCCAAAACTAATCAATGAAAATGCAGCAATACAGAGAGCTAATAAATTTCGTTTTTCGCGTTGGTCTACAATATGACCTGCAAATAAGGCCATACCTAAAGCCGGAATAATTTCCATTAAACCAATAATACCAAGTGACAGTGGGTCTTTAGTTAAAGCATACACTTGCCATTCTATCACAATAAATTGCATAGACCAGCCAAAAATTAATGCAAAACGCACCAACAAAAAAATATTGAATTCTTTAATTCTTAGTGCTGCGTATGGGTCGTTTTTTGCCAATGCTAATTATCTGTTAGTTTAAACTCTACACGTCTGTTTAATTGCCTGCCTTCTTCTGTTTGGTTACTAGCTACTGGCTTAGAACTACCAAAGCCAAAAGATGTAACCTGAGACTTTTTTAGACCTTGCGAAATTAAATAATCTGCAACAGCTTTAGCCCGTTGTAGTGACAATTCTTTATTTCGTTTATCTAAACCTACATCATCTGTATGGCCGTAAATTTCAATATTTAAATTTGAATTGTTTTTAAGATGCTTATAAAGCGAGTTTAACTCATTAATGGAAACTTCTAACAATTCGGCTTTATCAAAATCGAATAATACATTTTTGAAGGTATAAATTTTATCAATTTTTATGCGTGTGTCTTTTGGTCTTTCTTCAATTTCCTGAATTTTATTTTTCTCTAAAGATTCAACTGAAACCTCATCTATATAATAGTAAGAAAACTGATGTTTAGTTTTGGTTGTTTTTAAGATCTCTAGCGTTTTTGTGTTTCTATTAGATTGAAAATTACCAATAGTAAAATAACGTTCAAATCCTGTAGCTGTAAACTCATAAGATACCTCCATCCAATTCACTCTATCTTTATAAAATTCGTCTAGAGTTATATCATAAATTTGATAGGCTTTCTCTGTATACTTCTGAGGCTTTATATACTTTTCTGAAATATTTTTATACGTTAAATAATTGCTTTTCTTACTGGTTAAAATTGAACCTTTTGGCTCGGTACTCTTCTTTTTAAAGCCTAAAACATCTTCTGTAAATAATATGCTAATATTATGTACAGCATGAGTAGCATTTTCTGCTAAACTTATAAAGAATTTTATGCTGTATTTTTTGCCAGATTCTAGTTTTTGAGTGAGCTGACCTTGTATATATTCTCTATAATCATCTGGTGAAAATAAATAAAACCCAGCATACGTTTTTCCGTCTTTAGGGGCTTGATTACCGTTATAATTGTTAGACCCTACACGCTTACTACAGGTACTAAAAAAATCTGTGGTGCCTAAGTTAGGAATGTTCCAATAGTTAACATTACTAGAAAAAGTTCCTATTTGATAGGGGCATCTATTGTACGTTTCAAAACTAGGATTAAGCACCAAATTTTGGCCACTCATTATACAGCTAAAAAGAAGAAAATAAATAGCGATTTTTAGTTTCATGTGTATTGAACGAAACATTAAGGGGTTTATTCTTTAATATCTTTAAGTTTTAACTGCAAGCTTACATTACCATTCCAATGATTTTCATCTATGGCATACGCAGCGCTAAATAACTTTTTGTTTTTAATAATGTCTATTTTATCTCCTAAACCAAAGCCAATACAGACTATTTTGTCGTTAAAAGATTGTGTTACGGTAAGTCTAATATGCTTATCATCTTCGCCAACACATTTACCGTAACCAGTATCTTTTAGGTTTTGCGACATAAATGTTGGTGATAAATTACCTGGCCCAAAAGGTGCAAACTGTTTAAGAATTCGCATTAGTTTATCATTTATTTCACCCAATTCAATTTCTAAGTCAACCTTTAATTCTCGTGTTAATAATTTAGGATCAATAGTTGCTTTTACAACACTTTCAAACTTTGCTTTAAAGGCTTCATAATTTTCTGGTAATAAGGTTAAACCAGCGGCATACTTATGTCCACCAAACTGTTCAATATGTTCTGAGCACGCTTCTAATGCATTATACACATCAAAACCAGAAACCGAACGTGCCGAAGCTGCTAACTTGTCTCCACTTTTGGTAAACACCAATGTTGGTCTGTAATAGGTTTCTATTAAGCGCGACGCCACAATACCAATAACACCTTTATGCCAATCTTCATCAAAAACTACAGTAGTAAATTGGTCTTGTTCGTTGTTTTCTTCAATTTTAATTAAAGCTTCTTCTGTAATACGTTTATCGGTTTCTCGACGGTCTGTATTAAACTGATCTATATCTATGGCATATTGTGCTGCAAGATTAAAATCGGTTTCTGTAAGTAATGTAACGGCATGGTTGCCATGTTTCATTCTGCCTGCCGCATTTATTCTTGGTGCAATTATAAAAACGACATCTGTTATGGTTAAAATGTCTTTTTTAACCTCAGCTATAATGGCTTTCATACCAGGTCTTGGGTTGGTATTAATAATCTGTAAACCCATATAAGCCAAAGCTCTATTTTCACCTACAATAGGCACAATATCTGCACCAATTGCTGTGGCTACCAAATCTAAATATTCGGTTAAATCTTCAACGGTTTGTCCTTGTCTAGTCGCTAAAGCTGTAATTAATTTAAAACCAACTCCACAGCCACAAAGTTCTTTAAAAGGATACTTACAATCGTCTCTTTTTGGGTCTAAAACAGCAACTGCTTCTGGCAGTTTATCGCCAGGTCTGTGATGGTCGCAAATAATAAAATCTATCCCTTTTTTATTAGCATAAGCCACTTTATCTACCGCTTTTACACCACAATCTAAGGCAATGATTAAAGTAAAATCATTGTCGTGTGCAAAATCTATACCTTTGTAAGATACACCATAACCTTCACCATAACGATCTGGTATATAGGTTGCAACACTATCTAATCTTGTTTTTAAATACGAAGACATTAGGGCAACAGATGTAGTACCATCAACGTCATAATCTCCATAAACCAGTATGTTTTCGTGTTTTGCAATCGCGTTTTCTATGCGCGCAACAGCTTTGTCCATATCTTTCATTAAAAATGGATCGTGTAATTCTTCAAAATTTGGTCTAAAAAAGGTTTTGGCAGCTTGGTAAGAGTCTATACCGCGTTGTGCTAATAATGTTGCAACAATAGTATCTACCTGAAGTGATTTTTTTAGGTCTTCAATTTTTGAAATTTGTGGTTTTGGCTTAAGTATCCAACGCATAAATAAGTTTATCTTTTTGTAGCAATATGATAATGAATATTTGTTTTAACCTTAGCAAAACGTCTAAACATTTCCATAACACCACAGTATTTTTCGACTGATAAATCTACAGCTCGTTCGCACTTATTCTTGTTTAAATCTGATCCATAAAAATGATAATCTACAACCACAGTATGGTAATATCTTGGGTGCTCATCGGTTAACTCACCAGACACATCAATTTTAAAATCGTCTATGTCTTCTTTCATTTTATCTAAGGTAGAGATAACATCTAAGGCAGAGCAACCAGCTAAAGAAGATAACATCATTGCTTTTGGTGATAAGCCATAACGCACATTTTGGCCCTCTATATTGGTATCCATTATTACATTTTTACCGCTAGGGTTATTAGAGGCAAAGGTTAAGCCACCTTGCCAATGTGTTGTTATTTTATCTGCCATTTTCTTCTAGTTTAAAAGTTAGAACTATTATCTTGTACATTCAAAAATACTATTAAAAAAACAACTATGGCATTAGTAACTCCTTTGTCTGCGGACCACGATTTAGAAACCAAAGAATTAGCAGAATTCTTTAACGAAACACTTGGGTTTTGCCCAAACTCGGTTTTAACCATGCAACGCAGACCTGCAATATCTAAAGCATTTATAAATTTAAATAAAGCAGTAATGGCTAACGAAGGAAGAGTTACTTCAGCCTTAAAACGTATGATTGCTTGGGTAAGTAGTAACGCGACAGGTTGTCGTTATTGCCAAGCGCATGCTATTAGAGCTGCAGAACGTTATGGCGCAGAACAAGAGCAACTAGATAATATTTGGGAATATAAAACACATGCTGCATTTTCTAATGCAGAACGTGCTGCTTTAGATTTTAGTTTGGCTGCTTCTATGGTACCAAATGCTGTAGATGCAGATATTAAAAAACGTTTATACGAACATTGGGATGAAGGCGAAATTGTAGAAATGCTTGGTGTAATTTCTTTATTTGGTTATTTAAACCGTTGGAATGACTCTATGGGAACAACCATGGAAAAAGGTGCTATTGAAAGTGGTGACCAATACCTCGGCAAACATGGTTTTGAGGTTGGTAAACATAATGGATCTCAGTATTAATCCTCATTTTTTGCAAGTTAACGAATATTTAGTAAGACCTTAAGGATTAGATATGTAAAGCCTTGCTTTACGCTTAAAGTTTTTGCTATATTGCGCGGCAAACTAATAACTTTATTAATATAATTGTGTTATTAGTTTGTTGCAAAACGTTACATATGAAAACTACAATTACCCTCATTGCTTGTTTTATTGCATCTTGCTTTTTCAATACCGTAAATGCACAAGCACCTTTTGGCAACGCTGGTGAACACACTGCTGTACCATTAGGCAGTTCTGCTTCACCATTTGGTTATTACGAGTATTTACCAACAGATTTTAGTACAGCCACTAGCAACACCTACCCGCTTGTATTATTTTACCATGGTTTTGGTGAAAGAGGAAATGGTACCACAGACTTAAGTGATATCTTACTTTTTGGCCCACCAAAATTAATACAACAAGGCGAAGACTTTGAAGCTATTATTATATCACCACAAAATACAGATGCTAATTATAGTGCAACAGACTTTCTTAATTTATACAATTATTTAACCACCAATTACCCTATAGATCTTAATAGAGTTTACGTTACAGGCTTAAGCTCTGGTGGCGCTAGTACATGGCGTGCATTACAAGGTCATTTTGATAAAATTGCTGCTGCTGTACCTGTTTGTGGTACTGATATTTTAAATGACCCTTCTGTTTTTTTACAACAAACACCTGTTTGGACACTTCATAGTTTTGACGATACTGTAATTGATGTTAGTGATACCATTAGTAATGTTAATGATATTGCTAATATTAGTAACTCGGTAATGACAGTATATCCGTATGGCAGCGGAAACTCTGCCGCAGATGGTGAATACTCTATGCAATTTAATACAACAACTAATACATGGAGTGCTGCTGCTGGCGTTAATGAACCTTCAGACAACCTATCGTTTACAATTTATAATAATGGTGGCCATGACTCTTGGACAAGAACTTACAACAATCAAGATGTTTGGGATTGGCTATTTGCGCAAAACTTAAATACATTAAGTATTACAGTAGAAAATACCTTTTTTAAGCTTTATCCAAATCCTGCCTCTAATGCATTTACAATTGAAACAAGAAGCGATACACAAAAGCAACTAGATATTTATAGTACGTCTGGAAGAAAAATTTATTCTCATTTATTTTCTAATACCCTAACTGTAGATACCAGCAGATACAACTCTGGAATTTATTTTGCGAAAATTATTGGCAGTAATAAAAGAGAAAAAGTTATTAAGTTTATAGTAAAATAATAATTTATAAAAACATTTACTTCTTACCACCAACCACAATAACAATCTCACCTTTTGGTGGTTTGTTGGTGTAATGTGCAAGTACCTCTTCGGCTGTTCCACGCACAGTTTCTTCATAGAGCTTTGTAATTTCTCTAGACACCGAAACTTGTCTGTCTGCACCAAAATACTCACAAAAATGCCCTAAGGTCTTAACTAACTTGTGTGGACTTTCGTAAAAAATAATAGTTCTGGTTTCTTCAGCTAGTAATAATAAGCGTGTTTGACGTCCTTTTTTTACAGGCAGAAAACCCTCAAATACAAACTTATCGTTTGGTAAACCGCTATTAACTAATGCTGGTACAAAAGCAGTAGCACCTGGCAAACAATCTACGTCTATGTTGTGTTCTACGCAGGCTCTAACCAATAAAAATCCAGGATCAGAAATCGCTGGCGTACCAGCGTCGCTAATGACTGCAATGGTTAAGCCAGACTTTAATTTATCTATTAAACCATTTACCGTTTTGTGCTCATTATGCATGTGGTGACTTTGCATTTGAGTTGTAATTTCAAAATACTTTAAGAGCTTACCAGAAGTTCTGGTGTCTTCTGCTAAAATTAAATCGGCTTCTTTTAAAACATCTACAGCTCTAAAGGTCATATCTTTTAAATTGCCAATTGGTGTTGGTACTAAATAAAGTTTACTCATTAGTCTCTAATATATTTACCTAAAAAATAAGACGGAAAAATAGCCAGTAATCCATAAAACGAAAACCCTATAATACCATGGCCAGCATAATGGTGGGCAAGTGTGGCAAAAATTAAATTAAAAAAGAATGCTGCGTAAGCCCACTCTGTTAACCACGTGTTTGGTCGCCAAAGCACTAATACAACACCAAAAATTTTTGCTACAGCCAAAGGTATTACAAGATATGTTGGATAATGAAAATTTTTAAAAAAGTCTTTTATCATTTCGGTATTAGTAAAATACATAAACGCCGAATACAAAAAAATACCACAAAATATAGCCGTACTTAACCAGTACAGTACTTGCTTAACTCTCATAGATTAGTTAAATTTTCCTTCTACTATTTCAATAAATCGTTCTTCGTATGCTTCTTTACCTTGCCAGTTATTGTAATCTGGCTTTATCATATCAAAAATTAATGTTCGCGCTTCGGCTAAAGAATCTAAAGTATTTATTTGAGAAATTACACGGTCGTAATCCTCATTTTTACTATCAAATAAGTGTTTTGTAAAAGCTAATTTATCATTTAATCCTATTTGTAAACGTCTGCCTTTTAGTGTATCATTTAAAGATGTCTTAGCTAATTCTGCCTCTCTTTTTTGAGCATCTTCAAGTGGCTCAAACTCTGGCATAACTGCAAAATCAGAAGCTATAGTTTCAAATTCTATAGTTGTTGTTACATCATTAGCCAGTGTGTTTTCTATAAGTGTATCTACCTGCTGGGTTTCTTCTGGCATCTGTGCTACCATATCCTTAATTTTTTCCATTACAGGCTCCATAATAGCATCGTCTTCAACTTCGTCTAAATTAACGTAAGTCTTATTTTCAACTTCAATATTATCACTTACTTTATTATTAAAAGCCGTATCTAACATATCAAAAAATGAAGAGTCGTTACCAATAGTTGGCATGTCATCTTCAAAATTTTCTTTTGCAAATTTTAAAACCGTAAGTTTTTCATATAATTTTGCAACTTCATTATGCATTTTATCAATATCTTCTCTGCCTTTTAGTTTTAGAATTCGGTGTGCTATGCTTACTAATTCAGATTCTAATTTCTTTTTCATTTTGCTTTTGATTTTTGATAAATTTAAATGACCTTTATACAAACGAATTAATACTACGTTTTAGTGCTAAAATTACGAAATGTTTCTTGAAAATACTGTAAATCCCAAAGAACAATTTGGGTGGATTGAAGTGATTTGTGGATCAATGTTCTCTGGTAAAACCGAAGAATTGATTCGTAGGTTAAAACGCGCAAAATTTGCAAAACAAAGGGTTGAAATTTTTAAACCTGCTGTTGATGTGCGCTATGATGACGAAATGGTGGTGTCGCACGACTCTAATGAAATCCGCTCTACACCAGTACCAGCCGCTGCAAATATTCCTATTTTGGCAGATGGTTGCGATGTGGTTGGTATAGACGAAGCTCAATTTTTTGATGATGAAATTGTACGTGTTTGTAACGACCTTGCTAATAAAGGTGTACGTGTTATTGTAGCTGGTTTAGATATGGACTTTAAGGGCAATCCTTTTGGACCAATGCCCTATTTAATGGCAACTGCAGAATATGTAACTAAAGTGCATGCTATTTGCACAAAAACCGGTAATCTGGCACAATACAGCTATAGAAAATCTAAAAGTGATGATCTCGTTTTACTTGGTGAAGTAGATGAATACGAACCCTTAAGCCGAGCAGCCTATTATAAAAGTATGCTGCGTGATAAGGTAAGAAAAATGAACGTTAATGATGCCGAAGAAATAGACTCTAAAGAAAACATGCCTGATGCCTAAAGCCTTAGAAACTGTATTAGAAATTAATTTAGCTGCGCTTACTCATAATTTTAATTATCTAAAATTAAAATTACAGCCACAAACCAAATTCTTGGCTGTTGTTAAAGCTTTTGCCTACGGAAGCGATTCTGTAGAAATAGCAAAGCATCTTCAAAACTTAGATGTCGACTATTTTGCTGTTGCCTATGCTAAAGAAGGCGTTATATTAAGAGATGCAGGCATCACAAAACCCATACTAGTTTTACACCCTCAGCCTATAAATTTTAATACCATTATTGAGCGTTGCTTAGAGCCAAGTATTTACAGTGCCAAGGTCTTAAAAGAATTTATAGCCGCAGCAGAAACGCATTCGCAATCGCAATACCCTGTGCATATAAAATTTAACACAGGCTTAAATCGTTTAGGTTTTTCACCAAACAAAATAGATGCTATAATTTTAAAATTAAATGCAACATCTGCAATCGTTGTAAAATCTATTTTTTCTCATTTGGCGGCTAGCGAAGCTAAAAATGAGCTAACTTTTACAAATAAACAAATTGATACATTTAAGAATATTGCACAAGAGTTTGAAACCAAAATAGGCTACAAACCTTGGCTACACTTATGCAACACCTCGGGCGTTATTAATTACCCTAATGCACACTTTAATATGGTACGTTGTGGTATTGGCCTTTATGGCTTTGGTAATTCTGCTAAAGAAGATAAAAACCTTAAACCTATTGCCAGTCTTAAATCTGTAATTTCTCAAATACATAAAATAAAGACAAATGAAACTGTTGGCTACAATCGCGCATACACATCTAAAGGTCTAGAAAAAACAGCTACAATACCAGTGGGACACGCAGATGGTGTTAGCCGTATTTATGGTAATGGGAAAGGATTTGTAATAATTAATAAGCAAAAAGCTGTAATTATTGGAAACGTATGTATGGATATGATAATGGTAAATGTTACTGGTATTAATTGTAATGAAGGTGACGAAGTCATTGTTTTTGATGCTAAATACAAAGCCAGTGATTTTGCTGAATCAGCTCATACAATTTCTTACGAAATTCTCACCGCTATATCGCAACGCGTAAAACGTGTTTTTATATCTGAATGAAAAAAAATTAACACAATGTGACCTTTTTTACTAACTTGGTGTCTAAGTAACATACTAACTATTTAAAAAACACTAAATTATGTTCAAAGAATTTAAGAATTTTATCATGACCGGAAACGTGATTGATTTTGCTGTTGCCGTAATTATGGCAGGTGCTTTAGGAGCTGTTATTAATGGCTTTGTATCTAATATTGCAATGCCTTTTATTGGTTACTTTGCAGGAGGAATGAATTTTGAAGATCTTCATTACGCTATGGACGGTAAAGAATATGTATCTCTTACAGCTGCAAAAGAAGCAGGTGCTGCTGTTATTGCCTACGGAGCTTGGATTAATACTATTGTTAATTTATTAATTGTTGGTTTGGTAATGTTTATGATTGTTAAAGCGTACAATAAAACAAAAACTCCACCAGCAGAAGCTCCACCAGCAGGACCATCTGAAGTTGATTTATTAACTGAAATTAGAGATGCTCTAAAAAAATAAATCGTTTAGCGACACCGCTACACTATTTACTAATAACCAAACCCAGACTAATGTCTGGGTTTTTTTGGCAAAATAGTTAAATAATTAACATTTAGTTTTTTCTTGTTAAAAGGACCTAATTAATTAAAATCAAGGTTCTTTTTTTGTTTAATTTTACATAAAAATCATCTTAAATAACAAAAATGAAGATAGCAGTTGTTGGTGCAACAGGTTTAGTAGGAAACGTAATGCTTAAAGTATTAGAAGAGCGTAACTTCCCAATAGATGAATTATTAGTAGTAGCGTCTGAACGTTCTGTTGGTAAAAAAATAAAATTTAAAGACAAAGACTATGACGTTATTAGTTTGTCTACCGCAATAGAAAAACGACCAGATATTGCTCTCTTCTCAGCAGGTGGTGCAACATCTATAGAATGGGCACCTAAGTTTGCAGAAGTTGGCACAACAGTAATAGACAATTCATCTGCATGGAGAATGGACCATTCAAAAAAACTAATTGTTCCAGAAATTAACGCTAATATATTAACCAAAGCCGATAAAATTATTGCCAACCCAAATTGCTCTACCATACAAATGGTAATGGCACTAGCACCTCTTCATAAAAAATACAGACTAAAACGTATTGTAGTTTCTACATACCAATCAGTATCTGGCACAGGGATTAAAGCTGTTGAGCAGATGGAAAATGAAATGTTAGGTATTAAAGGAGACATGGCTTACCCTTACCCTATTCATAAAAATGCCATTCCGCATTGCGATGTATTCGAAAACAATGGCTATACCAAAGAAGAAATGAAATTGGTAAGAGAAACTCAAAAAATATTAAACAATAGAGCTATTGCAATTACAGCAACTGCAGTTAGAATACCAACAGCCGGAGGCCATAGCGAATCTGTAAATGTAGAGTTTGAAGAAGATTTTAATCTCAACGAGTTAAAGCAACTACTTAGCAATACTGAAGGTGTAACTGTACAAGATAATTTAGACATTAACGTATACCCAATGCCACTGTTTGCTAATGGTAAAGACGACGTATTTGTTGGCAGAATTAGAAGAGATGAGTCGCAACCCAACTCTTTAAATTTATGGATAGTAAGCGATAATCTAAGAAAAGGTGCAGCTACCAATACCGTACAAATTGCAGAGTATTTAGTTAAACATGGTCTAGCTTAAAATAATTTTAAGAAAAAAAACAGCAAAAACCGTTAGGCGTTATTAAACGGTAATAAAGTGTACCCAACATCTAGATAACAGTAGTTTTAGGTAGTTTAACTATATAATTAATTTTTTAGTTTTAAATCTGTCTATATTGCTTTTAAGTTTTACCGTAAACACCTGAATAGTTATGGTTTAAGTTAATTATTTTTTAATACTGTGTTTTTATTCAATACGCCTAACCATGAAAAAAATACTAATTATTGCTGTTGTACTGAGTATTTTTGTTTCTTGTAAAAATGAAACCGAAAATTTGAAAACAATTACAGTTAATTATCCCGAAACAAAAACAGTAGACACCAAAAATGTGTTTTTTGGTGAGACTGTAGCTGATCCTTTTCGTTGGTTAGAAGATGATAAAAGTGAAGAAACAAAAGCTTGGGTTAAAGCTCAAAACAAAACTACATTTGCATATTTAGACCACATTCCTTATCGCAACGAATTAAAAGAACGTCTTACTAAACTTTGGAACTACGAGAAGATTAGTGCGCATTATAAAGAAGGTAATTACACCTACTTTTCTAAAAATGATGGTTTACAAAATCAATCGGTTATATACAGACACAAAACAGGTACAGACGCAAAAACTGCTGAAGTATTTTTAAACCCAAATACATTTAGTGAAGACGGAACTGTCTCGTTAGGTGGCCTGAGTTTTTCTAAAAATGGTAAAATTTTAGCCTATTCTATTTCTGAAGGTGGAAGCGATTGGCGTAAAATTTTAATAATGAATACTGAAACTAAAGAAATAATAGAAGATACTTTAGTAGATGTAAAATTTAGTAGCACGTCTTGGTATAAAAATGAAGGTTTTTACTACTCTAGTTACGATAAGCCTAAAGGAAGTGAATTATCAGCTAAAACAGACCAACACAAAGTTTACTATCATAAACTCGGCACAAAACAATCTGAAGATAAACTCATATTTGGAGGCACACCACAAGAAAAACATAGATATATTTATGGTACAGTTACAGAAGACAATAGGTATTTAGTCATTATACCAAGAGTATCAACATCTGGAAATAAACTATTTATAAAAAATCTCACCATACCAAACGCACCTTTAGTTGAGATCTTAGGTAATACAGATTCTGACTCTAACATTATAGAAAATGTAGGCTCTAAGCTTTTCATAATGACAAACCTTAATGCACCTAATCAAAAAATAGTTACTGTAGATGCTGCAAACCCAGATCCAAAATATTGGGTAGATTTTATACCAGAAACAAAAAATGTTTTAAGTCCGGCTACAGGTGGTGGATATTTTTTTGCCAGTTATATGGTAGATGCCGTTTCAAAAGTTTTACAATACGATTATAATGGTAAATTAGTACGCGAAATTAAATTACCAGGCATAGGCAGCGTAGCTGGTTTTGGTGCTAAAAAAGAAGAAACAGAACTCTATTACGCATTTACAAATTACGTGACACCAAGCAGCATTTATAAATACAATATAGAAAAAGGAGTTTCAGAATTGTACAGAAAACCAGAAATAGATTTTAATTCTTCTAATTTTGAGAGTAAACAAGTCTTTTACACCTCTAAGGACGGTACTAAAGTACCTCTAATTATAACCCACAAAAAAGGGTTAGAGTTAGATGGCAAAAACCCAACTATTTTATATGGTTATGGTGGCTTTAACGTTTCGCTAACACCTAGTTTTAGTATTGCTAACGCCGTTTGGATGGAACAAGGTGGTGTATATGCAGTAGCTAACTTAAGAGGTGGTGGAGAATATGGAAAAGCATGGCATAATGCAGGCACAAAAATGCAAAAACAAAACGTTTTTGATGACTTTATTGCCGCTGCAGAATTCCTTATCTCAAAAAACTACACAACATCAAATTATTTGGCCATAAGAGGTGGATCTAATGGTGGCTTATTGGTTGGAGCAACACTGACACAACGGCCAGATTTAATGAAAGTCGCCTTGCCTGCAGTTGGTGTTTTAGATATGTTACGTTACCACACATTTACAGCAGGAGCTGGTTGGGCTTACGATTATGGCACTGCAGAAGAGAGTAAAGACATGTTTAATTATCTTAAAGGTTACTCACCCGTACACAATGTGCAAAAAGGTGTAAAATACCCAGCAACACTCGTTACAACAGGAGACCATGACGACCGTGTTGTACCTGCACACAGTTTTAAATTTGCGGCAGAATTGCAAAGAAAACAAACTGGAAATAACCCAACATTAATTCGAATAGAAACCGATGCAGGCCATGGAGCTGGTACACCAGTTAGTAAAACCATAGCCCAATATGCCGATATTTTTGGGTTTACACTCTATACTATGGGCTACAAAGTATTACCAAATAAAACCCAAAACCAAGTAAAAAGATAGAATCCGTTTTAGCTATTAACCAAATCAATATTTTTGTCACTCAATCAACTACATAAAGCACTAGAAGAAAAGAATATTAAATTTCTTTTTACAGATTACTATGATACCATAGTGCACAGAAGTGTTCACCCAAATTATACCTTAAAAATTTGGGCAAAAATAATAATTAGAGAATTAGGGCTTTCTATCACCATAGAAGAACTCTACTTTATTAGACAAGAATCTGTTCGTTATTTAATTAAAAAGCTAGAAAAAGCAGATGTAGAAATTCCTTATAACGACTTAAAAGAAGAAATTTGTAAACGCCTTATAAATGCTAACGTTATAAATGGTAAAAGCAAAAACAAATTTATAGAACTATTTGAAGATGCAGATGTAAAATCAGAAAGTAGTGTGCAATATATAAACCAAGATATTTTAGATACTTTAAAATATTTTAAATCTAATGGAGGTAAAGTCTATTTAGTTTCAGATTTTTATGGGTCTAAATCACTTTTTGAAAAGCTACTAAAACACCATAGAATTTTAGATTTATTTGATGGTATATACAGTTCTGCTGCATTAGGTAAAAGCAAACATAACGGTGAAATTTATAATCAATTAGTAACTGATTTATCTATAGATACTAGCCAAACCATGATGATTGGTGATAATCTTAGAAGTGATTATACAAATGCTATAAAAAACGGACTTAATGCTTACCATCTTCCACATGAAAAATATTTAAAAAAGAACAAGCGCAACAACTTTGGTAACGACAAAACAAAGCTAACACGCGTTATAAAAAACCTTTACAAACAAACAAGTAAACCTTCTGCAATACCTTATACTGAATACATTGTTTTTTACCACATTTTTGTCGAAAGAATGTATGAAACCTGCAAGAAGAGTGGTATTAAAAACTTGTATTTTCTTTCGCGCGAAGGGCAATATTTAAAAAAATTATTCGACTCTTATCAAGAATTTACACTTATAAACGAAGGTCAAAAAATAAGCACACACTATTTAAAAATATCTAGACAAGCGTCATTACAATTTTCTTTGCAAGATTTAGAAGTTGAAGAATTTGGTTACCTCAGCAAAAAACATAGTAATATATCTATCAATGATTTCTTGGTTACTTTTAATTGCCCGGAGTCAATAAAGGCAGTAATTATAAATGATCTAAATATTGATAGTAAAACGATAATTAAAGATTTTTTTAATTCAGCAGCGTTAAAACAACTTAAAAAAAATAACACCTTTAAAACCTATTACGAATCGCACAGATTGGCAAACCACAATGCTTTTCAAACCTATTTAAAATCTTTTAATACAGCTATAGAGACAGAAGGCATGGCACTTGTAGATATTGGTTGGGGAGGAACCATGCAAGAATCGTTATATAAATTTTTTGAGCAAAAAATTCCTATTACAGGGTATTATCTAGGCTTAGGTGAAATTTATAATATTGAACCAAAAACCAAACGTTACGGTCTTAACTTTTCGGTAATGCCATACACCAACTATAACGATAAAATTTTAATGGCTAACATGCAGCTTTACGAACAATTTTCTGCAGCAGACCACGGCAGCGTATTGGGCTATAGCTTAGATGCTGAAGGTTTCACCCTAGAATATCATAAACCAGAAGAAAAATGGCTTTACGATAACCATATAAAAAATCATCAAGAAGAGATGTTTAATCTACATAAATCACTTTTAGTAGATTTAGAACCTATATGCTACGATACAGAACTTATGCAAGCAGCCATATCAAAATTAGCATTAAGAGTTGGACTCTTTCAAAACAACAGAAAACTTAAATTCTTAGAAACGCTGAGTAAAGGGTTTTACCAAAATGTTGCTGACAACCAAGTTGGTATATCTTATGACAGACCAAAAATAAAGCATCCTATAAAAAGTATTGTTCATTTTTTAATAACACCCGAAAAGTATTTTAGATACCTCGTAAAGCTAAAACCAATGCTACACAAACGAAGTAAAATACTCGCTTTCTTAGCACCAATGTACTTAATTTATTTGTACTTCGGGTTTAATAAATACATGAGGTTCAAAGTTTTAAATCACTTTTTTTTATTAAAATACAATACGTTTAAATAGAAAATAAAACTAGCAATTATTTGCGCCATTAATAATTAGTAGCGTTTTAATAAAAAAACATTAGATTTGATAATAAATTGTAACAATTGGTAGGGTTTTTAGCCGCCAAGCCGTTTAATTAATGTAGTATCAATAATTGCATGAAAAAAAAATACGTATTTAACTTATTTTTACTTTCAGTTTTGTGCATGTTTTCATGTGGCACAGACGACTCAATGACTCCTTTAATCATCGATACAACACCAGACACTGTTGTGTTATCTCAAGATACTACTGTAGAGATATTTATATTTCAAAATGATTTAAACATACCTAACAACGGTAGTGTTACCATCACCAACCCATCTAAAGGTTTAGCTGTAGTTAGCGACCCTAATAATACACCAAACAATCCAAGTGATGCTGTTGTAATCTATTCTGCAAACCCAAACGTTACAGGCCAAGATACTTTTGAATATACCATTTGTGACGGTTCTAATAATTGTAAAACAGAAGTTGTTACTATAACTATTACATCTACAACTAATGTGTCGCTTAATTTAGAAGATGTACCCTACCAAACGTTATCAGAATATAACTTTTTTAATGGTGATCTAAAAGATTTAAACCCAAACTATGGGGTTATACCTTATGAGCTTAACGCTACACTTTTTAGTGATTATTCTAAGAAAAAACGTTTTATTTGGATGCCCAATAATACGAGTGCAACTTATATAAATGATAATGTGCCTTTAGAGTTTCCAGTTGGTGCCGTTTTAATTAAAAATTTCTATTACAATAACACGCTACCAAATAATGATACTCGTATTGTAGAAACACGATTAATGATTAGAAAAGAAGAGGGTTGGGTTTTTGCAAATTATGTTTGGAACAACGAACAAAATACAACAGAACTAGACTTAAACGGAAGCTTTGTTAATTTACAATGGCAAGAAAATGGGGACTTAAATACTGTACAATATAGAATACCTGCCGGACCAGAATGTCATACCTGTCATAAAGTTATGGAAGTTTCTCAACCTATTGGGCCAAAACCTAGAAACTTAAATCGTACATACAACTATGATAATGGCTCAGAAAATCAATTAGATCGGTTAATTAATATTGGCTATTTAGAAAATTCGTTACCTGGTGCTGTAACACGCGTACCAGATTATAATGACATTACACAACCTTTAGAATCTAGAGTTAGAGCTTATTTAGATATTAACTGTGCACATTGCCACTCTGAAGAAACACATTGCGCATATCGCCCCATACGATTTGGTTATACAGACACCGAAAACTATGATAACATGGGTGTTTGTGTAGAACCAGATACAGACCTTGGTGAAGATTTGGGTCGTATTATAGAACCTGGAGATGCTCGTAATTCAGTTTTACATTTTAGATTAAACTCATTAGAAGAATCAAATAGAATGCCACTTCTAGGCAGAACACTAAGACATATTGAAGGAGTTACCCTTGTAGAAGAATGGATAGATAACTTAAATACAGACTGCAACTAATACTAAATACCATTATGAAAAAATTATTACTCTTTACCTTAACGTTTACGATGCTTTGCTTTACAGCTAAGGCACAAGTTGTAAATGAACCCGCTAACTGGCCAAATGAAAACTGGTCGCTTTCGGGTACTTATGACGCCGCATATTTAGATGCAGACCCTACGGTTTTAGGTGGTGACTCATCTTTCTCTTTTAATGACGATGATGCAGGTGGCTCTTCTGTAAATAATGTAGATGCCGAGTCTCCTATTATAGATCTTTCTGCTGCACCAGGTGCTAGTGAAACAAATATTATAGTAGGATTTAATTACGTTTTTAATATCTACCAAACAGAAACTTTACGCCTACAATACTGGGATGCAGACACAAACCTATGGATTAATTGGGGAGATTTAATACCTGATAACTCTAGTGCTAATGATGACTTTTGTACTAGTACACCTGCACCATATACAAGTTCAGATTTAGATATTACAGCTTTTACAACCAACCAATTACAAAATTTTAAATACAGACTATCTTATGATGACAACAGTGCTTTTGGTTGGGGCTTTTGTGTAAATTCTCCTACATTAAGTTCATCTATGCCACCTGCTTGCCCAAGTGTTAGCAGCTTAACTGCAAGTAGTGTAACCTCTAGTAGCGCACAAATAAATTGGAATATTGGTAGCAACGAAACATCTTGGGAAATTGCAATCCAATTAGCAACAAACGGTGTGCCAGCCTCTGGTGATAATGTAACAAACATGTCTTCTAGTTTTACAACTTTATTACCAGAAACAGACTATGTTGTTTATGTAAGAGCAAATTGTGTTACAGATGGCTTCAGTAATTGGGAAACCGTAAGTTTTACAACTGGCGAAGACCTTTCTAGTTACCCTGTTACATTTACAGCTAATCCTATTGCTACAACTGGTAGCTACGATATAGCACTTGTAGATCTTAATGGCGACTTTTTAGATGATATTGTTTCCGTTAGCTCAAGCAATATTAATGTGCACTATCAATTACCTACTGGTGGTTTTAACGCCACTAATATTACAACTACTTCTGCTGATTTTTTACCAACTTGGAGTTTAGCTGCTGGTGATTTTGATAAGAATGGGTACAACGATTTACTTTACGGATCTGGTAGTGGTGTAACCTTTATGCAAGCCAACAATACAGGTACTGGCTATACAGAAGTATCTGGTAGTGAATACGTGTTCTCACAACGTTCTAATTTTGTTGATATTAATACTGACGGAAATCTAGATGCGTTTGTATGCCATGATGTACAAGCTAATGTCTATTACATGAACGATGGTAGTGGTAATTTAAACTTTTTTCAAGGTGAAAGTGATGGTGTGGTACCTAACGGATTAGGCTTAACACCTGGTGGTGGAAACTACGGTACAGTCTGGATAGATTTTGATAACGATAGAGATATGGATTTATTTATAGCTAAATGTCGTGGCGGCTCTACTACTATTAGTACTAATGAGCTGTGGAGAAACGACGGCAACGGAGTATTTATAAATATTGCAGACAGTAACAGTTGGTATAATGACAATTACCCTGGTGTTGGTCACAACAACTCATCTAACCTTGGTGATAACGTACAAACATGGTCTTCTGCATGGGCAGATTTTAATAACGATGGCTTTATGGACGTTTATGTTGGTGCAAGTAGTACAAGCAATGGAGATTCTAAATTAATGCGAAATAATGGAGATGGCACCTTTACAGATGTTACTGCAGGTTCTGGTGTACTAGATGCACAATTAGGTATTGAAAATGCACCTGGTGATTTTGATAATGATGGTTATGTAGATATACTAACTAATGGAGATATTTTATTTAATAATGGTGACTTTACTTTTACAAACTTCTCAAATAACGTACCACCAACTGGTGCAATAGGAGATGCAAATAACGATGGTTTCTTAGATGTATTTAGAAGTGGTCAAATACACATCAATAACACAAATGCTAATAATTGGATAAAAATAAATACCATAGGTAACGTTAGTAATATTAATGGTATTGGTGCTAGAGTAGAAATAAATACAAATGCAGGCACCCAAATAAGAGATGTAAGAAGTGGTGAAGGGTTTGAGTTTATGAGTAGTTTAAACACGCACTTTGGTATTGGTACAGAAACAACAATTAATAGTGTAACGGTATATTGGCCTTCAGGTATTATTGATTTTATTCCTAACCCAACAATAAATGAAACACTATCAATTACAGAAGGAGCATTCTTAAATGTAGAAGATATTACCTTAAGTGATATGGTGATTTATCCAAACCCAGTTGAAGATATTTTAACTATAGAAACTTCTGCAGATTTAACGAATAGAGTAGCCACTATTTTTGATATTAATGGTCGCAAAGTTCACAGTCAAAACCTAGTTTCTAACAACTTAAGAGTTTCTAATTTAGAAAGTGGCATTTACTTTTTAATGTTAGAATCTAACGGAA
>JAOEWO010000031.1 GCA_028383925.1 Winogradskyella sp.
AAAACATCATTTTACGTTGTCTAACCAATAGCCAAATTACTACAGGTGCGCCAACTAAGGCTGTTATAGCATTAATAGGCAGCATGTAATCACTACCCGGAATTTGAGAAATACTATCGCAAATTAGCATTACAATAGCACCAAATAAAAAAACGGCTGGTAGTAAAACTTTATGATTAGATGTTTTAAAAATTTGGCGTGTTAAATGCGGTATTGCTAAACCAATAAATGCAATAGGACCAGCAAATGCAGTAATAGTACCTGCAATGAGGCTTGTTGCCAAAATAATTATAAGTCGGCTTTGCTTTAGGTTTAAGCCTAAGCTTTTTGCGTAATTATCACCTAATAATAAGCTATTTAATCCTTTAATAGAAGCTATGCTTAGTATAATTCCGATAGTATAAATTCCGAAGAAAATTAACAATTCATGCCATGATAAATTACTCAAACTACCAAATCCCCAAAATATATACTGTTGCAATTGCTCTGCAGTGCTAAAATAAGAGAGTACACTTACAACAGCCGCAGTTATGCTTCCAAACATTAAACCAATAATAAGAATAGCCATAGTGTCTCTAACTTTACTCGACACCGCCAAAACGGCTAACAATACTAAAAAACTTCCTAGACTTGCGGCAATTACAATACTCCATTTAGAAATTAAAGCGGTAGCAAATAAACCACCAAATAACCCAGAACCTAAAATAACAACTGCGACTCCCAAACTTGCGCCAGAACTTATTCCTAAAACAAAAGGACCAGCTAACGGATTTCTAAATAAGGTTTGCATTAATAAGCCCGAAATACCTAAACCAGAACCGACTAAAATTGCTGTAATGGCTTTTGGTAGTCTAACATTTAAAACAATAATTTGCCAAGTCTCATTTTCAATAGTTCTAAAAAAACTATTAAAAATACTATTTAAGGGAATTGTAATAGACCCTAAACTTATATTAGCAAAAAAGCAGAGTAATAAGACTATTGTAAGTCCTAAAAAAGGAAGTTTATATGTCTTTTGTTTTTCCAATTAGTTAAGTGGTTTAAAAAAATAAGGTATGTATTCTGGTAGTAATTTTGGGTGACAGATTTTTATAATATCTTTTAATACCAAGTCTGGTCTTGTGGTACCCAATTCGTAATATAAAACGCCACCTGTGTCACCAGCTGTATTTACATAACTATAAATATTTTTGTTTTTAAAAGCATTAAAATTAGTATACAATGTATTTGCTTTTTCTAATTGATTAATACTGTTATAATAAGAGGGGTTAAACCACAATTCTGCATTTTTAGCTTTTACTAATACCACTTCAAAATTTAAGGCTAAACTACCGTTTCCTTTAGTATCACTCCAAAGATAATTAACGTTTGCATCTTTTAAAAATTGCGCTTCAGCACTAGAGCCATTTGGTAAATACCATACGTCTTTATGCATAGCGCCACTAAAAACAGTTGGTCTGGTTTTAGCGGCCTTAGCAATAGCTTTAGCTGCTAAATAGTCTTTTTCAATTTTTTTAAAAATAGAATCTGCTTCCTTTTCTTTATTATAAAGGACACCAAAAAATTTAATCCATTCGGCCTTGGCTAAGGCAGACGATTCTACCCAATCACCATTATATATAACTGGGATTCCTGCTTTTTTTATAATTTCAAAGGTTTTATTTACACCTTCTACACCAAAACCAACCACCACATTTGGGTGTAATTCTAGCAGTACTTCTGTATTAATACCTTCGTTTTTGCCGAGCTCTCTAATTTTGCCGTCAGCTATACGTTGTCTTGTTTTTTTCGACGATATGTAATCTGTACCCGGAAAACCAACTAAAGTCTCTTCTACACCCAATAACTCTAAAGCAGGTATGTGTGTTGTAGATGTCACTACTATTTTACTCATTTTAGAGTCTATTATAGCATCAAAAGCATCTGCTTTAAAATCTATATTTACATCTTTATTTGCAATTACGTAGCTATATGTTTTCTCAGCTTTTGGCCATGGTTTTAATAGGTTTATAACTTTATAGTTGTCGTAATAAGTTACAGAAAAACCTGTGGCATATTTTAGTTCTAAAGCGTTAGTTTTAGACGTGTTTTGTAATTTTGCTTTTGGTTCATCCTTACAAGTAGTAACAATAAAAAACAGAAATAAATATTTAATAAGCTTCATAAGTAACTTTTGTTGCACATGGTCATAATATAGGTTTGTAATTTTATTAAAACTTTAATTATGAGAGACGATTCAAATTTAATACTATATATCGTTGCAGTTATAATCATTGCCCATTTTTTAATTGGCTTCATTTATTTAATCTACAAAATGAATAAGAAAAAGTAAGTCGCATAATTATTTAAATAACTACTTTCACACCGAAATTTGGTTCTGTTCGTTTCACCGAATAGATTAAAAGGGAATTTGGTGCGATAGTAATATCTATTCCAAAACTGTTCCCGCAACTGTAAATTTTATACTAAACTCGTTTTAGTATCTCAATGTAAGAGTTATTATTTTCTTCAAAACCACTGGTTGTAAAAGTGCTGTACTAAAAATCAGCATAAACTGGGAAGGTGAAATAATAAAAAATAAGTCAGGAGACCTGCCAATTTCAACATAGAAGTCAAACTTTCGGGATAAAAGTTTACATACAAATTACGTGTGTTCTCTCGAGTAATTAAAAAATTAAAAATGAACAAAACAAAACTGTTTTGTAGCATACTATGTATTGGTACGCTATCTATTGGTGCTGCGCAATCGCAGACCGATTCTACAAAAGTAGAGAAATTAGAAGAAGTTGTTATTACAGATTCTCGTTTTGCATTAAAACGTGAAAATTCTGGTAAGGTGATTACCAAAATCACTTCGGCAGATTTAGAAAAACTACAGGGACAATCTGTAGCAGAAATTATTGGCAGAACTGCTGGTATAGAAATTAATGGTGTGCGCAGTAATGCAGGCCAAAACCTAAGTTACTTTGTAAGAGGTGGCCGTAATCGCCAAGTCTTAATACTTATTGATGGTGTGCAGGTTACAGACCCGTCGCAAATTGCAAACGATTACGATTTGCGTCTCTTAAATGCAGACCAAGTAGAGTCTATTGAGATTTTAAAAGGTGCATCTAGTACACTTTACGGTACTGGTGCCGCAACTGCTGTTATTAATATTAGGCTAAAAGAGGCATCTAAAAAAGCGTTTAATTTAAATTTGAGAAGTACAATTGGTACCAACCAATCTTCAGATGAAAACAACTATGCTATTGAAGATACTAGAAATAGTGTTGCTGTAAACGGAAGCTTAGGTAAGTTTAACTATTTGGCAAGTTTTGGCCAACAATACACCAATGGTTTATCTGCAGTTGAAGGTGGTACAGAGTCTGATGCTTTTAATAGTTACAACGGAAGCCTTAAATTGGGTTACAAATTTAATAACACATTTAGTTTAAATACTTATGCAAGTATTGATAACTATAAAGCAGATTTTGATGATAGTTTTGGTTTAATGGATGCCGATAACGTCTCTATTTCTAAGCAATACAGAATTGGAGTATCGCCAGAATTTAAATACAACAAAGGAAGTATTACTATTAATGCAGCTTATAATAATGTTGAGCGCGAGATTGAATCTAGTTTTCCGTCAATGTTTAATGCTCAAAGTAGTATTGTAGATGCTTTTAACCGTTATAATTTTGGTGATAAATTTTATACTGTTTTAGGTGTTAATTTTCAAGACAATAAAATGGAAAGTTTTTCAATTCCTTTTGGTGAAACAAATTTTAGCCAGGCTATTAATCCTGAAAACGCTCAATTTAGTATCGTAGATCCTTATGCTAATGTTGTATATGTTTCAGACTTTGGGTTAAATATTAACGCAGGTTTGCGACTTAATAACCATAGCGAATATGGTAGCCATTTAGTGTACAGTTTAAACCCATCTTATAAAGTAGATTTAGACTTTGGTTACGTAAAAGGTTTAGCGAGTTATAGTACTGCTTTTATAACTCCATCATTATTTCAGTTATTTGAGCCTAGCTTTGGAAACCCAGAACTAGAACCAGAAGAAAACCAAACGATAGAAGTAGGTGCAGAGGTGTCTCTAAAAGATAAAGCAACCTTTAGCTTAGTTTATTTTAATAGAAATGAAGATAATTTTATTGGTTTTGTAGATACTGGCGGATTTGTTTTTCAGTATCAAAACACAGATCAGTCTTTTACAGCTAGTGGTTTAGAGTTTGTAGCGCAAGCAAAAATTATTAAAAACTTAGATTTAAATGTAAACGCAACTTATACGTCTTTAGATGAAGATTTAAGTTTAAGAATACCAGAAATTATGATTAATACACGCTTAGATTATAGTGTATCTTCATCTACACAAATGAGCTTGTCTTACCAGTATAACGACGCTAGAGAAGATTCAGTCTTTAATAATGTCACGTTTCAAAATGACGCTGTAACTTTAGATGCTTTTGGTCTTTTAGATTTTAATATTAGTCATAAAATTCTAAATTCTAAGATGACGGTATTTGCTAATGTTACTAATATTTTTAATGAAGATTTTCAAGAACTCTTTGGTTTTGCAACACGTGGTCGTGGTGTTAACTTAGGTTTTAATCTCAATTTATAGACGTTTGTAATATTAAGTTATAAAAGCAAGGCTGTGTAAAAAAATTATACCTTTTACACAGCCTGTTTTTATTAGTCTATATACATATCTTGTTCAAAAGGAGATATGTAATTACCACCAAATAGTGGTAACGTTTCGTGAGGTTCAAAGTTAATACCACGAGACATAATAATATCAAACAATACCACTTCTAATAAAGGCTCATCAATATTACCTAAAGTTCTTAGTGTGCTGGGTGTTTCTGTAAGCTCAAAAGTGGGCTCTAAACCGTCTGTAGGCACTAATAAATCGTCTACATTTGCAGAGTTTGCAACTAGTGGTTGCATCGCGTAGGTGTGGTTAGGGTTAACATTATCTAAAGATAAATCTACAGAATCATAAATAGTTATTGAGGCTTGCGTTTTACCAATAGTGTTTTCTCCAATAACAACAACATCTATATAAGGTCGCAAACTATTAATAAGTAACTCGCTTGCAGAAGCTGTTCTTAATTTTGTTGTTAGTACATAAACTTTAGATAGATTAAAATGGTTTATAGGAGTACCACCTTCAAGCGTATTTGTAAATAAAAAGTCTCGGTTTCTATTTTGTAAATTTTCGTTATAAAATAATTTAGAAAAAACCTGGCCTGTAAATTGTCCAGTAATCATACTTCCTAAATACGCTGCAGTTTGCACAGAGCCACCACCATTGTATCTTAAATCTACCACCAATTCTGTAATACCTTCTGCCTGAAAATTTGCAAATACATCGTTTAATGCGTTATCAAAATTACTATTAAAGCCGTTATACATTAAATAGCCCACCTTATCGTCACCAAGTTCTATAATTTGTGCTCTATGAATAGGGTTTTCTGTATATGGTGCGTTAGTCAGTGTAGTGCTTTCACCATTTAATGTTATAATGTCATCTTCTGTCATTAGCGTGCCATTATTATCATAATCCGCAAAATTAAGTGTGTAACTATCGGTACTAAGTAAACTACCTACATTTTGCGTACTTAGGGTTTGGCCATTAACTGCTCTAAAAATTTGTCCGCGTTGTAATCCTAAATTATCAGCAATACTGTTGTTAAGTACTAAAGTTATAGCACCAAAAACCTCTGCGCTTTCTTCAGATAGTCTGTACAAGTTAAATTCTATACCATTAGTTATAGTTGTGCCTTGTTGTTGGTTTTGTAAGTCGAAATAATTAGAGGTAATTCTACTAAACTTATCAATAGTATTGGGCATATATAAAAGAGACTCAAATAAATCTTCGGGTGTTTCAAAACTATTTAAGTAACTTAGGTAGTCTTCATTTGTAGAAAACCTAGCGTTATTATTAGCCTCATTATTTAAGTCTGTAGCAACAGATTTGTATAAATAAACGGCATTCATCCCTTTCCAAACAAAATCATTAATATCTACAGTTGCAATTGTATTATCATCTAAATCTTCAAAACAATTCGTAAACGTAAGTAAAACAACAAATATTAATATTACTGCTTTACCCTTTTTATGCAACAGCGTTGAGTTAATTGTGCGCTGCATGACATTTTTTAGTTTTTTCATTTTTCTTTCTTTTTGTGTAGTCATCTTTTACAATAGTCTGTAAAACTCTAAATTT
The DNA here is from genome assembly GCA_028383925.1 of Winogradskyella sp. Lineage (GTDB taxonomy): Bacteria > Bacteroidota > Bacteroidia > Flavobacteriales > Flavobacteriaceae > Winogradskyella. Next base: position 6,221 of record JAOEWO010000031.1, read on the forward strand.
ACTTACAATATTATGAAATAAAAAAACTTTGTAACAAAATGTAAAGTGTATCGTCGTAATAATGAAGGCAAGTAAAATTGAATTCACAACCAATTAAAAAAGTAATGAAGCAGGCAGATTTTGTAAGCTTAGTAGTGCCTTTTAAGGATAAAGTATTTCGTTTAGCAAAACGTTTACTAGTATCTCGTGAAGAAGCAGAAGATGCTACGCAAGAAATACTTTTAAAACTATGGAAGCATAAAGAAAAGATTGGTCAGTATAATAATGTAGAAGCGTTTTCTATGACTATGACAAAGAATTTTTGCCTAGACCGTTTAAAATCTAAACAAGCGCAAAATTTAAAAATTGTACACAGTAATTATACAGATAACAATTCGTCATTACAACAACAATTAGAAGCTAGAGATAGTATGGACTGGGTTTCTAAAATAATGGAAGACCTACCAGAGCAACAAAAAATAATAGTGCAGTTAAGAGATATTGAACACTATGATTTTACAGAAATAGCAAAAATGCTAGATATGAATGAAACCGCCATACGGGTGAGTTTATCTAGAGCACGTAAAACAATAAGAGAAAAATTAAATAATATACACAGTTATGGTATTAAATAATATAGAAGAATTACTAGAAAAGTATGACAATGCCGAGACATCGCTACAAGAAGAAGTCCAATTAGGCGCTTATTTTAAAAGTGATAATGTTGCAGCTCATTTAGAGCACTACAAACCAATGTTTCAATACTTTTCACAATCGCAAAAAGAACAGTATACCAAAGACGTTCCATTAAACACTAAGAAAACAACTAGATTATATCAGTGGATTTCTGTCGCAGCTGTAACCGTTCTAATGTTAGGTATTGCCATTCCTAATTGGAGTAGTAGTCCTAAAACTTTGGCAGCATATACACCAGAGGAACAACAAATGTATTTAGAAACCAAACAAGCATTAGCGATGTTATCTAATACATTTAATGATGGTGCTTCAAGTTACTCTAACTTGGGGTTAGTGTCTAAAAATTTTAATGATGGTTTAGAAAAAGCAAGCCACATTACAGAGTTTAGTGAAATAACAAATAACCTATTAAAAAATTAAAAATTAAAACAAAAATTATGAAAAAAATTATAATAGTACTAGCAGTAATGTTAATATCAGTAACAGGATTTAGTCAAAGTGTATTTGATAAGTTTGAAGATAATGAACAAGTCGCTTCCATTATCTTAAATCAAAAAATGTTTAAAATGTTAGCAACTATGGGTATGGATCTTGATGACCCTGAAGCCAAAGGTTATGTAGATATGGCAAATAATGTTACAGGTTTTAAGGTGTTTACAACTGGTGATGCTAAAGTGTCTGCAGATATGAATGCTACAGTAGCAAAGTATTTAAAGTCATCTTCACTAGAAGAGTTAATGCGTATTAAAGATGGTGACCAAACGGTTAAATTCTTTGTTAAAGAAGGCAAAGATGAAAACCACGTAAAAGAATTACTAATGGTAATTACAGGTCTTTCGGAAATGACTAAAGATCAAAACATTGAGATCAATGGTAAAAAGCGCGATTTTGAAACAGTAGTAATGACTTTAACTGGTGATATTGATTTAAGACAAATTTCTAAATTAACAAATCAAATGAATATACCAGGTGGTGACCAACTTAAAAAAGCTGGTGACAAAAATAAAAACTAATTATACTATGTTACAATCAATCAAAAAACTAATAGTAATGGTGCTTTTGGTTACCACTTTTACAAGTTGTAACCAAGGGCCAACATTACAAACCTATTATGTAGATAATGAATTAAAACCAGGTTTTATGTCATTTGATGCACCAACAAGTCTAATCAACGTAGAAGGTGTAGAAATGACAGACCAACAAAGAGCAGCCTACAATTCTGTAAATAAGCTCAATGTTTTAGCATACACCTTAAGCGACTCAAATTTTAAAGATTATGAGTTAGAATTAGAAAAAATAAAACTAATTCTTAAAGACACTAAATACGAAGAGTTAATGCGAGGCGGTAGTGGCATAGACGGAAAATTTGTAGTTAAATTTCTTGGTGATATAGATCGTATAGACGAGCTTATTGTTTTTGGTAACTCTAAAGATAAAGGGTTTGTTATTGCTAGAATACTTGGTGATAATATGAATGCAGCTCAACTAATGTCGTTAAGAACAGTTTTAGAAGATTTTAAATTTGAAGATTCACAGCTTAACGGAATGAAAGAATTTTTTAAGTAAACTGACAATTTTATTTAAATGTTAATGCAAATCGTCTTGAGGGTTATCTTCAAGACGATTTTTTTTAGCATCATTTTTTATAGCGTAGTTTAAGGCTAAAAATAATAAGGCCACTACGCTTAATATTAAAACCATTTTTACTACAAAATTATCTAGCAGATCAAACATACCACAAATAAAAAAACCAAAAGCAACAAGGCCAATTATGGTTAAAGGAATGGTATCTTTATTTAGCTCATACAGTTTCATATACCTGTGTAATTGGCAGGTGTTATCGCTTTAAGTTCTTGTTTTATAGTGTCAGATACATCTAAAGTATCTATAAAGTTTGAAATAGAACTTTGTGTTATTGCTGCATTAGTTCTGGTTAATCCTTTTAAGGCCTCGTAAGGGTTAGGGTAACTTTCGCGTCTTAATATGGTTTGTATAGCTTCTGCAACGACAGCCCAATTGTTTTCAAGGTCTTGTGCAAATTTAGCTTCATTCAATAATAATTTACCTAAACCTTTAACTGTAGATTTAAATGCTATAAGTGTATGCCCAAATGGTACGCCAACGTTTCTTAATACTGTACTATCCGTTAAATCGCGTTGCAATCTAGAGATTGGTAACTTAGCAGAAAGGTGTTCAAAAATAGCATTTGCTAAGCCTAAGTTTCCTTCACTATTTTCAAAATCTATTGGGTTTACTTTGTGAGGCATTGCAGAGCTACCAACTTCGCCAGCTTTAATTTTTTGCTTAAAATAATCCATAGAAACATACGTCCAAATATCTCTATCTAAATCTATAAGAATTGTATTAATACGTTTAAGCGCATCAAACAAAGCAGCCATATGGTCGTAATGTTCTATTTGTGTTGTTGGGAAAGAATGTTGTAATCCTAACTTTTCTTGTACAAAGGTGGTTCCAAAAGCTTTCCAATCTATATTAGGATACGCGACTTTATGTGCATTAAAATTACCTGTAGCACCACCAAATTTGGCTGCGCTTGGTACATCATTTAATAAATTAAATTGCTCTTTAAGGCGCACTGCAAATACATCTATTTCTTTTCCTAAACGTGTTGGTGATGCAGGCTGGCCATGAGTTCTTGCTAGCATTGGTATATGTGCCCAATCTTTTGCTAATGTTTCTATTTTTTCTAAAACCACTAAATATTCTGGCACATAAACATCGTTCATGGCATCTTTAATACTTAACGGAATTGCAGTGTTGTTTATATCTTGAGACGTTAAACCAAAGTGAATAAATTCTTTAAAATTTGATAATCCTAAACCATCAAATTTTTCTTTTATAAAATACTCAACAGCTTTAACATCATGGTTGGTTATTTTTTCAATATCTTTTATTGCAGAAGCATCAATAGTTGTAAAATTTTTATAAATAGCTCTTAAAGCTTCAAATTTTGAAGCATCAACACCAGCTAATTGCGGTAATGGTAATTCGCACAACGCTATAAAGTATTCAATTTCTACTAAAACACGATATTTAATCAATGCTTCTTCAGAAAAATAATTACCTAAAGCATCTACTTTAGATCTGTACCGACCGTCTATTGGTGAAATTGCGCTAAGTGCTGAAAGTGCCATTTTTTATTGAGTTTTATGGTATATTTTAAGAAGCGTCAAATATAACGAAGTAAGTTGAAATTTTGAAGTAATAGGTGTTGAGTTTTTTTGATTAGCTTTTGAGTCTCCGACTTTAAGTAATAAGCAACACTAATTTCAACGATTAGCAATCTACAGCGGCAGCTTTGCGTCTTTGCGCCTTCGCCAGATTTTAAGTTTTAGTGTTCAGTTTACAATTCAATCTTTTGTACTATATGTCTAGCTCTGGCTTTATACCCTGAACTCTGCATCTTAAAATCACGTTCTAAAATCATAATTAATTCAGGGTGTATCCACGCTTTTTCTTTACCCAATAAAAACAAGCTGTTCATAGCATACGCTTTTGGTGCAATTTTTTCATCATTTAGCATCCAATCAAAACAAGCTTCTGTAATTTTTTCTTTGTGTATATCTTGTAACATAGACTTTATTTTATTTTCAGTTTTACTGTAATACGCTTTTGTAAGATATTCGCAAATTTTTGCCACAGGTCTAACAGCAGAATCTAAGTGTACTTTAGTTAGGTTATTGGTAAATGTGTCTAAATAAGGAATTATTAACTCTAACTGCTCACCACACATAAATTCTAATACCCAAGCAGCTCTGCAAGATATTTTGTCGTCAACTTTAAACAAAATTTCTAGTAATGGTGTTATTAATTTTGGGTTATCAATAACCAAATGGGCATAGTGTAATCGTTTTTCTCTTGAGTGATTTACATAATCTAATTCGTTATAAAGTTGGTCTTTTGTCAAAATATAAGTTCTCCTTTTTTAACTGTCTTATTTTAATTAGCTAGCTCTAACACCTGTTTTTATTTGTAACTATTCCTAATCTGGGTCATTTAATTTTATTTAGAATTTATCTAAATAATTTTTATTTCCAAAGTTTGGTGCGTAATTTTGCATCTGTAAATTAAATAAAAACAGCTAAAGTTAAATAATTGAGTTTAAAGAAAGTTATTGTATTCGCTTTAATTTTAATGATTGTAGGCACTGTATTAGAATTGGTTCTTCTCAGTCATTACGAGACTTTATTGCAGCTCATTCCTATATTTTGCATTGGCTTAATAATGATAAACACGGTTATTTTAGTTTTTAAAAGAACGCAGGTTATTAAAACGGTTTTTAAAGTACTCTTAGTTATTACCGGACTTAGCGGAATTTACGGAGCCTTCTTGCATCTTCAAGCTAATTATGAGTTTGCATTAGAACTTAACCCAACCGAAAATAATTGGAATCTATTTTTAGAAAGTCTAACAGGTGCATTTCCTGCACTTGCGCCACTTAGTATAATCGTTTTAGCATTAATTGCATATTCATATTTAATACTTATAAATAAAAAACAATGAAAAATATAACAAAGTTACTAGTCGTAGCCGTTTTATTAGGCGCAACATTCAATTCTTGTAAAGAATCAGCAGATGTTAAAGAAGAAACAAAAACAGTAGTTAAAACCGAAGTTAAAGACAAAACAACCGAAGTTAACACCGAAAGCGAAACCGTTTTAAATGCCAATTTGGCTACTGAACAAGAGCTCAATACTTTAGGACTTTCATCAGAGATTGTTGCTCAGATTTTAGAAAAAAGACCGTTTTTAAGCATGAATGACTTAGACGTTCTTTTAGAAGGAGTAGATAAAGAAGTGCTTTACAAAAACATGTTTATTCCATTTAATTTAAACACTACAGCCGAAGCAGATTTTAAGCTAATACCTGGTGTGGGTGGTCGAATGGCACACGAGTTTGAAGAATATAGACCTTACGTAAGTGTTAAACAATTTAAACGAGAAATTGGAAAATATGTAGATGAGACAGAAGTTGAGCGTTATTTAAAGTACGTATTTGTTCCGGTAGAATTAAACACCGCACCAAACGAGGCTATTTTAGCATTACCAGGTGTTGGCAAACGTATGGCTCATGAGTTTGAAGAATACAGACCCTACAAAAACTTAAGTCAGTTTAGAAAAGAAATAGGCAAGTACGTAGATGATAAAGAACTAATGCGTTTAGAGCGTTTGGTATATTTAAAAGACCAATAGACGCACCCTAGTCTAATCTAAAACCAATAACGAAAATGCGTATTACTAAAACAAATTATGGTTACTAATAGCCTCTTAGTTATTGGTTTTGTTTGGCCAGAGCCTAAAAGTTCTGCAGCAGGAAGCAGAATTCTTCAAATTATAAAGCAAATTCAAAAGCAAGGCTACAAGGTGACTTTTGTGAGTGCAGCAAAAACAGCACCAAACACTTTTAATTTAGCATCAATTGGTGTGCAAACGGCACCTATTATTTTAAATGACGATTCTTTTAATGATTTTGTAGTAGAGCTAAAACCAGATGTTGTTTTATTTGATCGGTTTATGACTGAAGAGCAGTATGGCTGGCGCGTTGCAGAATGTTGCCCAAATGCGTTACGCGTTTTAGATACCGAAGATTTTCATGGTTTACGTAAAGCCAGAGAATTGGCTTTAAAACAACAGTGTGAGCTTAGCGCTAGTCATCTTCAAAATGAAATTACAAAACGCGAAATTGCGAGTATTTACCGTTGCGATTTAAGTTTAATGATTTCTGAAGCCGAAATTAAATACCTCACCCAAACATTTAAAATAGACCACAGTTTACTCTATTATTTACCGTTTTTATTAGAACCAATTTCTAATGCAACTATAACGCAAATGCCAAGTTTTAAAGCACGACAGTATTTTATAACCATTGGTAATTTTTTGCATGCGCCAAATTATGATGCCGTCTTATATTTAAAGCAAAACATTTGGCCGTTAATAAAAAAGCAATTACCAAAAGCAGAATTACATATTTATGGTGCGTATCCTTCTCAAAAAGTTACGCAACTAAACCATACAAAAGAGGGTTTTTTAATTAAAGGTTTTACCGAAGATGTATCTACAGTAATGCAAAATGCTAAAGTGTGTTTAGCTGCTTTGCGTTTTGGTGCTGGTCTAAAAGGAAAGCTTATAGATGCCATGCAAAACGGTACACCTAGTGTTATGACCTCTATGGCAGCAGAAGGGATGTTTACTACCAATACAGACCTTACAAAAACGATAACTACTAACGGTTTTATAGAAGATAATGCTGAGGCTTTTGCCAATAAAGCAGTTGCGCTTTACAAGGATGCATCTGTTTGGGAAACCAAACAACACGCAGGTTATACTATTTTAAACGACCGTTTTAATGTCCTTAATTTTGAAGCTGACTTTTCTTCTAAAATTGAAACTTTAAAAACACATTTAGTAACGCACAGACAGCATAATTTTATAGGCCAACTCTTTATGCACCAAACCATGCAAAGCACCAAATACATGAGTAAATGGATTGCCGAAAAAAATAAATAATGTTTTTAGGTACATTATTAAATCTCCATATCTTTGTATAAATTAAATAACAATGCAACTTAATCTTAATAATCCTATCTGTTTTTTTGATCTAGAAACTACAGGAATCAATATTTCTAAAGACCGAATCGTAGAAATTTCAGTACTCAAAGTCTATCCAAACGGAAACGAGGAGTCTAAAACTTGGGTGGTAAACCCAGAGATGCCAATTCCGCCAAAGGTTACTGCAATTCACGGTATTTCAGATGCAGATGTTGCAGATAAACCAACATTTAAAGCCTTGTCTAAAGAAATTTATAATCTTATAAAAGATTCAGACTTAGGTGGTTTTAACTCTAACCGTTTTGATATTCCATTATTAGCAGAAGAGCTTCTTAGAGCAGATATAGATTTTGACATGAAAGGCAGGCAGTCTGTAGATGTACAAACAATTTTTCATAAAATGGAACAACGTACATTAACAGCTGCTTATAAATTTTATTGCGATAAAAACTTAGATGGTGCACACAGTGCAGAAGCAGATACAAAAGCGACTTACGAGGTTTTAAAAGCACAATTATCTAAGTACGATGATCTAGAAAACGACACCAAATTTTTAGCAGAATTTAGTACACACAAAAAATTTGCAGATTTTGCAGGTTTTGTAATCTTTAATAAAGAAGGTGAAGAGTGCTTTTCTTTTGGGAAGCATAAAGGTAAAACAGTAGTTGAGGTTATGGATAAAGAACCAGGCTATTTTGGCTGGTTACTAAATGCTGATTTTCCACTTTATACTAAAAAAGTGTTAACTGCCATTAAGTTACGCCAGTTTAATAATAAATTGGACTAACAAACCACTGCGAAGGCAGGAATCTTATTTTTATGTAAAATGAAGTTTCTTTTACTGTTAATGCCATTTCTAGTATATTCTCAAGAACAAACCGCCAAGGGTTTGGTTTTGGATGAAGATACTAAACAACCAATTCCCTATGTAAATATTTCCATCTTACAATCGCAATTAGGCACTTCAAGTGATTATGACGGGAGTTACTCGCTAACAATTGAAGCGGTCGATCTAAAAAAGGAAATTAAATTGTCTTCCTTAGGTTATAAGGATACCACATTTTTGGTAACTAATTTTTTAAAACTTGAAACGATTAAGCTAAAGCCTATTGCAGAAATGCTCGATGAGGTTTTGATTTCTGATAAGTTTGAAAATCAATTTTTAAAAATACAGCCATTTTTAAAGGATGAATTATATGGTGGTTTTGGAATGGGAAAGAAACCTTGGCAAATAGGACTTTATTTTCCTTTTGACACTACATACGCAAAAACCGAATACATTCAAAAAATAGAAGTATTATTAAGTAAAGGCTTAGGTTTTAAACGAAAAGCTTCAAAATTTAGAGTGCGATTATTTTCAGTTTCAAAAGATAGTTTACCAGAAACTGACTTAATAAATGAAAATATAATTGTTACTGCTTCAAAAAAGCAAAAAGAAGTTATAATTAATTTAGCTAAGTATAATATTGTTTTTCCTAAAAATGGTTTGTTTATAACCTTAGAAGGATTGGCCATACCTTTTAATGAAATTAAAAGGAGCTATACAATGATTGATGAAAAAGGAAAAAAGTCTAAAGTAAAAAAGGAAACAGCCTATGTGCCAAGTTTTAAAGCATTTTTGAGTGAGCCCAAAAAGTTTTTGGTAGTTCATTATTCTAATGGTATTTGGTGGAAATATCCCATTCCGCATCAAGAAAAAAAGAAACAATTTGTTCCTGCAATATCCCTAACTTTGTCTAATTAATAAAGTTGTCATTCCTAAAAGGGAATAAAATTGAAGATTTAGCGTTAGCTAATCTAAAATAAAGTAATTAAGTTTAATCAATAAGAGATTCCTGCCTTTGCAGGAAATGAATATGAAACTAATCTGCATAGGTCGCAATTACACAGACCACATTAAAGAACTAGAAAACGAGAAACCGACAGATCCTGTGGTGTTTTTGAAGCCAGATACTGCGATTTTACTTAAGAAGCAACCCTTTTTTATACCAGATTTTTCAGATGATATTCATCACGAGGTCGAAGTATTGGTTAAGATAAATAAAGTTGGTAAGCATATAGATAAGAAGTTTGCACACAAATATTACGACGAAATAGGGTTAGGTATAGATTTTACAGCAAGAGATCTTCAAGCACAATTAAAAGCTAAGGGTTTACCTTGGGAAAAAGCAAAAGCCTTTGACGGTGCTGCAGTAATAGGTAAGTGGTTACCAAAAACACAATTTCAAAATATAGACACTATAAATTTTAGTTTAAAAAAGAATAATAATGTCGTACAATCAGCAAATACGGCCTTAATGCTCTGGAAAATAGATGATCTCATCGAATATGTGTCAAAATATTTCACTTTAAAAATTGGCGATATTATATTTACCGGAACTCCAGCTGGTGTTGGTAAGGTTTTTGCAAACGATGAATTAAAAGGATATATTGAAAACGAAGAATTGTTTTCTATAAAAATTAAATAAATGTCAGAACACTATAAATTACGTCGCGTTCGCGAAATGGCAGAAGGAGATGAAGATTTTGTTACAGCTATAGCAGCTGCCTTTACAGAAGAAGTGCCAGAAGATGCAGAACGTTTAAAAATAGCTGTACCTGCTGGTGATTTTTACGAGACTTACCAAGCTGCTCATAAAATGAAACCAACTATAGACTTATTTGAGCTAGGTGTTTTAGACAAACTCATAGAAGTACAAGATTGGGGTAAAAACGAGCAAGACGGTAAAGATGTAACTGCACAGCTACAAATTGTAATCACAGCAATAGAAAAGGCAGTAAATGAAATTAAAGCTGATTTCGGACTGTAAATGCAAACAGAAATAATAACCATTGGTGATGAGATTCTCATTGGCCAAATCGTAGATACAAATTCAGCTTTTTTAGGTAAAGAGCTTAATAAAGTTGGTATATCTATTTACCAAATTACTTCAATTCAAGACGAAAAATCTCATATTCTTAAAGCTTTAAAAGAAGCAGAAGAAAATGCAGATATTATTATCATAACAGGTGGTCTAGGGCCAACCAAAGACGATATAACAAAACACACGCTCTGCGAATATTTTAATGATACTTTAGTCGAAGATAAAGCGGTATTAAAGCATGTCGAGTTTTTATTTTCTAATTATATTAAGACACCAATTTCAGAAATTAATAAACAGCAAGCTTTAGTGCCATCTAGAGCTAAAGTCTTAAAAAATGAGTTTGGTACAGCGCCAGGCATGTGGATAGAGAAAAACGGTAAAGTTTTTGTTTCGTTACCAGGTGTGCCTTACGAGATGAAGACTTTAGTTTCAAATGCAGTTATACCAAAATTATTAGAGCAGTTTAAGTTTCCGTATATAATGCACAAAACACTCTTAACTTACGGTTTAGGTGAAAGTGCTATAGCAAGTAGAATTGAAGCCTTCGAAGACGCTTTGCCGAGCTTTATTAAGTTAGCTTATTTGCCAAGTTTAGGTAGAGTACGCTTAAGATTATCAGCCAAAGGTATAGATAAAGTAAAGGTTGAGGCGGCAATGAAAATACAAGTTAATTTACTGTTGCCACAAGTTAAAGACATTTTTGTAGGCTTTGAAGAAGATAATACAATTGAAGTTTTAATAGGTGCCAGATTAACAGAGATGGGTAAAACTTTAGCCATTGCAGAAAGTTGCACAGGCGGTAGAATAGCCCAAGGCTTTACAGCAAATGCTGGTGCATCAAAATATTTTAAAGGTAGTATTGTAAGTTATGCAACAGCATCTAAAGTTGATGTTTTAGGTGTTTCAGAAGATGTTATTAATAAAGATTCTGTAGTTAGTAAAACTGTTGCTGAGGCCATGGCAAAAAATGTATTAACGTTATTTAATACGGATTATGCCATAAGTACTACGGGTAATGCTGGTCCGGCTAAAGGAGATTCAGATGCAGAAGTTGGTACAGTTTGGATAGCTATAGCTACAAAAACACAAGTATATTCAGAGATTTTTAACTTTAGCAACCAGCGCGAAAAAGTAATTATGAAGGCCACAAACAAAGCGTTTGAAATGCTTCTAAAAGAAATTTCAAAAAAGTAAGACTTTAAGTTTGTTGAAACGTAAAGTTTTATTAAATTTGCACCCTTGTTTAAAATAACCTTAGTTGGTTTTTTAATAAACATAAAGAATTAATAGACCTAAAGAGAGAATACAATGTCAAGAGTTTGTGAACTTACTGGGAAGAAGGCAATGGTTGGAAACAATGTTTCTAAAGCCATGAACAAAACTAAGCGTAGATTTGATGCTAACTTAATCAAAAAACGTTTTTACCTTCCTGAAGAAGATAAGTGGGTAACATTAAAAGTTTCTACATCTGCGTTAAAAACAATTAATAAAATTGGAATGACTGCAATGTTAAAAGAAGCTAGAGCAAAAGGATTTTATAAATAATAGCGTTTACGCTTAAGTCAATTTACAATGGCAAAAAAAGGAAATAGAATACAAGTTATTTTAGAATGTACAGAGCATAAGGCTACTGGTAAACCAGGTACTTCTAGATACATTACAACAAAAAATAAGAAGAATACGCCAGACCGTATGGAGATTAAGAAATTTAATCCTGTCCTTAAGCGTATGACAGTTCATAAAGAAATTAAGTAATTAGATACTTTTGCGTTTGCAAAATTATTAATAAAGCATTTAAACATGGCAAAGAAATCAGTAGCATCTTTACAGACAGGATCAAAACGTTTAACTAAAGCTATCAAGATGGTGAAATCACCAAAAACTGGAGCTTACATGTTCGTGGAGTCAGTTATGGCACCAGAATTTGTCAATGACTTTTTAAACAAAAAATAATCTTTATTCACATATAGATTTATAAAACTGCTTTCTTATGAAAGCAGTTTTTTTATGGCTATATTTGAAAACAACTGACATCTTAACAGTAAACAATTAAAGGCAAGGTTGTTGCTCTTGTCTTTGTAATAAACGTATTAGTGCTGTAGATTAAGCACCGTTAAAATACAGTGTAACAAAGAAATTATAAAATGAGTTTTTTTAAAAAAATATTCTCTTCTGAAAAGAAAGAAACCTTAGATAAAGGTTTAGAAAAATCTAAATCTTCTTTTTTCAATAAATTAAATAAAGCAGTTGCCGGAAAATCTAAAGTAGATGACGACGTTTTAGATAATCTTGAAGAAATCTTAGTTACTAGTGATGTTGGTGTAAATACGACACTAAAAGTAATTACACGCATAGAAGAACGTGTCTCTAAAGATAAATATTTAGGCACAGCTGAACTTAATAAAATATTAAGGGAAGAAATAGCAGCTTTACTATCTGAAACTAAATCTGGCGAAGAAACAGAATATGTTATTCCAGAATTACCAAAACAGGCTGACGGCTCTAAGACACCTTATGTGCTTATGGTTGTTGGTGTTAACGGTGTTGGTAAAACCACAACTATTGGTAAATTGGCTTATCAGTTTAAAAAGCAAGGCTTAAATGTAGTACTTGGTGCTGCAGATACATTTAGAGCAGCTGCTATAGATCAATTACAAGTTTGGGCAGATCGTGTAGATGTACCAATGATTAGACAAGAAATGGGAAGTGACCCAGCTTCTGTAGCTTTTGATGCACTACAATCTGGTGTTAACCAAAATGCAGATGTTATTATAATTGATACCGCAGGTCGTTTACATAATAAGGTGAACTTAATGAATGAGTTAACCAAAGTAAAACGCGTCATGCAAAAGGTGGTTGACAACTCTCCACACGATGTTTTACTGGTTTTAGATGGCTCAACTGGTCAGAATGCATTTGAGCAAGCCAAACAGTTTACAGCAGCAACAGAGGTAACTTCATTAGCAGTTACTAAATTAGATGGTACCGCAAAAGGTGGTGTTGTTATAGGTATTAGTGATCAGTTTCAAATTCCTGTAAAATATATTGGTGTAGGAGAAGGTATCGAAGACTTACAAGTCTTTAATAAATATGAATTTGTAGATTCTTTCTTTAAATAGTAGATTCCTGCAAATAGAGGAATCTTTACTTTGTATTTTAGGAGTGTTTTTAAGATGAGACTTTGGTTCATTTTAAGTAAGTGACTAGACCTCACAGGTTTTAAAAACCTGTGAGGTCTTTTAGTTTAGATTAAACAATTCATTTTGTATTTTTTCTTCCAATACTGGCCTTTTCACAAAAAACAAATTTCACACCAGAGCAGGAAGCCTTAGCAGAAAAGGTGGTTAATAAGATTAAAAACACTCAAAATTTTAATTTAGAGCAATTTACTAAAGATCTAAACGAGGCATTGGATAAAGTACCTTATCATCCGGACTTACTATATCAGCTTTTTAAAGCTTATGCTTATGGTTCGGCTGATTTTGATTTTGTATATAGATATTGTCAACGTTTGGATCAAGACTATTTACAAAACCACCAAGAGCTATTAGTAGAATTTTGTATGACTTGTTCATCAACCGAAGACTTAGATTTTCTTTATAGTTTAATTCCTAATATAAATGAAAAAAAATATAGTGATTTATTCTCTGCAGTATATTTTATAGATTCTGATGATTATCCTCAAGCAGAAAAATATATTTTGTCGACTTTAAAGAACGACTATAAACTTAAAAGTTCGGTTTTTTTGCAGAAAAATATATTTCAATTGTATACAAGCCACTTAGCTTCAATTGAAGGGCCAAGCCAGTTGTATGAAATGATGACCAAATACAAAGAAAAATTACGATCTTTTAAACTGGACATAGAGACCTATTTTATTTTGATTGAAACAGCCATTATACAAGATGATCTTGACCCAGCTGGTGAATTAATTAATCAATGTGCATTTAGCTCGTTTCAAAATTTCAATTATATCTCTATTGCAAAGTCATACCTTTATAGCCTCAAAGGAAACGAAGACTTGGCTGTTGTGTTTCTAGAATCTGCATTAAGCTTAGATGATTCAGCCTTTAACGTTATTTTAAATGAGACTGATGGATTTAGTATATTCTCACTTTACATAAAAGCCATAAATGACTTAAAGCGTTATGATACTAAAGTGCGTTTGGTTGCTCAAATGTTAGATTTCTTTGAAGGAAAGGCTCTGTTTACCTTAAGGACCAAACTCTATCAAAGTGTGCTTTATGCAGCAAAAGATATTGAAAAAGCACAGGGTATTCTAAACTCTTGTAAAGACGCTATTAGTGCACAAGACTATACTATTTTTCAGTCTTTAATTCAAATAGAGAAAGAATTGCATAAAAAAAATACAGACTATAAAATAGTTGATAAAATTATTGAAAATTTTAAACCTATTCTAAACGAATTAGATTTTATTAAATTAAAGGTAGATTTTAGATCTGATGTAAACGTGGAAAAAAAAGCGTTTTATTTTGGAGCAGAGCAAATGGCTAAGGATTTAAGTCAATTTATAGAATTTATAGATGATGAAGAAAAAAAGCGTGAACTCATAATTCTAAATATTAAGACTATTGCTCTCTATGATTTAGAGCGAGCCAATGAAGAATTAGATAAATTAGGTTTGGACGCAACTGCGAAACTTCTTTTTACAGAGGACATTAAGAAGACTATGGCCATTGATACAAGCATAGTAAGAGAGAAATCTATAAAAGGTATAAATGGGTTTGATAATTTAAAGACAATGCTTATTGATTTTATTATGGCTTTAAAAATTGATATTTAAAAGTTAACAATTTGATTATTAATTATTTTTTCAATAGTGGGAGTGTGTAAATTAGTGTGCTCTTTTTATAGTATTGATATCAGACCTTTCAAAACAAGATATCATAAATCGTGCGCGGTTAAATTAGTGAATAAAAATATAAAGTAAGATTTCAATTAATTGCGTGTAAAAAGTTTAGTTGAGGGTAATGGATTCCGATCTTACAGATTTTAAGAGGAACATAAAGATTTCGATGATTCAATTTTTAGAAGTTTAGATTAAACAATTCATTTTGTATTTTTATAAAAAATAAAAGCCATGCGTAATTATATAATTCTATTAAGTTTACTTTTTGTTTTTTCGTGTAAAAACTCAAATATTACTACTGAAACTAAGAAGCCGAATGCTGTTGAAGAGACTTCGGTAGATTCAGATTTAAGTGCCATTTCTACAAAAGATTTTAGAGAATTTAAAGTTTTAGATTCAAAAAACTTATCTAAAGCTGAAATTTGGGCGCGTGTTAATTCAGCCTTAGATGGTTTCACAGAAGTGGATTATAACCGCGTTAAACCATTTATTTTAGAACAAGATATTACCACGCTTCAAAAAAACAGAAGAGCAAATAAATTTACTTACGTAGAATTAACGCAGTTCTATTTATACCGTATTAAAAACTACGATCGCGAAAATACATTAGCATTAAATTCGGTTATAGCCATAAACCCCAATATTATAAGAGAAGCTAAAACGCGAGATAGAGATTTTTTAAATAAGCGCTTAAAACATGCTATTTTTGGAATGCCAATTCTTTTAAAAGATAACATTAATGCTGCAAATATGGCGACAACGGCAGGTGCTGTTGCACTAAAAAACAACGTAACAAAAGATGCATTTATTACACGTCAGCTTAAAGATAAAGGGGCCTTAATTCTTGGTAAAGCCAATCTAAGCGAGTGGGCTTATTTTTTCTGTGGAGATTGTCCAAGTGGTTATAGCGCTGTTGGCGGACAAACACTAAACCCTTACGGAAGACGTGTTTTTGATACTGGAGGTTCTAGTTCAGGAAGTGGAGTTTCTGTTGCTGCTAACTTTTGCGTAGCAGCTATTGGCAGTGAAACAGCAGGTTCAATTTTATCACCTGCGAGTCAAAATTCTACTGTAGGTTTAAAACCAACAATTGGTTTAGTAAGTCGTATTGGTATAGTGCCAATTTCTTCAACGTTAGATACTGCAGGTCCGATTACAAAATCGGTGATGGATAATGCGATTGTTTTAGATGCTATTTATGGCGAAGATAAAACCGATTCAAAATCAATTGCTGCTGCACAACCTTGGGGTTTTTATCATAGAAACTTAGAAGAAGCTAGTTTACAAGGGAAGCGTTTTGGCGCTCCAAAACGCTTATTAGAAGATACACTATATGCTAAAGCAATACAGGTTTTAAAAGAACAGGGTGCTGTAATCGTAGAGATTGAGGCTGCCAGCGCAAGACTGCCTTACTTCTTAAGGTTGCTTAATCTAGATATGAAAAAGGATTTGCCAGCTTACATGGAAAATTATGCGAATACGTCTATAGATTTGCGTACCGTTTCTGACGTGATGCGTTTTAACAAAAAAGATTCTTTAAAGACAATGCCTTATGGGCAAAACTTATTTAAAGGTATAGCCGAAGATAAGGGAGATGAACGTTTCTTAGAGCGTATAAAGGACACATTAAAAACAAACGGAAAGCAGTTTTTTGATACACCTATGACAACTTATAATTTAGATGGTTTCTTATCTATTAATAATAGACATGCGGCATTTGCTGCTGTTGCGGAGTATCCTGCGCTTACTGTACCAATGGGCTATAACGGTGAGGGTGCTCCAAAAGGTTTAACCTTTATAGCAAAACCACTTAATGAAAAGCAACTTTTAGAATGGGCTTACGTTTTTGAACAAGCATCTAAAGCCAGAGTACTACCTAAAGATTATAATTAATTGATAAACGCGTTAATGTAAGACCATAATTCATTATCAAAATTAGAGAGCGCAAAGTTTTGATCGTTGGCAGCATTACCCATTCTTATGATTACTAAATCTTTGCTAGGCACCACGTATATTTTTTGATCATCTCGGCCTAATGCTGCATACATATCTGATGGTGCATTAGGTATTAATGAGCCTGTAAATTCCACTTGAGATTGCGGTAATCTAAAAGACGATTTACCATTAAGCCACCACATATAGCCATACGCCTTATTGAGGTCTTGAGAGCTGTTTATGGCATCTTCTAAATAATTTTCGGGTACAATTTGAGTATTTTCCCATTGTCCATTTGCATAGGTTAATAAGCCAAAACGTGCCATGCTTCGTGTGGTACTCCAATAGACATTAAAACTTCCATTTTGAAGCCAAGCACCTGTCATACCAATAGGTTCTTTTAATTTTGAATTAAAATAAGTAGTCCAGCTTTGATTACTTGCTTCTGTGACGATATCTTGTAATTTTATATAGACATTATGATAAGCCCAGCGCTCACCAGCATCAGCTTGGTATTGCAAGTTCGTTACTGAAATATCATCACCTAAGCCGTCATCTAAACCCGAGGTCATGGTTAATAGGTTTTTGCAGGTAATTAAGTTTTCTTTGTCTAAAGTTGCGCTCGTCCAATTAGTACCAATATAGTCTGATACTTTATCATTAATAGACAATAAACCTTCGTTTTGAGCAATACCAGTAACTGCTGTAGTTAATGTTTTTCCGGCACTTGCCCAATACCACGGAGATGTTGCGGTATGTTCATTAAAATAGTGTTCAACAACAATTTTTCCTTCATGTAAAATCATGAAGCTTTTACTGTTCTTTTCTTCTAAATAATCGAGTAATGGTTGCAATTGGTTGGTATTCCAATTTAATTCTGAACTGGTTT
The DNA here is from genome assembly GCA_028383925.1 of Winogradskyella sp. GTDB lineage: Bacteria > Bacteroidota > Bacteroidia > Flavobacteriales > Flavobacteriaceae > Winogradskyella. Next base: position 24,023 of record JAOEWO010000031.1, read on the forward strand.
TAGTTTCCCATATTTCAGAATTTAATGGTGGAAAATATATAGTATTACTAGCGGGTTGTTGTATGGTTGTACTGTTGTCGCCTGAAGCACAAGAGATTATAAAAGTGAAGCTAAGGCATAAACAGATAACGTGTCTCATTGGGTTTGGTTTTGTGTTTAGACTATTAAAGATACAAAAGGTTTAAACATTAATAAATAGACAATAGTAAATCATTGCGTATCTTTGCAAACTGATTTATAGAACCATGCGTACAAAAACTCTTAAGAAGAATAGAATCAATGTTATTACTTTAGGCTGTAGTAAAAATGTCTACGACAGTGAAGTTTTAATGGGACAGCTAAAAGCTAGTGGCAAAGATGTTGTGCACGAAGAAGAAGGTAACGTTGTAGTTATTAATACTTGTGGTTTTATTAATAATGCCAAGGAAGAAAGCGTAAACACCATTTTGGAGTACATGCAAAAGAAGGAAGATGGTGATGTAGATAAGGTTTTTGTTACGGGCTGTTTGAGCGAACGTTATAAACCAGATTTACAAAAGGAAATACCTAATGTAGACCAGTATTTTGGTACAACAGAGTTGCCTGCACTACTTAAAGCGTTAGGTGCAGATTATAAACACGAGCTAATTGGTGAGCGTTTAACCACCACACCAAAAAATTATGCCTATTTAAAAATTGCTGAAGGTTGCGATAGACCTTGTAGTTTTTGTGCCATTCCGTTAATGCGAGGTAAACATAAAAGTACGCCAATTGAGCATTTAGTTACTGAAGCAGAAAAACTTGCGGCCAACGGTGTTAAAGAGCTAATTCTTATTGCTCAAGATTTAACGTACTACGGATTAGATATTTACAAAAAGAGAAACCTTGCTGAATTACTCGAAAACTTAGTAAAAGTAGAAGGTATAGAGTGGATTCGTTTGCACTATGCATTTCCTACAGGTTTCCCAATGGATGTGTTAGATATTATG
>JAOEWO010000032.1 GCA_028383925.1 Winogradskyella sp.
CTTTTGCCAATCCTTTTTTTATTGATAAAAAAGGATTCAAAAAATCTAGGCTTCAGATAATTTTACTAAAAATTTCTTTCGCTTCGGCGCAAAAATAAAGTTTCTGTAACGCTATGATAATTTAGAGACCCTTGCAAATTTTTATTTAGTAATTAGACGTATGTGTTTCAACATTTTTGCTTTATCCTTCGCTTCACTTCATTTTTTGACGTAAAATTCTCTGAGGCCAAGACCTACAATTTATGCTTTTAGTAAACATCGCTCATGGTATAGTTATAAGAGGCGCTGGCCTTTTGTTTTATGATATGGCACTTTTGGGGTACTTACTAAGCGTGAGATTCTACGTCTTTCCTTTAAAACCTAAGGTTCGGCGTAGCCAATGACATACCAACAGCAAGCCAAAAACGAATGACTCATTCCAAAAACAAACCCCTATTCGCCTCTAACACCGATGCATCTTCTGCAACCCCTTTCGCGAACTCAAAGGCTTTTCTCGACCAAACCTTATACTCTTCTGCAGTCATACCCAAGGCAGCCTCAAAAGCCCTTACTACCGCAGCAGTATCCCTTATAGACACATCCCAGCCTAGTCGTTGAGGTTCTAAATCACGCCAAGGGGTTTGATCACTAATAATTACCGGACAACCGGCGGCAAAGGCTTCAAAAATAGCATGCCCAAAATTTTCGCCCTCCGAAAGCAATACCATATAATGGTAATTGTGTAGTGCCATAGGCACCTCATCACCAGGTAATACCCCTTGGTACTGCACTTTTATGTGAGCTGGCAGTGTTGCTATCACAGCCTGACACTGCTCCCAATAATGCGTATCATAAATTGGACCGTAGATATCTAATTCTAAGGCGCATTGTACCTTTTTTAAGGCTTGTAACATAATGAGCGTCCCTTTCTCTTTAGCAATACGGGCTATATTAGCCATTTTAACAGGGGCACTACTCAATTTTGTTTTAGGGTCATACGTTTGTACGGGTCTGGGTAAATTAGGTGCTATTTTTATGGACGTATGGGCACCGAGCTCATTTTTAATATACTGTGCTTCATCGCTATTGGTAGCATGAAAGGTAACACCCTTATACAATTGTAGGGCTCTTGCCACGCTTAAAAACACCTTTTTTCTAAAGCCCTTAACCGAAAATGCCTGCGGATTCAACATGCCTCTAGCCGATACTACTATCGGTTTGTGGGAAGACTTTAATACCCATACGGGTAATATAGAAAAATACCAACTGTAAATGCCATTCACCAACGCCACATCGAAAGATGTTTCGCTAATTAAGATTTTTAGATTTGAGAGGCTAATTTTTTCGTTCGAGAGGTAATACACCTGTGTATGATTGTTTAGTTGGTTCCAGCTGTTAGATACCACCGTTTTGTAGGGTTCAGTAGCCCCAAAATCAGTATCGCGGGTAATGATGTAAAACTCAAAGCCTTCGTTGAGTTGCGCAATCAGGTTGGCGTAAGACCGCAACGGACCGCCCGAAGCCGTGCCAGGCAAAAACCAGTCCATCACCAAAAGTACTTTTTTTGTCCTCATCACAGTGTCATGTCATGGTACAATTCTGCATATTGTGCCGCTATGCGTTCTAGAGTAAAACGCTTTACATTCTCAAAGCCTGCTGCAATAAGTTGTGCTCTGTAACTGTCATCGCCAATGATGCGTTCTAGACCTGTACGTAGGGCATCGGTATCAAAAGGATCTACCAAACAGGCTGCATCACCTGCCACATCTTTCATAGCGCCCAAATTAGATGTCAACACGGGTCTTCCTATGGCCTGAGCCTCAATAATAGGCATGCCAAAACCCTCGTAGGTAGACGGGAAACATAACAGATCGCAGGTGTCATAGGCCTTTACCAAATCGTCTTGTGAAAGGTTAACACTGTTGCTATAGTTGATCTCACAGCGTTTTAAAAGCGCCAACTGCTGTGCAGATAGGCTGCCTATAATATGCAACTTACAATGCAATCCCTTAACCGCTGTCACCACACGTTCTAAATTTTTATTGGGTTTGGCACCAAAACACAACAGCTCAGGGCAGTGGTTATTAAACACAACAGGCCTGGGTGTGAACACCGCACTTACCGGATTGGGTATCACCCTAATTTTATGCTTTGCAAAGGGTATGATGGCGGCTAATTCCACTTTGGTAAACTCAGAGATCACGGTGATGTGCTTTACAAAAACAGCGGGTAGCCAAAACCAAAACAAACGGATATAAAAACGTTTTAATACAGCCCCTTTAAACGCAGAACCCACATCATGAATCGTTAATATCGCTTTACTTCGCAGTACTATGGCCATATAATGCACATCACCTGTAATATGGTAAATTGTGTTTTCTCGACGTCTTAGAGACACTATATTTTTTAATAAAACCCAAGGGGAAGCCCCTGAGTGTTGCAGTTCTGTCTTTATACAGAAACGATCGCTCTCTAGCGCATGCTGTACCGAGTGAAACACACCTTCAATACTATGATACTGAGCTAAGCGTTTACGGTTAATAAAATTAATCCTCTTCTGCATCTGTAAAGTCCCAATTTAAAAACCGTTTTGCTACCCATAAAAATCCAAAAACAACTATCGATGCTTTTATGAGATGGTTTAGTACCACCACAAGTTCAGTTTCAGCTTTAACCACTTGTAAAAAAATGAGCGGTAAAAACGCCAATACTACTAAATTTTGTTGCACTTTCTTGTAAAGAAAACGCCAAAATAGGGCTAAAAACAAGCCCCAAACTCCCATAAATAGTATGCCACCAAATTCCTTATAATTACCATAGGCTTCGCCTACAATACTAATCCCCATAGAGGTACTATCACCAATTCGCAAACCTGTAAAGGTTCTAAAATTATCTTGGCCACCGGCTGTCTTCTTATCGAGGTTTAAAAACCGTGGCACCAGAGAAGAACTTATGGCCTCTGTGATAGTTTCACCTTCTAAAAAGTCGGTGCGCCGTGGTATTTCATCCATGATGGCACTTATAATCCAGCCTTGGTTAAGGCGTACATTGTTTAACTCGCCCGTTAATTCATTGGTATTTGTGCCATTAGTAAAAACCGCATCAGCTACTAAACCTACAAATAATTCGAGTTTATTACCCGAGAAATCATCCCAAACCTGAAGCCTATAAGCCATTTTAATAGTTTGTAAGGTGGTTAAAGACAAGGCGCCTACAAGTAGGGTAACGCTAATAAGCTTCATACTCGGTTTAAACTTTAGGGCCCAAAACATATAAAAAAACAACGTCCATAAGACCAGGTCGTGAAACATAGCAGCCTGCAGAGCTCTCACAAATAAATAGACCAATACCCCATAAAATATTTTTTTTAATCGCGGATCGTCTGAAAAGAATAAAATAATAGCACCAACAAATTTAAAGTTAGCCACAATCGCCGCAAAAAAACCAAGACTAGCAGGCAAACTGCTCGCTACAAGGTCAAAAGCCACTCCAATACCAAAAATGGTGAGCCCATAGTCTTTAAACTGTTGTAAGCGCTCAATAGAGAAATGTGTTTGCCCAATAGAACGCATTCCGATAAGTACGGCACCTGCAAAAACTGTAAAGGCTGGTACTACAAAGCCCATATACCTTTGTTGCTCCACATACATATAATATTTAAAATGAAAACTCGGCGCATTGTACTCAATTAAGGGTCCTACAATCCACTGGGCAGCAGCAATAAATAACATCAACTCTAGTATGGGTATACTCTTACCTAGTTGGGTAATAAAACGTAGTCCTATTAAACCAACAACCAAGATACCTATACCTGTCCAAAAATCCATATTAAATATACAACTTCAAAATTACTTAATGAGATCTAATATAGTATCGAAACTATTGTTTTTAGCACTTCATTTGTTTTAATAATTGAAAGACTGGGTGATTCGTGACACTATATTCTATTCTCGTCTCACTCTCAACCTACATCCCCTATCAAAACCACAAGTGATTCAATCTTAGCCTTAACAAAAAAATCTACAAACCATGTAACACCTCATGTTCTATAGCCTCTACAATATGCTCCAGGCTAAACTTCTCCACATGCGCTCGTGCATGTTCACCCATTAGTGTTAAGTCCCTCAAAGATAAAGTTTCTAATAGCGCTACCAAGGCTTTTGGATTGGAATAAGGAAAGCAAAAGCCATTATAACCGTCAATGAGCATGTCTTTAGCACCACCTACTTTATCTGAAACTATAACGGGGCGTGATGATGCCATAGCCTCATTAATTGCAAGTCCCCAAGTTTCTCCCGGCCCTTTTGAGGGTAAACAAAATATAGATGCCATACGATAAACTAATGGCATTTTCGATTGATTTTGAAAGGGTAAAAATACAATGTGCTTTTGCCCTTCTGCTTGTTGTTTGAGCTGCGCTTCTAAAGGCCCATTACCAATCATAACGAGCGCAAGCGGATGGCTTCGTTTTTGATTCGCTGCAATTACGGCATCGATAAGTACATTGGGTTGCTTTTTGGACTCAAACTTACCCGCAAATACGACAGTAATTTGTGATGCAGGAATACCTAAATCTAATTTCCATTGAGCCGCCTTAGTTTCGTAATGCTTCTGGTCATCATCAAAAAAATGGGCATTATTAACAGCATGCGGAGCATAAATCAATTGAACCTCTGATAGGCCGTGTTTTAAAAAGTAGGCTTTATTGGAGGTACCTACATAAAAGGCTTTATCGACATAGCGGTACACTTGTTTTAGTACCAAGCGCCGCAAGCTAGTTTTCCACCCCGGCACTTCGTCTAATAAGGTGGAATCGCCTCTAAACCATATCGGTATTTTACCCTTAAAATAGCTTAGCACTTTAAGGTGGCTCTTAAAACGCCAACCGAACACCAAAATGGCATCAGGATTAAAGGCTTTAAGCTGTAGGATAAGCGCCGGGCAATCGATACCAAAAAAGTGATGCGACCCAGGATTTTTAGAACTATTTTCTATAAATTGATAGTCATAACCCTCTAGTAAAGGCACATCCCATGTAATCTCTCGCCCAAAGGTTTTGTCTTTTACAGTTTCTACGGCCTGCGACCAGGTATAAAACACTTTTAAGGCAGTGGTCTTTCTTTCACCCAGTAATTGAAACCAAGGTGCGTTATATTGAATAGGGTGAGTGGATATGATGGCTAACTTTTTCATGGTTAAAATCTTCTGCTAGAATTGAGTTTGCAATTTACGATGTTAAAACCTTATCTATGGCCTCTGCCAAGACTTTCGCCGATTGTATTGAGGTATATCCTTCTAAAGGTTGCAAATTGAGATGCCAAGAAACATTTCTTTGTAACCCAACGAGTATAGATTTTAGTTCGCTGACTATTTCCGCGTTGTGATCACCCTCTTGATAAGCGTATAAAAAGGCCTCTGCATTGGCGTCTTTGATGACTTGTACAGCCGAACTTTCCGCATGCAGCATGGCCAATAGCGGCCGTTTACTCAACAAACATTGAAACGTTTTTGATGCTGTATAATGTTTCTCGGTGCTCCCAAACAACATAACACGATCTGCCTTCGATAAAAAGTTAAGGATATGCAAAAACGGAAAACGTTCGCGATGCTCTGTAACGATATCTTCTAATCCGCACTCTTTTGCATAAGCTGTAATACGTTTGGCTGGGTAAGGTCCTGTCCCTATAAAATAAAGTCTTATAGCATCATCCCACTCACCTTCTGCTTTCAAGGCTGCTATACTCTCAAAAAAAGCTTGCATAAACACATGCGAATTGGGTAAAAAGGCCCCTGCATACAACCATGGCTTGCAATTGGGCTGGTCGTCCCATGGTAATTTTAAATCTTCCAATTCAATTTGGTGATCCTTAGGGTCGAAGCCATACGGCATGCCGGCGTGCACCGGTGGCTTGCTAAAATTTCTATCGATAACGGGTTGATAATACGGTGTGGACACTCCGGTAATTAAGGCCGCCTTTTTAACGGCGTAAGGTTCTAGGGTTCGGGCCACAACCTGACTGAGTTTGGCTCTTAGGCTGTTTTGATTGGTAATGTCGCGCACCCACGGATCGATATAATCGATACCGTACGGAATACCCGTTTTATCGTGTAGTATACGCCCTAATAAGGCCGTATAAAACGATGGAATAGGTATCCAAATAAAATCGATAGTCCGTTCTCTACACAAGCGTAAGGCTTCCTTTCTTAAGAAAGGGAAGGCGCGTAAGCCAATGTCACCTATCAGCCTGGGTTTAGTGACCTTGTAGGCTTTGGTATAAATCACCTCTATATCTGAAGACACCGTTTTCTCCAACAATGTATCTATGGGATCTTCGTAATATTGCGAATCTACTGTAAGTAATAAGGGTTGACACCCAAATTGTTTCAAGTAATTCCCTATTAAACGTGGTCGTTGCACACCCGCTAAATTGGCAGGCACCCAATGGGGATATATGATTAAAACGGTTTTCATTTAACTAATGCAGTTTTTTACCTTAAATTACTCTTAATCAAATTTTTATAATAATTTGTTCTTTTTTCAAATGGCAAATAAATAACATACGCTATTAACAAACAAACTAATAGCACGCCAACATAAACTAGCACACCCTTACCATCAATAGAATCGTATTTTTTGAATCCAAAATTTTTAAATAAACTTAAAATTGGGTAATGCGTCAAATATAGGGTATAAGAAAATGAGGCTAAAAATGCACCTATATTATTAATTTTAATAGTTAATTTTCTTTTCGGAAATCGTAATATAACCTGCTGCACAAACACTGCAAATGCCGCAGAGAGCAATATATATAATATATTTAGTGAAGGTAAAAAAGCAGTAAGGACACCCATATCTAAAGACTTACTAGCGAGTGAAATTTGTATTAAAAAGAGTAAGCCTAAAAAAGCGAGAATACCAAATAAAAAAAAATAAATTTGACTTTTTCTTGGACTTGTACAAATAAACGGCTGCCCCAATAATCCAACAAAATAGATAGGCCGCATTAAGCACCGTAAAAACAATTAACACCAAAACAATCCCTAAAAACCAAACCCAATTTTTAACTTTACTTAAAAGCATTCCACCCACGAAAAATAGGAGCAAATAAAACCAGAACTCATACGATAAAGACCAAAGTGGGGCATTGCCAGAAAGCGGTTTCACCAGAATACCTTGTAAAGAGAATAGATTTCCAACAAGTTCTATTAAGCTTACAGATTTTGATGCAATAAACTCACAAATTATAGTAAGGAGTAATGCTGGAATTAAAGGAAGAATAATTCTTACCATTCTGTCTATAATGTAGTCTTTATTTCTAAATGTGCCATTATTCAACCGTTCAATTGACTTACCCCCAACCAAAAATCCACTCAAAACAAAAAAGATTATAACAGCTTCAGAACCCATCCGGGTCAAGGCAAAAAAAGCAGCTGTAAAAGTAGTTTTACTTTCACTAATGAGCGCATTATATTCAACAAAAAGAAACCCTCTAGTGTGTGCTGCCAAAACCTCAAAGGCAGCAATAAACCTAAATAAATCTAACCATGGTAGATGTTTTTTATCATTCATTTTTTAAAAAATTTCAACGAGTTTTAATTGCTCGTGTTCCCAAGAGAAGGCTTTGGCCTTTTGCCAGCGATTGATTTTTGCAGGTAAGTCCAAACAGGACCCGTCTAACTTGGTAATACTTTCACCCAAACTATGAGCAATCAACTCACCTGCCTTATAAGGTAAGCTTTCTAAAAACTGCCGTTGCCCATCGGTAGGTGTCGCCAAAATATACAAACCGGCTTGTGCATAGGCCAGAATTTTATTGGTAAGGCAAATATTGCGGTTGCCATCGGCCGTGGCCGATTCCAAAGCCAACCCAATATCCATTTTTTCTAAAAACGCATGTAACTCCGGCTGCGACATAATCGCGTGAAGTTTGATATTAGAGCCTAAAACCTGCATATCTAGATAGGAACTGTATTGATTACCAATTAAATGAAACTCCACCTCAGGAAAAAGCTTAGCCGCTTCAAACACCTGCTCCAAACCTCGATTAGGACCGATATGCTGGGAAAACCATACACAACGGGTGATGCCGTCTGCTTTAGCTGTTGGCTTTTCAAAATCGTTTTCAGAAAAACAATTAATAATTAAAATTGGTTTTGCTTTTAAGATACATAGCTTTTGAATTTTATCGCTTATTAAGGGCGCTGCACAGGTAAGGACGTCTGCTTTATGAAGGAGTTCTTTTAAAACAAAGCTTATGTACTTAGGATTTGAGCCTGCCTCACCAGGGTGGTAATCTTCAATATCAAATATAAACTTAGCCTTTGTTTTTTGAGCATATCGATAAGCCGGGTAAAGCGACCCATAACTATGCCCAATAACTACATCGTAGTTAACATTGGTTTTTTGTAATGCCTGAATAAGAACAATTGAAGCTTTTGAACTCGCATAGGCATTGAGTTTTAAGTTCTGCTGCCACAAGCGTACTAAAAACGTTGCCACTTTATTTTTTATGGAGTTTATGAACCAAGACAACACATTTTCTCTACCTAATGACACGTATGAGTAATTTATTGGCAAACCCCGAACAATTTGAGCATCTAACGTTAACCAATCATTACTTCTATTCACACCAATAACTGTAACATCGTAATGGTTTTGCGTTGCTATTAGAGACTGGACGGCACGAGGTGTTGTAGATAAATTACCTGAGAGTATATAAAGGATTTTTTTAGACAAACTAAAGACTTATTTTACTTAATAACTCCAAATATTGCGTAGCAATTACTTCTAATGAAAAGCGCTCTACACAGACCTCCCTAACTTTTTCTCTATCAATCTCATTGATTTTGCTTACACCTTCTATCATTTCCTTGGTAGTGTTAACCACAAATCCCGTCTCTTGATGTTTTACAACTTCCGGAACAGAACCTCTATTAAAGGCTATAACTGGCGTACCACAGGCCATAGCTTCTGCCATAACTATACCGAAAGGCTCTTCCCATTTTATAGGAAAAAGAAAGGCTTTTGCCTTTTGAAGGTAATATAATTTTTGCTCATCATTAACCGGGCCAACATACACTATTAACGGATTATCTAAGTGTGGTTTAATGTGTGTATCAAAATAGTTATCATGACCAGGCTGAATGTTACCCGCAATAATAAGTTTAGTATTTGTAGCCAGAGCCACTTCAATACATTCTTTAGTGCCTTTTATATCTTCTATACGCCCTAAAAACATTAAATGGTCTTGTTCAACTTGGTCATTAGGTTTAAAATAGTTGACATCCACAAAGTTATAGATAGGCGTAAACTTACGGGTATCGTTTAAGTGATTCAGCATGTGCTTGGCCGCAGAGGTAAAGTTCATTTTTTTACTACCAATAAGACTTGCTAATTTTGTTGACTTTGGACTGATGAATCGGCCATAGGTTTGTAAAAAAGCTAAGTTAGTAGTAAGCAATAGCGGATAGGTATAAAGCAACCTTGAAAAACTATGTACTACATCGGGTTTTACTTTTTTAGCTACCTTATACAATTGCCAAGCATTTTTAATCACATTACCATAACCTCTAGAGTGTAAGGCCGGAAATGCAAAGATTTCTTGGGCTGCTGTGCAGTTAGATGCTGGATTTGCCAACAGATACACCTCATGACCCATGGCGGTATAGGCATGTGCAAGCCCATCGACTAGGCGCTCCACCCCACCATATAATGTTGGAGGGACCGGGATTTCGGGATCTACAGGAATTAGGATTTTCATTTGTTTTAGTTTTTTTTTCAGTCAATAACCTTAATTAATCCTTAATTTTTAAGAATAATTTCCCAAAAATCATACTAATCTTACTATTGTTATTTTGAGACATTTATATAACTTTCTACAATTTTAGCCACTTCATCCATACTATGTGGTGGTTGGATGTTTTTTGACATCTCTACTATTTGTTCAGGCTGAGCGATGATGGCTGATAACTGTTGTTTTAAAGCCTCTGCATTCCTATTTTCAAACAGCCACCCGTTTACATTATCTTGTATCATATCTTTCATAGCAATATAATCTGAGGCTAATGTTGGAATTTTTCGGGTAGCAGCTTCTAAAATTACTAAGGGTGCAACTTCAGCAATAGACGGGAACACTAATACATCAATTTTAATTAGATAAACAGCTTCATCATTTTGCAAAAACCCTTCGTTCCAAACTACATTGTCTTTAGTATCTGCCCAAGATTTATATTTTAGATGATACTTATTTTCATTTTGTGTAGGGTTAGTCATTACGTGCAGTTCAATCTTTTCATTTCCCAAATTGTCCCAAGCCTCTTGTAAAAAATGGAATCCTTTTATGAGGAAAACCCTCCCAATAAAAGCGAAATTAACTTTTCTTGAATTTTCCTTTTCTTTTAAGTTGAAATTATCTTTCTCAAAGAAAACAGGGCTAATACCTTGTGGAAGTAGTTTTGCGTTAGAAATCTCATTGGCTTCAAATGCTTTTTTTATCCATGGAGCGATGGCAAAAATCACATCAGTATGTTGTTTAATTCTATTTAATTCATTTTTTCGGTGTGAGGCTTGGTACAATACAGGTGGGAGTTTTGATTCTAACCTCTTAAAAGCCGTTACCAAACTGATGCCTCGGCCCAAAATTTTAGCAACTGGTTTTGCATAGCCTTTGTCGTGCAGACTAAAAGCCATACAGCGACTGAGTATTACTTTTCCATCACAGTTTTGCTCATTGAACAAGCGCATATTTCCTTTAATATAAAACTGTCCACTCAAATGTGGCGTAAGCGCTAATTTATACCCCAGTTGATTTGTGGCCTCCATATGAAAGCTATTGATGGCACGACCCATAGAGTGGAAATGCACCCAATCCGGATTCAATTCTTCAATATCTAGGTGTAAACGACATTTTTTGACAATGCATTTAAAGCTGGTTAAAATGCCCCAAGATTATGCGCCAAGATTGCATGATAATCAGTTTGTTTGGTATTTTTTCAACTAATCTTTCTATCTGAAAGGTTTTATCCTGACTGGCATAGGCCGCCACCCAAAGCTTGTGTTTCAATAGTAGCGTTAATAAATTAGCTGTCTTATGAATAAACTTTGAAAGTAGAGTATTAAAAATGGCCTCTTTTCTATTGATTTTGTAAAAAGTAACATCTCGGTTTCTCTCTTCAATTTGAAAGGAAAACTGTTCACTCCAGTCTTGCTGAAAAAAAACAAATCATGTCACAGTGGTAATTGTCTTTTAAAGTTTCAAAAGCCTTCACTAATCGTGGGTTTGCCGCAAGAGCAGACGTAGTTATAAAAAGAAGTTTCTCCAATGATTTTATTTCTTCTTCGGTTTAGGTTGGTAACCAATTTTATACATTATAAATTGAATGCGTTTTGCAAGTTTCCATCCAAAAATCTTCCTTAAACTTTGAAACACAGTACCCCCTTCCATTTTTTTGGTACTACCCCCAAGTGCTTTGACTTTTCCCTGAGCATATTTTACCAAGTCTAAATGATCTGGATACATCCGATATACCCATTCTTGATATCTATTTGCGCATAAAGTTTTCATTGGTTCCGAGCTTTTCATTTGTAATATCACAGCTATACCTAGTTCCGTACTTTTTAAGGCCTTTTGAAAACTTTGGTAGGAGTTGGATGAGGCCAGGCTAAGACTGTTTCCGCTGCGGTAATACGTAATGGCATCTTGTGCAAATTTAACACCTTTAGCTTTTGATAATAGCCGCATGCTAAATTCAAAATCATCATTTAATGATAAACTCTCATTCCAACCGCCAGATTTTGTGATAACATCTCTTGGGATAAGCCATAACCACGAACTTGACATGTCTCCTTTTTGTTTTAAGGCAAGCTCTATCCAATTCATTGAAGGTAAGTTTCTCCAAACTGATTCTGGTTTAAATAAAGTACTAGTTATATCATCGTTATAAAATCTGCCCCATTTACAAGATGCTACATGACCAGGATGGTCTTTTATAGCTTCGTATTGAGCTTCAATATGTTTTTTATTCATAAGATCATCAGCATCCCAGAATTTTATAAAGTCTCCTTTAGCAGTTCGTAAACCCTTGTTTCTGGCCGCCGCCGCACCTTTATTTGCTTGTTGTAAGATCGTTATTTTATCGCTAAATTTTGAAAGTACATTTAAAGAATTATCGGTAGAACCATCATCTACACAGATAACCTCTAAGTCTTTATGGGTTTGAGCAAAAATTGAATATAAAGTGTCTTCAATATATTTTTCCGCGTTGAAAACGGGTATGATTATGCTAATTAGAGGTTGCTTCATCTATTACAATTAATCTTCAAAATAATAATTGACTTTACTTTTTTTAAGTCCTTTTGGAATGTCTTTCCACGAAATTGAAGAATACTTGAAGTATTTAAGAGCGTAAGAAAATCTAAGTTTAAAAATATGAAACAAGTACATACGGGCATGTCGTTGTTTCATTATCTCGATTGCCTCTATTCTATCTATATCGGAAAACGGTGATTTTGGATCAGTAATATACCTGAAATTAATTTCAGTTGTAGATTTTAGATATTTACTCGGATTTTGACCTGCTTTATATTCTTGGCCATCATGCTGACGCCACCAAATAAGACCTGGCTGAAAAATGACCACACTATGCTTTTGACTAAGCTTTAACCATGAATCAAAATCTCCCGTATATTGAATATTAGTCAATCCGTTGTGTTTACGGAATACCTCCCGTTTGATAATCGTACCTGTAGGTCCGACAGAAAAAAAACCATTACCTATAAACTGTTGCTTATAAACCATTTGCGGCCTGAAACAGCTCTTCCAAACCACGATTGGGTCCAATTTGCTGTGAAAACCATACACAGTTTATTTTTCCTGAATCTACAGCAACAGGTTTTACAAAATCAAACTGGCTAAAACTATTGAATAGCACCTGATGATTCGGATGAGAATTTATGAGATTTAGTAATTCCTGTCCTATTAGAGGACTGGCGCTGGTTATGGCTTTAGCCTTTGGCAGGATGTATTTTAAAAGATATTCTCGTCTCGCCTTCTCATTGTCAGGGTCTTTTGCTATGAATTCTTCAGGATAATAATCTTCTATATCCAATATAAATGGCTTTTTTAGCTTTTGAGCAGCTCTGAACACTGGATAAATACCACCACCACTGAAACCCAGAATGAGATCAACATCTAATAATTGACTTGTTTTAAGATGATGCCATAACATAATGGAAGATTTGTTGCTTGCCCAGGCATTCACTGTTAGATTGTTTCTTAATAAGGGATAAACGAGTCGCGCTAGCTTTTCTTTTATAGTAGCTTTTAACCAGGGTAAAAAAGGCTTTCTCCCCAAATTAATAACACTAACTTCTAAGTCATGTTTTTTTATAAGGTCTTGATCAAGTTTCTCCCATTTATCCAAGCGATTGACCAAAACTATTTGAATAGGCACATAGTTCATGAGAGACAGTATAGTCTTTACAGCCCTAGGGGTTGTGGAGAGATTTCCTGAAAGAACCACTAAAATTCTACTGTTAATTTCCTCCACTGATTTCATTTAAAAGTGCACTATATTGTTGGCTTATAACCTCTCTTGAAAACCGCTTCACACAATCGTTTCTAACTTCAACTCTATCTATACTTTCAATACTTTGTGTACAGCTGATCATCTCTTCAAGATTGTCTACGACAAAGCCATTTATATTAGCTTTCACAACTTCAGGCACCGATCCTCTTTTAAATGCTACCACAGGTGTTCCACAAGCTAAAGCTTCAGCCATCACAATACCAAATGGCTCTTCCCATTTGATCGGAAACAGAAAGGCTTTTGATCGCTGTAGATAAAATAGCTTTTGTTCGTCATTGACAGGACCCACATAGTCGATAAGGTCATTTTCTAAATGGGGCTTGATATGGGTATCAAAATATTCATCATGACCTTCTTGTATATTACCAGCTATGATTAATTTGTTGTTGGTAGCCAGTGCCACTTCAATACACTCTTTGGTACCTTTGATATCTTCAATACGTCCTAAGAACATCAAATGGTCTTTTTCTACTTTTTTATCAGGCTTAAAATAGTTGACATCCACAAAGTTATAGATGGGTGTAAACTTGCTTGTGTTTTTTAAGTGCTTCAGCATGTGTCCGGCTGCAGAGGTAAAATGTATTTTTTTACCGCCAACCATGCTCGCCAATTTGGTTGATTTTGGGCTGATAAAGCGGCCATAGGTTTGTAAAAAAGCCAAGTTAGTGGTAAGCAACAGCGGATAGGTATAAAGCAACCTTGAAAAACTATGCACCACATCGGGTTTTACTTTTTTAGCTACCTTATATAACTTTAATGCGTTTTTAATCACATTGCCGTAGCCTCTAGAGTGTAAGGCTGGAAATGCAAATATTTCTTTGGCTGCTGTGCAAGTAGATGCTGGATTTGCCAACAGATACACCTCATGACCCATGGCGGTATAGGCATGCGCAAGCCCATCGACTAGGCGCTCCACCCCACCATATAATGTTGGAGGGACCGGGATTTCGGGATCGCAGGTAATGAGAATTTTCATGAGCTACCTTATTCTTGAAATGCTAAATTTTTTCTAATATACATTGCATTAGTGAAGCCGTGCAAAATAAATTTAGACCCCCAATAATAATTATCATAAAACCCTGAAAGCCAATATCCTTTTTCGTGCAAGTAACTATTTATTTGTTCAAAATTGCCTTTATGATTTTCGTATAAAAATCCAACCTCGCATACGATGAAATCAATTTTTTGAGCCGATAAGGTCTCTTGCGCCCCTAATAATACTTTATAGTCAAAACCTTCGGTGTCTATCTTCAAAATATCTACATGTTCAATTTTACTATCGTGAATAAATCTATCAATTGTTTTAACCTCTACTTTCTGAATACTTGAAGTGCTAAAATTTTTATTTACCTCATGAATCAAAGAATTAGACCCAAAATTAGTGATATAAGGAACGTCAATTGCTTCTTCTTTTTCGCCCAATGCAAAATTGTGCAAATTGATATTGGTATATGTTTTGGTATTGTTTTGAAGTGTAGCATAAGTTGAAGCAATAGGCTCAAAGCAATGAATTTGACATTTAGAAAAAAACTTATTGTAATACAAGGCCGATTGGCCAATATTCGCTCCAACATCTAATATTATTTTAATTTTGTTATGAGCTTTAAAATTAATAATATCGTAAATGTAGTTACGTGCCCGAGGGAAAAGCTTTAAAAATGGAAAATATTTTCTTTTTCTGAAAAAGAAATCAAAAATGTAATCAAAACATTTCTTTAAAGTGTTTTTAATTGTCATTAAATTTAAAATTATAAGAGTTATTAAATACTTGAATTTTTTTTGTTTGCTAATTGCAATAATAAACACCACTACTGTGTTCAACAAAAGTTTTTAAATTATTTGAAATGGTGTATAAAAGTTAAATCTTCTTCTAGGCGTATATTTAATTTTGTTACAATTATATGAATTTCTTTATTTAATATGGTTGTGAAGTCTCTTTGCTTATGTAAATAAAAACTTATAAGTCGTTTTAGATTTTCGTTAGGACCTCATGCCCTATGGTAATATAGGCATGCGCAAGGGTATCTACTTGGCGCTTAACGCCACCATATAATTTGGGACGGGCAGGAACTTCTGGAACACAAGGCATGAAAAACAAGTATAATATTAGCATTAATAAGGAGCTTCGTGTGCGTATTGGGTTTCACGTTTAATGTAAAAGAAACTGCTCTTCAACAATAGCCGCCACCTCGTCCATACTGTGTGGCGATTTGATGTTAGCCGCCACTTCAATAATCTTTTGTGGTGTTGTAATGAGGTCTTCCATTAGATTTTGTAAAGCAGCTGCATTCCCATTCTCAAATAACCAACCATCTTTACCGTGTTGTATGCTGTCTTTCATAGCGATATAATCTGAAGCTAGGGTTGGTATTTTACGTGTGGCGGCTTCTAAAATCACCAAAGGAGCGACTTCGTTGGAAATAGATGGGAGTATGAGCACATCCATATCATTGAAGTAGTTGGCTACTTGCTCTTGGCTAAAGCCTTCGTTCCATATCACATCGTTATGTTGTTGTGCCCAGTATTTATGTTCTTCAAAATAAGCGGTTTCTCCTCCCGAAGGATTGGTAATCACATGCAGTTGTGCTCTATTTCCTTTTAAATCTAATGCATCCCAAGCCTGTGTCAATAAATGAAAACCTTTGGAAGAATGCATTCTACCTACAAACACCAATTGAACGGGATATTGAATGGGCTTATGTTGCCTTGTATCTTTCTTAAAAAACAACGGACTGATACCCTGCGGTAGCAATATGCTGTTTTTGAAACCATTACTAAAAAAAACATTTTGAATCCAAGGCGCAATAGCAAAAATAACATCCGTATGGTTTTTAATGCGTTGCAATTCTGCTTTACGGTGTTGGGCTTGAAACAGCGCTGGGGGTAATTTAGTTTTTACAGGGTTTAGATGGGTAAGCCCACTAATGCCTACTCCCAATAATTTGGCAATTGGAGTGCTTAGGCCTTTAGCCTGAAGCACACAAGACATGCAGCGGTTTTCCAAGACTTGTCCGTTACAATTTTCTTTATTATAAATACGCAGATTTCCTTTAATACAAAAGGTGCCGCCCAAATGCGGGGTAAAAGCCGTTTTAAAGCCTAAGGATTTTGCCAATTCTATATGATAGCTGTTTATTGCTCTACCTATAGAATGAAAATGGACCCAATGGGGTTGTAATGCTATTAACCTTTCTTTAAATGCTTCTATACCTCTTGGAGGTTTAATACCGTTTAATTCTTGTGCTGTTGCTTTCTTTGGAACAGCAAAGGTATACACCGGAATACCTTCATAGGTATAGTGATGTTGTTCTTCTGTGGTGGCAATAAGCACCTGCACCTCCCAACCATTAGATTTAAAATAATGGCATAGATTAAGCACATAAACCTCGGTGCCTGCGCGTTGGGAAGGAAAGAAGGATTCTAGGGCGAAGCAAATACTTTGGATTTTCCCCAATTTACTTTGAATTTAGTTTTTTTGTTGGCAATAAGGCACGAAAAAAATATTTTGAAGTAAAGCCTGTTTCCTTTTTTACATATCTTAAACGTGAAAAGGATTTTAATCCTAACTTCAGCAATCGCCTTCCCATGAGCACCTCATTGTTAAGTAGTATGGTTTCTTTTAAATTATTAGCGATCAATGCGGTATTTACGTTTTGTTTATTGATTAAATAATTCAATATCATATATTCATTATTTTGACTACTCACCGTTATCTCCTGCCCTTCATGCTGTCGCCACCAAAACAAATCACGTTGAAATAAGACAACTGGTTTTTGACTAGCAGCACGCATATTAAATTCATAATCGGCGGCCACTTTAAAAGTCGGATCAAATCCACCAATAGCTTCAAAATAACTACGCTTATAAATACAGCCTGTAGGACCAATATATAAAATACCTCTTTTAAAAAAATGATTTAAAAATATTTTTTCTACACTAAATAACACAGGTAAAGTATTCTGACCATCATAACTATTATATGTTAGGCCAATACCTGCTTCTGGAAACTGTTCCATAGCATTGACCATTACTTTCAAACCATGAGGATAAATTAAATCATCAGAATCTAAGTATTTAATGTATTTACCCTTGGCGTAAGTTGCTGCTTGATTTCTATTGGGATAGTCTCCCAGATTTCTTTCGTTAACATACAATTTAATTCGTTCATCTTTAGCTTCATAACTTTTGGAAATCGCCACAGAATTATCGGTGCTTTGGTCATCAACAATAATTAATTCCCAATTTTGATAGGTTGAGGCAATGACACTTTCAATCGCTTCTGCAATGTACTTTTCGCGGTTATAGACGGTCATGAGGACGGATACTAATGGTTTTTTAACTTTCATTTTATAGATTAATTAAAAGTATTGAGCATATTGTGTGTTTTCCAAGAAATTGCTCACTTCATCGTAGTTATTAATTAAAACCTTTAAATCATCTTCTGCTTTCTTTTTAAACGGCGTGTTCTCTTTAGCTCTATCTACATCCAGATATTTAAAAATTTGATCTGCTGTATGTTGATGTATTGTTTGGTCAAATAGATGTTCTTCATAGTTAACGGTAATATAATTTAGTCCTTCTAGTGCGTCTTCTTCTTTTTTAAGAAGTTCAGTATGAAAGTTAAGTATCTCCAATAATTTTTTAGGATTAACTTCAATACTTTTTACTTTTTTTGAATCTATTTTTTTTATTTCATAAATATTGTCATGCCAAGCTTGATAAACGGATAAAGCTAATTTTACTCTATTTTTCCTGATAAGACGGATGATTTGGTAACCATCTTCATTCAATGATTGTAAAAATTTATTTGAGTTTAGTTTGTTCTCTCGCGAAATTTGTTCTTCTTTCACTTTAAAGCCATAAACGGTTTTTCCTCTTTGGTTTGCTTTCAATTCATGCCCTCTTATAAAAAGTTGAGGAGCAAATAACTTTATATGGTTTTTGTTCATGAGGATTTCGCTATCTGCATAAATAGCGGGATGCGCATTCAGTAAGCTAGTTAAAAGCGTACTTCCTGTCCTACCCATACTGACAATTACAAATTTTTTTTGAGAAGGCGTGGTTTTTGAATTTATTGCTTTAAAATGATATTTATAGGTATTATAAAGTTTGCGAAGCATTATATTTTGTTTTAGTGTTATTGTTTAATTTTATACCCATCTCTTCCCATTCCTCTTTTCTTTTCCAAGCTCTTTCTAAGGCTTCAGAAAACGAGTGCGGTGTTGGGGCGCAAGCTACAAAACCAGTTTCATTGTCTACAATGATTTCTGTATTGCCACCAACATCGGTTACCACAGCGGTTCTACCACTAATAGCCGCTTCAATCAGAGATATAGGCAAGCCCTCACCATCTGATGGGATTAAAAAAATGTGGTAATTATACTTCTAAAATTTCATATTTACTTATAATTAAAATTAAGCTTTCCTAGATTTTCACTTATCTATTGGTATAAAAAATTAACTCAGAATGTAATTTAGAATTTTGACTTTAGCATTTTATTAGACTTGGGGTGTTTTGGCTAAGATCTCTATGGTATTTTCAAATACCTCTTAAAAGGATTTTATAGCCTATGTTTAAGTTAAAATTATATTTTATAAATAAATTTTCTTATTATCCTTACAATAAAATTAGGCAGATACCATTTATCTAATCTTGATCCAAATTGTATATGTTGAATTGAATTATTTTCTTGTTTTAATTCTTTATACTGTGCAAATAATTGATGGTAAGCTGCCATATTATTGTTTAGTTCATAATTAGAAGCAACAAACTCCTTACTATTGAGGGCTTTATCTTTCAGGATGTTTCTATTTCCGTCCAAAAATTGTATTTTTTCAACAAATCCCTTTATATCTTGTTTGTGAACAAGAAAACCATTTTCGGGAGTCACCAATTCAGGTATGCCGCTAGGAATGTCAGACACAATAGGAACTACGCCCAAAGCCATAGTTTCTAGCAATGCAACTGGAAAACCCTCAAAACGAGTAGGAAAAACAAAAACATCTTGTTCATTAATGATTTGGTTTAATTCTTCTTTAGTATCGGGGCTAATAAATACAACTTCTTGGTTGAACTTTTTCCATATATCAAAAAGTTTTTGCTTTTCTGGTCCACGCCCAATTACTGTCCAGTTTACACTAATTTTTCTTTCTTTTAATAATTTATCTATTTCTGGTAAATCAAAAATCCCTTTTTCGGTAGTCATTCGCCCCAAAAACATTAAATTTAAAGTGTCTGCATTTAGTTTTGCTTTTTCTGCCGCTTCAGGAATTTCAATACCATAAGGCAAATAAAAACAACTTTCATGTCTATTGGGTAATGTTTTTATAAGGTTATTATAAATATAAAGACTATGTGCTATAAACACATCAATATAAGGTTCAAATTTTTGACTTAGCTCGAGATTATAATCATCATGCACAATTTGATAAACCGTTTTTTCAGTGCCAAAAGATTCTATGTAATGTAATTCGAAAATATCATTCGAAACCAAAACTCCTGCCCCTGGAGGTAATTGTTTTTTAAATTTCTTGAAAACAAAGTATATATTATCTAGTTTTGAATACTCAAGCATGGTTTGTTTGTTTGCTTCTTGAACAATCGTATTAAATCTAGAACCAACACTTTGTTTGTAATGATAAAAGGCAAAATGTTGCTCAATTTTTGTTTGCTTTTGCCCTGCTTTTGCTAATGCAATATTTAAAGATGTTATACCACCTAATTTATCGTTTATCACATAGCTGATACTTGGTTTTAAAGACATTTTATTGCTGCTTTTGCCCATGCTGTTGTTTTTTGAATACCTGTTTTAAAGTCAATGTCTGGGGTATACCCCAGTTCCTTAAGTTTGCTAATATCCGCCCTCCAATTATTAGGGTTTCCTTTATTTTCTATATTGTTAAATGCATATTTTTTGGTAGTTTGCAATTCAATCGCTATTTGCTGTGCCAGCTGGGTTATTGTAATTTCTTGTTGGTTTGCAATATTATATATATCCGCTTTTAAAGGGCTTTTATTCATTATCAAATCAATAGCTCCTGCAATATCTCTTACATGAATAAAATCTCTTGATTCGTTACCTGTACCCCATAGTTCAATTTCAGGAAGCGTTAAAAATTTGTGTATAATATCCCATATTACCTGCCTGTGCAAGCCTGTGCCATATGCCGAAAATATGCGTGCTATTGCAGTTGGCACTTTGTAAATTGAGTTATATTCATGGCACAGTTTCTCGCCAATAAGCTTATGGTAGCCATAGGGCGAAAGTGGATTTAGTTCTGCAATTTCGGGAATTGGTAATTCACCCGGGTTACCATAAACAGCAGCACTGGAGAAAAAAATAAATGCCGCTTGGGATTTGCTTATTCTAATACTTTCAAGTATGTGTTGCGTTCCAACAACATTGGCTAAAAAATCAGCGTCCGGATGCTCCATTGATTCGTTTACGGATGCTCTACCTGCGCAATGTAAGATATAATGTGGTTCTATTGTTTGCAAAACATCTATCAGATTACTATTTATTAAATTCATTTGATAATAGCTCTGCAAGGGAGCATGGATATTTTCGGGTTGAATAATGTCAATGCCGTATATCTGGTAATTTTGTTCTTCAAAATAGTGTGCTAGATAACTTCCTATAAAACCTCCAACACCTGTTATGAGTATTTTTTTCATTATTTTTTATTAAGAGTATTTTTAAGCAAATATTTTAAAGCATCTAAATTACTTTTATTGCTTGGTACTATAAAAAAAGCTTTAAACCAATACAAAACAGCTAATAAATTGCAGTTATTTCGGATTAACACAAAACAAAAACCAATAAGGGCATAATGCGCAATGTGGCGTTTTTCTTTGCTTGAAATGGGCTTTACACTTAGTGGTAAATGTGATGCTTTGGCTTTATGCCATTTTAAGGATTCCTTTATCCAAATAGCATTTGTGGAACCCTGAGAAAAATGTTCCACAAGAATGGCGTGAGTAACCACTATTTTATAGCTTTTCCCAATTTTTAAAGATTGGTCCATGTCGTATAAATGAAATCCTTTTATATGGTCTTCATCAAAAGGTTGGTTTTGCCAAACATCCAAACGCATCGCCATAAAAACACCGTCAATTACAACAACTTCGGAATAAGGTTTAGTGTCATGGTCTTTTTGTATAATCTTTTCTGTCCGACCACTTTTCCAGCGTTGTATGGCATTTATACGATAGTATTTTTGCGGCACCATACTCCAGGTTACTGGATGTTGTGTTTTGTACGTTACCCCAGAGATGCCTATTAAGCCAATATCTGTTTGTTGTAACAAATTCACTAACGCCTCGCCCCAATTTTGCGTATGGAATGCTACATCTTCATGTATAAAAAGTAAATTTTTATAGGTTGCTTTTTTAGCCCCAAGGTTATAAGCCTCTGCTATTGAATACTTGTTTAAGGCATTATCAATATCAATAACCTCGTAAGTACAGCCTACTGTTTTTGTAATGTTTTGTTTTACAGTACTTAGCAAATCTTTTTGGACAGAACAAATTATAATACTAAGCATTAGACATGGCCTTTTTAATAAAACCCATCGACTTCAAATAGCATGAAGTCTTAATTAGTAAAACAAAAGCTTTAAAAAATTGTTTTTTTCTAAGATGAAATAAGGCTTTATTTCCCTCATCGTAGGCAATTAGTGTTTTATTTATTTTCAAAGTGTTTTTATCTAAAGCGATGTTTTTAGACCTTATAAAAGCGATAAACTTATTGCGTAGTGTTTGATCATAACGCTCATGATATTCACCTGTATTTGAATTATTTTTGGCAATCACACTTTGGTCATGACGCCTAAAATAGTTTAGCGCCTCACTATAAAACGAAATTTTACCATAGCACGCCGCAGACAACCAAAACAACCAGTCTGCATTTGATTTTAACACGACATCAACACCCCCAACCTTTTCATAAATTGATTTCCTAAAAATAACGGCGCTGGCGTTGGGAAGTACATTTTCATGCACGAGCGCCTTTGCTATAAGTTGTTTACCATTAAACAACTGGTTTTTTGTAAATAAGTTAGTGATTTCAGCATTTGTATAGCCCCATTTCTTAATAGTATCGCCTTTGGAATTTGTGATTTTTGATTGACAAAAACTGATAATAGTCTCCGTATCATCAAAAGCTGGAAGTAAATTTTCTATTAAATCCGGTTCGCAAAAGTCATCGGCTTCGGCTATCCAAATATAGGTGCCTTTGGCCTCAGTTATACCTTTTTGCCACTGTATAAATGTATTACCAGAATTTACAGTATTTGCTATTAATCTAATTCTTTGATCTCTGTTTTTGTACTGTTCTATAACCTCTAAACTGTTATCCGAAGAAGCATCATCCAAAATAATCAGTTCAAAATCGGTAAATGTTTGGTTTAGGATACTCTCTATTCTTAGAGGCAAATACCTGGCGTAATTATAGTTAGGTAATATTACTGATACTAAGGGCATCTTAATGCAATAATTTTCTCAAAAACTTCAGGGGACTCAAAATAAAATGGCCTATTCTGTAGGAAAAGGAACCTAAAATTTCATATTTATACTGTTCAAATGATTGTTTTTCTTGGCGTAAGCCATCAAGCTCTCTGAGTAAAGTTAGGGGGTCTGGGAAATATTTCTTGTATAATTCAATATGATTTGAAATTAGTTGCTGTTCTAAATATTGCCGTTTAATTTTTTCTTTGGCTATACCTTTTACCATAGATTGCTGCTTTACTCTATAATAAAAAACCGTTTCCTCTAATTTAAAAAATTGGGCTCCATTTTCAATCATGCTTAGCCACAGATCCCAGTCTTCCCATCCATAACGCATGTTTGGATTGTAACCTGATGTTTTATGGTAAATATACCTTCTAAATATCGCTGAACAATAAATTAAGTTTTTTTTCAAAATATTTTCAAGAGAAAAGCTGGGTAGATCCCAACTTTTGTTTTCAGCACCAAAAAGTTCTGCATTGCCATAAACAATATTAATTTGATGTTTCTTATCTAGAACATTTATTCCAAGCTCTAAATAATTTTGCCCTATTTTGTCATCAGCATCTAAAGGTAAAATATACTCACCTTTTGCTATAGCAATGCCATTATTTCGAGACGCCGATAAACCTTGATTTTCCTGGTTGATTAATTGGATTCTATCATCCTTAACTAACAGTTGTTCAGCCACAATTTTAGTGTCATCTGTACTGCCGTCATTTACAATTATAATCTCAAAATCTTGGCAACTTTGATTCAATGCAGAATGCACCGCCTCAGAAAGATACTGGGCTTGGTTATAACAGGGTATGATTATTGAAATTTTAGGCATTAGGGTGTTCTTGAGTGTATTTTGTATTGAGTTCCTTGTCTAAAAGCTGTAAGGAAAAGAATTCTGCGTTAGCATAAATTTGTTTGGGTTGCTTATCTATTAATAATTGTCCAAAACCTTTAAAATCTAAAACGTCTTTGTAATATTTTTTAACTTCTTTTCTCATTACAAATATTTTTTTTTCATGTAGAGAGCGAGCATATTTTATCTTCTGTATCAAGTTTTTTTCAGACTCATAAATTAGGCAGTTTATTCCATCTTTAAGACCCTGAGGCATGTGATTGGCATATGGAAGAGATAGGATTGGAATAACTCCAATAGACATTGCTTCAATTATGTTATGGCAAAACGGAATTGTAGTACCTGGTAAAGCAATAAAGAAACTTGTATTCGATAATTTTTCTAACCATTCGTGAGGATAAATAGGAGCTTTAGCCCTGTCCGCTATAATTACATTAGAATTTTTACAATTAATAAAAGCATTTAATTCATTTCTATTATTTGGTATTTTAATATCGGTTATATTCTTTTTTAAAAATTCAACCAGCTTATATCTACTAGATGTGTTATGAATTAGTTTTAATAATGGTGAGTTATAATTTTTTTGTTGTACACTTCCTGCAAAAAAAACATGATTGTTTCTCATTTTATCTGCCAATAAAGAGCATTCTTTATAATAACCGTTTGCATAGTTTGTAGGATGCATCATTAAAGGTGCAATTATTTCTTTTTGAATATCAATATTTCTTGAATAGAAGTTAAGATT
>JAOEWO010000033.1 GCA_028383925.1 Winogradskyella sp.
AACGTTTAAAATTACCGACTAAGTACATTCAATTTTTCGACAAGATACAAGATATCAACGACAATAAAATAATGTAACTCTGTAACTTTACATTAATAAATAATCCCCCCTCTAATGATTAATCGTGCTGAAAAACTGAGCCTCTTATCTGAAATGATAGCTTTTGCTCAAACAGATGAAAATATAAAAGCTATTGAGTATAATTTCTTATTTAGTATTGCTAGACAACTAGAAATATCTAAAGAAGATTTTGAATATCTCATCAATCATCCAATAACTTATGTGAATTTAAAAACACATTGCGAGCGTATTGTACAATTTCATAGATTGGTACTTTTAATGAACTTAGATCATAAGGTAGCACCTAGGCAATTGGTTAAAATCCATAATTTTGGTTTACGCATGGGTTTAAGTCATGAGTCTATTAACCGTGTATTAGATTTAATGGATAGCTTTCCAAATAAAATTGTACCACCAGATTTTTTAATTGATATTTTTAAAGTCCAGTATAATTAAGTGAAACTCTAATTTTAAAAGCCCAAAGGCGCATTAAAATTAGTGAGTTGAACTTATGCCGCTGAAGAGCGGTATCTCATAACATTAAGAATTTAGTTTAATTGTAACGATATAATTACTCAATTAAAAACACCCCTAAAGCCCCCTCAAGGGGACAATACTAATAACATGTTTTTTACTGTTTTCAAATTGTTCCTTCGCGACTCTGTGTTTTTGCTAGAAAAATTAATTCATCTTCAACGTTTCTAACTTACTCTGGTAAGCTGTAATCTCATCTCTAAAGCGTGCCGCTTCCATAAAGTCTAAAGCCTTAGCAGCTTGTTCCATACTTTTACGTTTTTCGCGTATTTTTTTCTCTAATTCGCCTTTTGTTAAGTATTCACTCTCTGGCTCTGCTGCTATTTTTGCATCGAGCTCAGTACGGTAAGTGCTAACTGAGTTTTTAGACAATACACTATCTAAACTTTTATTTAAAGCCTTTGGTACAAGGTTGTGTTTTGTGTTATAAGCTATTTGTTTTTCGCGACGGTATTCGGTCTGGTCAATGGTGAGTTGCATACTCTTGGTAATTTTATCTGCATACATTATAGCTCTTCCATTTAAGTGTCTTGCAGCTCTACCAACAGTTTGTGTTAAAGAACGGTTAGATCTTAAAAACCCTTCTTTATCTGCATCTAAGATTGCAACAAGAGAAACTTCGGGTAAATCTAGACCTTCTCTTAATAGGTTAACACCAACCAAAACATCAAAAACACCTTTACGTAAATCTTGCATAATTTCAACACGTTCTAAAGTGTCAACATCACTATGTATATAACGACAACGAATAGATATGCGCGTAAGGTATTTGGTTAACTCTTCGGCCATACGTTTTGTTAATGTAGTCACTAACGTACGCTCATCTTTGTCTACTCGGTCTTGAATTTCTTCAATTAAATTATCTATTTGGTTTAAACTTGGGCGTACCTCTATTATTGGGTCTAATAAACCTGTTGGCCTAATAAGTTGCTCTACATAAACACCATCTGTTTTTTGCATTTCGTAGTCTGCAGGTGTTGCACTTACGTAAATAACCTGATTTTGCAAAGCTTCAAATTCTTCAAACTTTAAAGGCCTATTATCCATAGCAGCTGGTAAACGAAAACCGTAATCTACAAGATTTACTTTTCGGCTTCTATCACCTCCATACATAGCGTGTACTTGCGAAATGGTTACATGACTTTCATCTACAACCATTAAAAAATCATCAGGAAAATAATCTAATAAACAGAATGGTCTTGTGCCAGGTGCTCTACCATCTAAGTATCTCGAATAGTTCTCAATACCAGAACAATACCCTAATTCTCTAATCATTTCTAAATCAAACTCAGTACGTTCTTTTAGTCGTTTTGCTTCGAGATGTTTTCCTATATCTTTAAAATAATCATGCTGTTTTACTAAATCATCTTGAATATCATTTATTGCACCATTTAATACATCTGGCGAGGTTACAAACATGTTTGCAGGGTAAATGTTTAGACGATCATAACGTTCTATAATTTCATTGGTTCTTGCATCAAAAGCTTCAATTTCTTCAATTTCATCTCCAAAAAAGTGAATTCTAAAAGCATTATCTGAATACCCAGGAAACACATCTACCGTATCACCTTTAATTCTAAAGTTTCCGTTTTTAAACTCGGCTTCTGTACGCGAATACAAACTTTGTACTAATTTATGTAGTAATTCTGTACGCGAAATTACTTGGTCGCGCTCTACCGAAATCACATTTTTCTGAAATTCTACAGGATTTCCAATACCATACAAACACGATACAGATGCAATTACAATAACATCGCGACGCCCAGAGAGTAGAGAAGAGGTGGTACTTAAACGCATCTTCTCAATTTCTTCGTTTATAGATAAATCTTTTTCTATATACACACCAGAAACAGGTATATAGGCTTCTGGTTGGTAGTAATCGTAATAGGATACAAAATACTCAACAGCATTCTCTGGAAAAAACTGTTTAAACTCTGAATAGAGTTGCGCTGCCAAGGTTTTGTTATGTGCTAAAACAAGTGTTGGTCGTTGTACTTCTTCTATAACATTAGCAACCGTAAATGTTTTACCTGAGCCGGTTACACCCAAAAGTGTTTGGTATTTTTCTTTATCCTCAATGCCTTTAGCTAATTGCTTTATGGCTTGTGGTTGGTCACCGGTGGGTTTAAAGTCTGATTCAATTTTAAAACGCATAAAGCAAAGTTACAATAAAGATTATCAGAAATGAATTAACGTCTCAATGTAAAATGGCCAGTATAGGCTTTACCATCTAAGAATTTTGCAATGTACCAATAGTCATCGCTTGGTAATCTATTACCATTAAAGGTGCCGTCCCAGCCACCACTTAAAACTGTTTGTACGGTTATTAATTTTCCGTATCTGTTAAATATTTGGACGTTTTGTATTTGGTTGAATTGTGTACTTGTGCCAATAACGCGCCAAGTATCATTTTGGTTATCTCCGTTTGGTGTAAAGAATTTTGGAAAACCAAGAACAGAAATAGTTTCTTCTACTATACCACATCCATTTCTATCTTTTACGTAAATGGTATGCAATCCTTTAGAAACATTAGTGAAACTATTAGATTCTTGATAGAATCCGTTACTATCATCTAAGGCATACTCGTAAAAACCACTGCCAGAAACAGACACATTTATTGTATTGTTTGGTGAAATACCTTCACTATTAATAGCTTCTATTAGTGCAGTTTCAGATGGAACAACATTAATCATTCTGCTAGAAGAACACCCATTAGGGTCTGTAACAACTACGGTATAGTTACCGGTTTCATTAATGTCGTAAAAGGACGTGGTAACGTTTGTGAATGTATCATCTATAAACCATTGGTAGAAATAATTATTTGGTAAGTCGTTTACAACTCCTCCTAAAAGCGTAAGTGTTTCAGGGAATGAATTGAGGCAATAAAATACAGATGCATCATCTTCTAAAATAGGGCTAGGAAGTACAACGAGGTTTGCAGTTGCGATTCCGAAACACTGACTATTGTTACTATTATTTATCTTAACGAATATGGTCTGACTGGCTATACTCGTATTAACATAAGTGTTAGCTAACGCATTTGTTTCACTTAAGGCGTCTGTTTCAGTTTCGAAATATGTAAATTGTGAGTTCGTTGGAATTTGACTTAGCACAGATTCTTCAATATCTGATAATATAAATGTTGCAAAACCGTCAATAATTTCACCATCGCAACCACCTAAATCTGGAATGTTTACTATATTATTTGAGGTTTGCAATTCTAATTCGGCAACAGCACTGCAGTTTGCCGGGTTTATTAATCTGGCGTAAACCGTTTGAGAAGGTATGGTGTTATTAAAACTTGTTGTATTTGGTATCGCGTTACTATTCGCTAATGCATCTGCTTCCGTTAAGAAAAAGCTGGTTATTGCAGCCGAAGTATCAGAACTTAATAAATCATTTTCAGCATCAAATAAATTATAGGTGGTTAGACCATCTAAGTTACTATCGCACTCTACTAGTGTAGCGTTTTCACCAACAGGAATTTGAGCGTATTCAATAACAACCTCACCATAAGAAATACAGGTGTTATTAAGTTCTACTTCAACCGTATATGTGCCAGATTCTGTAACTAAATAGTTGCCACAATTAATGCACCCAGCTGGTGTAGATTGTACTAAAACACCATTTCTAAACCAATTGTAAGGTGGTGAGCCAGCTTCGTTAACATTAAGATTTAAGGTATCACCTTCGCACAACGCATTTCCTGTAGCCATTAATCGGTTTGGACCCAAATCTGAAGAGAGTTGAAAACTACCAGCCTCTAGAAATACGGCTGAGTCATATCTAAAATTTTGCTCGTCTGCTATCACTAATTTTACATGGTAAGATTGATTAGGTATAACATTTGCTGTTGCTGTTAAAATAGCTGTTTGACCGTTAAAGTTTATAGGTGCATTTGCACCATTGTACGATCCGAAATAGGTTTCGTTTTCAGGTGGGCAAGAACCAGGAACACCAGGTGTTACCGTAGTAGCTTTAACAGGTATATTTGTGTCTGGTACTAGTGCAATATTTTCGTATTGGTTTTGCCCTACAGCAGGTCTAATTAAAAAGCCAAATACATCAGAAAATAGACAACTATTAGAGTTGTTTTCTTGGTATTCTTCGGAGGCAAAAATATAACGAAAACTAACTTGTGTTGCTACAGATGTAAAATCGAATTCTAAGATAGTGGCGTTTATAGTACCTGTTTCGTTTAAAGCATCTTCTAAATCTAAATCACCAACCCAGTCTGTAGCATTATCATCGCTAAGGGTATTATTTGGGCCTTCAACATTTGCAAGCCTGCCTGTGCTTAAAACGACGCCACTCTGAAAAGGAAATGTAGTACCTGTGGCATCAAAAAAACCATAACTTTGGTCTGCATTATTAAAATTACCACCTACAACATTAGTAACAGTAACGTTTGTAATACAATCACTATCTATTAGAATATTTTCTATAAGTTGTTGTGGTGTATAGGTTTGGCTATCTACAACAATGTTTTGCGATGTTATAGATAGTGTAACTAATAATGCAGATAAGGCTAGTATTTGCTTCATTTCTAATTTTAGAGATTGCAAAGATACGCTCCGTAAAGTGTTAGAATCTATAAATTATGTTAATCTTAGATAGCTGTTAGCGTCTTAAAGCGAAATGTCCTTTTACTTCAAAAGAATTGCCATTTTGTCTTATGTCTGCTAGGTACCAGTAATCTCCTGCAGGCATATTATTTCCGTTATAGGTACCATCCCAACCTGGAGTATTATGGCTTAATTCTTTAAGTAGTTTACCGTAGCGATTAAAAATAAATACAGTTGTACCAGGTAAGGTTTCTACACCTGCAATATGCCACGTATCAAAGTCACCATCTGCATTTGGTGTCATGTGTTTAGGCGCGTCAATCACTAATACTTCTCTGGTAATTTGGGCACAACCATTTTGGTCTAAAATGGTAATTGTATTGTAACCAATAGGGACATTAAAAAAGGTATTAGATGTCTGAAAAGGGAAACTGTTAAGCTGGTATAAATAATTGCCAATACCATTTACAGTGATGGTAATATTATTAGGATCAGAAAAATCTATAGTTTCTACCACATCAATCGTAGCAGATTCTGACTCAGTAACATTAAACGTACCTGTATTCTGGCAACCTAAAGCATTAGTTACTGTTACAGAATATGTGCCGATTTGTGTAATTTCTATTTGTGCAGTTGTTGCGTTAGTTGACCATAAGTAGGTATCTGTAGTATTACCAGTATCTGCAGAAACAATTAGCGGTAAACTGTTAAGGCAAATAACTTGGTCGCTAAGATCTATTTCAGGTAACGGATTAACAGCAATAGAAAACTGCGTAATATCAAAACACTCAGTACTATTGCGTTCTAAGCGCACAAAAATAATTTCACCATTAAAGGCGAAATAATTAGATGTTAGTGGGTTAGTTGTATTAGTGGCATTCTCTTCAGAATTAAAATAAGAAACAGAAAAGTCATCAGGGTTTTGACCACCTAACACGGCTACATCTTGATTGTTGAGATTAAATTCTAATAAGCCATCAGTATCATCATCACAAGCGACCATATCATTGGGTTGATTAGCAATAGGTAATGGATTTACAACTAACTGAAATGGATAAACAGCGTAGCAGCCAATAGTACTAAATTCTACTCTTGCAAATACAGTTTCAACAGTATTGGTGTAATTGTAATTTGTATTTAGAGCATTTAAGTTGTTCTCTGCGTTGGCCTCAGAGTTATGATAACTCACTAGTATATTAAATGTATTTTCTAAAAGAACTTGGTTCACCTCCAATAAGTCAACACTATTGGTGTCATTTTCGCAAACATTAAACGTTTGAAAATCATTAATAGGCGGTGGAGTATTAAGAATAAGATTAAAAGGTGCAACGGCAAAACAGCCAGTTGTATTATTAGTGACCTTGGCAAATACAGTTTGGGGACTAGAAGTGTTTGTGTATGCTTCGGGATTTAGAATTTCATTAGTATCTGTTTGTAAATCTTCTTCACTTTCAAAATAATTAAAACGAATACTAAATTGACGGCCTTCTAACACCATAAGTTCAATAGCAGTTAAATTCCAAGTTTGATTAAACTCAAAATTATCTGCACAAGCGATTAAAGATTGGCCTTCGTTTACTGTAGGTAAGGCTAGGGCATTTATATAAAAGGGTAACACTTCATAACAGCCAGAATTTGTGTTTTCTACGCGAGCGTAGAGTAGTTGTTGGCTAGAACTTGTGGTATAATTTAGCGGCAAGGTATTGGTGCCTAAATTAGCATTAAGCGGAGTGAGATGAAAGGTTACAGCAAGGTCTTGAGGACTACCATTAGTAATTTCTGTAATCTTATTATTAAGATCTACAGAGATCATACCATTAGAATTTACATCGCAAGCAAAAATATCTGTTGGTGAATTAAATAGTGCAGCTTCGCGAACTTCTATTTGAAATTGACCAACTTCAAAACAAGAATTTTCATCTATATTTTGAATACGAACATATATGGTTTGAGGATTGGCTGTGTTTTGATAGGCTATTGTTTTATCGATAGGGTTAAGATTACCTAGCGCATCGTTTTCAGTTTCAAAATAGAGGGCTTCAATATTTTGTTGTCCGTTTACAATTTCTCCATCTTTAGTTTCAAACAGAAAGTTAGCAGGCAGAAACGGGTTGGCTTCGCACTGAATAAATGTAGTGATGGTTTCTAATTGTGGGTCGTTATATATTTGAATATCAAAGCTTATTATAAAGACACAATCTTGATTGTTTAATTCAATTTTTACAAATATTTCTGTGGTAGCTGTATTAAAATTTTGTGGGTTTAAAATTGGGTCACGATCACCAACGGCATTATCAAAAGTTCTATAAAATGTAAATGAGAAATCTGAAATTTCTTCTTCTATTTCTGGTATAACCGATTCTAGATTAATAGTGCTTAAGCCATCTTGGTCGGCATCGCAGATAATAATAGGTGCAATGGTTTGGTCGTTTAGGGTATTGGTAATATTTATAAGTAGGGTAGAAATATCAAAACATCCTGTATTATTATTAGTAATTCTTGTGTAAAATAATTGAGAATTCCCTGTAACGTCATAATTACTTTCAACTTCATTTTGCTGCGCTATAGCATCTGCCTCACTGATATAAAATTCGACAATAAAATTAGGAATTCCCTGTAAAGCAACATTTACAAGCGGGTTTATTGCAATTTGAGTTGTGTTTGTAAGCGCATTAAAATTACCACATCGTTCTGTAATTTGTGGTGTAAAATCTGGTTTTGGGTTAATACTTAGGTTGACCTGAGAGTTATGTACGCAGTCGTTATAAGTACTTGTAATATATAGTGTGCGTTCTGTATTTGTTACTGTAATAATAGAATTTAGATCTAGTTGATTGGTGCTATTATCTCTATCTTCTTCATTATTATAGAAACTAATACCTATGGCATAGTCATTTTGTAATTCTGTAAAAATATCGGTAAGATTAAAGTCTAAAACACCATCGTTACTTGCGTCATCACAGCCAAAAATGGTACGTTCTTCTCCAAATACATTAAACAATAAATTTTTATGTAGCTCAAAAGGTATAATAGCTTCGCAAAAGTCACCTGTAGATACTCCTAAAAAGGTTGTTCTGTTTGGCGCTGTTGTGACTATAACAGGTGGTATGCCTAAGGGAAACTCTAAGATTCTAAACGTAATATTAGGATAGGTGTTTTGTAGTTCGTCAATTAAAATTGATAAGTCATAAGAGGTAACAAAATTTTCGTAATTGACGGTGTCAATACCGTTGTTAGATTCAAAAAAATCGGGATCTAAACATGTACTATGAACTAACCTATCTACACCAATATCTGGAGCAAGTTGATAGTCTAGTCGTATGTTTCCGATAGAAAAACAGCCATTTAAATCATCTACAACTCTAGCAAAAACAAATTCAGGACTGCCCACAATTTCAGATGTTTCTGTAATAGGGTTGATATTATTAATAGCGTTGGTCTCGGTTGCAAAATAAGTGACAGACCTGTTAAATTCGAAATTGGATACTTGAAAGTCAAAAAAGCTAAACATGTTTATTTCAAAGCCACCATCATTTATAAAACCTTCGCAAATATCTACAGAAACTTCTATTGTTATTGGTGCTTCATTAATAGAAATATTAAAACTACCGAGTTGCAAACAATCACCATCTAAACTTACAATGCGTACATAAATAACTTCACTAATCTCAGTATTTTGATAAATACCCACAATAGGGTTTGCGTTATTTTGCGCATCTTCTTCGCTCAAATGGTAACTAATGTTGTAATCTGTGGAAGGCAATTCTGCTAATATTTCAGCATCTTTTAGTGCACTAAAATCAAAATCATATAGACCATCGCTAGGAAATTCATCACAAGCAAAAATGTCTTCTATAGGTGCGGCATTTTGAAAAGGAATAATTTCGATATCAATAGTATCGCTAAGAGTACAGTTTATGGTAAGTGAAGGTATTGTTATTTCTACATTGTAAGTGCCAGATTCTAAAACTTCATAAGTGGCATTAGTTTCACCCGTAATAATAGTACCATTTAATGACCAAGTATATACTGCATTAGGATTATTAATATCTGCATTTAGTATAATGTCATTAC
Organism: Winogradskyella sp.; assembly: GCA_028383925.1. Lineage (GTDB taxonomy): Bacteria > Bacteroidota > Bacteroidia > Flavobacteriales > Flavobacteriaceae > Winogradskyella. The sequence goes on from JAOEWO010000033.1 coordinate 9,234, forward strand.
CACAAATAGATTGGTCTGGCCCTAAATCTACAGAGCCACCAAAGCTTTCAGCTTCAATAAAAACAGCCGAGTCAAAACGCTCGTCGATATGGTCTGCAATTACAAATTTTATGGTGTAGGCCTGCCCAGGTATTATTGCACTATTTGCAGATAGGGTAGTAGTTTGCCCATTAAAATTGGTACTGCCAACATTGTAACCCTGAAAATAGTCTTGGTTTTGTTGCGGACAAAAACCTTCAATATTTTGGTGAATTGTATTGGTGCTTATTTCTGAAGTAGTTTCTGGGACTAAAGCAATATTTACATAAGGATCTGTTGTGCCAGCTGGTTTTATAAGAATGGCAAAAACATCTTTAAAATTACACGGAAAATCTTGTTGGTACTCATCTGAGGCAAAAACATATCTAAAGGCTACAAAGTTATTAATAGATACAAAATCGAATGCTATAGACGTTGCATTTAAGGTTTGGTCAATACCAAGAATGTCTAAAACATCTGGGTCTGTTTCCCAATTAATTTCACCTTCATTTAAATCGTTTCCTATAAAGTTGTTTCCGGCAGATGTAATATTACCAGTAGATAAAATAATACCGCTTTGCAGTGGAAAATTAGATGTACCTCTATTAAAAGTACCATAACTGATAATGTTATTAATAGAACCGTTAATGGGTGATGTTATATTAGACGCGGTAACACAATTATTACCTACTAAATTTTGAATGAGTTGGTTGGTTTGTAACGTATTATCCGTAACAATTTGTTGTGCATTTACAAAAAGTAAGTGCACAAAAAAAAACAGAAATGTATAAATACGTTTCTTTTTCATTAGTTGATTTCCTTTTAAAATAGCAATGTAGAAACCTTAGTTTCTAATTTTGATATAAATATAGGTAAAACCAACTAGATGCTTATAGAGTTTAGGTTTCTTAACATTTTGTTTTTAGTGAATCTTACTAACGTCTTAAAGCGAAATGACCTTTAACTTCAAAAGAAGCATCGCCTTGTTTTACTTTGGCTAAAAACCAGTAATCGCTAGCAGGCATTTTAGTACCTTTATAGTTGCCATCCCATCCTGGTGTATTAGATCCTAATTGTGTAAGCATTTTTCCGTAACGATCAAAAATATAGATAATAGTACCTGGTAATGTTTCTACGCCACTAATATGCCATGTGTCAAAGTCTCCATCAGCATTAGGTGTCATGTGTTTTGGTGCATCAATAACTACAACTTCTTGAGTAATTTCAGAGCAGCCATTAACATCTATAACGGTAATGGTATGGTAACCTAGTCCTACATTTTCAAAAACTGGTGATTCTTGTGGTATACCATCATCGAGTTGGTACAGGTAATCGCCAATACCGCTTACTGTAATTATAATATTATTAGGGTCAGAAAAATCTATAGTTTCTGTAACTTCTATTGTTGCTGCTTCAGATTCTGATACACCAAATGTTCTAGTGTTTTCGCAACCAAAAACGTTAGTGACCGTTACCCAATAGATACCAATTGCTGTGATTTCAATTTCTGGACTCGTTTCTCCCGTTGACCACAAATATTGGTCTGTTGGGTCATTGGTATTTGCAGATACTAATAACGGTAAGTTGTCTAAACAAATAACTTGGTCTTCTATATCTATACTCGGTATTGGGTTTATTATAACAGTAAACTGTGTTGTGTTGTAACACCCTGTTGTATTATTTTCTATACGAGCATAGATAACTTCAGTATTAAAGGCAAAATAATCTGTATTTAAAGCATTGCTATTTTGGTTAGCGTCTAGTTGTGAGTTATGATAAGTAACAGCGTATTGTGCTGCGCTTTGGTTGCCTAAAAGCGATGCGTTTTGTGTGGTTAAATTAAATTCTAAAATACCATCAAAGTTATCATCACATCCTATTAAATCATTAGATTGGTGTATTGTTGGTGTAGGATTTACATTAAGATTGAATTGATAAATGTAAAAGCAATGTGTAGTACTAAATTCTACACGAACAAATAGTACATCGTTATTAGAAGTGTAATTATAATTAGAATCTAAAGGGTTTGTTGATGCCATAGCATCCATTTCGTTTGTATAATAACTAAATAATATATTAAACGTCTCATCCATTAATGCCTCATTGATTTCTGTTAAGTCAAAACTATTATCAGTATTTGCACAAATATCATAAGTTTCGAACTGGTTAATCGCAGGTGGAAGATTTACATTTAATGTTAGCGGAACAAACGTAAAACAATTGGCGATGGCATTGTCAACTCTTATGTAGACCGTTTGTGGATTGCTTAGGTTTTGGTAGTTTGTAGGTTCTAAAATAGGGTTAGTATTAGCTTGTAAATCGTCTAAAGATTCAAAATAAGAAATGCTATTATTTAGGTTTGTAACTTCAAATAAATCTGTTTCGGCTTGTGTAAGGTCTATGGTAGTTAATGCGTCGTAGTCTGTATCGCATTCTTGAAGAGGTTGTGGCGTATTTGGGTGTGGATTTACTATTAAATTAAAACTTGTTAAGTTATAACAACCTGTAATGTTGTTTTCTACTCGTACAGATATAGTTTGATTTACGTTGGCAGTGTAATTTGATGCAAGCGGATTAGAGTCGCTATTGGCATTTGCCAAACTAAGGTGGTATGTAATTGTAAAATTAGTTGTGTTTTGTGAGCCTAAAATTACTGCGGTTTGTTGTTCTAAATTAAATGATTCAAATCCGTCATTCGAAATATCATCGCAAGCCTCTAAATCACTAGGTTGATTTGCAATAGGAAGCGGATTTATTTTTAAATCAAAATCATATATAGTAAAACAAGGGCTGATAGTAGAAGCTACACGCGCATAGATTTTATCTAAACTTGTTTGGTATGTATATATATCACTTAGACTATTTGTATTATCAAATGCATCTGTAAACGATGTAAAGTAACTAATATTTATATTGGTTAAATCATCTATAATAATACTATTAATCTCAGTTAAATCGAAACTGTTGGTACTATTATCGCAAGTTTCAAATTCTTCAAAATCAATAATTGTGGGAGGTAGATTTACTGATAAATCTATAGGTACAAAAGCATAACAATTAGAGATGGTGTTTGTAACCTTAATATATACTGTTTGTGGATTGCTAATGTTGGTATAAGCATTAGGATTTGGAATAGCATCAGTATTTGTTTCTAAGTCTTCTAAAGATTCAAAATAGGCAATAACAATATCATCTTGTCTTACATCTAAGATAGCAACTTCGGCATCTGTTAAATTAAAATCTACAAAACCATCATCATCTGTATCGCATAAAACAAGAGGTTCAGATGTATTTAATTCAGGTACTTGTATTACATTAAGTTCAAAAGCAGTTATAGAATTACAAATAGTTCCATTATCTATTTGAACATAAATTTGTTGTGGATTTACGGTATTTGTAAATTCATTTGGTAAAGGATTAATACTATTTTCAGCGTTAAATAGCGAGGTGTAAAATGTTATAGTTAAATTATCTGGTATACCTTGAGCTATTTCTGCAACTTTAGTAGATAAATTGAAGGTTTCAAAACCGTCATTAGATACTTCGTCACAAACAAACCAATTTGTAGGAACATTAAATAAAGGATTTGTACCTACTTCGATAGTAAAGCTTGTGGTGTCATAACAGTTTTGATCCGAAATGTTTTCTACTCTCGTATAAATAGTTTGTGGGTTAATAATATTTTGGTAAGTTGTATTTTTGTTAATCGCATTTACACGATTGTCAGCATCATTTTGGTTTACATAATAGATAACTTGTTTGTCAGGTTGCCCATTTAATATTTCAATATCTTTAGTGTTAAATAGAAAATCTCCAAAACCATCACTATTATTTTCACAAATTTTATAATTTTCTATAGGTTGAAAAACAGGAAGCGTATTTACTATTACAGATAACTCTTCTACAGAATGACAACCCGTAACTGTATTAGTAATACGTATAAAAATAGATTCTGTTTCTGAATTATAAGCGTTTGTATTTGAGATATTATTAGAGTTGTTATTTGCATGTGATCTGCTGTTATGAAAGGTAATACTTCGATCAGTAGTCTCTGTTATAACTTCTGAAATAACATTAGAAAGATTAATAATAGAAAAGCCATCTTGATCGTTATCACAAACAATAATTTGAGCAGGAGTTGTAGTTATTGGAGCTTCGAGCACAGTAATATCAAAAGAATTTACATCGAAGCACCCTGTGCCAATAGATTGAATTCTTGGGAATACAGTAAAAGGATTTGTAGTATTAGTATAAAAATTTGGTAATACATTAGAACCAGATAACGCGTCATCCTCAGATAAGAAATAGGTAACTGTGAAATTTGGCATTCCAGAAGTAACAATAGTATCAAAATCAGATAAATCAGTGGTTGTAATACCGTCTTGGTTTTCATCACAAACTGTTTGACTGCTTATTGGTGTAAATTCTTGTATTGGAACTAAAACAAATTCTATTTCAGCAACATCAGTACACGTATCACTAGCTAAGCCAAGAAATATCGTTTGCGGATTACTAATAGGAATAAAAGGTATACTTTGATTTATTGGGTTTAGTTGGTTATCTCTATCATTTGCTGTTTCATAAAATTCTACTGTCACATTATCTAAATCGTTTATGATACCAATAGCAATACTAGCCAAATTGAATTCTTCATTACTGTCGTTGTCTACATCACAACTGGAAACACTATCAATATTAGTAGCTGTTAATAATAGGTTAGTGTGTATTTCAATAGGCGTAATAGAGGCACAATCTGTAGTGTTATTTTCTACACGGATAAAAACAATTTGCTCATTACTAACTATATTTGTATAATTAGTTTCGTCTGCAATTGGGTTTGTACCAGATAATGCATCTTCATTTGTTTCATGAAATGTTACAGTAACATCAGTTAAGCCTTGTAAAACGTCTGGTATTATAGTAGTTAAATCAAACTCAGCAAAGCCATCATGATCCATATCACAAGCATCTATATAATGATCATCCATATTAATTACAGGATTATCTAAGACGGATATATCTAAAGTGGTTGTACTTATACATCCTGTTTGTGGATTTTGTACACTTACAAAAACTTGTTCGTTAATGCTTGTATTTACAAAGGGCATTGGTATTGCATTACTACCAATAGTAGCATCTGCAGCATTACTGTGGTATGTAACTACGAGATTGGTTTGCCCATTAGTAATTTCGTCATTTTTAATATTTAAGTCTATGGCAGTAAATCCATCAGCAGTTTGGTCATCACAAACATCTAAAGGGGTTGGGTCTATAATAGTTGGTAAGGGGTTAACGACTAGGTTAAATGTTGAGTATGCTAAACAACCATTATTTATATCTTCTATTCTAACATGAATTAGTTGTGGGTTTGATGTGTTTTCTATAGACGTGGTAATTGGGTTTGTGCCATCTAAAGCGTCAGTATTAGATAAATGATAAGAAATGGTATAATTTGAAGTAGGTACAGAGGCTAATACCTCGGTGTCTTTTGTGTTGAGATTAAAGAATTCTAAACCATCAGCACTTAAGTCATCACAAATTTCAAAATCTAAAATAGGACCAGCAGATTGGGTAGAACTTAACGTAATATTGGTTTCGTCTTCTATAATACAAGCACTACCAGAAAGTGGTATTGTTATTTCTACACGGTAGTTTCCTGTTTCAATAGCATTAAATATTGGCTGGTTTGCACCAGATATTAAAATACCATCTAAGTACCAGCTATACGTTGCCAAAGGGTTTTCTATATCACCATCTAAAACCACATTGGTTGCACATGTGGTAACATCTTCTCCTAAGTCTACAGTAGCATTAAAACTATTTCCTTCTATAAAAACTGCAGAGTCATAATTTTCATCTGTTTGGTCAGCGATAACCAACTTAATTTGATATTGCACGTTGGGTTGAATTGTCGCAGTTGCAGAAAGCACTGTGGTTCTTCCATTGTAATTGGTGTCGCCAAGGTTATAACCTTCAAAAAACTGACCATTTGCCGCATCACAAAAACCAACGATTTCATCGTGTACCGTATTTGTATTTACAGGTGTTGAGGTACCTGGTACTAAGGCAATATTTACGTAAGGTGCACCACTACCAGCTTCTCTAATTAAAAAAGCAAAACCGTCTGAGTATTGGCAAGGAAAATTACCAAAGTATTCTTCGGATGCTAATATGTAATTGAATTGTATTTGATTTGAGATTGATACAAAGTCAAACTCTATCGCTGTTGCATTTAAAGTATTAGATATATCTAGTGCAGACTCCAAATCGCTATCAGTTGTCCAAGTAGCATCACCATCATTTAGTGTCGTGTTGTTTGCAGAATTTCCACCAGAATTGGCATTTCCAGTAGTTAGTACAATACCGTTTTCAAAAGGAAAGCTTGAAGTGCCGCGTTCAAAATATCCAAAACTCCCTAACCCTATAGAGTTACCGTTTATTGGTGACGAGATATTAGAAATTTCTACACAACCTTGAATTAAAGTGTTTTCTATTAAATTTTCTAGTGAAACTCCATTATCTACTGTTATTTGCTGCGCAAATGAAGAACTACAAATAAAGCACAGGAAAAACCCGAGAGACTGTTTTATATTAAGCATATTTAGCGGTTAAATTAAAAAGTTTAAGAGAGGATAGATTTGGGGCTAACGCAGACTTTTACTTTTACATTAATGTAAAACTAAACATTATTTGGTTTAAAAGCAAATAAACACGATTAAATACGTTAAATTTTAACAAATTGAAATAATTTAGCTGCAGTTGTTCGAAATCCTTATTCTTATGTGTTTATAAAAACTTTGGGCTTATTGGAGATTGTTTGTTGTTGGGGTATTAATAGTTAACATAAACCCAACCTATAAAAGGTTTGTAGTTAGCGTCATTTAAATTTAAAATATAATAATACGTGCCAATAGGTGCTAGACTTCCTTTATTATTTAGGCCTCTATTAAATTTGCCTAGCCAAGGTTTAGCATTGTTACCTTCAAAAATGATATCTCCATAGCGGTTGTAGATTTGAAGTTGATGGTTTTTAAAAATGTCATATAATCCTTGTATGTTAAACCAGTCATTAAAGGTGTCATTATTTGGTGAAAAACCTTGCGGAATATGTGGTGGACAATTTTCTATATTTAATTGAAATTGAAAAATCTCGTAACAAGGTGGTGTTTCTAAACGGGCATAAATAATTTGAGGATTAGAAGCATTGTTATAACTATCTGGTTCTAAAATAGCATTTGATGCCGTTTCTAGGTCATCTAAATTAGTGTAAAATGATAGCTCTTCATTTTCAATCGTTAAAGTTTCTAAAGGTTCAAATAAATTAAAAGTTCCTATTTCAAAACCTTCATTACAACTTGTAAGTAGAGGTAATACTGTTATTTCTGGTATCACTAAAAGCTCAATCTCTTCAAATGTTATATTGTTGTCTTCGTTAATTTCAGTTATAATACCACTTATAGTGCCATCGTCGTCAATACTACCAACTATAGTTAAATTAGGATCTGTACCTTCTGGTACTATTACCGATATAGTACCTGTTTCTGTGCCGTCTATTGGTATATCATTTATGGTTGTACTTTGCCCTATTAAAATGCCATCTACGTAAAAAGCTATTGGAGTATTTGCTGGTAATATGGCTGTACTATTAAAATTATTAATAGTGTAAAAAAGGTCTATACTGTTAGCACCACAATTTATAATATAGTCGTCTATACTAAGCGTTGCGTCTGGTAATTGACTATTTAAAACAGTTATTATATTATTAATCATTACAAAATCTTGACCAGATGTCAGCGCAATTGTTGCAGACGTATCACCAATATTTATATTATCTTGAATGTTATACACATCAATATCCATGTTATATAAATCGGTAGCTCCAGTAAAAGAGTTGGTGCCATTAAAGGCGTTATTCGCTGGGTTTAATGGTAAGTTACTGATTACGTTTCCGTTAATGGTGAGTTGCTCATTAACAGCAAGAGATCTATCGCCTTCCCATGCTACAAAACCAATTTTTGCATCTTCGTTGTCTAGTACATTTAGGTTATCTAACGTAATACTAAGAAAAGTAGGCACGCTTTGTAGGCCATCATAAACATTAAGTTGGTTGAGTGGTAAGTTGAGGTCTTCGTAAATTATTGTAATTGCCCAACCACCAAAGTTGGTTCCAGAAGGGCAATAAGGTGCAATAACATCAGATAAATTAAAGTCAGAAACCGTGTAAACCGCACTACCTTGTGCAATTATAATATCTGTAACGTCTGCAAAAGCTGCAAAAAACACACGGTTAGCATCTAAGCCATCGTCAAATAAACGCTCTGCTGTGATTGGAATACCATTTAATGTTACATCTAAATCACCAGTACCAGAACCCGCCCAATATAAATAAGCGGCAACTACATTTTGATTAGCATTTAAATTAAGTGTGGCAGAAGCTGTATTTAATATTGTACATACATTATCTGGTCCATTTTCTACAGTATTAAATGTATTACCAATAGCTGTATAGTCATAACGCCCATTAAATTGTTGAAATAAGTTGACGTCTTGCGCAATTAGAGGGATCGTTGAGCTAAAAATAATAAAACATAAAATGTAATAGGTGCGTTTCAAACGTTGAGTTTTGGTGCTACTAAATTACTGCTTTTTTAGTTACCGTTTTAAGGTGAAATGACTTGTAAATATTCTTCCATCTTCTAAAGTGACCTTAAACCAATAATCGCTAGACGGCATGTCGGATCCGTTGTAAGTTCCGTTCCAACCATTACTTAATGGGTCTAGTTCTTTTAGAAGTTTGCCATAACGGTCAAAAATAAGTATGGCTGTATTTGGTTGAAATTGTGATGAAACCCCTTTTACTTGCCATGTGTCAAAATCACCATCAGCATTAGGTGTAAAAAACTTTGGGAAACCTATTACAGAAATTAACTCGTCAACACTTCCACAATTGTTTTTATCACGAACATAAACCGTATAAAATCCTGGTAAAACATTCTGAAATGTATTACTATCTTGGTAGGGACCATTAGCATCATCTAGAGCATATTCATAATCACCTTCACCAGTTATAAAAATAGAAATGGTATTATTTTTGTGGTATCTACAACGTCTATAGTTGTAATAGTTGCAGTGTTAGATGGTAAAACGGTTATAGTTCTATCTTTAAAGCAGCCGTTAGTATTGGTAACTCTTACGGTATAAGTTCCTGGTGTGTTGACTTCAATTTGGGCTGTATCTGCACCAGTAGACCAGGTGTAAAAGTAATTGCTTGGTGCATCATTAATAACACCACCATCTAAAACAATAGTTTCAGGAAATGTATTAAGACAGTATAATGCCTCAGACTGAATTTCTATAGTTGGCAATTCAAATACAATAAGTTCTATTTCGCTAATACCGTAACAGGCATTCGCATTTTCTACACGTCCGTAGATAGTTTGGTTATAAGGTATCGTATTTGTAAAATTGGGTCCAATTGGGTTAACTTCTAACAAAGTATTTTCATACGTTTCGTAATACTGTAAATTTAGTCCTGCTGGTGAACCTGCTAAAACAATGGTGTTAGAATCTGCGAGATTAAAGTTTGTAAAACCATCTTCGGTTCCATCGGTATCACACAGCTCTATAGCTGTATTATTAGAAGAAGTGGTGCTTACCTCAAGTGATATTTCACTAAAATTTATACAACCAGTGTTAGGATTTGTAACTCTTGTATAAACAACTTGTGGGTTAAGAAAGTTATCAAAACTATTACCATCTATAGCGTCTATGTTATTTAAGGCATTCGCTTCAGATAAATAATAGGTGATTTGGCTAGTTGTGCTATTGTTTGTAATAGAATTATAAGCTTCAGTGATATTAAAGGTTGTAAAACCTTCGGGTATACCGTCTTCATCGCATTGTAAGAGCGAGACATTATTTGCTAAGGGTTTTGCTGCTACTATAATATTAAAAGAAGTAAAGGCTACGCAACCTTCTGTATTATCTAAAACTCTAACAAATATTTCGGTTGGTGTAGGTATTGTATTGGTATAGATTAAGGGTAGTGGATTTGCTGAATTTTCTGCATCTACTTCACTTACATGGTATGAAATTGTATAGTTTGCATTCGCAACATTATTAATAATTTCTTGAGATTTTATACCAAGGTTAAATGTTGATAGTCCATTTTGGTCATCTCCATCGGCATCATCATCACACAATTCAAAATCGGTTGGGTTATTAAAATTACTAAAAGTAGAAACATTAATATTTAAATCATTTAAAATAAAACAGCCTGAGGTTGTGTTTTCAATTCTAATATGAATCCGTTGCGCACTCATTACTGTATTAAAAATAAGATTAATAGGATTTGCATTTATATTAGCATCACTCTCGGAAGCATGATATGAAACGAGCACATCTCCTTCACCATTAATAATATCTTGGGTTAAGGTTGTTAAATCTATTTCTGTTATACCATCGTCATAAGGTGCTAGGTTGTCGCAAATATTTAAGTCAGGTAAGCTTGTTGTATTAGGATTTGCTAAAACCGGGTTACCTGGATTATCTGGGAAGGTTGCCGTACCTGTCCATTCTAAAGAAAATGGACTATTGCCAATTGGTCTATCTATAACTATAAAATAACTTTGGCCAGCAAGTACATCAATAGCACTTACAAAACTATCTCCATCTGCACCTGGACCTTCGTCTGGGTCTAGATCTGTGGCATTTAAGCCTGTTAGATTATTACCTTGGTTTGCAGCAGCCGGGTTGGTTGTAGAGCATCTAATGGCTTGTCCTAAATTACCACAAGTGGCATTTGGACCAAAAATAAAAAAGTCATAATCTTCAGTAATTGCTGTGCTTCCGGGTGTTAATGTAAATGCTAATGTGCCTGGGTTTGCTATTGAGACTTCTAACCATATACTATTATTTTCTTGACTAGTGCAGGTATTAGAACCTGTTAATTCTTGTGTGCCAACACCACTAACATCTAGGCTAAAACTAGAGTTACCACTAACCGTTACTGCATTTACACAGTCGTTAGGTTGTTGCGCATAGCTCGTTGTTGCAAATAGAAAAGTAAATACAATGCAACCTATTAATTTAGAAATACTATTATTTTTTATAATCATCGTTTAAGTGCAAAGTGACTTGTAAATATTCTTCCGTCTTCTAAGGTTGCTTTAAACCAATAGTCGCTGGCAGGCATATTGGCTCCATTAAATGTACCATCCCAACCACGACTTAAGGGGTCTAGCTCTATTAGAAGTTTTCCGTAACGGTCAAATATAAGGATATCAGAGTTGGGTTGAAATTGCGCTGTAATTCCTCTTACTTGCCAAAAGTCATTAGTGTCATCACCATTTGGTGTAAAGAATTTAGGAAAACCAATAACCGAAATTAAATCGTTTACAATACCGCAGTTATTTTTATCGCGAACGTAAATGGTATAAAGACCAGGTAAAACATTTTGAAATACATTACTATCTTGGTAAGGGCCATTAGCATCGTCTAAAGCGTATTCGTAATCACCTTCACCACTCACAAAAACAGTAATAGTATTATTTAGTGTTGCATCAACAACCTCTATAGCTGTAACTGTAGCACTATTAGATGGTAAAACGGTTATAGTTCTATCTTTAAAGCAACCATTGGTATTGGTGACTCTTACGGTGTAAGTTCCTGGCGTATTTACTTCAATTTCAGCAGTATTTTCACCAGTAGACCATGTGTAAAAGTAGTTGCTTGGTGCATCATTAATAACACCACCATCTAAAACAATAGTTTCAGGAAACGCATTAAGACAATATAATGCTTCAGATTGAATTTCAATATTTGGTAATTCAAAAACAGTAAGCTCTATTTCGCTAATACCGTAACAAGCATTAGCATTTTCAACACGTGCATATACGGTTTGGTTATATGGTATTGTGTTTGTAAATGTGGTTGCAATAGCATTGGTTTCAATTAAAGCATCTAAATACGTTTCGTAATATGCGACATCTAAGCCTGCTGGTGAACCCGCTAATACAATTGCATTAGAATTAGCAAGATTAAAACTCATAAAACCATCTTCTGTACCATCACTATCGCAGAGTTCTATTGTCGCATTGTTAGACGCGGTTGCGCTCACCTCTAAAGAAATCTCACTAAAATTTACACAACCTGTAATTGTATTAGTTACACGTGCGTACACAATTTGTGGATTTAAGAAGTTTTCAAAGGCATCACTATTTATAGGATTTATTTCATTTTCTGCATTTAAAAGTGATGCGTAAAATTCGACTATCACATCGGTTGATCCACCTGTAATAGCGTCTGTAGATTCTGTGATATTAAACGTTGTAAACCCTTCTGGTATGCCGTCTTCATCGCACTGAAGAATTGAAATATTATTAGCTAAAGGAATTGGGTTAACATTAAAATTAAAAAATGCAGTACTAAAGCAAGATGTGTTTGTTGTATTTTCGATTCTTACAAATATGGTTTTGCTAAAAGGTGTTGTATTAGTATAAGTTAGTGGCAAATTGTTAGTATTATCATCAGCATCTTGTTGACTTGGGTGAAAGCTAATTGCCGTTGCGAGCTGGTCTTGAGCACCTCTTATACTTGGAATTAAATTTCCCAATTCTACAGTAGCAATACCATCCGTAATATCTCCTTCATTGTCACAAAATTCTATGGTATTAACTTGAACAATTTGTGGGGTATTAAAAACTTGTAACTGAAAACTATTAATACCAGCACAGTTTGTATTTTCTACATTCTCTACACGTACAAAAATAGTTTGAGGATTAGTAATGTTGTCATACGGAAAACTGATTTCATTTTCTACGTTATTAGCATCATCTAATGTTTCAAAATAGCGCACATTATATTGAAGTGGATCTTGCGCTAATAAAGTTTCTGTGTTTTTAACTGTAAAATCAAACGAAAAAACACCATCATTACCACTAGTATCACAAGCGACTACATTTGTTAAGTCATTGGCAACAGGTATGTCTGATATACCAACAACTGCAGAACCTTCTATAGGACAGTCACCGTTATTGGGCTCAATAAATACTTCATAGAATCCAGGTGTATCAACAAATAATTGCGCTGTTGTTTCTGTTAGTATCGCACCATTAAATGACCACGTATAATCGGCACCTAAAATAGCATCAGCTAGTAATGTGTAACTATCGCCTGTGCATAACCTTAAATCGGTAGTACTAATACCATTTCTAATGATATCGGTTTGCGAATTAAATAATGATTGTATAAAAGGGGGCAGACCAAGACGACTTCGGCTTTGCGTAAAATTACTTACATCTAAAAGGACTCCTTCTTCATCGTAATTTGTGGCTAAACCATCAGCTTCTGGGTTATTAATTACACCAAGATAACGTGATATATTTGCATTGCCACCAAAGCTAAGTTGTGCTCTATAGATACGTCTATCTATACCTAATTGTAATGCACCAGCACTCATGCTATTTGATGTGTGAATAACTTGAAGCGAATTTTGAATATTGGCACTTTCTAAATCCCATTGTAATACTTGGCTAGATCCTGTACCATTGATACCCATACTCACAGTTGCATAAGCTTTTCTGTTTTCAGCAGAAAATTCCACTCCGTAAGGGCTATTATTGTTTTGCGGACTATACAATTCTAAGCTGTTAGACACGATACCAGTTTCGTTATCAAAATCAAAAAGATAAATACTACCACCTGCATTTCCACCAGTAACTATGGCTTCGCCA
>JAOEWO010000034.1 GCA_028383925.1 Winogradskyella sp.
GACCTGTTGGACCTGTGGCACCAATCTCACCTTGGACACCTTGCTGACCTTGCTCTCCTTGAATACCAGTTGCTCCTTGGGGACCTTGTAATCCTTCTAAACGTTGCCATAATGCACCGTTATAATAATAAAATCCAGAGGTACCATCTGTTTGATAAACCAATAAGCCATTGGCCGTAACTGATGGGTTAATAGCTACTCGTTGTAACTCCGTCATTCGAGGTATTAATAAACCTTTGTTGGTAGAACTTATATCTAATGCCGATGAGGCTTCTGGTGTAATGGTATTTATACCAACACCCTCTTGGGCCGCTAACCCAATACTTGTAGTAAATAATAATGCGGTTAATAGTTTCTTCATTCTTTTATAATTTTTACGGTTGTTGAGGCATTACTTGTTATATCTTGTATTATTAAGAGATATGTAGCACCTTCATATGGACTTAAATCTACACTATGTGAATTACCGCGTTGTAACTCTCTTCCTAAACTGTCATATAATACCGTACGCACACCTTTTGGGTAATCTATGTACACATAATCTGTTGTTGGATTTGGGTAAACACGAATATTTCGTAATGAAAAACTAGGCACTAAACCTAGCGTTTCACTATCGTCTGCAGTAATTACACTAAAATCTACAGCATTAGTAAACGTGTAACTCAACACATTTAAATCTGTATCTTGTGTTGCATTATACCCTTGCCAAGTTGTAGAAGCGTCTAATAAACGTAAGGTTAAATCGTCTTCTAAGACACCATTAAGCTCACTGTCTTCATAATTAAAATCTACACCACCCAAATACCCTGTAAGTGCTACATTAAAAACATATTGCCGGTTAATAGCAAGATTGCCCGTCGTAGCTGGGGTAGATAAGCGTGTTAACGTTGTGTTGGACTCTAGTTCAAAATCAGCTGATGGCGAAAGTACTAAACCATCTACTGTGAATATAGAACCCGTCTCTAACGTGAGGGCAGAATCTGAACCCACGTATAAATTTTGGCCTGTAGCCAATTGCATAACTAATAGCAGTAATACCACTATTGCTTTTTGTTTCATATCTATGTATTTAAATTTAATTGTGTAATCGAAGCCACATTTTTAAAAAAAGCACATATGCGATTTAATTTAAAAATGTAACTGGTGGTAGTTTTTAATTTAAGGTAGTGTTGCATAGGCATCGTTTGTCTAAGATTTAGAGTACTAAAATATTTTTAACACAACTTTAAAACTAGTTTAACACCCCCCCGAAAAACACCCTATGCTTAACTCACATTGGTATATTTCTGTAACGATCTCAATTTAGGAGGATAAAATTAAAAAAAAAATTGAGTTATACGTTTAGCTAACATTTTAGTAGATTGATGTCAAATGTAGTAAAAAAACATAAACGTTACACTAATAGTGGATTAATAAAAATAAAATACAACGACTTTACCCTACAAACGCAAAGTAAGACTTTGCCTTACTATGTATATAAAAAAACCATAATCCTAGAAACCGCTAAAGACTTATTATACCAAGAGAAAATGAATAATTCGGTACGTCTGTTAGGTATTGCTTTATCTAATTTAAATACAGATAAGTCCGTAGTTACCCAAACGCAACTTAACAAAGACAAATCTATTAGCGTGCAATTACAATTTGAATTTTAATCTATTGAATAGATATACTTTATGAAAATTTTCACCGAACTTCGTTAAGCGTCGTTTTTAGTGACTTGAAACATATCCTATAGGCACAGAAGTAAGAACAAAATGGAAATAAAAAACGTCTGTTAATACCGTATACAAAAATAGTATAACCCATTACAAATAGTAAACAGACTTGACTCTACAAAAAATCGCCAAATTATAAAATTTGGCGATTTTCTTAAACCTAAATAACGCGGCTAAAAACTAGAGCCTATACATCGTCTCAAATTAAAAACTACAACTCTCAATCTCAGTAACGCGCAAAGTATTTACCATACCTTTAGCTTGTATTGGCATAGCGGCTAAACTAATAAGCATATCACCAACATCTAAATAACCCATTTTACAAGCTATAGCGTTAACATCTTCTATAGTTTCGTCTGTACTTACATATTTATCGTAATAAAACGCTTTAACACCCCAAAGTAAACTGAGTTGTGTTAAAATACGTTTGTTAGATGTAAAGACTAAAATGTGAGCCGGTGGCCTCCAAGCAGATATCTGAAACGCAGTATAACCACTATTTGTTAATGTAGAAATTGCTTTGGCATTAATCTCATTAGCCATATTAGCGGCATGGTAACATATGGCCTTAGTAATGTAACGCTTGGTACGAATATGTGGTGGTTTTTGTGGGACCTTAATTAATGGGGAATCTTCAACACTACGAATAATATTTGCCATTTGACGAATAACTTGCACTGGGTATTGCCCAACGGAGGTCTCACCAGATAACATCACAGCATCTGCACCATCCATAACAGAGTTAGCCACATCATTTACCTCAGCACGTGTAGGCGTTAAACTTGTAATCATAGTCTCCATCATTTGCGTAGCTATAATTACAGGTATTCTTGCTTTTTTAGCTCTAAGCACCAATTGCTTCTGTATTAGTGGTACTTCTTCAGCAGGTATTTCTACACCTAAATCTCCACGAGCCACCATTAAACCATCACAATACGCAACAATTTTATCTATATTCTCTACAGCTTCAGGCTTTTCAATCTTAGCTATAATAGGAATTTTATGCTCACTATGTTCGCTAATTAATTTTTCTAACTGCATTAAATCTTCAGCATGTCTTACAAAAGACAAAGCCATCCAATCTACTTTCTGCCCTATGGCAAAAATAGCATCTTCAATATCTTTTTCTGTTAATGCAGGTTGAGATATATTTGTGTTAGGTAAATTTACCCCCTTTTTAGATTTAAGTGGCCCACCCTGTATTACTTTGGCTTTAACTTCAGATTTTCCGTCTGTAGATACAACTTCAAAATGTAATTTTCCATCATCTAAAAGAATACGCTCACCTGGTTTTGCATCTTGAGGGAACTTATCATAAGTCATGTAAACACGATCTTTTGTACCTTCGAAACGTTTACCAGTAGCAAAAATAATTTCGTCACCAGCATTTACTATAACCTCGCCTTTCATCATACCAACACGCAACTTAGGACCTTGTAAATCGGCTAAAATTGAAGCATTGTAACCAAACTCTTCGTTAAGCTCTCTTATCATTTTTATGCGCTCTTCTACATCTTTATAATCTGCATGAGAAAAGTTAATTCTAAATACGTTAGCACCTTCGTCTAACATTCCTTTTAAAACGGCTTTAGTACTTGTCGCTGGGCCTAGAGTGGCTACTATTTTTGTCTTTTTATTTGGCATGGGTTCAAAAAATTAAATGGCCTTTTGATTTTATTTTTAACGGGTTAACCGTGTAACTTGTTATAATTTGTGGAATTGATTGTAATGTACTTAGTATTAAATTTTCATTTACATTCTGAATTTCATCCGAGATTTTAATAAAAAAATCTACACGTTTTAATTCGGGTATAAGATGAAAAGTTTTTAATGTTTTATCATTTGTCTCAAATAGAGTACCAGCACTATACATACTGTCTTCTTCTTTTTTGCAAATATTAGACACTAAACTCCAAGTCACATATTCAGCTTTATTATTCCATTCAAAAAAGCTATAAGAAGATGTTAGGTATTTAAAGTCTAAATCTTTAAGGTTTCGCACTAAGTTTAGTCCTAAATTTTTATTAAGTAAATAGGCTAAACGGTAATCTTCTAATCTACAATGAATAGCTATTAGCTTATAGTCATCATCATAATAATCATCTACTAGAAGTTTGTGTAAAGCCATAATGTTATAACCTTGATTGGTAAATATAGTATATAAAACGCTTAATTATATTAACTTTTGGTTAATCTTAGCCTATAAAACTTACGAAATCGTTATAGTCTTATACTTTTTAAACGTAAGACGTTTTTATAAATTAAATAAGGTTTGTTATTTTATTTTGAAGCGCAAAAAAAGCGCGTTTAGAAGCTTTTTCTTCTGCTTTCTTTTTTGAAGTGGCTCTGGCTTTTGACACAACTTTATCGTTAATACTTAGTTTTACAGAAAAATGCTTTAACTCATCTTTGCCTGTATCTTCATAGACATTAAAACTAAAGGTATTCTTTTCTTTTTGGCACCACTCTATAAGTAAACTCTTGTAACTTATAACTTTGCCTTCTAAAGTTTCTATATCTACATAGGGCTCTATAACTCTAGTGTAAATAAATTTTTCGCAAAAGTTGTAACCTTTGTCTAGATAGATAGCACCGACTAAAGCTTCAAATAAATTACCATGAATATTATCCCCAAAATTAGATTTTGGTATCCTACTTTCTACTAAGTTTATTAATTCTAAATCTTTTCCGAGTTCATTAAGATGCTCTCTGCTCACCACTTTAGAACGCATTTTGGTAAGATAGCCTTCGTCTCCGTGTGGTACTTTTTCAAATAAATAGCAAGCAATAACGGCACTAAGCATAGCATCGCCTACAAACTCTAAACGCTCGTAATTTATAGGATTGCCTTTTGCATCCTTTATATTCATTGAGCGATGTGTAAAAGCTTTTACATAGAGTGCTTTAGCTTTTGGTTTAAAACCTAGTATTTTGTTAAGTTTTAAAAAAAAATTCCCGTCTTCTTGAGAACGGGAATTTAATATGTTACGAATGAAGCTCATTCGGGATTTAATCTAATTTTTTAAATAACACACAAGCGTTGTGACCGCCAAATCCAAATGTATTACTCATTGCTACTTTAATTTCTCGTTTCTGAGGCTTATTAAGCGTTAAATTTAATTCTGGGTCTATGTTTTCATCAACCGTTTCGTGGTTAATTGTTGGTGGTACAATACCATGCTCCATAGCTAAAATAGACGCAATGGCCTCAATAGCACCTGCAGCACCTAACAGGTGACCTGTCATAGATTTTGTAGAATTAATATTTATGTTTTTAGCGTGGCTACCAAACACTGTAGATATAGCTTTTAATTCGGCAACATCACCCAATGGTGTTGATGTACCGTGTGTATTAATATGGTCTACATCTTCAGGGTTTAAACCCGCATTTTCTAAACAATTTTTCATTACCGCAACAACACCAATACCTTCTGGGTGTGGCGCTGTCATATGATATGCATCAGAGGATAAACCACCACCTACAACTTCTGCGTAGATTTTGGCACCTCTTGCTTTAGCATGTTCGTACTCTTCTAAAACAATAGCACCTGCTCCTTCCCCTAATACAAAACCGTCTCGGTTAGCATCAAAAGGTCTAGAAGCTGTTGTTGGACTATCGTTACGCGTACTCATGGCATGCATAGCATTAAAACCTCCCATACCAGCGATAGTAACTGCGGCTTCACTTCCTCCGGTAATAATCACATCACAAGTACCTAAACGTATAGTGTTTAAGGCATCGATCATTGAGTTTGCAGAAGAGGCACATGCAGATACAGTGGTATAATTAGGGCCCATAAAACCATATTTTATAGATATGTTTCCTGGTGCTATATCAGCAATCATTTTTGGTATGAAGAAAGGGTTAAATCGTGGACTTCCGTCACCAGCAGCAAAGTTTAACACTTCTTCTTGAAATGTTTCTAAACCACCAATACCAGCACCCCAAATAACACCTACTCTATATTTGTTTAGCGCATCTAGATCTAGTTTTGAGTCTGCAATTGCTTCATCTGAAGCGACCATTGCATACTGCGAAAACTTATCCATTTTGCGAGCATCTTTTCGGTTAATAAAATCAGTAACTTCAAAGTTTTTTATTTCACAAGCGAACTGCGTTTTGAACTTTTCAGCATCAAAATGTGTCACAGGTGCTGCACCACTTTTTCCACTCAAAAGTGCATCCCAATATTCGTCTTTGGTATTGCCTATTGGTGTAAGTGCACCTAAACCGGTAACTACTACTCGCTTTAATTCCATAAAAATAAAGTTATTATTTTGCTGCTTCTATGTATGAAATAGCTTGACCAACTGTTGCAATGTTCTCAGCTTGATCGTCTGGTATTTGAATATCAAATTCTTTTTCAAATTCCATTATTAATTCAACAGTATCTAATGAATCCGCTCCTAAATCGTTAGTGAAGCTAGCTTCAGTTACAACTTCGTTTTCATCAACACCTAATTTGTCTACGATAATCGCTTTTACTCTTGATGCAATGTCTGACATAATCTTTTAATTTTAAGTTTTAATTAGAGAACAAAAATAAAAAACTTTATTTTAAAAAACACCTTTACCGACAAAATGTGTTTTTAATTTAATAAAATTCGGTAGAAGTATTTCTATTTTGCCCTAATTGTTAATTATTATTCTTTTTTTTGTTTGAATAATTGAACAAATATACCCGTAAATGAAACGTATTGTAATTTTTGCGTCCGGAGGTGGATCTAATGCTGAAAATTTAATTAAGTTTTTTCACAACAGCGATACTGCGTCTGTTATTCAGGTACTCACTAACAATCCTCATGCCAAAGTACTAGATCGTTGTAAAACATTAAAAGTAAGCGCATTATCATTTAACAGAATAGCGTTTTCTAAGTCTAATGATGTACTTAATATACTAAAAGCAGCACAACCAGACCTTATTGTTTTGGCTGGCTTTCTTTGGAAATTTCCGGAGTTTATCTTAAAATCTTTCCCAAATAAAGTCATTAATATACACCCTGCATTACTACCCAGCTATGGCGGAAAGGGTATGTATGGCATGAATGTGCATAAAGCGATTGTAGCCAATAAAGAGTCTGAAACAGGAATTACAATTCACTATGTAAATGAAAATTATGACGAAGGCGCTATTATCTCTCAGATAAAATGTAATGTTTTACTTACAGATTCGGCCGAAGATGTCGCAGCAAAGATTCATTTGTTAGAAATGAAACATTTTCCGAAGGTGGTTAACAATTTATTAATTTAACCCTCTGTCACATCATGCATTGCTTTAATAAGGAATATACTTTCTCAAAATACTTTGCATCAAAAGTCGAGATAGCCTATAACAAGTTGGCAATCATTTGACACAACCAAATAGATAATAGATCATCTATAAAAAAAACAGTATTATGAAAAATTACATTTTAATTTTGCTAATTGGCATTACATTAATAGGGTGCTCTAATGCTGATGAAACTGAACTAGTACAAAGCAGTTGTAATTTTATAAACTTCAAATATTATAACGGAACTCAAGACTTTTTGGGAGAAATGTCAAATGAATATATTTTAATAGCTGTTGATACGACTTATAGTAATAATGAAATTGAAAATTTTATTTCAATAACAAACATATTTGACCAAAACTACAATTACACCATTCATAATATTACGCAATATCAATTTAAGGAAATACCTTTAAAACTTAACACTTCAAAAAATTGCGAAGAAATAACACAAATAATTTCAGATTTAAACGAAAATACCATTATTTCATATACACATTTCACAATGATAACCAATGATTGTAATAATGCAATATGGGAACCAATGGGAGATTTGTGCATAAATACTTATGGAAGTAATTTTTATGTAAAAGTTTTTGACGAAAACGATTTGACAGATTTAAACCAAATGATTTCTGAGACAAATACTGAATTGGTAGAACAAAATCAATTTATGGAAAAATGGTTTGAACTAAGAGCAACTAAAGAATCTAACAAAGACGGATTAGCAATGGCTAACTATTTTTATGAATCTGGCCTTTTTGAACATAGCGAATCTGGAATATCAAAATATCCTGTTGAATAAAAAAAAGATTCCCGTTTTTACGCGAACTAAAGATGAGTAAAAAGAAAAAGAAATATTATACCGTTTGGAAAGGTCACAAGACTGGCGTTTTTGAAACCTGGAAGGACTGCAAAACTCAAATTAAAGATTTTCAGGGTGCGCAGTATAAATCTTTTGAAACTTTAGACACAGCTAAAGCAGCCTTAAACGGAAATTATTTTGACTACATAGGTAAAAACAAGTCTTTTAAAAGTGGCCTAACAGAAGCCCAACTTAAAAAAATAGGGCTACCTAATTACAACTCTATATCTGTAGATGCAGCATCGAGCGGCAATCCTGGTATTATGGAATATAGAGGCGTAGACACTAAAACAAAAAAACAGTTATTTCACCAAGGTCCTTTTGAGCAAGGTACTAATAATATTGGCGAATTTTTAGCCTTAGTACATGGCTTAGCTTTTTTAAAACAGCACAAAAGTGAGCGTATTATGTACACCGATTCTAAAACAGCTATGAGTTGGGTACGCAAAAAGACATGCAACACAAAGCTAGAACGTAATTCTAAAAATAAACCTGTATTTGATTTGGTAGATCGCGCAGTACAATGGTTAAAAACAAATAGCTACACAACAACAGTTGTAAAATGGGAAACTAAAGCTTGGGGAGAAATTCCTGCAGACTTTGGGAGAAAATAATTAACAATTTTCTCTTAACGTGCCCTATGCTTTTAACGTAAACAGTCTTGTCTGTAATAACCAACAAAAACAAGGGTATACCTCACCTTGTATATTAAATAAATTTCTTCAGAAAAAATAAAATTACAACCTAACAAACACAATATGTTATTATAGCGCTTTACCCAATTTATAAGTGCGTAATATTTTTGAATTAGATTTAGAGAGCAGATTCAAATCAAAAAAATCATGTACTTTTGCACCTTAACCCAAACGTACTTTAATGAGTAAATTAGTAATTGTCGGAACCGTAGCTTTTGATGCTATAGAAACCCCTTTTGGTAAAACTGACAAGATTCTTGGTGGCGCAGCTACATATATAGGTTTATCAGCTTCAAATTTTAATGTAGATGCCGCAGCAGTGTCTGTGGTTGGTGGTGATTTTCCGCAAGACTATTTAGATCTTTTAAAAAATAAAAACGTTAACATAGAAGGTATAGAAATTATTAAAGACGGTAAAACGTTTTTTTGGAGTGGAAAGTACCATAACGACATGAACTCTAGAGACACTTTAGCAACAGAGCTAAATGTATTAGAGCATTTTAGTCCGGTAGTACCAGAAAACTATAAAGATGCAGAGGTTGTAATGTTAGGAAATTTACACCCTATGGTACAACAAGGTGTCTTAGACCAAATGACTAATAAACCAAAATTAGCCATTTTAGATACCATGAATTTTTGGATGGATATTGCTCTAGACGATCTACTTTCTGTTATTAAAAATGTTGATGTTATTACCATAAACGATGAAGAAGCTAGACAATTAACTGGTGAGTACTCTCTGGTGGTTGCAGCAAGAAAGATTCATGAAATGGGACCAAAATATGTTGTCATTAAAAAAGGAGAACATGGGGCATTATTATTTCATGATGATAACGTCTTCTATGCACCTGCTTTACCATTAGAAGAAGTCTTTGACCCAACTGGTGCTGGCGACACATTTGCTGGTGGCTTTGCTGGATATTTAGCAAAAACAGGAGATTTCTCTTTTGAAAATATGAAAACAGCTGTTATCTATGGCTCTACACTGGCCTCTTTTTGTGTAGAAAAATTTGGTACAGAGCGCATGCAAAACTTAACAGATAAAGAAATATACACACGTTTAGAACAATTTAAGAGTCTAACACAATTTGAAATTGTCCTTAACTAATTTTGTATTAAGACAACAAGAAAAAAACGATTCTATATGACCTTTAAAAAGGAAATAGTAAAAACATATAAAATAAAATTAACGTAAACCAACGCGCTCAAAATTTGAGCGCGTTTTTTTATCCTGAACTTGTTTCAGAATTTAATAAATATTAATAGCTGATAACTAAAGATGAGTGATGCATTAAAACACGAGTGTGGTATAGCACTGATTAGACTTTTAAAACCATTAGAATACTACAAGGAAAAGTATGGTAGTGCCTTTTATGGTGTAAATAAGATGTATTTAATGATGGAAAAACAGCACAACCGTGGACAAGACGGTGCTGGTTTTGCAAGTATAAAATTAGACACAAAACCCGGTGAACGTTATATTAGTCGTGTACGCTCTATTGCACAACAACCTATACAAGATATTTTTGCGCAAATTAATGAACGTATTAATGCCGATTTCTTAAAAAACCCAGAGTACCAAGACGATGTAGCCGCACAAAAACAGCATATTCCTTATATAGGAGAACTGCTTTTGGGCCACGTACGTTATGGCACCTTTGGTAAAAATAGTGTAGAAAGTGTACACCCTTTTTTAAGACAAAATAATTGGCAACATAGAAACCTTATTGTGGCTGGTAATTTTAACATGACTAATGTTAATGAACTTTTTGATAATTTAATTGAAATAGGTCAGCACCCAAAAGAAAAAGCAGATACCATTACGGTAATGGAAAAAATAGGTCATTTTCTAGATGATGCTGTTGCTAAAATATATAAAGATTTAAAAAAAGAAGGCTACAATAAAAACGAATGCTCACCATTAATAGCAGAACGTCTTAACGTTACTAAAATCCTTAAACGTGCAGCAAAAAACTGGGACGGAGGTTATGCTATGGCTGGTTTATTAGGGCACGGAGATTCTTTTGTACTAAGAGATCCTGCTGGTATTAGACCTGCCTATTATTATAAAGACGATGAAATTGTTGTTGTAGCATCAGAACGTCCTGTAATACAAACCGTATTTAACGTACCCTTTGATGCCGTAAAA
This sequence comes from Winogradskyella sp., assembly GCA_028383925.1. Classification (GTDB taxonomy): domain Bacteria; phylum Bacteroidota; class Bacteroidia; order Flavobacteriales; family Flavobacteriaceae; genus Winogradskyella. Next base: position 10,701 of record JAOEWO010000034.1, read on the forward strand.
GAGTTAGACCCAGGGCATGCAATTATTACAAAAAAGTCTGGAGAAACAAAAATTAAAAAAATATTACAGCCCTTAGAACGTAAAGCATGTTCTTTTGAACGTATTTATTTTTCGCGTGGTAGTGATGCAGAAATTTATGCAGAACGAAAAGAACTTGGTAGATTACTAATGCCAAAGGTTCTTGATGCTATTGATAACGATACAGAAAACAGCGTTTTTTCTTTTATACCTAATACCGCAGAAACATCGTTTTTTGGAATGATTGATACGGTTGAAGAACATCTTAACCAAAAGAAGACAAAATCAATTCTTGATGGTGATGGAAAACTATCTGCTGAGCAGGTTACAAAAATTCTGTCGGAAAGACCTCGAATTGAAAAAATTGCAATAAAAGATGTTAAGTTAAGAACCTTCATTACAGAAGATAGTAGTAGAAACGACTTAGTTGCTCACGTTTACGATGTTACTTATGGTGTTATAAAACCAACCGATAACTTGGTTATTATTGATGATAGTATTGTAAGAGGTACCACATTAAAGATGAGTATCATTAAAATGATGGATAGGCTAAAACCAAAAAAGATTATTGTAGTCTCTTCGGCACCTCAAATACGCTATCCAGATTGTTATGGTATTGATATGGCTAACTTAGAAGGGTTAGTTGCTTTTAGAGCAGCACTGGCTTTATTAAAAGATACAAACCAATATCATATCGTTGAAGAAGTTTATAATAAATGCTTAGCTCAGGTTAATCTTAAAGACAAAAAAGTAGTTAACCATGTTAAAGACATCTACAATAACTTTACTGCTGAACAAATCTCTGATAAAATTGCAGAGCTACTAAGTGATGACGATGTTAATGCTGAAGTGAAAATAATATTTCAACCTATAGAAAACCTACATAAAGCCTGTCCTAAAAATTTAGGTGATTGGTATTTTACTGGTAACTACCCTACTGCTGGTGGTAACCGGGTCGTTAATAAAGCATACATTAATTTTTATGAAGGTAATAAAGAGCGTGCTTATTAAAATAGAGACAATAAAAACGGTTTAACCGATAAAATATGCGCTACAACTAAGTTTTATGCATTTAAACAGATAAATACTAATCATTTAACTATTTAAATTACATTCGTTTCACCATAACATAAGTAGGTTAAGTTCATGGTAGATTTGGGGCAAAAAAGGTGAACGTCTGTTCACCTTTTTTCATGCCTATAATTTAAAGTATCTCTTTAGGTCTATCTCTAATTTATTTATTTCTAGCGCATTAAATTCTATTAAAACACCTTTGTTTCCACGCTTAGACTAATATATATGTCGTTTGTCCAAAAAATTGAATAGTTATATTAATGTGAGCTTATCTTTGTTTCACCATAACATAAGTAGGTTAAGTTTATGGTAGATTTGGGGCAAAAAAGGTGAACGTCTGTTCACCTTTTTTCATGTCCAATTCCCACGAAAGTGGAAATCTCATCAAACAAAATAGTAATTTTAAAACATAAAAAATCCGAGCCTTTTTGAGACTCGGATTTTTTCTATTTAAAATTTATACTTACCAACTTTCAATTTTTAGTCACTTTGACTTCGCTCAGTGACCAACATTTAGTAAACCACATTCAGCTACCATAAAAGCTTGTAAGAAACACTAAATTATTTAGCTTCAGCATAACGTCTTTCAACTTCATTCCAGTTAATAACATTAAAAAATGCATTAATATAATCTGGTCTTCTGTTTTGGTAGTTTAAGTAATATGCATGTTCCCAAACATCTAATCCTAAAATAGGTGTACCACCACATGTTACGCCTGGCATTAATGGATTATCTTGGTTTGGCGTAGAGCACACTTCAACTTTTCCTCCTTTATGAACACATAACCATGCCCAACCAGAACCAAACTGTGTAGCTGCTGCTTTACTAAAAGCTTCAATAAAAGCATCTTTAGATCCAAATTCTGCCTCAATAGCATCTTTTAAATCTCCAGATAAGTAACCTCTATCTTCTGGGTTCATAACATCCCAAAATAATGAGTGGTTGTAAAAGCCACCACCATTATTTCTTACACCACCATTAGTCATATCTAAATTAGTAAGAATATCTTCTATAGATTTTCCTTCTAAATCTGTACCTTCTATTGCAGCATTAAGTTTAGTTGTATAGCCATTATGATGTTTAGAATGATGAATCTCCATAGTACGAGCATCAATATTTGGCTCTAAAGCATCATAAGCGTATTTTAATTTTGGTAATTCAAAAGCCATAATAGTATGTTTTTTAAGTATTAATAAAATCGATTTTAACAAATTTACAATATTGAAAACAAGAAACTCCAAATAAATTATTAAGATTCCCTATTTTGGTATAAAATTTATCTTTTGCAAAACTCACCATTTAAAATTTATAATGCTTCGGCTGGCAGTGGAAAAACATTTACACTCGCAAAATCGTATTTAAAAATACTAATAGCATCTAATGACTACAATAAATTTAGATCCATTTTAGCACTAACCTTTACCAATAAGGCAGTAGGCGAAATGAAGGAGCGCATTATAATGATGCTAAAAGTGTTTTCTACTAAAAAGAACTTAGATAATCCACATCCTATGTTTATAGACATCTGCAAAGATTTATCTATTGCTAAAGCAGATCTCAACACCAAATCTAAACAGATACTAAAACATATAATACATAACTATGGAGCTTTCGATATTTCTACCATAGACGGGTTTACCCACCGCGTAATTAGAACTTTTGCTCACGATTTAAAACTACCTGTAAATTTTGAAGTTGAACTCGACCAAGAACGGCTCTTAAGTGAAGCTGTAGATAGCCTTATTGCAAAAGCTGGTACAGACAAAGAACTTACAAAAATTCTTGTAGATTTTGCCATAGAAAAAGCAGATGATGATAAAAGTTGGGACATTAGTTACGATTTTAATAAGATTTCAAAACTATTAGTTAACGAAAATGACAGTGCTGCAATTAAAATTTTAGACGCTAAAACAATAGAAGAATTTCAGCAGTTAAAAACACAACTCGCTAAAGACATTCAGACTTTAGAAAAAGCAATAGTAAGTGTAGCTAACTCTACTTTAGATTTAATTGAAGAGTCGGGCTTACAATTTGATGATTTTAACAGAAAATCACTTCCAAAACATTTTGAAAGTTTAGCTTCAAAAACAATAAATTTAAACTTTAGCTCTGCCTGGCAAGCAGATTTAATAGAAGGTAACTCTCTATATCCTGCACGTGTCTCTGATGCTAATGCTAGTACTATAGAAAGTATTCAACCCTATTTGGCAGAAGCTTTTATTAAATCTAAAACATCAGTTTTTGAGTTAAAGCTAAAAAAAGGGTTTTATAAAAACATGACACCGCTCTCTGTTTTAAATGCCATTCAAAAAGAGGTAAATGCTATAAAAAATGAGCAGAACAAAATGTTAATTTCAGAATTTAACACCATTATTGGTACTGAAATTAAAGATCAACCCACCCCTTTTATATATGAGCGTTTAGGCGAAAAATTTAAACATTATTTTATTGATGAGTTTCAAGACACCTCTAAAATGCAATGGGAAAACTTAGTTCCATTATTAGACAATGCCTTAGCTACAAGCAGTGGTTCTGCTATGCTTGTTGGCGATGCAAAACAAGCTATTTATAGATGGCGTGGTGGTGAAGCAGAACAGTTTATTAACCTTTATAACCAAACAGAAAATCCTTTTCCTATTGAGGCAGAAGTACTTCCACTAGAAACAAATTACCGAAGTGCTAAATCTGTTATAACATTTAATAATGCGTTTTTTAAGTTTTTAAGTGGTGCACATTTTAGCAATACCGTTTATGCAAATCTTTACCAAAACTCTGGCCAAAATTTACACAGCACAACTCAGGGCTATGTAAATCTTAACTTTTTAGATATAAAGCAAGAAGATGACAATGACCAACGCTATGCGCAACAAACCTTAGACACTGTTAAACAATGCCAAGAAAACGGTTATAAGTTAGAAGATATCTGTGTTATTGTGCGCAAACGCAAACAAGGTGTTGTTGTTGCAAAATACCTGAGTGAACATGGCATAACTATAACCTCTTCTGAAACCTTACTTTTAAAAAATTCTGACAAAGTTATTTTTCTTAATGCCTTTTTAAAATTACTATTACAACCAACAAACAAGGCCTTAAAGATTGAAGTTCTTACATTTTTAGCAGAACAATATTGTATTGAAGATAAACACCAATTCTTTGCACTATATATTAACAAAGAGATTAATGCTTTTTTTGAAAGTCTAGAAGCATTACAAATTTTTACAAATAAAGAAAAACTTCTTCAGTTACCACTTTACGAACTTATAGAAGAACTTATTCGCGTATTTAAACTCAACACCACTTCTGATGCTTACCTTCAATTTTATTTAGATTTTGTATTAGAATTTACGCAAAACCAAAACACGGATTTATCTGCGTTTTTAAGACATTTTGAAAAGAAAGAAGATAATCTAAGTGTTGTTTCGCCCGAAAATAGAGATGCTGTTCGCATAATGACCATACATAAATCTAAAGGATTAGAATTTTCTGTGGTAATATTCCCTTTTGCAGATTTAAATATATACAGAGAATTAGAACCTAAAGTTTGGTTTCCATTAGCAGAAAATACCTATCACAATTTTAAAACACTTCTTATTAACTATAATAAAGATGTTGAACATTTTGGCGACGAAGGAAAATCTATTTATAATAAACACCAAGCCCAATTAGAACTCGATAACATTAATCTCCTTTATGTTGTTTTAACAAGAGCTGTTGAGCAACTTTATGTTATTTCTAAAAAAGATATAAACCCAAAAGGCATAGTGAATACAAATACATACGCTGGTATGTTAATTACCTATTTGCAAAATATTGGTGATTGGTCAGATAATCAACTTGTATATGGTTTTGGAGAGTCAGACAAAAAGGTACAAACAACACCAAATGCGCTATTAGACCCTATTGAATTAATCTCTGTACCAAAAGAAGATCACGACTTAAGTATTATAACCAAATCTGGCTTACTTTGGGATACGCAGCAAGAAAAAGCAATAGAACGCGGTAATTTGGTACATTTAATTTTATCAAAAATTAAAACAAAACAAGATTTAGATTTAGCTTTTAATGAGTTGTTATTTGAAGGCGCCGTTACAAACGAACAGATAAACCAATTAAAATCCGTAGTTATAAGTGTATTAGAGCACCCCAAACTTAAGCTGTATTTTGAAGACGGTTTTGACGTTTATAATGAACGTGACATTATCACAAACACAGGACAGCTTTTAAGACCAGACCGACTTAATATTAATACTCTAAAAGACGTCATTCTTATAGACTATAAAACAGGTGAAAAAAAATCTTACCATCAGTCTCAACTTAATGATTATGATTTTGTTTTAAAAGAAATGAATTATAAAGTAACTAAGAAAATTTTGGTTTACATAAATGAATCTATTGAGGTGATTGAAGTCTAATATTTACACAGTATCTTTGTTTAATAATTAATATTTGAAGTATGTACGGAAGCATAAAAACACATTTACAACAAGAAATAGAATCTATAAAAGAGGCAGGACTTTACAAAGAAGAGCGCATTATTACCTCACCTCAAGGTGCAGAAATAACTTTAAACACAGGTCAAAAAGTATTAAACTTTTGTGCTAATAATTATTTGGGCCTTTCTGCACACCCAGAAGTTGTACAAGCTGCAAAAGACACGTTAGACTCTCATGGTTTTGGTATGTCTTCTGTACGTTTTATATGTGGTACTCAAGATATTCATAAAGAACTTGAACAAAAAATTGCTGATTTCTATGGTACAGAAGATACCATTCTTTATGCTGCTGCATTTGATGCCAATGGTGGTGTTTTTGAGCCATTACTAACAAAAGAAGATGCCATAATTTCAGATTCATTAAACCACGCCTCTATAATAGATGGTGTAAGGTTGTGTAAAGCTGCAAGATACCGTTATCAAAATAACGATATGGCAGATTTAGAGCAGCAACTTATTACAGCTAATGAAAACGGAGCACGATTTAAAATTATAGTAACAGATGGTGTCTTTTCTATGGACGGTTTAGTTGCGCCTTTAGATAAAATTTGCGACTTAGCAGATAAATATGATGCTTTAGTAATGATAGATGAATGCCACGCCACTGGGTTTATTGGTGAAACTGGTATTGGTACACTAGAAGAAAAAGGAGTTTTAGGCAGAATAGATATTATTACTGGCACACTAGGAAAAGCTATGGGTGGTGCAATGGGCGGCTACACCACTGCAAACAAAGAAGTAATAGAAATACTTCGTCAACGCTCTAGACCTTATTTATTCTCTAACTCTTTAGCACCTGCCATTGTAGGAGCCTCTATTAAAGTGTTTGATATGTTAAAAAACGACACCACTTTAAGGGATAAAGTAGATTGGAATACTAAGTACTTTAAAAAAGGGATAAAAGAGGCTGGGTTCGATATTGTAGATGGTGATTCTGCTATAGTTCCAGTCATGTTATATGATGCAAAACTATCTCAAACTATGGCTAATATGCTATTAGAAGAAGGAGTTTATGTTATCGGATTCTTTTACCCAGTAGTGCCAAAAGATAAAGCAAGAATTAGAGTGCAACTATCTGCAGCACACAACAAAGCCCAACTAGACAAGGCTATTTCAGCATTTATTAAGGTTGGAAAAAAGCTAGAAATTATTTAAAATCGTTCCAAACACACTATTTTAGGGCGTTATAACAATATTTTTTTATATTTGTCTTTGTTAATAATATTTAACAACTTACTTTTACCAATAATTAACACTTAAAATTAAATTAATTAGAGTATGAAAAATCTTAGCAGATTATTATTTGTAACAGTGCTTTTGATAAGCTTCAGCACTTCAAATGCGCAAGATAAAAACAATCCATGGGCAATTAGCTTTGGTATAAATGCTGTAGATCTTTACCCGGTAGGTGAAGACGCGCCAAGTGGAGAGTATTTTGACGAATTTTTTAACGCAACTGATCATTGGAACACATTTGCATCGATTTCAAGAGTAGCAGTTTCAAAATACCTTAGTGATGGTTTTACATTTACTGCAGGTGGTACAATAAACAAAATTTCTAAATTAGGTTCTATTGACACAGCAGGTGAAACTGTATTAGTTAATGCAGATGATTTATCATACTATGCATTAGACGGTACAGTAAGCTATAGCTTTATGGATGTAATCAAGTCTAAAACTATCGATCCTTATTTAGGTGTTGGTGGTGGTTACACTTGGGTAGATAACGTTGGCGCTGGTACATTAAACGGATCTTTAGGTGTAAAATATTGGTTTAACGAAAAGTTAGGTCTTGAAGCACAAACACGTTACAAGCATTCTTTTGAAGATTATTTACCAAAGCACTGGCAACATTCTTTAAGTGTTATATTTAAGTTTGGTGGTACAGATACAGATAATGATGGTATATATGATAAAGATGATGCTTGTCCTGAAGAAGCTGGATTAGAAATCTTTAACGGATGTCCTGATTCTGATAATGATGGTATTCAAGATTCTAAAGATGATTGTCCTAACACACCAGGTTTAGCTGAATTTAACGGTTGTCCTGATGCTGATGGTGACGGTGTAATGGATAAGGATGATAAGTGTCCTAGCGTTGCTGGTCTTAAAGCATTAATGGGTTGTCCTGATGCTGATGGTGATGGTGTAGCTGATGGTGACGATAAGTGTGCTAATGAAGCTGGTCCTGCTGCAAACAATGGTTGTCCTTGGCCTGATACAGACGGAGATAGCATCTTAGATAAAGATGACAAATGTCCTAACGAAGCTGGTGTTGCTGCTAACAATGGTTGTCCTGAAGTTAAGCCAACTGAAGAAGAAATGAAAACTTTAAATACTTATGCAAGATCAATATTGTTTGATTCTGGTAAAGCATCTTTCAAAAAAGAAACTGATAAAGTATTAGAAGCAATGACTGCTATCTTTAAAGAATACCCACAAGCAAACTTTGCTATTGAAGGTCATACAGATAGCCAAGGAGCTAAAGCTACTAACCAAGCATTATCTGAAAGAAGAGCTAACGCTGTAAGAGATTATTTAATCGCTAACGGAATTAGTGCTTCAAGATTATCTGCTGCAGGTTTTGGTGAAGACAGCCCAATCGCTGACAACAAGACTAGAAATGGTAGAAAAGAAAACAGACGTGTTGAGGTGAAGTTGAAAAACTAATCACAACAAAAAAATATATTTAAAAAACGCTCCGATATTCGGAGCGTTTTTTATTTTTATAGAATGGATAGTTTTATAAAAACGGTATTAATAGATTTACAAAAAAAGAGTTTAAATCTAGAAGATTTAGTCTTTATACTTCCCAGCAAGCGTGCAGGTATTTTTTTAAAGCACCAGCTTGCATCACTCTTAACAACACCTGTATTTGTTCCACAAATAATAAGTGTTGAAGAGTTTGTAGAAGAACTTTCAGGACTAAAGACACTCACTAGTGTAGAGCTAATATTTGAGCTATACACGTCTTACAAAAATGCTACACAAGCAAATGCAGTAGAGTCCTTTGAATCTTTTTCTAAATGGGCACAAATACTTCTACAAGACTTTAATGAAATAGACAGATATCTTGTACCACAAGAACAAATATTCGATTATTTGAAAGCTATAAAAGAGTTAGACCATTGGTCACTTAGCGCAAACAAAACAGAACTCATACAGAATCATTTAAAATTCTGGGAGAAACTTAAAATCTATTACAAAGATTTTTCAGCCAATTTATTACAATCTAAAAAAGGCTACCAAGGACTAATATACAGAGAAGCTGCAGAAAAATTAGAAACTTATATAGCAGATAATTCTACTAAAAAACATGTGTTCTTAGGTTTTAATGCTTTAAATACTGCCGAGTCTAATATTATACAGGGACTTCTACAAAATGATTTAGCACACATCTATTGGGATATAGACAAAGTATTTATTGAAGACCCCATACACGACGCTGGGTTATTTACCAGACAGCATTTAAAACGTTGGGACTATTTTAAAAAGCAACCGTTTAATTGGTTATCGTCACACTACACAGACAAAAAAAACATAGAAGTGGTAGGTATTCCAAAATTTGTTGGCCAAGCCAAACACATTGGTCAACTGCTTCAAGAAATAAGCATTACCAACAAAAAATTATCTAGTGTTGCTGTTATTTTAGGTGAAGAAAATTTACTAATACCAGTGCTTAATTCAATACCAAAACAAATACAAGCCTTAAATGTAACAATGGGCTTGCCTTTAAAATTTGTACCCTTAGCATCACTTTTCGAATACTTATTTTCTATTCACAAAAACAATGCTAAAACATTTTATTACAAAGACATAATAGACCTACTTACGCACCCATCTTTATATAGATTATTTACTCATAAGGATAATACAAATGGTGCCGATAACATTATTGAGCATATACAAAAAAATAATATCGTCTATATAACTGCTCAAGAGCTTGAGACCTTATCTAAGCCAGATTCTAACCTCATCAAACTACTATTTAATAATTGGCAAGATGACCCTAAAATAGCACTTAAAAACTGTTCTGATTTAATATTAAAAATTAAAGCCTTTTATGATGCTAACAAAGCAAGCAACAGTTTAGAACTCGAATATCTATTTAGATTTAATACCCTATTTAACCAGTTAACGCTATTAAACGAACGTCATAAATACCTTAACTCTATAGTGGTATTGCACTCCATATTTATAGAATTATTAAGTTCTGAAACTTTAGATTTTAAAGGTGAACCTTTAGAGGGATTACAAATAATGGGTATGCTAGAATCTCGTGTCTTAGACTTTGAGACCGTTATTATAAGCTCAGTAAATGAAGGCATACTACCCTCTGGTAAAACAAACAACTCTTTTATTCCGTTTGATGTTAAAATAGAAAATGGTTTACCTACTTACAAAGAAAAAGATGCCGTATATACTTATCATTTTTACAGATTATTACAACGTGCTAAAAATGTATACATCTTATATAACACCGAAGTAGATGCCTTAAAAGGTGGTGAAAAAAGTAGATTTATTACTCAGTTGGAGATTGAAGGTATACATAATATTAAGCACAGTATTCGCTCAGCTAGTGTACCGTATATTGAACAAAAATTAAAAGAAATCACAAAGACCAACTTGGTTTTAGAAAAGTTAAAAACGGTTGCTGCAAAGGGCTTTTCACCGTCTTCTTTAACCAATTATATAAGAAACCCCATTGATTTTTACTATCAAAAAATACTAGATATTAAAGCGTTTGAAGATGTTGAAGAAAACATAGCCGCTAATACCTTAGGAAGTGTTATACATAACACTCTAGAAGAATTTTACAAACCCCTTGAAGGGCAATTTTTAACCATAGATATACTCAATGATTTTAAAATAAGAATAAAAACAGCAGTTACATTCCACTTTAAAAAACTATATAAAGATGGTGATTTTACAAAGGGTAAAAACCTTATTATATATAAGATTGCACAACGATATATTTTAAACTTTATTAATTCTGAAATTGAGACCCTTACCAAAGGCAATAAAATAAAAATAATAGCCATAGAGGTTAAAAACACCATAAATCTTAAAATTGATGCCTTAGATTTTGAGGTTAAACTCACCGGTGATGTAGATAGAGTTGATGAGTACAACGGTACTCTGCGTATTATTGATTACAAATCGGGTAAGGTTGAACAAAAAAACGTAGAAATTATTGACTGGGAAGACCTAACAACAGATTATACTAAATACAGCAAATCGTTTCAAATTCTCTGTTATGCCTATATGATGCATCAAAAAGGCAGCTTAACATTTCCTATTGAAGCTGGTATTATATCTTTTAAAAACTTAGGTGCTGGCTTTTTAAAATTTGGTAAAAAACCATCAACCCATAGCCGCAAAAAAGAGCAACTTATAACAACAGATACGCTTAATAGTTTTGAAATAGAACTTAAAAAATTAATTATTGAAATCTGTAACCCAAAACTCAATTTTATCGAAAAAGAACTCTCCTAATGGTTATTAAAAAGAATATCGTCTTAAAAAGAGGGCCAAAAAAACCCCTATTAATTGATACGTTTTATAAGACTAAAAAAAACAAGCAACCCATTGTTATTTTTTGTCATGGGTATAAAGGGTTTAAAGATTGGGGTGCATGGAACTTGCTTGCAACTTCTATTGCAAATGCTGGCAGCTGTTTTATAAAATTCAACTTTTCTCATAATGGTGGCACTGTTAACAATCCTATTGATTTTACAGATTTAGAAGCCTTTGGTCATAACAACTACACCAAAGAACTCGATGATTTAGATGCTATAATTAGCTGGGCACAACAGCAATTTAAAAATAATGCTTTTGTAGATAGCAATAACATCTGTTTAATTGGTCATAGTCGTGGTGGTGGCATAGCAGTTTTAAAAGCGGCTGAAGATAATAGAGTAAAAAAACTCATAACATTAGCAAGTGTTAGCGATTTTGGAAGACGAACAGTAACTATTGGTAATTTAAAAGAATGGAAAGACACAGGTGTTAAATACGTTCTAAATGGCAGAACAAAACAGCAAATGCCACATTACTATCAGTTTTATAAAGACTTTAAAGACCATGAAAATAGGCTTAACATAAAAAAAGCAGCAAAACGCTTAACCATACCTACATCTATTTTGCATGGTGATAAGGATACATCTATCCTTCTAAAAGAAGCAGAAGAATTACATACGTGGATACCGCACAGTGAACTTGTTATTATTAAAAACGCAGATCATGTTTTTAACACGAAGCACCCTTGGAGTTTAAAAAACTTATCTATAGAGTTAAATAGTGTTAGTGAAGCTATAATAAGATTAGCTTTAGCTTAATAACAGTATTATTTTTGAAGTATTTTAATTTCTAGCCTAATCTCTTTTAAGCGTTTGTCGTACTTATATTTTCTCACCGAGAACACCTTATCTTCGCTCATATTAAGAATAATAGATAAATCACTTTTAAGCTCTTTTAAAAGTGTTTCTCTTCGTTTTTGAACCGCTGCAAAATTCTCATTTTTGTCTGCGTCTTTATTAAGTAAGTCGTTGAGCTCATTTAGCAATATATAATTATAGCCATGTTTCATAAAACCTATTAACAATTGCTTTTTGTACTGACT
>JAOEWO010000035.1 GCA_028383925.1 Winogradskyella sp.
GGAAGAAATTTCAATGTTAATAGATGTATCGCAAACCTATCAAAGTTATATTGAAGACTGCGAAACTTGCTGTAACCCTATACAAGTATCTGTAACCACCGAAAATCAACAAATAATTAGTTTTCAATCTGAAAACATTGAGCAGTAGTCTTTGTGTTGTAAATGACTGAAATGTAATTGGTTAAGTTTTTAGACATGTAGTTCGTCGAAAATATTTGCATTTCATAGAAAATGCATCTATATTTGATAATCGATTGTGCCCCTCCACAAAAATCTACTATTATGAAAACTTTAAAACTAACACTTTTGTGTTGCTTACTATCTGCATTTGCGTTTGCAGATGTTTCTAAAACTCAAAAAGAAGCATTAATTGCAATTTATAATGCAACCAATGGTGACTCATGGAATAAATCTTGGGATTTTGATCAGCCTGTAGCCAAATGGTGTGGCTTAACTTTAGATAAAAACGATAATATTGTTGGTATAGATTTAAGCTTTAATAACCTAAACGGAACATTACCAAAAGAATTAGCATCCTTAACAGCTTTAAAATTTCTAAATTTATCTTTTAATAAACTCGAAGGGCAATTACCAAGCACACTAACATTAATGGTTAACTTAGAAGATTTAAAATTATTTTCTAATAACTTTAGTGGTGCAATACCAACAGATATTGGTAGTTTAACTAACCTTAAAAACTTAGAACTTTACAATAATAATTTTTTTGGAGAAATACCCGTATCAATAGGAAATCTGAGTAAATTAGAAAGTTTAATTTTAAGTAGTAACCAATTAATGGGAAAACTACCTTCAAGTATTTCTAACCTAAAAGCGCTAAAAGTTTTAAGCGTATTTGATAATAGTTTGTTAGGTGCAATACCGTCGTCAATAGGTCAGTTAACACAATTAGAAGAGTTAGTTTTATCTAACAATGCGTTTTATGGTAGCTTACCAAATGAATTAGCTCAGTTAACCAACCTAAAAACATTATTGTTAAGTAACAATGGCTTCAAAGGAAATTATACACTTTTAAAGGAAAGACTTCCTAATATTGTAGATTTCGATTTAGATGCAGCAAACATGAAAGGTGCTTTAGCTACCTTAGATGAAGAAGACGATAACGATTAAAAAGTATAGTTTTTATTACAATTAAATAGCGTTAAAAAAAATAGCGTTATTTTTTTTGTTTTAATACTTGCTATAATTAAAAAGCGTTGTATATTTGCAGTCCTAAAATGAGTCACTCGGCATTATGAACCGAAGGTTAAGAGCTAAGAAAACCATTTTAAGTATTAAATCGCGGGATAGAGCAGTAGGTAGCTCGTCGGGCTCATAACCCGAAGGTCACTGGTTCGAGTCCAGTTCCCGCTACTAAGCGAGACTCAAGTACTTTTTGTATTTGAGTCTCTTTTGTTTTAGGGCTATAAATATCTTTAAATGAGTTAGTTAAGTCAAAAATCACATTCATTTTACTGGTTCGACATTCTTTGTTTTTTAGTGAAAACATAAAACCCTCGGGAAACACTATGTTTTGAAATACTCGTTTATCATTGTAGTTTAAAGATTCGTAGAATTTACCGGGGTTTTCAGCGATTTTTAAAAACTTTTTCAAGAATTTTTCATGGTTCGACTTTTTTGAGGGCAAGTTTAGAAGTTGTTTCGATTTCTCATCAATTTGCGTTTTTAATTTTGGGGCATGCTTATCAAAAATCTCTTGTGATATTTTACCAATAGCAAAACGATATTCCATGTCATCGTAGGTTTGTTGTAAATCATTAACTTCAGTTTTTAATATCCGTTTTTTTTCACTTGTCCCTGACATTTCAGTATCAATAATTTTTTCTAATTGTTTTGAAAATAGCTTATGAAATGATTTTGAAAATTGAAGAGAATCTACGGATTTTCTAAATTGTTGGTTGAGTCCATCATTAATCGATTTAGGTCTTGTATTGGCATTAGCAGTCTTATTACATTTACCGCACTTATAATAGTAAATTCTTTTTGCTTTATTCAAATAAGAAGTCATTGTATTGTCACAATCGGCACAAATAAGAAATTTAGGAACTAAAGGCGTACTAGTTTTACCATTAATTTTTGGGATACCAATTTGGTTAGAATTGGACAATCTTGATTGTAGTAATTTAAATTCTTTTCTAGAAATGATTGGTTCCCAATGCCCCTTAATTTCAACCCCTGGAACTAAACTATTTGTAAAGTATCCTGTGTAAAACACCATTTTCCACATAGCATTTAGACTTTGCTTTGGAACTTTTAAGCCTTCTAATAATAACCAATCTAGGATTTCCTTGTCTGAATAATTATTGTAAAGTTTGAGTTTAAATGCTTTTTTTAATAAAAGCCCGTCAGTATTAAGTTTAATTTCTTGGTGAGCTTGAACTTTAGTAGGGTCTTTTACTCTAGGTCCAAAATGATCATAGCCCCTTGGTGCTCGTCCTAAAAATGTTCCTTTTTCAATAGCATCTTTCATTCCAGGAATAATAACATCTTGCCTACTAAAATTTTCTTTTTGAGCATGAAGTAGCTGTAAAGAGAATTCATTTTCATTTCGTTCTGTAAAGGTATTGTGACCCGTACTTACAGAATAAAGCAGAACATTATATTTCCTTCTCAAACTTACAAACAATTCTATATGTTCTGAACCTGCTCTCCCAAACCTACTTGGTGACCATATTAAAATCATTTTAGGACGCTTAGTAGCAGTTGTGTTTTTAATAGCATCAATAAGTTCATTTAACGTTTTTTGTGTGTTTATGCGCTTCGAACTTTCGTATTCAGCATCAAATTCTTTAGAAATGATTAATTGATTATCATTTGCGAAAGATTTAATCCTTTTTACTTGAGATCCAATACTACCGTTACTAATAAATTGCTCTTTAGAAGAAACTCTTGTATATGACCATACCGCAGAAGTTTTAAAATCTAAAATACTGTACTCTTTTCTTTTCATTTTTTACTCATTTAATGTTATTGTAAATCAGACTGGTAAATTGGTAAAGATTAAATGCAAATTCGTCATATTTATCTTTTTGAAGCGCTTTAATTGCGTCAGTAAAGCATTCTTTGATTTCTGTTTCAGTTAATAATTGTCGTTCTTGAAGTTCCTGTTTTGACTTTCGGCCCATAACGATATAGGATTATATCGGGCTGTATGTTCAGGGACCGTATTGATTCTACAAAATATGTCATGGTTATCTAATTAGGGTTAATTTATAATTGTCTTGAGATCTGATGTCAATTAAAAGTTTAGAGCCCTTAGCTATTTTATTCTCAAGAATATATCTTGCCAGAGCTTCACGGCTTTTGTGTTGTTCAGTAAGTGTAATAGGTCTTATATGTTCACCTTCAAAAGCAATTTCAATTACTTTAGGTCTTTTAAAGACCACAATGTCTCTAATTTGCTTTTCTATATGAGTAAGATAAGTTAATTCTTTTTTCTCATTACCAAAGTCAACAGCTAGTACTTTAGAAATAATAGGTGCCATAGGCAGGCAAATCATAGGGTGTTTTAGGTATACACTAGCTAAGTCTAAGATTAGTTCATTACCACCAATCGCAAAATTATAATCATTGGTTTTAGGGACATATAACATAGAGTGGGGAAGGGCTTCTCTATTAAAAGCAGACTTCAGCATGTCTGTAAAAGGATTAATGATAGTTCTAAAATGATGCTCCATTAAGCGTTCATCAGTTAAATAACTTTTTATTTGGTTGATATTTTCGTTAGATATTTGATGTGTGTTATTTTTAATGTGAGACTTAAAAACGCTATCAGCATATTTGTTTTCTCTTGGTTTCTGCCAAACAGACTCAGCAAGTTCTGCTAACTGCTCAATTGAAGCTCCAAATGAGAGTAACTCTTTAATAATACAGACCCAAACCGCCTGTGATAAATTTAAACGTATCCATTTCGTTTTATTTTCTGTTTTGATGTTTAGAGTATTCCTTTTTTTGTTTTCGGTCGCTTTAGGTTGCTGCTTTTCAACAAATGGCACTACCGCCTTATCTATCCAATAATTAATTTGTCGCGATGTTACATCTAGTTGTGCTGGGCTTATA
This sequence comes from Winogradskyella sp., assembly GCA_028383925.1. Lineage (GTDB taxonomy): Bacteria > Bacteroidota > Bacteroidia > Flavobacteriales > Flavobacteriaceae > Winogradskyella. The sequence goes on from JAOEWO010000035.1 coordinate 4,078, forward strand.
TCACTTTCATTGTAAATATTGTTTCCTAGTGCTATGATTTCTAGTTCTTTCATAAGTGTAAATTATTGCACGAAGATATGATAAAAATATAAAATAAAAAATAAAGTATTATATTTGTTGTTATTATGCCACATAAATACATAATTTAAAAAATATATCAGAAATTAATAATTAAACAAAAACAGAAAGCAATGGAATTAGAAAATAGAGAAACAAGTAATGTGTTAGGTAATACAGAGAATTCAACACCTCCAAGACCAATTCCTCCCGCAGTTTGTAAATGTGGTTGTGGTCATACATTTCAGCCGAGAAGAAAAGACCAGATATACCTAAATAAGCAACACGCTGATTATGGCTATAATCATAATAAGAGAATGCTCAAGAATTGGAGGCGCAAAAAGGCAGAAAAAATATTAAGTCATAATGATAATATTTTGAAAAAATATTTTAAAGCTTATAGACAAGGAGATTTTGCTACTTGTTTTTTGAAAGACTTAAAAGAAGATGGTTTTGATTCAGGTTCATTTGTGGGTGTAAATGAGCCAGGCGGAAAGACGCATCACTATTTATATAATTACTTCTTCCATGTTTATGTAAAAGATAATCTTAAAACAATCAAAATATATAAAATATGAATTCACCACAACCCATAGAAGAGCTACCAAGCTTTATAAAAGAAAATTATAACGTAGCACCTCAAATCAACAATCCATGGCTAAAATATATAGTTGCAGGTGGCGTAATTGTGTTAGCAATAGCTATTTCTGTTACGTTAGTTAGTAATAGTCAGCGAAATATTAACCTTGTAAAAAAAGAAGACAATGGAGACTAAACAAAAGGAAACTTTAGAATTACCAATCACTAGTATTGTGTATACGACTATAGGTGCTTTAATAATTGTAGCTGGTATTACAGCGGTTTTACGACTGAGTAAGACCATGATTACCGATATGAAAGCGATGGGGTTATAGTATTTGTAAATTTAGAAATAGCTTAATATTTGAATCATAAGGATGTCGTAAAGACGTCCTTTTTTTATTTTTAAAAATAATACGTAGTTAATAACCTTCAATTTATTAAAAAGCAAAAAACTAGCCCAATTTACACATCTATAGTCGTGAAACGTCGTAAAACGACGTAATGCGTCGTATAACTTCGTCGAGCAACGTTTTAGTATACTCTTTTTATGAGGTTTTATTGGCTAATATAGTGGCTGAAGAAGCTTAGATACTTCATTAAATCTGACTAAAAAATAATTATTTGTCAAATTTTAAGAGGTTCAACTCAATTTTGTTGTAGTAAGGTTTAGAGAAATAATTATCAAATTTTCATAGTGGTGCAGTACATTTTATAAAAAGTCAAATTAACGTTTATAAGATAGCGGTGTGAATATCATACTTTTTATTAAAATAGAGCATCTCTTTGAACCGTTTTAATAGAATAAGGCTTGTCGTTGTCGATATTTTTTTTCTGTAATCATCTCTGCTTAATTTCATTTAGTATTGTTAATATTGACTATTATGGAATCCCGTAATAAAAGTCTCTCAAAATACTCTATTTTTCGCTTTGAATGCTTAACTCTTTTTTTATCTTTAGAGCACCTTAATAGTTGTTATTTAGGCTTTTAAATTTTAAAACATTAAACCTGTTTGAGAACAGGCTAAATTATATATGATTAAAAACCAAACCAAGGCCGATATCAATTTCGAGCAAGAACTCTGGAAAGCCGCCAATGAACTGCGTGGTGCCGTTGCCGAAAATCAATATAAAGACTATATCTTACCGCTTATATTTTTAAAGCATTTATCAGAACGCTACGAAGTAAGAAGAGAAGCGTTGATACAAGCCTTTAAAGACGAGTCTTCTGATTACTACACTACAGACACGGAAGAGCAAAACTACGTCCTAGAAGATCCAGACGAGTACCTCTCTAAAAATACTTATATCATCCCAAAAGAGGTAACTTGGCAATATCTACAAGATAATGCCGAGCAAGACAATATCAAAGTCTTAGTAGATGATGCGTTTGATGTATTAGACAATACCTTAGCTGAATACAGACCAGACCTTAAAGGAATCTTACCACGCATCTTTGTAAAAAGTCAGTTAACACCAAAACAAGTTGCCGGACTCATTAACCTTTTAGCCAATCCAAAGCTTTCTGAAAAAGAAAATCCTGGCTCTGATATTTTAGGTCGTGTGTACGAATACTACATTGGTAAGTTCGCTATAGCCGAAGGTTCTGGTGCAGGACAATTCTTTACACCAAGCAGTATTGTAAGGTTAATGGTAGAAATGATAGAGCCTTATCAAGGTAAAATCTTCGATAATGCCTGTGGTTCTGGTGGTATGTTTGTACAATCCTTAAAATTCTTACAAGCCCATGGTGGCGATAAAAAGAATATTTCCATTTACGGACAAGAACGTTACGATGGCACACTGCGACTTTGTAAAATGAATCTCGCCTTACGCGACTTATCGTTCGATGTCAGACTAGGCGATTCCTTATTACAAGACAAATTCCCAGACTTAAAAGCCGATTACATCATCGTAAACCCACCATTTAATGTCAGCCAATGGCATCCTGAGGATTTACCAGAAAACGACCCTCGCTTATTTGGACCAAAAGAAGAATTCACCACAGATGGCAATGCCAACTTTATGTGGATGCAAACCTTTTGGAGCCATTTAAGTGATACAGGTACAGCATCTGTAGTCATGGCAAATGGCGCCATGACCTCAAATAATAAAGGCGAAAAAAACGTACGCCAACACATGGTAGATAATAGTATGGTAGATTGTATCGTACGTTTACCCGATAAACTCTTCCTCACCACAGGCATCCCAGCCTGTATTTTTATACTGAGTAAAAACAGAGATGGCAAAGATGGGAAACACCGCGAGCGTAAAGATGAGGTCTTATTTATAGACATGTCTAAGTTAGGCCGAATGGAAAGCCGTAAACTGCGTGTCTTTGACGAAGCCGACTTACAAAAAGCCACAGACACCTACCACGCTTGGCGTAACAAACCAACCGTCATTGCGAGCGACGAAGGAGCGAAGCAATCTGCCTCTTACGAAAACATCGACGGCTTCTCATACAGCGCTACAATAGCAGAAATAGCCAAACAAGACTACAAACTCACACCAGGCATTTACGTTGGTACGGAAGCGGTAGAAGATGATGGCATCCCATTTGAAGACAAAATGGAAACCCTAAAAGCCCAATTACAGAAACAGTTTACAAAAGGCAATGAACTACAACAACAGATTTTAGAGAATTTTGAAAAGTTATGATTAAAGAGAAAGACTTTATAACTACTGTTGATAAAAGGTTTTGGAAACATATCTCAAAAGAAGGTCCATTTAAGGACGTGATTAAGTATAATGATTTCGATAGAGAACAATTTTTGAAAGAGGTTACTTCTGAATTGAATAATTACACTTATGATTTCACTTTGCCAGTAATTGAGTACGCACCAAAAAAAAATGGTTTACTTAGGAAAATTAAATGTATGCAACATGGTGATGCTTGCATCTATTATTACGTTACTAAGAAATTACAAAACGATATAGTTAAAGAAATAAAAAAGGTTGATGATGTATTTGGTGGTTTTCGCATGACCTCTGAATTAAAGCCTAAACCTGAAGATGATAAGCCTATTGATCCCAGTTATGAAAATTCGTTTTCAAGCACTCAATTTCGTAAAGAATGGTCAGACTATCAGAATTTAGCAAAACAATTATATGAAGATGGTTATAAAAATTATTTACACTTTGATATAGCTCACTTCTATGATGATATTAATTTAAGTATCCTTGAGGGTATTCTGCAAAATGTTTCAAAAGGAAAATCAGAACTTATACGACTATTATTCTTTTTTCTAAGAAATTCAGATAGAATAGATTTAGGTTATAATGACTCAACTGTTGGTATTCCTCAAGAATCTGTCGGAGAAATGTCTAGGCTTCTAGCAAATCTTTATTTGTCACCATATGATAGAGAGTTTTCAAAAGGGTTAAAAGGAATATTTGGAAAGAATAAGTTTAAATATTTTAGATATGCCGATGATATGTGGGTTGCTTTCAATGGACCAAGCGCTAATTACAAGAGAGTTATACAATACGCAGGTATTTTGTTGCAAAAACAGAAGTTACATTTAAACGAATCCAAAACTGAGATATTAACTAGAAAAGAGTTTAATAATCATTGGCACTTTGATTTATGGGAAAGGGTTCTTAAATCTAGAAAGGATTCAAAAGCATGCTTACATAATTCATTTGAGATTCAAAATAGATTTAAAAAAGGAAGATGGTTTTCACCTCTTTTATATACAATTCGTGTAGTAACTGGTAATAAGAAAAACGTTGCTCATTTTACAAATTTAAAATTAGCTAAGAAGTTTCTCGGTCGCCTTCTTGGGCAACCAAAATTTGGAATGAGGATTAATGGTGGTAATAAGGACTTTTTTGAAGAACTTTTTATAAAATATCCTCGTTTAGTTACCGAAGTTGTTAAGCCTATTGTTGACAAGAATTTTTTTCTTAATCCAAATGTTCAAATCTTTAGCCTTGAATTATTAACCATGTGCTCACCAAATGATAACTCTTATTACGTATTTAGAAGATACTTTGCATTTAATAATGAACCTTATCATTGGTATTTAAGATGTTTGTGCTTGAGATATTTATCCCAATATGGACCTAAAATATCAAAGTGGAAAAGTTGTGCTAAAATTCTTAAAATAATTATTCAGAATGAAAAGAGTTTAAACCATTTCGAGCGAAGAGATACTATCCATTTTCTCTTGTCTTTAAAAAGTATTGATTCCGAATCAGTATTAAATAAATATTTTAATAGACCAGAAGATTTAAAATTTTGTCAATACCTAAAATTAAACCCTTAATGCCCAACAACTGGAAAACATATAATATCGGTGATATCGATGAAATTCAAATCATTGATGGAGATAGAGGAAAGCATTATCCAAAAAGAAACGAATTTAACAATGAAGGTTTTTGTTTGTTCTTAAGTGCAAAAAATGTAACTAAATCAGGTTTTGAATTTGATGAGCTAAGCTTTATATCTAAAGAAAAAGATAATCTATTAAGAAAAGGCAAGCTAAATAAAAAGGACATAGTTTTAACGACTAGAGGAACCGTTGGTAATATTGCGTACTTCAAGGATTCTATCGGATTTAAGGATGTTAGAATTAATTCGGGTATGGTTGTCATTCGTGCAAATGAAAAATGCGTTGATTCATCTTATTTATATCAGTTTTTGAAATCATCAATTTTTCAATTTCAAGTTGCTTCTAGGGTGTCTGGAAGTGCACAGCCACAGTTACCAATAAGAGATTTGAATTTTATAGAAATCAACCTACCACCACTACCAGAACAAAAAGCAATAGCCAACATCCTCTCAGCCATAGACAACAAAATAGAAAATAACCTAGCCATCAACAACACCTTAGAAGACATGGCCATGGCACTCTACAAACATTGGTTTGTAGATTTTGGACCCTTTCAAGATGGCGAATTTATAGACAGCGAACTTGGACCCATCCCTAAAGGTTGGGAAGTGAAGTCTATTTCAGAAGTATTTGAAGTTAGGGATGGTACTCATGATTCACCTAAGCGAAAAGAAGAAGGATATTTTTTAATTACATCAAAACATTTAAAAGGAAATCAGATTGATTATTCTTCGGCTTATAAGATTAGTAAAGAAGATTTCGATAAGGTAAATAATAGAAGTTTAGTTGAAAAAGGTGATATTTTAATGACCATGATAGGCACTGTTGGTAATTTCTTTTTTGTAAATCATGAACCGAATTATGCAATTAAAAATATAGGTTTATTTAAAACTTCTCAAACGCCTAATTTACAATATTATGTGTATTCATTTTTTAAATCAAAAATCTGTCAAGATTATATAAAGGCGCAAATGTCTGGTTCCACTCAACAATATATTACGTTAAAAACATTAAGAAACTTTCCTATTATTTTTCCTAGTAATATAGTAATAGAGAAGTATTCAACCCTTGTTAAATCAAACTTTGAGAAAATAGATAGTAATATTAAAGTAAACCAATCACTAACCAAATTACGCGATACACTCTTACCAAAACTCATTAGTGGTGAGGTACGTTTAAAAGAATTTCAAAAACAAATCGAGTCCGTTTTATGACTACAGAAGCGACGATAGAACAAGCCACCATAGATTGGTTAGAAGATTTAGGCTACACGCATAAAGATGGCACCACCATTAGCCATCAACCCAAAGCGGTAGTGCTTAAAGAGGAGCTGTTGGCATTCATTCAAAAAACCTACCCACAACTACCACCAGAGTTACAAACTCTAGCCGTTGGTGAGTTTACCAATAATGTGGGCGCAGACTTAGAGCATCGCAACCGTAGCTTTCACCTTAAATGTACCAAAGGCATCGATGTAGATTATGAGGATGCCCAAGGCAATGAAAAAGCGGTACACATCTATCCTATAGATTTTGAGCATCCAGAAAACAATAGCTTTTGGGCTGTCAACCAGTTCACCATCACAGGCAAAAACAAACGCAGACCAGATATTATCATTTACATCAATGGTTTGCCTTTAATCGTTTTTGAGCTCAAAAACTGGTACGACGAAAACACCAACCTTAAAGAAGCACACAACCAAATAGAGCACTACAAAAAGGACATTCCGCAGTTGTTTGAGTACAATGCCCTCACCATCATTAGCGATGGTAACGAAGCCCAACATGGTATGTTTAGTTCGGGTATGGAGTGGTTTGCCCCTTGGAAAAGCACTAATGGAAAAGACACGGTAGATGAAGATGATTTCCAAATGCATACACTCTTGTTTGGCTTGTTTCCAAAAGAGCGTTTGCTCAACTACATCAAAAACTTCATCTTTCACGAAGACCACAACGGTTCCCTCATTAAAAAAGGCGCCAAGTACCATCAGTTTTTTGGCGTCAACTTTGCCGTAGAAGCTGCAAAGCAATCGGTACGTCCCTTTGGCGATGGGCGTATTGGTGTTATTTGGCATACCCAAGGCTCTGGTAAAAGTATTTCTATGGCGATGTATACTGGGATTCTAAGGAGTTTACCAGAATTAAAGAATCCAACCATTGTGGTGCAGGTAGACCGTAGCGATTTAGATATGCAACTCTACGAGAATTTTGTATTGGCTAAAGATTTGGTAGGCGAAGTACAGCATGCCGAAAGTACAAATGATTTAAGACAACTTTTATCGGCTGGTGCTGGAGGTGTTATTTTTACCACCATTGAAAAGTTCCGCCTAAAACAAACCACAGACGACACTTTGGGCGAATTAGAGCATCCTATCTTATCAGAACGCGAGAACATTATTGTAATGGCAGATGAAGCGCACAGAACCCAATATGGTTTATTAGATGGCTTTGCGTCTAACCTCAGAAAAGCCTTGCCAAAAGCGTCCTTTATTGGCTTTACAGGTACACCAGTTGATAGCAAAGATGCCGATACAGAAGAGGTTTTCGGAAATGTGATTCATACTTACGATATCAAACAAGCGGTTGAAGATAAAGCCACGGTAAACATTTATTACGAACCACGTTTAGCCAAACTACACCTTTGGAATGAGAATATAGATGCTGAGGTCGATGCCATGGCAAATGACGATGAAGATAATTCAAATTTAAAATGGGCCGCCATTGAAGATGCCGCAGGTAGTGAAGACCGCGTGAATAAAATCGCCAAGGATATTCTCAGCCATTTCACAAAACGTATCGCCACCTTAGACGGAAAAGCCATGGTGGTTTGTATGAGTCGTCGTAACTGTGTTAAAATGTACGATGCCTTAACCGCATTGGACGATTGCCCAGAAGTGGCAGTAGTCATGACAGGAAATATATCTAAAGACCCTATTGAGTGGAACGACCATATCCGCACTAAAGATGCAACAGAAGCCTTAAAAAAAACGCTTTAGAAAAGAAGACGACCCTTTAAAGATTGTTATTGTACGCGATATGTGGCTTACGGGTTTTGACGCGCCTTGTGTGCATACCATGTATGTGGATAAGATTATGAAAGGGCATACCTTAATGCAAGCCATAACAAGAACTAATCGTGTGTTTAAGGATAAAGAAAATGGCGTGATTGTCGATTATATTGGTATTGGTGATAACTTAAAATCAGCAACCACCAAATATACAGGCGATGGTGGCAAAGGTGCGCCAACCATTGATATGGAGCAGGCTTTAGAATTGTTCTTTAATCAGGTGGAATACTGCAAAACCATGATTCCAGACACTATTGATTATAGCAATTGGAAAGCCTTACGCGATGCAGACAAAGTATTGTTAGTGAAAAAAGGCGTAAATCATCTGATAAAATACGATGAGGATGCCAACAATTTTATGAAAGCAGAGAAGAAGTTATCAGGTTTGTTATCCATAGTAAAAAGTCAACCAGCTATTCAAGATTATGCAGTCCATGTCTTGTATGCGCAACATGTCTCTAAAGCAGTCCGAAATGCCAAGTCGGTAAAATCGAGTAGAAGTGAACAGCAAAAACAAATCAAAGAGCTCATCAGTCAGAGTATCGATTCTGACGATATCGTCGATGTGTTTGCGATGGCAGGCATCGAAAAACCAGATATTTCCATTTTAGACGAAACCTTTTTGTTAGGTGCTAAACAAGAAAAAGATGGCAATGCCTTAAAAATTGAAATCATCAAGAACATTCTCAAAGATGAAATCAAACTACGGCTACATAAGAACATTAAAAAGTATACCTCATTAAAAGAAGAATTAGAAAAAGTAATAGAACGCTATCATAATAACGCCTTAGACAGTTACGCAACCATTGCAGAACTGGTAGAACGTGCCAAAGACTTACAACAAGACGATAAACGCACCGAAGAACTTGGACTGAGTGAAGAAGAATTAGCCTTTTATGATATCCTAGCCGCCAAGCAAGACATCATCAAAGAAAAAGGACTCATGCAAGATATTGTCCATGATGTGGTTAAAGCCGTAAAAAAGAACCTGCAACTCGATTGGACCAAGAAAGAAAACGCCAAAGCAGCCATTCGCTTAGCCGTTAAAAAAGAATTACGAGGAAAAGTTTCTATCACAAAACTTAACGACATACTTGCTGAAATCATGGCGCAAGCCGAAGGCCAGTTTAGTGATTGGAGTGCTTAATAGTGTACGATGAGGGAATAGGTTATCAATTAATGTGATTTTTGAAATACAGTAACTTGAAAACGTTTAACAATTTTAATAAATCACTAGGAACCAAATACCTTAAAGAATAAACCCCAAATTTGATAAAGAATTGAAATGTTTTATCAAATCTCACTTAAATAATAATTATATCTCGAATTTTAAGATGTTTTAAAAAAGGTGAAGCCTACAGTTAAAGATAAGGATTAAAAAATATTGGAATTAGTTTTTTGTATAATTTTCAGAACATTTTAATTAGTTTTAACAATTGAAAACTTACATATGCCATTAATTATTCAATTTAAAATTTTTGGTATATAAAAAATTTATATTTATAGCGATATTTGTTTTATTCTGGTTGAAATCTTTATCATAGGAATTAAAATTTTAAAGATTAATTATGTTAACACTAATGATGTTAACATAGTAGATAAACATTTGACAAAAAAAGGATTTATTAAAAATAAAGAGTTTAACAAAGGCCAAGATGTCTCTATCTGTTAAACTAACTTTTGGGAAAGGATATTAAAACCAATTAAATTCAAACTTTAATTATAGGTTGTGATGAATATGGTAGAAAATTTAGTTCATATACTTTCAGAAAATTTGAAATTTTTAAAAATTTAAAAGCTAAAATTATCACATTAGGTTTTATTTACGTTAAAGACCAAATTGATAATGGAATAAAAACTCAATGATACTGTAGAAGAGAGAATATTAAGTCATTCTCAATAAGTGAAGACGGATGGTATATAGTTAACTATATTGAAAATTCGCACCTAACTAAATTTTAAATATGATAAACCAATTTAAATTGTCATTATTATCATTTAACCCATACAGAGTATTGGGAGTTCTATCGAACTCGACACCTAGATTAGTCCAAAAGAATTTATCTAAAATCAAAGCATTTTCAAATATCGGTAAATCAATTGATCTTGAACTAGACCTTTCTTTTTTGAATCTAGCTACAATTGATAGAACATTAGAATCTACGACAAAGGCCGAAAGTCATATTTTATTGGATTTGAATAAAATTAAATACAGCCTTTTTTGGTTTCAAGATTTGTCTTCAGTTGACTCAATAGCCTTAGCACATTTAGTAAAAGGTGACAGTCAAAAATCTTTAGAGATTTGGGCTAAACTTATGAAGTCAGCTGAAGTTAATTCGAAAAATTTCTCTGCTTACAATAACGCCTCCACCTTGTTATTACTTTTACAATTAGATAATTCCAAAGCGGACAAATTTAAGATTGAGGAAGCTTCAATTGTCAAACTAAAGCAAGCCATTGATTATAAAGTGAAATTGATTAATTCTAATTTTTTTGAAGCATATTGTCAAAGCTTAGGTGTCAAGTCCCAAATCAATCCAAATGAGATTCTCTCATATCTAGCTGAAACAATTCTAAAGACCATGCTTCAAAATTTCACTTCCCAACAAATAACAAATTTTGCAAATGGAATAAATCCTGTTTTTTCTGAAATAATTAATAGGAATTTAACAGAAGAGCCTATTTTAAATGTTAAAGAACAGCTTAATATGGCTTCTGCCGCACTTGAAAGAGATTCTGAACAGGGTCTATTTATTGGAAAATCACTGATTAAAAATACGGTGTCTGACCTAAGATATTTAAAACATACCTTAGGGGAAAATCATTATCAGTACGAGGCATTAGCTGATAAGCTCTCAAATCAAATATTACAATGTGGGATAGTTTTTTTTAATAAAACTGGGGATGATCAATCGTATTTGAGTTCCTATACGTATGCTTTGTCTATAGCACCAAATGAAAAAACTAAAACAAGAGCTAAAGACTTTATAAAACACTGCGAAGAGGAAATATTAGCCAATATTTGTTGCAACTGTAATAATGCGAAAGTTGATAAATTAAATGTATTAAACACCACTATGTACAAGGAAACAGAACGAAACTGGTTTAGTAACCAGGTGAAATACAATCAGGTTACTTTGAGTTTTTGTTTTTGCAAGGAATGTAACCGCAAAATTGATAAAGCATCAACACTAAATCTTTTGATTGGTGGAATTGGTGGATTAATTATTGCTTCTTTGATTTATGCAAATGATGGTGGTGGGGTAGGTGCCATTTTTGGGGCAATTTTTGGTTTTGCAATTATAAATTGGATTTCAACGCTGATCAACACAACTGAATCTGATGCCATAAAAAAACAGCCAATTATCAGAAAATACACAAGAGAGGGTTTTAGTTTCACTAAACCTGGAAAATAACTTTTTTTTTAATATATTTCACTGATACACTTAACTATGAAAAAAAACATTTATATATTTTTAGTACTTATATTTTCTAACCAATTATTTGCTCAAACGGATTCTTTATCAATAGAAAGTTTGAAAGTTGACATATCGACAGTAATGCAAAAGGTTGATGATTCTGAAAAGACCCTTAATAAATTATATAACCAAATAAATTTAAAAAATAAGAACATCACATCACAATTATTGTCTTTTGACCAGAATTTAATACAAACCCAGTCTTTTATTGATAGTTTGTTTTTTAAACTTTCTTCTTCAAATTATCAAATTGAAGCTTTGGAACTTGAAGTTTTACAACTGAAAAAACAATTAAAAGAAAACTTCGATAGCTTAAATAATCAAACTAATGAATTAGATAATGTCACTTTTAACTTATCTAAGGAATTAACTAGTGCCAAAAGTGAAGTCTCTGAGATTGCTAAGTCCTCTACAAAAAATACTAATTCAATAGACACTGTAAATCAGGTATTAAGTCAAAAACAGCAAAACGGACTAATATTTCTAACAGTCTTTTTGTTTATCATATTAATGATTTACTTCTTGCTGTTTAAGAAACAAAATTTGAGCACAAAAGCTATTGCAGCTAAACAAAAGGAAATTTTTGAAAAACAAATTGAAGATAGTCAGCAATTTACCAATTGGCTGTCTGAGCAAAGCAGTAAGAGCTTGGGTGAAAATTCAGAGGGTGAAATTGATCATTCTTTTGCAAAACGAGTAGCTGACGAAATAGTGCGTATCACGACCAACTTGTCCAGAATGGACTCAAAAATAAAGGGTTATAAGCAGTTGTCTGCCTCAGTTAGAAAATTAGAGCAATCCCTCAATTCAAATGGTTATGAACTTGAAGACCTTTTGAATAAGTCTTATAACAACGGAATGAATATACAAGCTAATTTTGTCGTAGATGAAAGTCTAAATAAAGGAGAAAGTATGATATCTAGAATTATAAAACCACAAATAAATTATAAAGGAAAATTAATTCAAGCCGCCCAAGTTGAAGTCAGTCAAGGAGAGTAAAAATTAAATTATGAGCAGAATAAAATATGGTATAGATTTAGGAACAACCAATTCAGCAATTGCAGTTATCGAAAAAGGTGAAAGTCTAATTATAAAAAGTGAAGTGCAAAAAGATACTATCCCTTCATGCGTGGGTTTTAATAAAAAGAAAAGTCTCTCTGTTGGTGATCGGGCTTTTAATCAGTTAGGCATAGATAAGTTGAGGGTACTGAACACTGGAGAAAAAATGAATTCTAACACATACATTGAATTTAAACGGACAATGGGGTCTGATAAGAAATATCATTCATCATTTATGGAGTCTGATTTTTCTTCTGAAGAACTGTCAGCTGAGGTTCTAAAAAAATTGAAATCTTTTGTGCAGAATGAAAATTTTAAATCTATAGTCATTACTATACCTGCAATGTTTAATGACAATCAAAAGTCAGCTACCCAAAAAGCCGCTGAACTTGCCGGTTTTACTCAGGTAGAATTACTTCAAGAGCCAATTGCGGCAGCTATGGCATATGGATTAGATGATAAAGTCAAAGATGGTCAGATATTAATTTTTGACTTTGGGGGAGGTACTTTTGATGTTTGTTTGGTCAATGTAGAGGATGGTATAATGCAAGTCAAGGATACAGAGGGAGATAATTGGCTGGGTGGTAAAAATTTAGATAATGCTATTGTTGACGAAATCCTGTTTCCTTATTTGAAAGAAAACTTTAGTATCCAGAGTTTTATTGATGATGAAAATAAAAACAGCCTTCTAAAAGATGCGTTAAAGGTTAAAGCTGAAGAAATAAAAGTCAATTTATCGTTTTCAAAATCTTTTGATGTGATTTCAAATTTAGGTGAATATCCAGAAGATGATGATGGGGAAGAAATCGAATTGGATTTTGTAGTTACACACGACCAGATGATTACTGTTTTAGGGCCAGTATTTCAAAAAGCAGTAGATATCGCAAAAGATGTTTTGACTCGAAACCTGCTCAAGGGTGATGATTTGAATTCACTTATTTTAGTTGGTGGTCCAACATTTTCACCTGTTTTGAGAGAACTATTAGCAACTCAAATATGCAGCCCTCACACATCAGTAGATCCTATGACAGTTGTTGCGCGCGGTGCAGCACTTTATGCTTCTCAATTTGATATATATGAAGTCATTGTCGACGAAGTTCGTGATGATACAAAGATTCAATTAGAAATTTTCTATGAATCTCAAACTGTTGAGGCTGAAGAAATGGTCGTAGTAAAACTAAATAAATCAAAAATAAAAGGTGAAACTCCTTCTAAATTATTTGTAAGCGTAAAGCGCTCTGATGGGGGTTGGGGTAGTAATAAAGTAGAGCTTGATGAGGCAGGTGATATAATAGACTTGGTTTTACGCGAAGGTAAGCCCAATAACTTTGAATTGTTATTAACAAATGAAACTGGTGATAACTTACCATGTGAACCCAATGAGTTTACTATAATTCATGGGGTAAAAACAGGTAATGCAACCTTAGCCTATAATTATGGCGTTGAGCTTTTGGGGGATAATGGTAAAGCAAACTTTTACACAATTCCTGGTTTGGAAAAAGGTCAAACCATGCCAGCAAATGGCGAAAAAGCAGGACTAAAAACATTAAAGGATATTCGACCAGGATCATCAGATGAAATCAATATTTCTATTTATCAAGGTAATATTGATGCTGAAGGAACCCGGGCGAGTAACCAAACATGGGTGAGTACAGTATGTTTAAATGGAAACGATATTCCCAGACTTTTACCTAAGGGGTCTGAGGTTAACTTATTCTTGGAAGTTGTTAAAGATGGGGTTTATAATTTATCGATAGATATTCCTTTTTTAAATGACACTATTGAAAAAATATTTGAAAAGCACGAGCAACAGGCAGAGGATGATAGTTGGTTTATGGGGCAATTCAAAAATATTGAGGTAGAAATTGCAGCATTTGAAAAGCAAAATGATTCATTTGATAAAGACCGTTTAGAACAAATAAAGACTAACGTGAAAGCTTCAAAAGCAGAATTTGAATCTCGTAAATCTGATTATGATACTCGTATGAAGGTTAGGGATGACTTGCGAAAACAATATACAGCACTTGATAATCTCACTAATATTAGTGCTTGGCCAATATCAGAGCAAGAACTTAAATCAACATTTTATGAACTTGAAACAAAAGCGGCTTCTAGCGATGACTCATCAATTAGATCTGCTTTTGACACATTAAAGATTAGGATGGATAGAGTTTTATCTTCTAAAGATGTTCAGGAAGCCAAAGAGTTAAAATCCGATATGGGAACATTATATGTTCAAATTTTGGACAATGAACATGGCGTTGAATTATTTATTTCAATTTTAATGAACATGAATGACGATTTTGATTCTCAACCTTGGACCGATCGTTCTAGAGCGAGAAATGTTTTAAATACCGCCATGAAAGAAGTAATGGCTAATCCAAGTAGGGCAAGAGCTTTAAGTTATTGTCAACAGTTGTGGGGATTGCTCCCTAATCCTAAAGAAGCTGATTTTAGGGATGATATTTTAGGCTAAATTTTTAAATAAAACAAAATTTTGAGTATATTAAAAAATGTAAAAATTAAAAATTTCTATAAAATTAACCATTTTATAGAATCTACTTCCTTTTGCGATTTGTATACTGCTTTGGATTTAGAGAGCTCAAATCTTGTTAATTTAAGTATTTATAAAGCTTCACAAATAGCTAGAGATGATTTAGCAGAAGATGGCAGTTTGAGAGAGTTAGAATTTTTAAAAATAGCAATAGACGGTTTTCCAAAACTCTTAGGTTTTGGAGAGTTTTCACACAATTTGGAAAAATACCGATATATTGCTACCGAATTTATCAGTGGTGAGAGTGTCATGGACCGTATGAGGCGCCTAGGTCCTTTGGGTGAGTTTGATGCTATAAGAGTGGGATTAAAATTGTCTAAAATAGCACACAGTTTACATTGTCTTCAAGTACCAGTTCTGCTTAATGGGTTGACTTTAGATAATATCATGTTTGATATGAGTGGCGAATCTGAAACCGTTAAACTTAGAAACCTTATAAATGTACGTTATTTCAATGAGGATTTTAAATATAAATATTTAGATGGATTGAGTCTTTCACAGCTAGCGCCAGAGGTATTTAATAATGTTTTTACTCCTAAAACGGATCTTTATAACATTGCGGCTTTAACATATCAAATAGTTTGTGGGGTTTTACCATATCATGATTCGGATTCTCAAAATGTTAAAGCACCAGAAGACTTAAATTCTTATTTAGAATTGAGAACTTTTCCATTAAGTTTTTCCGATGTTTTTGAGCCACACCTTAAAAAAGTATTAGAAAAAGCACTTCATCAGAACTCAGATCAGCGTTTTAGTTCGCTGAGTGAGTTTTCAAATTATTTAAGTCGTGAAAAAGTAATTGATTCTATTAAAGATACACCTTCTAAACAAACACTTATTAAGCGTGGTAATGGCTTTGACGACATTGCAGGTATGAGTGCTTTAAAAAATCAATTAAAATCAGAAATCTTAGAGGTTTTAAAACGTCCAGAGCATTTTAAAAAATATGGTGTAACAATACCTAATGGTATGTTACTTTATGGGCCACCAGGATGTGGTAAAACATTTATTTCAGAAAAATTTTGCGAGGAGGCAGGGTTTAATTTTTTTCTAGTAAAACCTTCAGATTTGAGTTCGATTTATGTTAGCGGTGGTGAAGAAAAAATAGGACAATTATTTTCACAGGCAGCAAAAAACTCACCAACAGTTATATGTTTTGATGAGGTAGACGCTGTTATGCCTAAAAGAACTGATAACACTAATCAATCCATAGCTGCACGAGTAAATGAATTTTTAGCGCAAATTAATAAATGCTCAGAACGTGGAATCTTTGTCATAGCCACAACAAATAAACCAAATTTTATTGATGAAGCCATGCTTCGAACAGGAAGGCTTGAAGTTAAGGTGTATGTACCTCCACCAGATATCTTAGCCCGTAGAGAACTTTTTGAACTATATTTGAAGAACCGCCATTGTGAAATTGGTTTAGATTTTAAACTCTTAGCAGAATTAACACCAAATGTAGTTGCCAGTGATGTGGAATTTATAGTTAACAAAGCAGCCCATAAAGCAGCTATGCAAGAAGTTCGTATTTCCATGTCAATTCTATCTGAAATTGCAAAGAGTTTCACCCCATCAATCAATAAAAAATTACTTGAATCCTACGAGAAAGATCATTCAGCTTTTTCATCCCCCAATAGTGAAAGTTCCAATAGATCTCCAATCGGTTTTAGAAGACACGAATCATAAATTGAATAAAAATGGAATTATTAAAATTTAAAGAGTTATTAATTGACATAGCAGTTTGTGCTATAGCATGTGACGGTGATATTGATGAGAGAGAAATTAATGCTCTGCACAAGATTGAAAAAGACTCCCCTTATTTTTCAGTTATAGATTTATCTACGACTCTTGATAAATCACTCAATGAATGTAAAAATAATTTTAATTCTTTTAAAGCTGATGTTTTTAGTAAACTTGAAAACAATAATTTAAACGTTGTTCAAGAACTAACGGTTTTAGAAATATCACTACGCATTATTGCTGCAGATGAAATAGAAGAAGAGAGTGAAAAGTCCTTTATCAATGAGTTACGATCGTATTTAAAATTAGAAGATTTTTTAATTGCTCAACGTTTTGGTGAGATATCTTATCTGAAACCAAAAGTATCAGAATTTAACGATAGATTTTAAATGATTATGATTCTACTGTACTAGGGGAGAAGATAAATTAAAAAAAATGGTAACAATTGCTATGGGCCTAAACCTAAAGGAATATACAAAATTAATTAACCTGTTTGAAGCATGAAAAAATATTATGATACCCTCGGTTTAAAAAAGGGTGCGTCTCAAGAGGACGTGCAAGCGGCTTATGATAAATTATCAAGCGAATTAGATCCCTCAAAAAACAATAATGAGGCGTTTTTTGTTGAAGAATATAAAAAAGTTCAAGAGGCTTATGCAGCTTTAAGCAATTCTTCGATTCTAGCAACGGATAAAGGGGCAAGAACCAGACATAATAACAACCCTATTTTAGATTTACCACAAAAAAGTATAAGTAATACCCCCGAAACTTCTCCTTTTAGAAAAACTAAATCTAAAATTGCTATTGTTTTAATTCCTACCGTTCTTTTTGTTGTAGGGATGATTGCTTATCAGTTATTTAAACCCGATAAATTTTTAAAAAAAGATACAATTGTCGTTGATGGTGTGACTAAAAACAAGTTTAATTTAAGGCCAATTACTGGAATAATTAAAGGTTATGGTACCTACAAAGAAGGCTTAAAAGAAGGCCATCATGATAAATGGAATGAAAAAGCGGTAAAAATAGCAGAGGGTGAATATGCTTCTGGACTTAAAATAGGCTATTGGCAGTATTATTACGATGATGGTCAATTAAAAAAAGAAGAGAATTACAAAAATGGCCTTAAAGATGGATTGTTTAAGTTTTGGAGCACAAAAGGGATTCTAATAGCCGAACGTAATTACACTGCAGACACTCTTGTTGGAATTAATAAATCGTGGTCTAAAAAAGGTTTATTACAACAAGTGGCAGATTATGACAGCGATTTTACACAAACTTTTGATAACAATGGAAAAAACACTTACGAGGGTTCTTTTATTCAAATTGCTAATAGTTGGACATCAAAACAATATAGAAATACACGCAGCTCGCTCTCATTAGCACCCTT
>JAOEWO010000036.1 GCA_028383925.1 Winogradskyella sp.
CATAACAACGTATTGGTTGTCTTTTTCGAATAAAGCATAGGCTTTTAATAGTTGATTTAACGTGTGTATACGTTCAGATTTTACTCCGAAATCTCTAAATAAATCTTCTTTTAGATTCGCTTCTTCTTCCGACGATAAGCCTTGGGCTTCAATCTTAGCAATTTCAGTTCCCATTTCTGGCATTACAAAGAAGTTAGGATCATCTTCACCAGACAAGAATTCAATACCTTTATCAGATAACTCCACCTGATTATTTTTTTCATCAATAACATAATAGAGTTCTGCATCTACTTTAGGCATTTCTCTGTTGTTATCTTGCATATAGAAGTTTTCGGTTTTTTGAAGTAATTGCTTAATGCCTTCTTCAGATAAAAACTTAATCAGCGCTTTATTTTTAGGAATACCTCTGAAAGCTCTTAATAATTGAAAACCACCTTCTTTAGTATCGCCAGCAGCAATCAATTTTTTAGCTTCGGCTAAAACTCCCACTAAATATTTGCGTTGTACTTCTTCAATAGCATTTACCTTAGGTTTTAAGGCATCAAACTCATGCTCGTCTCCTCTTGGTACTGGCCCAGAGATGATTAATGGTGTACGTGCATCATCGACTAAAACAGAATCGACCTCATCGACAATAGCATAATGATGTGGACGTTGTACCAAGTCTTCTGGCGAATGCGCCATGTTATCACGTAAGTAATCAAAACCAAATTCGTTGTTGGTTCCGTAAGTGATATCTGCGTTGTAGGCTTTACGACGTGCATCAGAGTTTGGAGTATGATAATCAATACAATCGATACTCATACCATGAAACTGAAAAATTGGTGCCATCCAGGCACTATCTCGTTTTGCTAAGTAATCATTTACGGTTACTAAGTGTACTCCACGACCAGTTAAGGCATTTAAATACACAGGAAGCGTTGCTACCAATGTTTTACCTTCACCAGTTTGCATCTCTGCAATTTTACCTTGGTGCATGGCTATACCACCAATTAATTGCACATCGTAATGAATCATGTCCCAAGTAATTGGCTTACCTGCAGCATCCCAAGAGTTTGCCCAAATTGCTTGGTCGCCATCTAGAGTTACATAATCATTATCGCCAGAAATTTCGCGGTCAAATGCATTAGCTGTTACCGGAATTTGTGTGTTGTGTACAAAACGTTTTGCCGTTTCTTTTACTACAGCAAAGGCTTCAGGTAAAATATCATTTAAAACACCTTCGGTAACATTGTAGATTTCGTCTTCTATTTTATCTACTTCAAGATAAATATCTTCACGTTCATCAATATCTTCAGTAACTGCGGCTTTTGCTAAAAGCTCTTCTTTTTTAGTGTTAAGTGGCAATCTTGCCTCTGCAATTTTTTCTTTAAACTCAGCTGTTTTTGCTCTAAGCTCATCGTGCGATAAGGCCTCTAAAGCTTTCTCAAAAGTTTTTATTTGGTTTACGATTGGTTTTATAGCACCTACATCTTGTTTAGATTTATCTCCAACAAAAACTTTTAGTACTTTATCTAAAAAGGTCATATTCTTATATATTTTATAACGGATTGATTGGTGTCAATCTGTGTTTTTAATTATTTCATTATTTCTAGGATGTCACGCTGAGCGCAGTCGAAGCGCATTTTTAGGTGCCATTGTATTTATAGTGAGTTGCGTTTCTGCACTCTGCTAATATTTGATGCAAATCACAATCTTCATTTATTAATGCTTCTTTATATGCTCTTGTCCATTTCTTAATTTTCTTCTCAAAATATATTACTTGTAAAACGTCGTTAAATTCTTGATTAAAAACTAACTCAATTGGTCTTCTTTTAAATGTGTAACTATTTCTGTGTTTACCTAATTTATGTTCATTATATCTTTTTTCAAGATTATTGGTAATGCCTGTGTAATAAGAATTATCAAAACATTTTAATATGTAAACGTAATAGAAGAACATTATTAGTTTTATTGGGCTTCGACTGCGCTCAGCCTGACATTATACTTCACAAGTAAAATAATACTCGAAAATAGAAAAAGTCTCTCAGTTATGATAACGCAAGAGACTTTTTTTTGTGTAAAATTGTATGTTAATATTCATCCTCATTCCAGAGGTAATCTTCGTCAGTAGGATAATCTGGCCAAATCTCTTCAATAGAATCATAAGAATCACCTTCGTCTTCTATTGCTTGTAAGTTTTCAACAACCTCCAAAGGTGCTCCTGTTCTAATTGCGTAATCAATTAGTTCGTCTTTTGTTGCCGGCCAAGGTGCATCACTTAAATAAGATGCTAATTCTAATGTCCAATACATTTGCGTCGTAAGTTTAATTTTTGCAAAAATAATTTTTTAGTTGAACAATTCAAGAAAAAATTAAATTATTTATTTTTTTAACTTAATATGTTAATTTATCGGTCTCACTAAACATACATTTTTGTGGCTTCTAAATAGTTAAAAGGACATTTATATATGTTTAACCATTAATATAAAGAACGTGTAATCGTCAACTTTTATTTCGGACCTGGTATTGCAATTGTTGGTCCTAGCTTTTGAAATTAATTGTTCGTCAATTCGAGTGCGTTTTATCACCCAAAGGGAATAAAATTTGTATTGCGAATAGGACTTGTATATGAAACTCTGTTCTCGATACATTCCGACAAAAAAATGTCGAAACACGCGAATTGATGTTTTATTAAGATTCTTTTTTAGGAATCCATTTTATCTCTTCAGCTTGTAAATCTTTAGACAACTTCCGTGCCAATACAAAAAGATAGTCAGAAAGGCGATTAATGTACATTAACGTTTCGGGTTGAAACGGCTCTAAGTCATTAAGATGCGAAGCTAAACGTTCTGCTCTACGGCAAACCGTACGTGCGATGTGACAGAATGACACAGTGGTATGGCCACCTGGTAAAACAAAATGCGTCATTGGTGGTAAGCTTTCTTCCATGAGGTCCATTCCTTTTTCTAGGCGTTCAATATCTTCACTAGATATTTTTGGAATATTTAAACGTGCTTTACCATTTTTTAAAGTCGCTTTTTCTGGGTCTGTGGCTAAAATTGCACCAACCGTAAATAAACGATCTTGAATATCCATTAAGGTGTTTTTGTACAATTGGTCTATGTCTTGGTCTCTAATTAGGCCAATATGTGAGTTAAGCTCATCTATAGTGCCGTAACTTTCTATTCTTATATGATGTTTAGGAACGCGTGTGCCACCAAAAAGTGCCGTTGTGCCTTTGTCTCCTGTTTTTGTGTATACCTTCATGTAAACAAAGTTACGAGTTATGAGTTAAAAGTTGAAAGTTTGAATCTTAATTTTTAATTAGACTGTCATTGAGAGGACGCAGAGCGTGGCAATCTCTTTAATTTATATCTATTCATTTTGTCTTGATACAAAACTTTGTGAAAAAATAAGCAGTGAGATAAATTTAAAGATAATTATTGTTCAGTTTTAATGAACCATTTTTTTAGTTTGGTCATAAAGCTTGTGTCTATTATCTCAATTTTATTTTTTATAAACATTTGTTTTATTTCGTTGAGTTGTCCATTTTTCATTTCGACTAAAACCTCAAAATTTGGATCGAACTTCATGAAGTAATGATTTTTATTAGTAGAAGAAATTTCAACTGTTTTAATAGTGTCTAAATCTACTGTTTGAATAGAGTCATCTATTCTTGTGATAAGCGTATTTTTAATTAATTCTAATTTGCCAATTCTTGTAAATAGGAATAGATTAATTAGTAAAAGAAGCACACAAATAGTCATTATAACGGTGAAGGTTTGATTAACTAAATTTGGTAATTCGACTAAATTAAAGGTGGTTAAGATATGAGTACTCAATATAAATATGAGAAACCACTTCCAAATGTATGAGTATTTATGACTAGCTAAATAGTTGTTATCTATTATGTCTAATGTCACAGCTATTTATAGTACTAAGAGTTAAACGTATCACTCTCAATAACACCATCGCGTAAACGAATAACACGTTTGGCATGTGCTGCAATCTCTTCTTCGTGTGTTACCATGATTACCGTGTTACCTGCAGCATGAATTTCATCGAATAAAGCCATAATTTCTAATCCTGTTTTAGAATCTAAGTTACCTGTTGGCTCATCTGCTAAGATTATAGATGGTTTGTTTACTAAAGCACGGCCTACTGCGACACGCTGTCTTTGTCCACCAGAAAGTTGATTTGGTTTGTGATCCATACGATCTGCTAAACCAACATCAGTTAAAACTTCTGAAGCACGACTATTTCGTTCTTTTTTTGATGCACCTGCATATATCATCGGTAAGGCAACATTCTCTAAAGCTGTTGTTCTTGGTAATAGGTTAAAGGTTTGAAAAACGAAACCAATTTCGGTGTTTCGTATTTCTGCCAGTTCATCATCTGTCATTTGGCTTACATCATTACCATTTAAACTATAAGAGCCCGCAGTGGGTGTGTCTAAGCAACCTAATAAATTCATTAAAGTAGATTTGCCCGAACCAGAGGGTCCCATAATAGCAACGTATTCGCCACGTTTTATGTCTAAGTCGATACCTTTTAGTACATGAACAATCTCTTGTCCTAGTTTAAAATCTCTAATGATATTTCTAATTTCAATAACGTTGCTACTCATAATTATTATAGTCTAGTTTTCCTTAAATCTTGTGCAAGATAAAAGAATTTAAAAATCGGTTCACCAAATAAGACGTTAAAGTTATAGGGTTGTTACAGTCTAATTTTAAAATGTTCTTTTTGCTGCTCTTTTCTAAAGAAGACCAACCCTAAACAGAAGCAATCAACTGTGACTGTAACCGCATGGTGTGCTTTAATATATTGCCAAGCTTCTGTCATCCCTTTAGACCAGTAAATATCATCAAAAATAAATACAGTTTCGTTATTTGCTTTAGTTAAAAGAGTTTCGAAATACTGAATTGTTGCTGCCTTATTATGATGACCATCAAAGTAAATGAGGTCGTAATTAGTTTGTTTTAGATGCTGTATCGTTTCTAGAAAATGCCCTTTTATAAAATGAGTATTAGTAATATGTAAAGTTTCAAACTTATGTTTTGAAAAATCTGACGTATTAGAACACCCTTCAATAGTTGTAAGATGTGATGTGGTCTCTGCTAACGATAAAGCATAAGTGCCCATGCCTAAAGAAGTACCTAATTCTAAAACCTGGGCAGTCTTAAAGTATGTTGCAATGCGCCATAGTAGTTTCGCTTCTTTTTTAGAACTACTAGAGGTTTTAAGCATCTTTTTAACGCTACGCTCATTTTTATCTAAAACTTTAGAGCCCTCGCCTAAATCGTTAATTTTTAGAACGGTTGTTGATTTTTTTAACCCATTGCGGTAGTCGTATAATTGTTGGTACGCCTCATATTTTGTTTTATCATAAAGGCATTTAGTAACAAAATTATAGACAAAAGGGGAGTGCACTCCATGCTGATTTGTGGAGCTAAATAAAAATTTTATGTAGGCTATGAGTTGGTACATTGTTCTTCTTACAAAGGAGCTAAGATGCAAAGTTTAAAAATGGTAACATGTTGTTATTGTTCTTTGTCTAACATTTTTTAAAATAGCTTGTTGTAAGCTAATTTTGTTTATTAATCTGCGCCTTTGTGTAAAAATTTAATCTTCTAGCTTTTCAGCTAATTCAAACCAACGCATCTCTTTTTCTTCAATAGTATCTATAATGACCTGAAGTTTTTCTGAAAGCTTGCTAATTTCATCTTGCGATAATTCAGGGTTTAAAAACTTTGCCTCTAATGCTGTTTTATCTAATTCTAAGGCTCTTATTTTTGATGTTAAATTTTTATATTCCTTTTGTTCGTTATAGTCTAATTTGTTGGCTTCGTTTTGTTTTACAACCTTAGTGTTGTCAGTTTTAATAGGTTGCTCAATCTGTTTAGATTTACTAGCATCATAGGCTCTAAAGTCTGAGTAATTACCAGGAAAATCATCAACAACACCTTCACCTCTAAAGACAAACATATGGTCTACAATTTTATCCATAAAGTAACGATCGTGCGATACAACTAAAAGCACACCAGGAAAATCTAATAAGAAATCTTCTAAAACATTTAATGTTACAATATCTAAATCGTTTGTAGGTTCATCTAAAATTAAAACATTGGGATTCTGAATTAAAACCGTACAGAGGTATAAGCGTTTTTGCTCGCCACCACTTAGTTTTTCTACAAAATCGTATTGCTTCTTTCTATCAAATAAAAACTTCTCTAATAACTGTTGCGCACTAATTTGTCTGCCTTTGGCTAGCGGAATGTAGTCACCAAATTCTTTAATAACATCGATTACTTTTTGGTTAGGTTTTGCTTTAATACCACCTTGGGTGTAGTAGCCAATTTTTACGGTTTCACCGATAACAACTTTACCGGCATCTGGTTGCAGACTTTGCGTTAATAGGTTTAGAAACGTAGATTTACCTGTTCCGTTTTTACCAATAATACCAATACGATCGCCTTTTTTAAAGGTATATTCAAAACCATCTAATATGGTTTTATCTTTAAATGATTTAGAGACCTTATGAAACTCAATAATTTTGCTGCCCAAACGCGCCATATTTATATCTAGCTCAATGGTGTGGTCTTGTCTTCTTTTGTGTGCTTTAGATTTAATTTCAGAGAAATCATCTATTCTACTTTTAGACTTTGTTGTTCGGGCTTTAGGCTGGCGACGCATCCATTCTAGTTCTTTTTTAAAGAGCTGTTTGGCTTTGCCAACTTCGGTAGCTTGGTTTTCTATTCGTGCTTCTTTCTTTTCTAAATAATACGAATAATTGCCTTTATAGGTGTGTAATTCACCATGATCTAATTCTACGATTTCGTTACAAACACGCTCAAGAAAATAACGATCGTGCGTTACCATAAACAACGTTTGTTGTGTTTTTGCGAAATACTCTTCTAACCATTCAATCATTTCTAAATCGAGGTGATTGGTTGGCTCATCTAAAATTAAAATATCGGGTTTACTTAAAATTGCTTGCGCTAGAGCTAACCGCTTTTTTTGTCCGCCAGATAAGGTTTGTACTTTTACACTTAAGTCGTTTAGTTTTAGCTGTGAAAGTGTTTGTTGGTATTGCGTTTCAAACTCCCAAGCGTTGTGTCTGTCCATGCCCTCAAAAGCCAGTTGATAAGCATCTGCATCTTCAGGATTTTTTAAAGCCTCTTCGTAAGCTTCAATAATTTTAAGCACAGGAATGTCTGATGCAAAAATAGTTTGCTCTAATGTGAGTTGAGGGTCTAAGTCTGGCTCTTGGTCTAAAAAGGCTAAACGCAGTCCTTTTCTAACCACTACTTGGCCATCATCTGGTGTGTCTTTACCAGAAAGGATATTTAGGATAGAGGTTTTTCCGCTACCGTTTTTTGCTACAAAAGCAATTTTTTGATCTTTATGAATACTGAAGGATAAATCTTTAAAAAGGATAAGCTCTCCAAAAGCCTTCGATATATTTTCTACGTTAAGATAATTCAAACTTTTTTTGCAAAGAACGTAAATAAACCAAAAACAAACCTAATAGTTTTGATATTACTATTGATACATTATATTTGTCTGTAAACAAACATGTTATTTATGAGGCTGTTAAAGTTCTTTATTATTATTCTAAGTTGTGTAGTGGTGTCCTCTTGTATACCTCATAAAGACACGGTTTATTTACAAAATAAAGATAATTCTAATACCGACAGTTTACAAAATAATCTTTCTGAAATGCAGAAACCTTACCGTATTCAAATTGGTGATATTTTAAATATTAGAATTAAAGTTTTAGATCAAAAAGATGCGCAGATATTTAATCCTACGGGTGAAGAAAATTTAAATGCAAGTAGTGCAGAACGTGCTTATTTTGATGGCTTTAGTGTTGATTTGCACGGTAATATTAGAATACCAGAACTAGGTGAAATAAGCGTATTGGGTTATACTGCCGATGAGATTAGATTACTTATTGAAAAAAAATTATTAGATGAGCAATTTAAAAAGACAGCCAATATTTTTGTGACTGTTAAGTTAGCTGGTTTGCGTTTTGTTGCTAATGGTGAGGTTGGTAATCCTGGTACAAAAACCATGTTTCAGGATAGGGTTAATATTTTTGAAGCCTTAGCTAACTCTGGTGAAATAGCACAAACAGGAAATAGAAAAGAAGTAATGATAGTAAGGCAATACCCTCAAGGACAAAAAATTTACAACTTAGATTTAACCGATATTAATGTAATGAAATCTCCCTATTATTACATTCAAAATAATGATATGATTTATGTAAAACCATTAAAGCAAAAATCTTGGGGAACTGGTCTAACGGGCTCACAGACTATTACCACATTAATAACAATTGTAGGTATAGTAACTACAAGTTTTCTTTTAATTGATAGGTTATAAAGTATGAGCGAATTTGAATATGAGTTTGAACATAATGATGCAACTAAATCTAACTTTGATTTAAAAGGATTATTATTTAAAATTATTAGTTTTTGGCCACTAATTTTAGTTTCGGTAATTATAGGCCTCAGTATTGCTCATTACTTTAATGTTAGAAAAGAGAATATTTATAGATTAGAGAGTCTTATTGCAGTAGAAAACGATCAAACTCCTTTTTCAACAGCCAGTACAAGTATTTCTTTTAATTGGGGAGGTGTATCTAGTAAGGTCGGTAAAGTAATCACCGAAATTAATACAAGAACACATAATGAGTTGGTTGTAGATTCTCTAGAGTTTTACAAGCAATATTTAAAACAAGGTGAGTATTTTCTTAAAGATATTTATAAAAATTCCCCGTTTATTACTGTAGTTAATAAGGGTGAATTTCAAGTGCTTTCTAAGCTTATTCAAATAAAACCCATCACTGATGAAACGTTTGAGCTCTCCATAGATTTTGGAGAATCACAGCAAGTTAAATGTCAAAATTACACATCTAAAGCATTTAAGTTAATTGCTGTTTCTTCGGATGTTTTCAAAGAGAAATATAGATATGGTGAAGCTATTGAGCTTCCTTTTTTATCTGTAACTATAGTTAAAAATAGCGATCTAAGTTTTGAAAAAGAGAGTGCTTATTATACAAGGTTTTTAAGTTATGACGCTGTAGTTAACCAATACAAAAATGTAGTTAATGCAAAGACAAAATCAAAAGACGCTTCATCTATTTTAGTAATGTCTATGCTAGGTAAGAATAAGGCTAAAATTGTAGATTATTTAAATACCACTGTAGCCATTTTAAGTAGAACAGAGCTACAGAGAAAGAATATATATGCCACAAATACCATTAAGTTTATTGACAGTAGTCTGTCTGAGGTTGATAATGAACTTAAAAGCGGTACTATTGAAATGAATGCATTTAGAAAGAAAAATAGTGTTTTTGATGTTACAAATGAGTTAGAGTTAAAAGCTGAAAATCTTAAAGAATTAGACGTTGTAAAAGAAGGTGAAAAAATTAAATTAGAATATCTCAATGCATTAGAGGTTTACCTACGTACTAAAAAAGACTTCACTAATATAGCTGCGCCAACATCTGTTGGTATTAATGAAGTTAATATTATACTAGGGGTTAGCAATATAACGATGTTAGCTATAGAGCGACAAGACTTAGAATATACAACCAAAGAAGGGTCTGTGTTATTTAAAGATATAGATAGAAGGATAAATACTCAAAAAAATGTACTGTTAGAAACCATTAACGCAACCAAAACAACCATAGGTTCTAGATTAAATGCAGTAAATAGACAAATGTCTAGATACGAAGCAGAATTAAGAGATTTACCAGAAGACCAGCAAGAATATCTTAAAATACAGCGTAAATTAGATATTGGTTTAGAAACCTATAACTTGTACCAAAGTAAGAGAAGTGAAGCTGCTATTATAAGAGCAGCTAATATTTCTGACATAGTTTTTATAGACGAAGCTAAAGATATAGGTGATGCACCAATAGGGCCAAAAAAATCTTTAAATTATACTATGGCTTTACTTCTAGGTATTTCTTTGCCAGTATGTTTTGTTCTTGTATTATACTTATTAAATAATAACATTAATAATGTTGGTGATGTAGAAAAATTATCAAACATTCCCATATTAGGGTTGTTGGGCAAGTTTAACCATCCTAATAATCTTATTGTATTTGAAAAACCAAAATCTACAATTGCAGAATCTTTTAGAGCACTAAGATCGAGCCTTCAATTTATATACAGAAAACAATCTGGAAGCGAAAACTTAGGTAAGACATTAATGATTACATCATCGGTAAGTGGTGAGGGTAAAACATTCTGTTCAATAAATATGGCAAGTGTTTATGCTTTAACAGGTAAGAAAACTATTTTATTAGGTTTAGATTTACGTAAACCAAAGATTTTTGGAGATTTTAATTTAGATAACGATATAGGTATTGTTAACTACTTAATAAGTCAGAATAGTTTAGAAGAAGTTATCACCAATACACATATAGAAAACTTAGATCTTATTTCTTCGGGACCTATACCACCAAACCCATCAGAACTTTTAATGGGAGATAAATTGCAAGAGGCATTAAAAGAACTGCGTCAAATCTATGATATTATAATTTTAGATACACCACCATTAGGTTTGGTAACTGATGCCTTAGAATTATCGCATCATGCAGATGCAACAATATATATGGTAAGATTTGACTACACTAAAAAAGGCATGCTGCAATTGGTGAATGCCAAGTATAGAAATGGCGAAATAAAAAACGTAAGTTTTGTGCTTAATTTTTATAAACACAAAGAAAGATATGGTTATAATTATGGGTACGGTTATGGTTACGGCTATGGTTATGGTAGTTATGGTAATTCTTACCATGAAAACGAAAAACCCTCAATGTTAGCAAAAATAAAACGTCTCATACAACGCAAATAATAAAAACTTAATTTTGATAACTTCCTCACAACTTATAATTAAACGTTGTTTTGATTTTCTTTTAGCATTGCTATTACTACCCGTTTTAGTATTACCTATTCTGTTGCTAGTTTTATTAGCTAGTATAGATACAAAACATAATGGGCTTTTTTCGCAAATAAGAGTTGGGCAACATGCTAAGCTGTTTAAGATTTATAAGATTAGATCAATAAAAGATAAAAAAAATCATTTAGGGAAGACAAAAAGTAGAGTTATTCGTTACGGTAGATTTTTAAGACGAAGTAAATTAGATGAGTTACCACAACTTTTTAATGTGTTAAAAGGCGATATGAGTTTTGTAGGTCCTAGGCCAGATTTACAAGGTTTTGCTGATGAGTTAAAAGGTGATCATCGTATTATTTTAATAGTAAAACCAGGAATTACTGGACCGGCTACATTAAAATATAGAGATGAACAACGTGTATTAAAACGTCAAAATGATCCTGTACATTACAATAGGACGATTATTTGGGTAGATAAGGTGGAAATCAATACAAGATATGTCCATAATTACAGTTTTTACTTAGATTTGACATTCATTTTAAAATCTTTTTTAAACAAATGACACATTCTGAAGACAAAATTGCAATCATAGGCTTAGGTTACGTAGGCTTACCTTTGGCCGTAGAATTTGCAAAGCAATTTTTGGTGGTTGGTTTTGATATTAATAAGCAACGAATTAAAGAGTTAAACGACGGTGTTGATAAAACATTAGAAGTTGAAAACAAAAATTTAGAAGCTGTACTTACTACAGAATTAAATGCAAGTAAAGGCTTATTTATAACAGACAGTCTTGAAGATTTAAAGATAGCCAATGTCTATATTATTACTGTACCAACACCAACAGATGCTTTAAATAAACCGGTATTTACACCATTAATTAAAGCAAGTGAATCTGTAGGTAGTGCCATGTCTAAAAACGATATCGTTATTTACGAATCTACCGTGTATCCTGGTGCAACAGAAGATATTTGTGTACCTATTTTAGCAAAAACATCTGGTCTAAAATACAATGAAGACTTTTTTGCAGGTTATTCGCCAGAACGTATTAACCCAGGTGATAAAGAGCATACAGTAACTAAAATATTAAAAGTAACTTCTGGGTCTACACCAGAGATTGCAAAAAAGGTGAACGACCTATATTTAAAAGTAATAACTGCTGGTACACATTTAGCACCTTCTATTAAGGTAGCTGAAGCTGCAAAAGTTATAGAAAATTCTCAAAGAGATATTAATATTGCGTTTGTAAACGAATTGTCTAAAATATTTAGATTATTAGATATAGATACAAAAGCAGTTTTAGAAGCTGCAGGTACCAAGTGGAACTTCTTAAAATTCTCACCTGGTTTAGTAGGTGGGCATTGTATAGGTGTTGATCCATATTACTTAGCTCAAAAAGCTATAGAGTCTGGTTATAATCCAGAGATTATTTTGGCAGGTCGTAAGATGAATGATAGTATGGGTAGTTATGTCGCTACCGAGACTGTTAAAATGATGATAAAAAAAGGTGCAACTATAAAAGGGTCTAATGCTTTAGTATTAGGTATTACTTTTAAAGAAAATTGCCCAGATATAAGAAACTCTAGAGTTATAGATATTATAGAAGAATTTAAATCGTACCATGTTAATGTAGATGTGTACGATCCGTGGGCTTCAAAAGAAGAAGTAAAACATGAGTATAATATTGACTTAAAATCTTCTATGTCTGAGTTAAAATCAGATTATGATGCCATTATATTAGCGGTATCTCATAACGAGTTTTTAGAAATATCTTTAGATAATTTAAAATCTGATAAATGTATCGTTTTTGATGTAAAATCATTACTGCCTGTAAGCGCAATAGATGCACGTTTATAAAATTCATTAAACACAAATAATGTACGAAAACCCACACCATACAGAAGATCTTACTAAATTAAGCTTTTTAATAACAGGAGGGGGAGGCTTTATTGGCTCTAATCTTGTAGAATATTTACTAAAATATAATGCAAAAAAAGTAAGGGTATTAGATGACTTTTCAAACGGTCATCGTGAAAATTTATCTGAGTTTACAAATAACTCTGCTTTTGAATTAATAGAAGGGGATATTAGAGATTTAGAAACTTGTAAAACAGCTATGGATGGTATAGATTATGTTTCTCACCAAGCTGCACTTGGCTCAGTGCCACGCTCTATTAACGATCCGGCGACGACCAATGCTGTTAATATATCGGGGTTTTTAAATATGATGGTTGCACTTAAGGATAGTACAACGGTAAAACGTATGGTTTATGCAGCTTCTAGCTCAACTTATGGTGATAGTAAAGCATTACCAAAAGTAGAAGATACCATCGGTAAGCCACTTTCGCCATATGCGGTAACAAAATATGTAAACGAATTATATGCTGATGTATTTGGGACCACATACAATACAGATGTTATTGGCTTACGATATTTTAATGTATTTGGCCCTAAACAAAGTCCAGATGGTGCTTATGCAGCAGTAATACCTTTGTTTATGCAAG
Source organism: Winogradskyella sp. (assembly GCA_028383925.1). Taxonomy (GTDB): domain Bacteria; phylum Bacteroidota; class Bacteroidia; order Flavobacteriales; family Flavobacteriaceae; genus Winogradskyella. The sequence goes on from JAOEWO010000036.1 coordinate 13,398, forward strand.
CGCTTAATGATAATGAGCCTTGTAAAATAAATGGTGACGGAGAGCAAACTAGAGACTTTACATTTATAGACAATGTAGTACAGGCTAATGTAAAAGGCTTTTTCGCTTCAAAAGAAGCTAAAAACGAAGTGTTTAATGTAGCTTGTGGCGAACGTATTACCATTAATTATTTGTGGGACTCGTTACGTATAGCTGCAAAATCTCAACTAAAGGCAATTTATGGGCCACCTAGACAAGGTGATGTTAGAGATTCTTTAGCTAATATTTCTAAGGCAGAAAAACTTTTAGGTTACAAACCAAAATTTACAGTACGCGAAGGGTTAAAGATAACTTGGGACTATTTTAATTAAATTCTCTAAGAATACTATAATTATTCAAATTTAATTGTCAAAAGTGGGATACTAATAATTATTTAAAACTTAAGTAATTTGATTACTCAAAAAGAAGATGACTGGCTTTATACCATCTCTAGTAAGAGAAAACTAATTGACTTTAATTTTAAGGAAATTTGGCAATACCGCGACCTTCTTTTATTGTTTGTAAAGCGAGATATTATAACACTCTATAAACAGACAATTTTAGGACCATTATGGTATATAATTCAACCTTTATTTACCTCTGTTATTTTTACACTAATATTTAATAAACTTGGTAATATTAATACAGGTATTGTACCTGCATTTTTATTTAATTTAGCAGGTATTAGTGCGTGGAATTATTTTAAAGAATGCCTAACAGGAACCTCGAGTACGTTTACAAAAAATCAGAGTATTTTTGGTAAGGTATATTTTCCCAGAGTAATAATGCCAATGTCTATTACCATTTCAAATTTATTAAAGTTTGGAATTCAAATATTAATCTTTCTTGGTTTTTACCTTTATTATTTAGCTATTGGTAAAGGTATTGAAATGAATATTTTGGCCTTTTTGTTTCCTGTTTACGTAGTAATGATGGCCTTATTAGGTTTAGGCTTAGGCATGATTATTTCATCTCTAACAACAAAATATAGAGACTTAACAGTACTTGTAAGTTTTGGTGTTCAGTTACTAATGTATGTCTCTGCAGTGCCCTATCCTTTGGCCGAAGCAAAACTAAAATTCCCTGCTTTAGTAGCTACTTTAGTAGAGTATAACCCGCTAACTCAAATTATAGAAGGGTTTAGATACATGCTTTTAAATACTGGCGCTTTTTCGTGGTTTGGTTTTGCATACACCTTAGTTTTAAGTCTTTTTATATTTCTATTTGGTTTGGTTATTTTTAACAGAACAGAAAAACAATTTATCGATACGGTATAATATGTCTAACATTATTTTAAGAGCAGAAGCTATAAATAAGCAATACCGATTAGGTGTTATAGGAACAGGTACCATTAATAATGATTTAAAACGGTGGTGGTTTAAAATAAGAGGTAAAAATGATCCATTTCTTAAAATTGGTGAAACCAACGATAGAAGCAAAAAAGGTAAAAGCGATTATGTTTGGGCTCTAAAAGATATCAATTTTGAAGTAAAAAAAGGTGAGGTTTTAGGCATTATAGGTAAAAATGGTGCAGGTAAATCTACCTTATTAAAAATATTATCTAGAGTTACAGCACCTACAACAGGCCAAATAAAAACAAGAGGAAGAATTGCATCCCTTCTTGAGGTTGGTACCGGTTTTCATCCCGAAATGACAGGTAGGGAAAACATCTATTTAAATGGTGCAATCTTGGGTATGACAAAGGCCGAAATAAAGCAAAAGGAAGCCGAAATAATAAATTTTAGTGGTTGTGAACGTTATATAGATACACCTGTAAAACGCTATAGTAGTGGTATGAAAGTAAGGTTAGCATTTGCAGTAGCCGCACATTTAGAACCAGATATTTTAGTAATTGATGAGGTTTTAGCCGTTGGTGATGCTGAGTTTCAGAAAAAGGCAATTGGTAAAATGCAAGACATCAGTAAAGGTGAAGGTAGAACCGTTCTTTTTGTGAGTCATAATATGGCCGCCGTACGTAGTTTATGTACAAGAGGTATGTTAATTGAGAATGGAGAAATTTCTAGAATTGGGAATATTGACAGTATTATCGAGAATTATTTAGATAGAGATAGTGTTAGGAACAAACTCAATACAGGCAATAGGTCAGGAAGTGGTTTAGTTAAGGTTAAAGATATTATTGTTACTGGAAATACAAATCTAATGCCACCAGAAAATGGTAAACCATTCAAAATAATTATAAAACTTGATAATATTAGACAAATTAATTCATCTCAGTTACGATTAGATCTTAAGATAAATGATTATATGGGTCAAAGAGTAGCTTGGTTAAGTAATTATTTGGCAGATGTTGATAGCGTTGATAATATTCAAAGTATTATATTTTCAATGACTAATTTAAATATTAATGAGGGGACATATTATATTACAACAGATTTATATGTGGATAAAGTAAGATCAGATTTTTTGCAGAATGCTATTTCATTTGATGTTATTAACGGTGATTTCTATGGGAATGGTAGAAACATACCTATACAAGAATCAAGAATTCTATTAAATTTTAATACTCAAATAGTTGGTAAATCATAGCAAAAGACTATTATTCGTTTGTCCAGATATACAGAAACCTTCAGGTGGCATTAAGCAAATCTATAGGCAGGTAGATGTGTTGAATAAAAATGGTTTTGAAGCTTATATTTTACATGATAATCCTGGCTTTAAATGTAATTGGTTTGCTAACAAAACGCCTGTACTTTACAATCCATCGCTTTTTAAAGATTTAGTAGAATTAAAATTGCAAGCGCAACTTTCCGTAAAACAGAAGTTGAAAGGAGCTGTTAAACAAGGTATTAAAAAAGCGAAAAATAGAGTTACACAAGGAGAAATTATCGAAATTCTTAAAACTGATATTTTAGTCTTTCCAGAAGTTTACGGCCCTAAATTAGCAGAAGTAAAACCGCGTATTAAGAAGGTTATTTACAATCAAGGTGCTTATCAAACCTTTTTTGGTTACGATTTAGATTTAAGTGACAAGGACACACCATACCTTAATGAAGATTTAATTAGTGTTGTTGTAAATTCTGAAGATGCCAAACAATACATAAATTTAGCATTTCCAAAACTCAATGTATTTAGAGTAAAATATGGTTTTGATAGTAAGAAGTTTTCCATTAATACAAAAAAGAAAAAGCAAATCTGTTTTATGCCAAGGCGTTTACGTTCAGACATTGTTCAGGTTATAAATATTTTGAAATTTAAAGGGGTTTTAGATAATTGGGACATTAAACCCATTGAAAATATGAACGAACAACAGGTGGCCGATTGTATGAAAGAAAGTGCACTGTTTTTAAGTTTCAATATTAACGAAGGTTTTGGTATGCCACCAGCAGAGGCTATGGCTTGTGGTTGTGTTGTGGTGGGTTATCCTGGTCAAGGTGGTATAGAAATATTTAACCCAGATTTTTCATTTCCAGTAAAAGACAGAGATATTAAAGCGTATGTAAAAACCCTCGAAGCACTTTTAAAAGCCTACGAAGATAATGCTAAGCCTTACGAAATCATGGCTAAAAAAGCATCAGAATTTATTCTGTTAACCTACAGTATGGCAGAAGAAGAGCACACAATTATTGAGGCTTGGACAAACATTTTAAAACTAAATGCTTAATTAATTTTGGCTAGAGTTACCATCATCATACCGAGTTATAATCATCAAAACTATATTGAGCAACGCTTAGATAGTATACTAGATCAATCGTATAAAGATTGGGAAGCTATAATTATTGATGATAAATCTTCGGACGCTAGTGTTGAAATTATTGAAAATTACCTCAAAAAAAATCCTGAGTTCACTATAAAGGCATTCATAAAAAATGAAAACAATTCTGGTAGTGGTTATAAATCGTGGCAAAAAGGAATTGAATTAGCGCAAACTAAATTTATATGGATTGCCGAAACTGATGATTATTGTGAACCTAATTTTTTAGAAACAACGGTTTCTGCATTACAGTCGCATCCAACTACAGTATTAGCATTCACAGGAAGTAATTATGTAAATGAGTATGGTGAGTTTTTATATAACTCTTCAAAACGGTTTTCAAAATTAAAATTAAAAACGGACGAAACTAGAGTTTTTGATGGTGAGGTAACGATTAAAGATTTACCTATAAATCCCTTAATCACCAATGGAAGCAGTGTAGTATTTAGGAAACCAATAACAACAATTCCAGATATAATATTCCAAAATAAGCAGATTTCAGATTTATTTCTTTGGACTTATTTAGTTAGAGCGTCATCCTTCATCTGCATCAATCAAATGTTAAACGCATTCAGAAGACACGATGCTTCTACAACGACTATAAATTTTGGCGAGAATAATTCAAAAGTCTATGAAGAATATGTTCGTTTCGTCAATTATTTTCAATTAGGCGTTTCAAAATCAAGTAAAGTTGAAGACCATTATATAAAACACTTTTTAATTCCGAATAGAAAAAAAGTAGGTTATTTTTATACAAAACCGATTCAAGTATTACATGGATTTTCAAAATTGTCTCTAATTATGAAAATTACCAAAGCTTATGTCGGTAAAGCCTTCAAAAATTAATGTACCGTTTTGACTAAAGTTTCAGTAATCATACCAACGTACAATCGTGTTGAGTTTTTAAAACTCACGCTAGAAAGCGTAATAAATCAAACCTATAAACTAATAGAGATTATAGTGGTAGATGATGGTTCTACCAATACTGAGACGGCGGATTTATGTTCAAACTATAAAAATATTAAGTACATTAAAATTGAAAATAGTGGTGGTCCTGCACAACCAAGAAACATTGGTATAGCAAATGCTACAGGTATGTTTTTAGCATTTTTAGACGATGATGATATTTGGTTGCCAAATAAAATTGAAGAACAAGTTCAAGTTTTAGAGCAACATCTCGATTATGGTTTAGTGCATTGTCATTGTAATGTTATTGATGAAAACGGAAAACTCACTAATAAAGTAGTGGGTAAACCAGGAAATGTAGATGTTAAGCATGGTGATGTAAAACTTAAAATGATTGGTAATTGGACGCTTATGATGCCAACACCATTATTGCGAAAGTCGGTATTAGATAACGTTGGCTTTTTTAATACTAATATTCCAGCTGCACTAGAAGACGTAGAGTTTTGGACCCGTTGTAGTTTTTATACCAAATTTTATTATATAGATAAGCCCTTGGCTAATTACAGAGTGCATTCCAGTAATATTTCTGCTTCAAATATAAATTATGCAGATCTTCCTATTCATCTTAAGGGAGTATTAAAAACTCAATTATTGGAGAAAATAATAACGAAATACGAGTACAAAAAGCTTTTACAAAACCTCTGTTTTTCGCAGGCAAAAAACATAAAGGCTTATCCTCTAATAACTTTCTTAAATTTATATAAGATTAATCCACTTTGGATGGTTAACTTTCGCATACTAAAAGTGATTTTAAAACGAGTAATAACATGACAAATACCACAGTTCTCATTACAGGTGGCGCAGGAAATGTAGGTAGTGCCTTAGCAAGGAAATTGGCTGAGGATACAACAAACACAATTGTAATAATAGATAATATTTCTACAGGGAGTAAAGATAAAATTCCGAATTTAGATAATGTTGTTTTTATTAAAGCAAATGTAAATAATTACCAAGATGTGGTGCCTGTTTTTGGGAGGTTTAACTTTGATTATGTCTTTCATTATGCTGCTGTTGTTGGTGTTGCACGTACTTTAGAAAATCCAATGGCAGTTTTAGAAGATATTGAAGGCATTAAAAACATTTTAAACTTATCTAAAAATACAGGGGTAAAACGTGTGTTTTATTCTAGCTCTTCAGAGGTTTATGGCGAGCCTTTTGAGATTCCTCAAAATGAACAAACCACACCTTTAAATTCTAGATTACCTTATGCAATTGTAAAAAATGTAGGTGAAGCTTTTTTTAAATCGTTTTATGATGAGTATGGTCTAGAATATACCATTTTTAGATTTTTTAACACCTATGGGCCAAATCAGAGCGATGATTTTGTAATGCCACGTTTTTTAAGAGCCGCCATGGCAAATGAAAATATTTGCATTTATGGTGATGGTCAACAAACCCGCTCATTTTGTTATGTAGATGATAATGTAGATACCTGTATTAAAGCGATGTATAGCGCAGAGCATGTTAACGAAGTTTTAAATATTGGTAGTGATATAGAAATGACTATTTTGGAGTTAGCAGAGCGTATTATTAAGTTTACCAAGTCTAAATCTCAGATTATACATCTTCCGGCTTTAAAAGAAGGAGATATGGCAAGACGTTGCCCTGATAATAGTAAAATGTTAAAACTATTAGGTAGAGATTTAATACCTTTAGAAATAGGATTAAACGAATTAAGAAAGTTTTATGAAAACTAATTAAGTATTAATGACTTTTAAAAAGCTTAAACAATTTATTAATTATAAGACGGATTTAGATAAAATCCATAGGAGTAATGGTGATGCTTATGCATTACAGATTATATATAAATTATTTCCTGATTATGCCTATTTGCCTTTCACACCTTTTTCATTAAACCCATATACTATAATTCATATTTTAAATGATATTTTGTTAAATGACAGAAAACAAATAATAGAGTTTGGTTCAGGAGTTTCAACAGTAATAATTGCTCAGTTTATAAAAATAAATAATCTAAAAACTAAAATGCTTAGTATAGATAATAACAAAGATTGGCAGTCTATTATCTCTAAAGATTTAGAAAAATATGGTTGTGGTGAAAGTTTAGTTTTACTCCATGCGGATATAGATAAAAATGAAGACGAAGAATTTATTATAAAGAATAATGAATTTTGGTACAATAATGACGCTATTAAATCAGCAATAGATAAAATAGAAAATATAGACTTAGTTCTTGTCGATGGGCCAAGTACTGGAACATCTGCTTATGCAAGATACCCAGCGTATTTATGTGTTAAGCGCAAGTTAGCAGATTCATATTGCATTTTTTTAGATGATATTAGACGCAAAGCTGAACGAGAAATTATTGAAAAATGGAATAATACGATAAATGGACAATTACAATTTGAAAAAATGTATGCAACTATAACTGTGGGTCATAAATTTTCAACAAAACCTTTAAGTCATTAAGTAATAATATATGAGAATAGGGATTAATCCTGAAAAGGAGAACAATCAGCTGACTTTAGAATCGTACCATCGTGTGGTTATACCTGTTTACATACCTAATCTTGAAGAAGATTACTTTAAAGACGGTTTGGTTGTTTTTAAGCTTTGTATAGAATCCTTATTGCATACTATTCATTCTAAAACTAGAATTTCTTTAATAGATAATGGTTGTTGTAAAGTAGTGCAAGAGTATCTTAAAAACTTATATGATACCCATAAAGAAATTGACCAGCTTTTAAATTCTAAAATTAACTTAGGCAAAGTAAATGCCATTTATTCAGCAGTAAAAAGTAATCTCGAACCTTTAATAACCATATCAGATGCAGACGTTATGTTTTTGCCTAATTGGCAATGTAATGTCGAAGGTA
>JAOEWO010000037.1 GCA_028383925.1 Winogradskyella sp.
CAATAATAGAATTAACCCCTTTTTAGTCCCTAAGATTAATAGCACAAAAGCGTAAGTTGTAAGACTTACGTTTTTTTTGTTTAAAAAAACTAAGCTAAAATTGCCCTATCTTAAATAATCTAAAAAACACAAATATTACCAAGAATTTTAAATGATTTTTAAAATAGCTATCTTCAACAATTAAATGTTAATTTTAGTCTACCTCTTTAGTCTAAAAAAGGTAATCAACACTAGTAGTTACATCATCATACATATATTAGAATATAAAGGCACCTGTCACAGTTAAACATACAACCTAATTATTAACATCTAGCGCACTAGAAAACACTACTAAACTAGTCCAAATCTAAAAAATGGATAAAAAATTAATTTCTAAAAAAAAACCGGCTTATCCTATAGGTGAATTATTATCTGCTTACTTAACCATGCAAGGGCGAAATATAAAAATACCCATTTTCTATGAAGATTTGCTTCGCTTTCAAGGAGCTGTTGAAATTTTCGATCAAAATGATAAAGATACCCTTTGGGTAAGTTGCTACTATGCAGAATCTGAACGTGCAGAAATTGAGCTGAGTTTAAAACAGATGTATTCTATCTTACACTCTGATGGTAGCGATAGTATAATACCCTATCTAAATATAGACAGTATAGATTTTTGCACCTTTGGCAACACAAAACCGTTTCGTATTAAAGTAAGAAACATTCTTAATGATAATTATATTTTCTTGTACGTTAAAAAGGCTGATGCTTCTAGAATATATGGCCTAGAATTAGAAGATTTATTATCACCCAATCACATTAACTTTCTAGTTCACAAAAACACGCTCATAGAAGAACATATTTTAGGCATACCTGGTGACACATTTATTAGCGAACACCTCGATACCTTACCTATGCAAGATAAAAGAGCCCTAGCAAAAGAGTTTGTAAAATTTAATGAACGTTGTTTTGTGCGTTTACTTGCCGATATGAGGTCCTACAATTATGTTATTGTAATTACCCAAGATTTTGATCGTGTGCAATACAGAATACGAGCTATAGATTTTGATCAGCAAAGTTATGAAGGCAACGTAAAAGTCTATAAACCTCAATTTTTAAAAGAAAATAATGCACTGGTAAAGATGAGTTTAGACGTTTTAGCCAGCGCCTCTATAGAGCAATATGAAAAAGAAGAGCGATCTTTACTAGCTAAACGTGCCACGAGTGAGCGCGAAAGTTTAGATTTTCTTCTAAGATGTATGAAAAACGATAACATCTCAACACCAAAAAAAATAAAAGAATTAAAAAAGTCACTTTTTGAATTAACCAAAGATATAGACTTTAAAAAGTGCAAAAATATGGGCCAATTACTAAGTACTTGTTTAGATTTTGTTACTAGAAATTATATTAACGAAAACCCATATATTATAAAATAATACTATCGATCTTGTTTTAAAAAATAACAACATTTCATTTTTTGAAAATTAGAGTATAAGTAATAAATTTAAAGTCGCCGTCTTAGTCACTAGTTTTAAATGATACGTTTATAAATGGCCATCGTTAATTGTAGTGGTTTTGCATTACCTTTGACCCCTTAAATAAAAATAAAAATTGCAACAAAAAAAAGCACATCCCAAAGTAAAATCGCAACTTCATCCTAGAAGCCAACATAGAGAACGTTATAATTTTGATGCACTTATTAAAAGTTCGCCAGAGTTAAAAGAATTTGTTGCACCCAACACTTATGGTGATGACTCTGTAGATTTTTTTAATCCTAATGCTGTAAAAGCTCTAAATAAAGCCTTACTTAAACATCATTATGGTGTTGAGTTTTGGGATATTCCTGAGCATTATTTGTGTCCGCCAATTCCTGGTCGTGCAGACTATATTCATAATATTGCTGATCTTTTAAAAGGAAACGAACAAAAAACACCAAAAGGAAACCATATTAGAGGTTTAGATATTGGTGTTGGTGCTAGTTGTATTTACCCAATTATTGGTAATTACGAATACGGCTGGTCTTTTATTGGTAGCGATACTAATGAAAATGCCATTGTATCTGCTAAAGCAATTGAGCAACAAAACTCTAATTTACAATCTAGTGTAGAAATTAGACGCCAAGAGCAGACTAATGCCTTTTTTAAAGATATAATAAAACCTAATGAACGTATAGATTTTACAATGTGCAACCCACCGTTTAACGCCTCAAAACATGACGCTGAAAAAGCTAGTCTAAAAAAACTTAAAAACTTAAAAGGAAAACGACCAAGCAAAGCACTTTTAAATTTTGGTGGGCAACAAGATGAATTATGGACCAAAGGTGGCGAAGCACGTTTTGTTAAAGATATGATTTATGAAAGTCGAAATTTTAGCAAACAATGCTTTTGGTTTACCAGTCTAATTTCGAAAGAAGTGACTTTAAAACCGACCTATAAAATTCTAGAAAAAGTAAATGCTACTCATATAAAGACTATTGAAATGGGCCAAGGTCAAAAAGTAAGTCGTTTTATAGCTTGGACATTTTTATCTGATAAAGAACAACGCGATTGGATTGCAGAGCGTTGGTAGCAGTATTATAAAATTGTAGATTAAGGCTTAACCTAATGCTACATAACCTAAAAAGAAAATTATTAACTCTACATTTGCTTTAAAATAAATAACACATGTCCTTTAAAGACTTACACCTTATAAAACCACTACAAAAAGCTGTTGCAGCTTCTGGTTATGTAGAACCTACAATGGTACAACAACGTTCTATACCGCTTGTATTAGATGGTAAAGATGTTATTGTTTCTGCCCAAACTGGTACAGGTAAAACTGCAGCATTTGCTTTACCTATTTTGCAAAAACTTTACGACAAGCAAGATGCACCTAAAAAGGGTAAAAAAATTAGAGCTCTAATTATAAGTCCTACTAGAGAACTGGCTGTGCAGATTCAACAAAACTTTAAAACCTATGCCGAATTTACCAATTTAACATCTTTGGTAATATTTGGTGGTACTTCTATAGAGCCACAAATAGATGTTTTAAAAAAAGGCGTTGATATTTTAGTAGCAACACCTGGGCGTTTATTAGATTTACACAAACAAGATTATATTAATTTAGATTACGTTGAAACGTTTGTTTTGGACGAAGCAGATTTAATGTTAGCCATGGGCTTTATTGATGACGTTAAAAAAATAGAACGCCTTTGCCCTAAAGAAAAACAAACCCTTTTATTCTCAGCTACAATACCTTATAAAATTGAAGAACTTGCAAGTACAATTCTTAAAAACCCTGAACGTATAGATGTTACACCAACAAAATCTGTAGCAAAAGATGTTAGTCAGGTATTATATTATGTACCAAAACAAAGTAAAATAGAATTGTGTTTGCACCTTTTACGCAATACCATTAAAGGTAATGTGCTTATTTTTAGACGTACAAAATATGGTGTAGACAAACTCGAAGAAACGTTATTAAAAAATGGTTATGCTGTAAATAGCATACATGGCGATAAACCACAAAGTGAAAGACAGACCGCTTTAAATAAATTTAAAAACGGCTACGTAAAAGTGCTTATTGCTACAGACGTGGCTGCACGAGGTATAGATATTAACGAGCTAGATAATGTTCTTAATTTTGATATGCCAAACGTACCCGAAACTTATGTACACAGAATTGGTAGAACGGGTCGTGCTGGTAATACTGGTAAAGCCTATGCGTTGTGTTCTGCCGATGAAAAAAGTTATGTAAAAGCGATACAGAATGCTATAAATGTTCAAATTCCGGTAGAGACAGATCATCCTTACCCTCTAGACCCAACAGCAAAAGCTGTTGTACATAAAAAACAAGGCAGTAAGTACAAAAAAGGGCGTAAAAGCGAAGCTTCTAAAAAGAAGAAAAAGCGCTGGTATTAGTGGGTTGCGAAAGCTTTGTTATTAATAGATTTAAAAAATGAATTACGATACGTTAATGTTTATGCATTTGTACACTGTTTTACCGTGTGTATGTATTGGAGGCTTACTTTTAATTATAAAAAAAGGGACGCAAACCCATAAACAACTTGGCAGAATTTAAATGGTTTTAATGCTGTTTACAGCTATTGTTACTTTATTTATACCTGCTTATGTCGGGCCTACAATTTTCAATCATTTTGGTTGGATTCATCTTTTTAGTTTCTTAACAATTTGGACCGTACCAACGGCTTATATAGCGATAAAAAAAGGCAATGTAAAAGCGCACAAAAGAAAGATGATCTTACTTTATTTTGGCGCTCTAATTATTGCAGGTGGTTTTACTTTAATGCCAGGACGGTATTTGCATAATTTACTGTTTGGTTAACATTAGTTGTCTTCTCCAAAATCAATGGTCTTTTCGCCAAACCTTATAATGCCATGTGTGGTGTTAATCTTAATTTTATTTGGATAACTTTCTTTACCAATAACCATCATTTTTGAAAGTTCACTTTTACCACCAGATTTAATTTTTGTTGTGATTCCATTTTTATAATGTACTGTGTCATAACCATAGGTTTCTAGGTAATACTCCATACTTTCAGGACTAAATATATTTAGTTCTGTATAATCCGTTTCTAAACTCAACCGACCAAAATCTTTATGAAAATTATGAATAAAGTATTTGCTATTAAAGTCTACTATTTTATTATTCTTACCAATTTCCCCAATTTCTACCTTAGTAAATTCAGAGTTAATAAATGTATTACTTAATTGACCTATTGTTACATGTTTTACATTTGCGAAGCTATAATTACCACTAGTCACTTCTTTTGTCCTAAAATAACCATTATCAACGTCAAAGATATTTAGAGGATGACCTACAGATTTAAATTTCAACTTAGAGTTTCTAACATTCATTGTTGCACGATTACTAAAATCATCAATAAAAACGATATTAGTATTTTCTAAAGTAGCTCTAACGTGGACGTTTTTAGGTATTTTAATAATCATCTTAGTAATCGTAAACTGCATATTCTTTTTATATCTAGGAGAACGTGATTTGATTTTAAATGCACCTAAAACTTTTTCTCTATATATAAAATCTGATAATTTTATGTCTTGCAAAACAGAATCTAAAGATTTGCGTGCGATAGGTTGTACTTTAAAACCTTTAAGGAATTCTTTCTTTTCTGCTCGCTCTAGCATTAATTCATCAAATTCAAATACACTAAAACGTATGTCATTTCTAGTTTTTGCAGAATACGTAATTTTATCTCCTTCCTTTTTACCTGAAACTATTAGATGTTTTAACTGTTGTTGCACTCTTTTTTTTCTGGTATTGTTAAATTCTTTTGTGTATTCTATATAAACTTTATTATCTGGAGACTCTAATACCTGAGCTGCCGTGTTTTTAAGGTTTAATACCAGAATTGTATTAGCATTAGTCGTGAAATTTTCTTTATAAATGATGTGTTTTTCATCCATTTCAAAATCAGGTGACGTTTGTGCAAATCCATAAATTGATGTGATGAGCATCAAAGCGGTAATTTTAAATAGTGTTTTCATGTTGTTCGTTATTTTGATTTAATATTTTAATATGATTCTGTATATCTTTTAAAATTTGTAATCGTGTTTGCAAGTTCTCGACCAAAGCTTCAACCACCAGAATATTATTAGCATCGTCTTTAAATTGAATGGATATATCTTGATAGTTGTTATCTAATTCGTCAAGTTTTTTTCTGAAGCGTTCCACTAATTTTTCGTCCTTAGCTAAAACAATAAAACTCTGCCACTCTACTTCTATATTTTCTAAATATTCTGCCTCAACGGCTTCAATTTGTGCAATCATTGGTGACACGTCTTCTTTATCTGAATAGTTCTTAATAACCCCAAAACCAACCACAACTACTATTAAAATAACAGCTGCAATTTTTGTCCAAACAAAAAACACAGATGGTGGCACAGATTGCTTCTTCAATTTGCTTAAAAAGGCTGCTCTGTGATTTTCTGGAAGCGTTTTTAATTCATCTTCCGTTTTAAATAAATCTCTAATATCGCGCTTCATTATATTTATGTTTTAATAAGTCTTGCAACTTTTGTTTACCGCGTCTTAAATGTGTTCTCGAGGTTTTTACAGGTATGTTTAAAATCTCTGAAATCTCTTGGTGATCATACCCTTCAATTAAATACAGTTGTACTACAATTTTATATTTTGGTGTTAGTTGCTTAATAGCTTCTAGAATTTCGGTTTTAGAAATTACACTATCAAAATCCCAATTGTCTTCATTTATAAGACGTAATTCTGAAAGCTCAACGTTTGCAAATTCTAGTTTGTTTTTTTTCAATACATCTAAACACTGATTAATAATTATCCGTTTTAACCAAGCACCAAATGTAAAATGCGGCTGGTAGTTGTGCATATTTGTAAATGCCTTTAAGAAACCGTCTTGCATGGCGTCTTTAGCATCTTCTTCTACTTTTAGATAACGGCAAGCTACAGTAAACATAGCTTGGCAATAAGCATCGTAAACCTGCATTTGGGCATTTTGGTTGCCTTTTTTGCAAAGTTCTATTAACGTGTTATCTATTTTAGACATCTAAGTAGTTAGCGGTTTCTATTATTAAGAACGAAAAAAAAATAAAAAGGTTTCAAAATTTTAAATTAAAAGATTGAAATTAATCGAAAACAAGACTCTAACAAGTCATAATTTCTACTTTTTTGGAGCTCATAATTAATGTATCTTTAAAAAACCTTAAGTTTGAAAATGCAAAAATTTTTAGCGCTCTTTCTATTTACCACTACTATTTTAACTGCTCAAATAACAATTACAGATAGTATTAGTAACTATCCGGTAAGTTATGCCACCATTTCTTTTGGTAATGGCAATGGTATTTTTGCTGATGATGAAGGGCAATTTACATTTACAGAAAAGCTATATCCAGATATAGACACTCTTTTTATTTCTGCCTTAGGTTTTAAAGATCTTAATATAGCGACAAAATCGCTACCTCAGCAACTCTTTATGCAACCAGAAGCAGATGAGTTAGATGAAGTTTTAATTGGGGTGAAGCTAAACCGTAAATTCAAAAAAGAAACCTTAAAACCTTATTTAGACAGCGATTATTATAAATGTTGGCTGCCCACAATAGAGTCTGAAATTGCCGTTTTTTTTCCTAAAACAACCACTAAAGATCAAAAGTTAACGCATGTTCTATTTCCTATTGCACTAGAGTCTAAAGATTGGAAAAAAAGAAAAAAATCAAACAGCGATAAAAAACCGTTTTCGACTCTATTTAAGGTTAAATTTTATAAGAATGAAAATGGACTTCCTGGTAAAGTTTTAACTTACGAAACTATAGTTTTTAGAGCTACAGAAAAAAATGGTGATGTGTTTGAGCTTAATGTAGATACTTTTGATATTTACATCCCAGAAAATGGATTCTTTGTATCACTACAAACACTAGGTTATACAGACAAAAACGGAAAACTATTACCCAATAAAAAATATAAAGAAATTAAATCTAAAAACGGACTTGTTAAAATACCAACTAACTTTAGACCACTTTTACCGTTTACAGATAAAATTGAAACATCTAACACATTTATTAAACGTGTATTTATTGGAGCAAATAATTGGGCTAAATTTAAAAAAGGCAACGGATTTAAATCTAGCTTATTAGATAAAAACTTAACTAATTACGGTATTGGTTTAATCTATAAAACCTTTAAAGATGAATGAACCTAATGGACTTTACGCTATGGCAGCAATGTATATTTTTGCTGGCATAATGCATTTTGTAAAACCAAAAGCTTACACTCGTATAATGCCTAACTATTTACCTAATCACAAAGCGTTAGTCTTTTGGAGTGGTATTGCAGAAATTCTTTTGGGTATTGGCTTATGTATTCCGGCATTAAAAGAAATTTCTATTTATGGTATTATTGCGATGCTTTTTGTTTTCTTAACTGTACATTTTTACATGCTTTCTGGAGAAAAGGCATCTGCTGGTATCCCAAAATGGGTACTGCTTTTGCGCATTCCACTTCAGTTTGGATTAATGTATTGGGCTTGGATGTATTTAAACTAGACTAAAAACAATTATATTGAGCTCCTTAAATCTAAAAAGTACCAAGACATGGATTTTACCAACTATTATTTTTTCTCAGTTTTGTTGCACCTCTCTTTGGTTTGCTGGTAACTCTATAATTAATGATTTAATTATAGCATTTAACTTAAATAATGAGTCCTTAGGTTATATAAGTTCTTCAGTTCAGTTTGGGTTTATAGTTGGCACTTTATTATTTGCAGTTTTTACACTTAGTGATAGATTCTCACCTTCAAAAGTATTTTTTGTTTGTGCCTTATTAGGTGCAAGTTTTAATCTTGGTATGCTTTATACAGACAACACTATGCTTAGCATACTTTGTTTTAGGTTTTTTACAGGCTTTAGCTTAGCAGGTATTTATCCTGTAGGCATGAAGATTGCCGCAGATCATTTTGAAAAAGGCTTAGGCAAGTCACTAAGCTTTTTGGTTGGCGCATTAGTATTAGGCACAGCATTTCCGCATCTTATAACTGCATTTAATTTTAATTTTAATTGGAAAATTGTTATTTGGATAACCTCGCTTTTAGCTTTATTTGGTGGTTTACTGATTTTAATTTTTGTGCCAAACGGTCCTTATCAAAAACGCGCCAATAGCTTTGATGCCTCTAAGATTTTAAAGGTTTTTAAGAATCCTAAATTTAGATCAGCAGCTTTCGGATATTTTGGCCACATGTGGGAACTTTATGCTTTTTGGACCTTTGTACCTATTTTACTTTTAACACATGCGCAACTACATAATAAAGTGATTAACATCTCGCTATTTTCATTTATTTGTATTGCATCAGGAACTTTAGCTTGTGTTTTAGGTGGCTTTATCTCTAACCGCTATGGTACAAAAAAAACAGCTATAGCAGCGCTTAGTAGTTCTGCTTTGTGCTGCTTGCTATCACCACTCTTTTTTATGGTAAATTCTAGTCTTATTTTTATAGGTTTTCTAATTATTTGGGGTATGGTAGTTATAGCAGATTCGCCACTGTTTTCTACTTTAGTAGCACAAAATAGCGATGCACAGTCTAAAGGCACAGCACTAACTATTGTAAATTGTATTGGTTTTGCTATAACTATTGTAAGTATTCAACTTTTAAATTACATCATTACAGATAGTAATTATATGACATATGCATTTGTAATTTTGGGCATAGGTCCTATTGTTGGCTTATGGCATTTAAAAAAGTCTTAATACTACTCAATTTCAAAATCAAAATAGGTTTTAGGAAAAGGTTCCCTACGCAAAGTAAAATGCCACCACTCTTGAGGGTAATTTATAAAGTTATGTTTTAGCATTACCGTTTGTAACAACTGCCTGTTTTTTTGTTGTGCCGCTGTAATACCTTTATAAATAACCCAAGATGCTTCACCAAAAAAATCATAAGGACTTCCCATATCTAAAGGCTCACCAGTTTCACCATTTATAATTGTTAAATCTATAGTACTACCTCTACTATGGCCAGAGCGCGAAGCTATATAGCCAGCATTAAATAAATTATGCTTATCTACATCTGGATAAAACTGTTGTTTATTAATAGTATCATTTAAATCTTTTGCCCAACGTATAAAATGGTTAACAGCACGCTGTGGTCTGTAACCATCGTAAACTTTTAGACATAAATTTTGTTTTTGAAGCTCAGCTTGCACCAACTTTAACTTATTAACTGTAGCCTCTGTAAGTATGAGTTTATTTGCTTTATAACCAGCTACAGTATCGCCCACAAAATTATGGGTTGTATAATAACGTAATTCGACATTTAAATCTGGAATAATAGCTTTTGCATAAACAAAACCCTTTGGTAATTCTTGTTTTTGATTAAAGCACAAAACAAACATTACAGTGCAAAATAGAGTTAGGAGTGTTTTATAATTCATACGGTAATACGTATTTTTATGAGCACTTATTTTTAGCTTTAACTAATTGTTAAAACCATAAAATTAAGAACATTTAGATTTTTAGAGTTGCACTAATTTAGACAAAAATTATACGATGGACTTGTTTTCAGAAAAGAAACAACATTTTAACTTACCAAATGCAGAGCTCATCTACATTCCAAATTTTATTTCTTTAGCAGAAGCAGATCGTTATTATAAGTCTATAGAAACAGAAACAAATTGGCAACACGATGATATAACCGTTTTTGGAAAAACCTATAAACAACCAAGGTTAACAGCGCTTTTTGGAGACTCTAAACAACCGTATTCATATTCTAATATTACTATGCATCCTGAGCCGTTTACTTCACCTATAACTATTATAAAAAATAAGATAGAAGACATCTCTAATAGCACCTTTAATACCGTTTTAATAAACCTTTATAGAGATGGCAATGATAGTAACGGCTGGCATACAGACAATGAAAAAGAATTAGGAAACAACCCAGTAATTGCCTCTGTAAGCTTAGGCGAAACGCGCCCATTTCATTTTAAACACAGACATATAAAAGAGCAGCGACATAAACTTAATTTAGAACACGGTAGCTTATTAATAATGAAAGGAGAAATGCAGTCGTTTTGGTTACACCAAATTGCAAAGACAAAAAAGAAGATTAATCCCAGAATAAATCTTACGTTTAGAAAACTGGTACGTTTATAAATACAAAAAACCGAGATCCCTCAATCTCGGTTTTTCTAAAATTTGCTTTTTTATTATGATGCAGATTTAGGGTCTCTAAGCCAACAACATAATGCAAATATTAATTAATTAATCCATTGAACTAAAAACTAAATCTTAGTACACTTCAAATATATCATTGTATTTGAATTACAACGGTTAAAAACATATTTAATCGATGAAATACACTTAATTTTAACTTTTTAAGATGAAATAACGCATTTCGTCGATGAAATACACTGATGAATTATCTTATAAAGTAAAATAAAGCACAATAAATTATAGTAAAATTGGTTTTAGAAATAACAAAGCATAGGATAATGAAGTAACTTTATGCCAAAATTATTTTAAAAATGAAATATTACTTAGTTATTATATCTGTTTTAATAGCCTCATTAAGTTTTGCTCAAGAAAAAACATACAATGAAGAAGACATAACGGTTTCAAAATGGATAGACGGCACGCTTCTCTCACCAAAAGAAACAAGCAAACCCATCTTAGTAATAATTATTGCTGGTTCTGGACCAACAAACAGAGATGGTAATCAAAATTTTTTACAAAATAATTCTTTAAAAAAACTCGCAGAAGGCTTAACTAATAATGGTATTGCAACATTTAGATATGATAAGCGCGTTGTTAAACAAATAAGACAAGGTAACGTAGATGACAATACTAAATTTGATGATTTTGTAAATGATGCTTCAAATGTTTTAGATTTTTTTAAAGAAAAAGAAGTCTACTCAAAAATATACATTGTTGGCCACAGTCAAGGTAGTTTGGTTGGTATGCTAGCTGCAAAAGACAAAGCAGATGGTTTTGTATCTCTTGCTGGTGCTGGTAATAATATTGGTGATGTGCTTGTTGAGCAAGTTAGTGAAATGGCACCAAAACTTGGAGAAGAAACCCAACGCGTTGTCACTATTCTTAAAACAGGACAAACAACAACAGATTATCCTGCACCACTGGCCTCACTTTTTGGCCCAAAGCTGCAACCTTTTATGATAAATTGGATGGCCTATAACCCTACTGATGTACTAAAAACATTAGATATGCCTATTCTTCTTATTAATGGCACTAAAGATCTTCAGGTGTCTGTTGCAGAAGCTGAGCTTTTAAAAGCAGCTAACAAAAAAGCAACATTAGTGATTATAAAAAACATGAATCACATATTATTTGAAATTGAAGGTGATGACTTAGAAAACTCTAAATCTTATAACGAATCCTTTAGGCAATTATCTTCTCAACTCTTAAAAAGTATTACAGACTTTATTAAGTCCTAACAACCCTTTTTATAATTATTAGTTAAACGAAAAAGCATCCCAACCACGAGATGCTTTCTTCTAACTAACCAACCAATGTAATGCTACGATTTTGTAGTTTGTTACACTATAGTAACTACCGTAGTTTGCATTACAATTAGTTTATTACAAATGGCATGCCAAAGTTTATTTATAACAAATATTTGTATAATTGACTAAATTTTACATATCTTTATGATATCAAAATAATATCACTTTAAATTATTCAACTAATTAATCAATTAAATTTCTAACTTATGAAAGAGGAAAAAATTATCGTCCCTGCAAATGGCTACTTAATGTTATTTTTATTTTTAATCTTGTTTTTAGGTAGCATTGCGCTTATTCCTATTACCGAGACTGGTTGGTCATTATTTGGGGTACTTACCTCATTAATATTAGCTTTTGGCTTTTTAATGGTACAACCAAACGGGTCTAGAGTTTTACTCCTTTTTGGAAAATATATGGGAACCATAAAAAAGAACGGCTTTTATTGGGTAAACCCATTTTACACAAAAAAGAAAATATCTCTTAGAGCTAGTAACTTTGATAGCGAACGTCTTAAGGTAAACGATAAACTAGGTAACCCAATTATGATTAGCACCATTTTAGTTTGGCGTGTACACAACACATACAAAGCTGCTTTTGATGTAGATAACTATGAGAATTTTGTACGTGTACAAACTGATGCAGCTGTGCGTAAATTAGCAAGTATGTATCCGTATGATAACTTTGCAGATGAAGGTGTTGTAGAAGATATTACTTTAAGATCTAGTGTTAATGAAGTTAGTAATGCTTTAGAAAAAGAAATAGACGAGCGTCTTTCTATTGCTGGTATAGAAGTATTAGAAGCTCGTATTGGTTACTTAGCTTATGCACAAGAAATTGCGAGTGCTATGCTAAAACGCCAACAAGCTACTGCAATTGTTGCTGCAAGACATAAAATTGTTGAAGGTGCTGTAAGCATGGTAGAAATGGCTATAAATGAACTTAGCAAAAAACAAGTTGTAGAATTAGATGACGAGCGCAAAGCTGCCATGGTAAGTAACCTTATGGTGGTACTGTGTGGTGATAAAGATGCATCGCCAGTTTTAAATACAGGCACTTTAAATCATTAAAATAACAAACAAATCATTTCAATTGTTGTGCTATAGGTTCTATTATAAGGACTACCATTGGTGCTGTAACCAGAGATATAGCCCTAAGTGCAATGTATGGGACCACGACAGGAACTATTATAGATACTGTACTAGCATTAGTTATATTTAAAGAAGATAAAATCGAAAAATAAAATGAAAGAATATAAAGTAGTAGAACTAAAATTAGGCTTTAGAAATAGAACGCAAAATTTTGAAGATTTACTAAATCAATATGCAAGAGAAGGCTGGAGTATGGTTCAAATACCTAGTGGATGGAATTCAGTTATTCTTGAACGTGATAAAAATAGGTAAACATGGCAGCCGAAAGACCAAAACTAAAAATACCGTTTAAAACTGTCGATATTTGTATAGAAATAGCCTCTATAATGGTGTTACTCTTAATGTGGTTTCATCTTATATTAGCATTTGGCAACCTTCCAGACACTGTGCCATCTCATTTTAATGCCGCTGGTCAACCAGACAACTATAGCGACAAAGGGTTTTTATGGTTTTTACCAGCACTTGGTACGCTTATGTATGTCGGTTTATTTATTTTAAATCGTTATCCGCATCTGCATAATTATATGGTAAATATTACTGAAGAAAACGCCTTAATACAATATCGATTTAGTACAAGAGTACTAAGAGTTGTTAACTTTCTTTGTGTTTTAATGTTTGCTTATATTAATTATCAGATTGTCATTGGTGCAAAAAACAATACATCAAGTTTAGGTATAGGTTTTTTAATAACCGTTGTAGTGATGAGTATATTATTACCTGTATTTATTTATCTATACCAACAAAAATTGAAAAAATAATTAAATGTCTAAAAAGAAAGCCTTTGCGTTACGCATGAATGAAGAAATGCTAAAAGCTGTTGAAAAATGGGCTGCAGATGAATTTCGCAGTACTAACGGACAAATAGAATGGATGCTTATGCAATATCTAAAAGATCATAATAGAGCACCAAAAAAGAAGGTGAACCCAAAAGAAGAAAAGTGATCTATAAGGTCACTTTTTTAGTTTGTAATTTTTGTACTTTGCGTTTCTAAACTAACTATTACTATGGATAATTCTCCAATTTTCACTGATGATACTATTGTTTTTGGACTGTTAATGCTAGCATTAGGTTTTGTATTTATTACAGAATCTATTAAAACTGGATTTTGGCCAAAATTCTACAAAATAGTCCCTGGCCTATTTATGGCATATATGATACCTGCTTTACTAACTACAACTGGATTAATATCGCCTGAATGGACAAAAGTATCAGAAACTGGTATTATAACTGAACATAGCTCTAACTTATATTATGTTGCAAGCCGCTACCTACTGCCTGCAGCACTCGTATTAATGACCCTAAGTATTAATTTAAAAGCGGTTTTTAATCTTGGTTGGAAAGCACTTATTATGTTCTTTACAGGTACATTAGGCATTGTAATTGGTGGACCAATTGCTATTTTATTAATAGCCACATTTTCACCAGAAACCGTCGGTGGTATTGGGCCAGATGCTGTATGGCGTGGCCTATCTACATTAGCTGGTAGCTGGATTGGTGGTGGTGCTAACCAAACAGCAATGTTAGAAATTTATGGGTATAATCAAGCAAAATATGGCGCTATGGTATTTGTAGATATTGTAGTTGCAAATATTTGGATGGCTGTTATACTTATTGGTATAGGCAAACGAAATCGTATTAACAAGTGGCTAAAAGCTGATACATCATCTATTGAAGCATTAAAAGAAAAAGTCTCTACTTTCTCAGAAAAAGTAAAACGTAACCCTTCATTAACAGATATTATGATTACCTGTGCCATAGCTTTTGGCACCGTAAGTGTTGCACATTTAAGTGCTAATTATTTAGCTCCATTTTTTGATGGTGTTGTTGCTAATATTAAATCGCCTACCACACGAAACGTTTTCACCTTTTTAGGCTCAAAGTTCTTTTGGATGATAAGCATTGCAACCCTAATAGCAATAGCATTATCTGGCACCAAAGCTAAAAATTATGAAGGTGCTGGTGCTAGTAAATTTGGTAGTGTATTTATCTATATTCTTGTGGCTACTATTGGCATGAAAATGGATTTAACCCTCATTTTTGATAATGTATATTTAATTGCAATTGGTGTGGTTTGGATGTCAATACATGCCTTATTACTTATAGCTGTAGCTAAACTCATTAAAGCTCCGTATTTCTTTTTAGCAGTTGGTAGCCAAGCTAATGTTGGTGGCGCGGCCTCTGCTCCTATTGTAGCTTCGGCTTTTCACCCTTCTTTAGCAACCGTTGGTGTTTTACTTGCTGTTTTTGGCTATGCCGTTGGTACAATTGCAGCTATAGCATGTACAATTTTAATGGAATTAGCAGCCGTTAGTTAGTAATTTTAAAACTATTATAAGATATTTGCCCACCTAATTATTTTAAACAAAACATGACAAAATTAAACAAAGTCTTAAGTCTCATTATTTTAGTATTACTATTAGTTTCTTGCAGTAAAGAGACTAAAGCAAACTTTACCCTAACCGGCACTATAAAAGGCCTAAAGAAGGGAGTTGTTTATTTACAAAAAGATGGTGATTCATCTATTGTAGATTTAGACTCTATGATTATTAATGGAAAACCAAATTTTAGTTTACAGACAAATATAGAAGAGCCTGTTCTGTTATATTTAAAACTTTTTAAAAATGATGGTGAAGAACATTACATTCCGTTTTTTGCAGCAGAAGGTGTTACAGAATTAAACACAACTTTAAAGAATTTTAATTTTGATGCTAATATAAAAGGTGCATCACAACAAGATCTACTTAATGAATATACACAAGTAATGTCGCGTTTTAATGATAAAAATTTAAACCTAATGCAAGCTAACTTTTTAGCTCAAAAAGAAAATGATAGTCTAGCACTAGATTCTATAATAAGAGCATCTAATAGGTTAATAAAAACAAAGTATTCTTACACCATTCAGTTTGCAATTAATAATAAAGACAGTGAAGTAGCACCGTATTTAGCACTATACGAAATGCCTAATGCAAATCCGGTTTATATAGATTCTATATATAACAACCTAACCGATGATATTAAAGCATCATTATATGGTAAACGCTTAAGTGAAGTCATTAAACAGAACTAAACTTAATTACATAAAAACAAAAAATCCAATCTAGTTTAAGATTGGATTTTTTTGGTTTAAAGCCAATGTAGGGACTTACTTCGGCTTGTTACACAAGGTACTTTCAATGAAAATATATTTTCATTTCAGTAATGCTCAGCATAAAATTCTCGTCCTTTCAACTTTAAGACCATAAAAAACTCCAACTATGTAACATAGTTGGAGTTAAAAAAAATGAGCCGATGGAGGGACTCGAACCCACGACCTGCTGATTACAAATCAGCTGCTCTAGCCAGCTGAGCTACATCGGCAAAACAGATTGCAAATTTAATATAGAAAATCAAATATGCAAATAAGTCTTATTTTAATTTGTTGATTTTTTCAATCAAACCTCTACCCTTAGACTCTAAGTCGTTACTAATAGCTTTAAAGTGCGCATTCTTATCTTCTGCACTTCTGTCATTAACACGGGAAATTAATTCATCAAACGTGTGTATAGCTTCATCTATAACAGCTTCGCTTTCTTTTGTTGGCTTTTCTGCATTTGCAAGTTCCCAAACGTAAACTGCTTCAATGATATCACCTAATACAAAGTTTATATCTTTCTTTAAATCTCTTTTATTTGCCATAATTAAAATATTTTATAAGTGCAAAAGTACTAAATCAAAATGGTTATTGGATTGAATTTTTTTTTTGAAATTTTAAACGTAAACTTCTAACAGTTTAGCATTAGCAGATTCTAAAACATAATTAGTTAAAGATGCAGGTATTAAAACTGTTTCACCTTTAGAAATTTGAGTTTTATAAGTGTCTGTAATTAAAGATACAACACCTGCAACACACATATAGATTATAAAAGAATCTTTAGTGTTTTCTTTTTTTAATTTTGAAGTTATTTCTATGTAATTAGTTGTGAAAAAAGGACAACTAACCATTGTATTATCTGTATTTAAAGACTTTTTATAACTAACTCTAAAATCGTCTTTCATGTTAAAATCGAATGCATCTAGTGCGATATCATTATGAAGTTCGCGCTCGTTACCTTTAGAATCTACACGATCCCAATCGTAAACACGATACGTAACATCACTGGTTTGCTGAATTTCTGCTAATAAAACACCTGCACCAATTGCATGAACACGGCCTGCTTCAATAAAATAAGTATCACCTTCTTTTACGTTGTCAAAATTTAAAACATCTATTAACGTCTTCTCTTTTAAATGCTTTAAATAGGTTTCTTTTGTCATAGCCTTATTAAAACCTACAATAAGATTTGCATCCTCATCTGCTTGCATTACATACCACATCTCGGTTTTACCAAAAGAATTATGACGTTTTTTTTGCTAAATTATCATTAGGATGTAGTTGAATGCTTAAATCTTCTTTAGCATCAATAAACTTAATTAATAATGGAAAAGAAGTACCAAATCGTTTAAAATTTTGGTGACCTAAAAGTTCTTCTTTGTAAGTTTCTAAAATTTCTTGGAGAGATTGACCTTTTAGTTCTCCGCGAGAAACTATAGAAATATCACCAGGCACAGTACTAATCTCCCAGCTCTCTCCTAATTCTTTTGAATTGGATTTTTTATTAAATTCTTCCTTTAATTTTTCTCCTCCCCAAATTTTATCTTTTAATATAGGTTGAAATTTTAAGGGATAAAGATGAGCTCTCATAGGCATGTATTATTCGCCCGAATAAGTTACAAAATTTCGCGGTGTTTCATAGAGCGTAATCTCTAAATGAAATTTTGAATCTAATTTGGGTTTAATCTTATTGTAAATAACAACTGCAATATTTTCAGCTGTAGGGTTTAAATCTTTAAATTCGGGTACTTCAACATTAAGATTTTTATGGTCAAAAGCATTTTCTACTTCTGCTTTAATAATGTCTTTTAAAATTTTAACATCTATAACAAAACCTGTTTCAGGGTCTATTTCTCCTGTAACACTTGCTATAAGTTCGTAATTATGACCATGAAAATTTGGGTTATTACATAAACCAAAAACGGCATCATTTTTCTCAAAACTCCAATCTTTTCTATAAAGTCTATGTGCTGCGTTAAAGTGTGCTTTTCTATGTACGGTTACTTTCATGTGTTACTATTAGTCTGTTAATTTATAAAAGGTATAAGTATTGGGATTCTTTAGAGTTGGTTTTTATCTATATTGATAAATTCATAAAATTTTTCAAATATAATCTTAAACCAAGCCGTATAATCTTGTGGGTTTATTGCAATATCTGACTTTACATTTTCTAAAGACATCCATTTCCAATCTGCTGCTTCTTCTATATTTAAAACAGGGTTATTGTTATAATGACCTATCATTACATGGTCGTACTCGTGCTCTGTTAAGCCATTATCAAAAGGTGCTTTGTAAATAAAAGATGTTGACTCTTTTAATGCTGTAACAAACCCCATTTCTTCTTGCAGTCTGCGCTTACCAGCTTGTAAATTAGATTCTCCATTACGTTGATGGCTACAACAAGTATTGGTCCATAAACCTGGCGAGTGGTACTTATGCATAGCGCGTTGCTGTAGCATTAATTCGTTATTGTCATTAAAAATAAACACAGAAAATGCACGGTGTAAAACGGCTTTTTCATGAGCTTCCATTTTTGGCATTAAACCAATTTGATTGTCATTTTCATCTACTAAGATGACTTGTTCTTCTTGCATGTTGCAAAATTAACACCTAAAGCTTAATAAATAGTAAAGGATTTCATAAAAAATAGCCGCTTAAATTAATAAACGGCTATTTAAAATCATATAAAATAAAGATTAGTCTTCAGTACAAGTTTTTCCGTTAATACTCGTAATGATAAATTCACTACGTCTATTAAGTTGGTGCTCGTCTTCTGAACAACTTGAATCATTTGTAGGTTCGCATCCACAATCATTAACTAATCTCGATTCTCCGTAACCTTTCGCTGTTATACGTTCTACAGAAATTCCGTTACCAATTAAATAGCTTCTTGTAGATTGTGCTCTTCTATCTGATAATTTTTCATTGTACAATGCTGGTCCTCTGCAATCTGTATGACTACGAATATCTATAACCATAGTAGGGTATTTGTTAAGTACAGCTAGTACTTTTTGTAATTCTACTTCGGCATCGTAACGTATGTTAGATTTGTCAAAATCAAAATAAATAATTGGTATATCTAATATTTTTGCTAAATCATCACAAGGCTGAATTTCTTGAACATCTTTCTCTAATAAAAGTTGAAGCGTTAATTCTTGCTTTCTGTCTGGTGTGGTAAAACGTTTTTCGTCAGAGACATAAGTTTCTTTTTCTGCACGAACTAAATATTCTGTTTCGCACTTTAAATTAAACTCAAACGCGGCATCTTCACCAACCGTTTTTCTTTCTAATTCGTTACCATTACTATCTAAAAGAATAACGGTTGCTAGTGGAATTAGGTCATCTGTATTTTTATCTTTTACTGTACCCTCTACAACTTGCTCACATTCTGGCAATTCAAAAGTATAGATATCATCACTTCCCTTACCACCTTCTCTGTTTGAACTAAAATAAACACGTTTAGTGACTAAGTTTTCGTAATAACCAAAATCATCTGCGGCACTGTTTACAGGTTTACCTACATTTTGAATGGCAAAGTTTCTGTTTGAACCTTTAGTAATCTTCTGATCTAAACCTTCAGATTTAAAAACATCAAAACCTCCTAAACCAGGGAAACCGTTAGACGAATAAAATAAATCTCCACTAGTATTCATAAACGGAAACGACTCTTGCCCTTCTGTATTTACTGAAGGTCCTAAATTTTCTGGATCACCAAGTGTACCATCATCATTAACATCTACAACAAAAATATCTGATTGACCAAATGTACCTGGCATATCTGATGCAAAATATAATTTTGAACCTGTAACATTTAAAGTTGGATGCGCTACACTGTAATCTTCACTATTAAAGTGAATTTTGTGTATCTCATCCCAAGTGCCATCTTCGCTTAATTTTGCTCTGTAAAGTTGCAATCTATTAATACCACTTTCATCTTCTTTATACTTTAATTTAAAAAAATTATTTCTGGTAAAAAACATATAATTACCATTTGGAGAAAATACAGCACTAGACTCGTGGTACTTTGTGTTTACCTTTCCTTCTAATTCTTTTACCTCACCAAAAGATCCATTTTCAGTTTTTTCAACTGTGTATAAATCTAAATAAGGTTGGTCATTCCATCTGTATTTTCTACCACCACCACGAGAAGATGCAAATACAATTGCGTTTTCATATTCAGTGGTTCCAAAATCAGATAATTCTGTATTAATTTCTAAATTTATTAGTTCAATATCTTCTCTACTTAAACGATCTATAACAGATCTGTATTCTACACTAGAAGCAAAAGCCTTACCTCTGGTATCATTTGGCTTAAGATCATTAAATTTATTCATCCACTTGTCTGAAGCCTCATAATTCTTAATACCTCTTAATGCTAATGCGTATCTAAAATAATACTCTGGGTCTATAACTTCTTCTAAAGCCATTAACTCACCGTACCACTTAGAGGCATCATTCATTTCATTTCTAAAATAATATGAGTTGGCTAATTTTTGAAATAGATCTGCAGACTTATAACCTTTATTAGCTACTTCTAAAAGGACTTCACTTGTTTTCACATAAGCGAAATCTCTATAATCGTTTTTAACACTTTGTATCTTTCCTTTTTGCGCA
>JAOEWO010000038.1 GCA_028383925.1 Winogradskyella sp.
CAGTAGGTAACGCTAGGTATAAAAATGTAATTAGAGGCACGAGTAGCGCAAAACAAATAGACCGTGCAAATATTACTATGTATAATGCAAGTTGCAGTTATAAAGTAACTAAGGCTATGTCTTTATTTTTAGATTACTCATACAGAATAGATAACACTAGAATAAAAGCTCCGTTAAATTTACAGAACGATTTTAATAAAATTCAATACCATAATATTGGTTTAGGTATTAGAATATATGCTGGTACAAAAGATTTGGTACAAAAGATTACTTCTAACTTTTAAACCACTAGAATTATAATACAACTGTTATGAAATTAAATTTAAAAATCATCTCTATTTTAGCAATTTTAGTAGTGTATTTGTCTTGCGAAGTGCCTTATAGAGATAATGCCAGGCTTTTAATTAAAGGTCAGGTTTTAGATGAAAATAGCCAGCCTATTTCAGGTGTTAATATATCTGTATATGCTAGAGAAGGTATTAGTTTTTTATCTGGTACTTTAACGACACTATTAAATGAAACCGAGAGTCTTGCTGACGGTTCATTCTCAACAATTATGCTATTGGCATTAGATCAAAATTTTGTTGTTGAAGTGTCTGTTAATGATAATTATTCGAGATATCAGTATAGAACTGATACTACAGATTTTGTGCCCGAAGATTATCTTATTGACCTTGGTACTGTGCCAATTCAACGCCTTTCTTCGGTTAATTATAATATTACAAAAGAAAACGCTTCTAGCTCAGAGTTCTTCTATACATTGACATACCCAACAACTCAATGTACTGAGGTGTATAGCGAAGGTGAACTTAGTATAGATGATACCTCCTGTTACGAAACCACTACAAGAAGCAGAAGTTTAAATACCAATAACCCAAACGATACAGGTAATTTTGCTACAACATTAGGTGCTGAGGTGTTATTTACATACACCATAAATGGACAGCCACAAGTGGTACAAACTCTAATTATTGACCAAACAGATTATGAATTTAACTTTAGTTACTAAACTACTTTTTTTAGCATTATTAACAACAGTCGCTATATCTGGTCAGACTGTTAGTGCTATTGAGCAAAACTCAATAGACAGTCTAAATTCAAAAGAAAAAAAATTAACGCTTAATATAGGTTTTTATAAACCATTTACTACTAATTCTAGTTTTATTGGTGAGGGTACTAAAGGGCAAGGTGGTTTTGATATTGGTATGCAAGTCTTTGTTTACAAAAACTTTTTTATTGGTGCTTTTGCAGGCTATTTCTTTTTAGATGTTACCAATACAAATTTGGTTGGCGATTATAGAAGAAGTAGAGCTTTTAATGCTGCAATAGAGTTAGGTTACGAGCATTCGCTTAGTAAAAAAATAGATATAGGTGCCAGTATTGCACCATTAGGTTATACTGAATATAGAAATTATATTAGTGATGGTAGAGTACGGCAACAAAGAGATAATGCATCTTCAATAGCCTACAGAACTTATGTTAATTATCAATTTTCTAGATACTTTGCTTTCTTTATAAATTATTCTTTTAGAAACGATACTACTAAAATAGAAACCGCACCAGAAATTCAAAATAATTTTAATGAAATTCAATACCATAATGTAGGTTTTGGGTTAAGAATTTTGGTTTATTAAGTAATTAACAGTTTACTTCTTATAATAAATTTAGTCTATAGAGATTCTTTTTTTTGTTGTTAATATCAAAATCTATCATTATTTTAAACGTTTACAATGTAATAGAGTCTAATTCTAATTTATATGACACAAAAAGAATTACAACATCTCTATTGGCGAGCCGGATTTGGAATTAATCCTAAAAAACTCACATCTAATACTAAAAATAGAACTACTGTTGTTAATGCACTTTTTGAAAATTCTAATACATTTTCACCATTAGATATTGACTTATCATACTTAGATGGTATACGACCTAGCGATCTTAAAAACTACCCAAAACTTGCCAAAGAAATTAGAGATAAGAGCCGTAAGAAAATTTTAGATCTCAATTACAGCTGGATTAATAGATTAATTAATCCAAAAGAATTATTAAGAGAGCGCCTAACGTTATTTTGGGCTAACCATTTTGTATGTAGAGATAGAAACCCTTTGTATGCTCAGCAATACAATAATACATTACGATATTTTGCATTAGGTAATTTTAGAGATTTTGTAAAAGCGATTTCTAAAGAAGCCGCAATGCTCAATTATTTAAACGGCAAACAAAACAGAAAGAATAGACCTAACGAGAATTTTGCTCGCGAGTTAATGGAGCTTTTTACATTAGGTGAAGGGCAGTATTCAGAAAAAGATATTAAAGAAAGTGCACGTGCATTTACAGGCTATAACCACGATTTTGAAGGCAATTTTGTATTTAAAGACGTGCAGCACGATGCCGAAAATAAAATATTTTTTAATCGTATTGGGCAACACAACGGTGATGATATTATAGATATAATCTTAGAAGATAAGCAATGTGCACTTTATATTGCTGATAAAATATACCGTTATTTTGTAAACCCTGCACCAAACAAACAGCACATTAAAGCTATGGCAGATGTATTTTATAAAGACTATAATATTGAAAACCTGATGCGTTTTGTATTTATGGCAGATTGGTTTTATGATGATAAAAATATAGGTGCTAAAATAAAATCGCCAGTTGCGTATTTAGTCGGTATGGTTAATACGGTACCCTTAGTTTTTGAAAGAGAAAGAGATCTTCTAAAAATTCAGAAGTTATTAGGGCAAACATTATTAGACCCACCAAATGTTGCAGGTTTTAAAGGCAATAAAGCATGGATAGATGCTAATACTATTATGGTTAGGTTAAAACTACCGTCTGTATTACTTAATGATGCTGTTATTTCTTTAAAAGAAAAAGGTGATTTTAATGACAATTTATTCAATAAAAATAAAGGAAAACGACCTTTTAAGACCCTACCAGATTGGAATGTTTTTTTAGAAAACTATAAATTAATTAAAACCGAACATCTTGAAGCGTATATAATACAAGGAACCATAAATAAAGGTACAGCAGCTTATTTACAAACATTGAATAAACAATCTAAACGCGATTATTGTATTCAGTTAATGTCATTACCAGAATATCAAATGTGCTAAATATGAAAAGACGTAAATTTTTAAAAAATTCAGCATTAGCCAGTAGCTTATTCTTTGTGCCTAGTTTTGTAAAAGCGCTCGAGTCTGTAGCAACAGAACGTCTTGGTTACAAGCGTTTGGTAATTATTCAACTTGCTGGTGGAAACGATGGGCTAAATACCATAATTCCGTACAACAACGACTTATACTATAAAGCCAGACCAAAACTAGCAATTACAAAAGGTATTATAAAAGTAAGTGATGATTTGGGTTTTCACCCAAGTTTAGCACCATTACAAAACTTGTATGATAATGGCGAACTGTCAATTATTAATAATGTTGGTTATCCAAATCCGGTAAGATCGCATTTTAGATCTATGGACATTTGGCAAACGGCAAGTGGCGCAGAAGAATATTTACAAAGTGGTTGGTTAGGACGCTATTTAGATATACATGGTAAAAAACCTTATAATGCTATTGAGATGGATGAGCAGTTAAGCTTAGCCATGAAGGGCGACCATTTTAATGGTATTGCCACAAACGACTACAAGGTGTTGTACAATACCTCTAAAGACCCTTACTTTAAAAATATTATTAATCATCATAACGATGCGCACTTAAGCGAACATAATTTGGGGTATTTATACCAAACAATGATAGAAGCAACATCTTCTGCTACATACATTTATGAGACAACTAACGTAAAATTATCTCAACAAGAGTATCCTCAAAATAGTTTTGCTAAGCAGTTAAAAAATGTAGCACAATTTATAAGCTCTGGCTTAGATACCAAAGTGTTTTACACCTCTTTAAATGGTTTTGATACGCATGCAAACCAATACAACAAACAGACGCGATTATTATCTACTTATGCAGAGAGTGTTTCTGCATTTGTTAAAGATTTAAAACATAATGACGCTTTTAATGATACGCTAATTCTAACCTTTTCTGAGTTTGGAAGACGCGTAAAGCAAAATGCAGCTAATGGCACAGATCATGGTTCTGCAAATAATGTTTTTGTAATTGGTAAGCAACTTAAACAGGCTGGCTTCTATAATAATTTGGCAAGTTTAAGTGATTTAGATACAAACGGTGATTTAAAGTTTGAAATTGATTTTAGATCTATTTACGCTACTATTTTAAATGAGTGGATGCAAGTATCTTCAGACGGAATTATTAATTCTAAACATAAAACGCTCAATTTTATATAAAACAAAAAAAACCTTGCCTCAATTACAGCAATAGCTGAGTGAAACAAGGTTATATAATTGATT
This sequence comes from Winogradskyella sp., assembly GCA_028383925.1. GTDB lineage: Bacteria > Bacteroidota > Bacteroidia > Flavobacteriales > Flavobacteriaceae > Winogradskyella. Next base: position 4,373 of record JAOEWO010000038.1, read on the forward strand.
AATAGCACTTCAAAGATGCATATTATATTGGTTGGTTATCTATTTTTTTGATGAATGGTAAAAAAAAATGTATAAGCTGTATAAGATTGAAATTTGTATCGATTAGGTGCAGAAAATAAGGGTAAAAATTGATTAAAATATTTTAATCTAACTATATTTTACTTTTCTTAAGATTCTAATACTCTCTTTGTAAGATTGGTAAAGTTTATCGCTAATTTTTTTTAAGTAAAGTTTAGCATCTTCTAATTTTAATAAAGCATCATTAAAACCATTTAGGTAGCAAATAAGATAACTTGCTGGTAGGTTTTGTAAATCGAGACTATCGTTCTCTGTTAAAGATGTTCCTTTTTTTAGTTTTTCTAAAATTGCATTGTTGGTGTTGTAAATGTGATGCAATACTTTTTTATCAAATTCTGGTGGGTTAAAGATAAGGTTGGCTTCAATAGAATAATTAGCATTATTACCAAAGTGAATTACAGTTTCTTCTAATTGATGATATTTATAAGCATTTTGAAGACCTAAACGTACATACTCTATAATAGTAAAGGAATCTTCTGTGTATGAAATTGAAACCTTATCTAACGTTGAATAAAACAAACGTACCTGCTCATTAACAAGTTCTATATCAACTCGCGAGAAAAAAACTTCATCTTTTACCTGCTTTTTATCTCCAGACCAACACAGTACAAAATATTCTTTAAAGACTTTGTATTGCGGATTAAGGTCGTTGCGCTTATTCATAAAATCAAAAACACCATCAAGCGTTAATTTAATATTGTTTTGTGCATGGTTTTCAATAGCAGAAACAAAACTAGAGTTGGTATCTTTAATTTCAAGATCATAAACCTTAGGCATACTCATACTGCCATCTCTAAAGAAAACCATACCGCCATAATATTTCCAAATCTTCTTTTTTAGCGCTGTAATAGCGTTATTTGGTCTTATGGTTACAAGGCCAACAACTTTATCATCTGGTAAATGCGGAAACGGTATATTTTCGTAGAGTACAGTTGGTGGATTTGTGAGATATGCATTTATAAGATTTTGAATTTTACTATCATCAAAAAAATCGACACCTAATATGTTATTGTCTTCATCTTCAACACCAATAACAATAAAAGAATTATTTTTTGGATTACTGTTAGATAACGCACAGACGTGTTTTAAGAATTTTGCTTTCCCTTCTTTAAAGCTAATATCAATCTTTCGTTTTTTGTCATAAAAACTGTTCTCATCGTTATGAGCTAGTAAGTTTTTAATTAAAAGACGTTTGTTTATCATGTCATAATTATTGCATAGGTAGAAATCTTATTTCACTTAACTTTTTTTTACAATAGTAGAACTAGCCTGAGCAGTACAAAACATAAGTACATCTGCAATATTTACATGCGCTGGTCTCGATACAGCAAAGTAAATAACATCTGCAACATCTTCTGCTTGTAAGGCTTTATACCCTTTATAAACGTTGTCTGGTGCTTCACCTTTAAATCTAACGTCAGAGAATTCGGTTTCAACCATACCTGGGTTTACGGCACCAACTTTAATACCAAATGGGTTTAAATCTATACGCATGCCTTCTGTAATTGCTAAAACTGCGTGTTTGCTACCACAATACACATTGCCTTTAGGGTAAACTTCTTTACCTGCAGACGAGCCAATGTTTATAATATGACCAGATTGTCTCTCGGTCATACCTGGTATTATAGCCTTACTTACGTAGAGTAAGCCTTTTACATTAATATCTATCATGGCATCCCAATCGTCTAAATTGCCAGTTTGTATTGGGTCTAAACCATGTGCGTTACCTGCGTTATTAATTAAAATGTCTATGTTTTTAAAATCTTTTGGTAGTGACGCAATTGCGCTGAGTGTTTGTTCTCTATCGCTGACATCAAAATTTAAAGTATAAACATTTACTAATTTAGATAATTCATTTTTAAGATTCTCTAAACGTTCTTGGCGTCTTCCGCACACTATTAAATTAATACCGTGTTTTGCAAATTCGTTTGCTGTTGCGCGACCAATACCACTTGTTGCGCCTGTAATTAATGCTGTTTTATTCATATTTTTTATTCTAGCTAAAGCATAAAATATAAGATGTAGATTATGCTATAGTGTAACTAATTGTAAATTATGTTTAATTACTATTTAAAAGTTATGGGACTTTATAACCTTGGCTCGCTACTAATATTAAGAACCAATCTTCTAAGTCTAATTTAATTTTGGTAGCATTTATAGCTTGTGTAATTCGGTCTCTATTGGTTGTGCCAATTACGGGTTTAATACCTGAGGGATGCATTAAAACCCATGCTAATAAGAGTTGGTCTTCAGTCGCATTATATTTATCAATAAGTAAACCTAGTTGTTTATGAATGCGTCTTGTCTGTTCCGTATCTTCTTTAAATACATTGCCCAAAGGTGACCATGCCATTGGTGTTATGCCATTTGTTTTTAAATAGTCTAAAGTACCATCGTGCATTGCAGTATGTTGCGTTAAAGAAAACGCTATTTGGTTTACATCTATATCTACACGAAGTCCAATCATTTCCATTTGCGAAGCTGTAAAATTAGAAACACCAAAGTCTTTAATTTTACCGTCCTTTTTTAAAATAGTAACCGCTTCTGCAATCTCCTCGGCTTGCATTAAAGGGCTTGGTCTATGTAATAATAAGAGATCTAAGTACTCTGTATTTAAGTTTTTTAAGGATGCTTCAACAGACCAAATAATATAATCTTTACTGTAGTTATAGTGTTTAACTTTATTGTTTCTATGGTCACAAACGTATTGAATACCACATTTAGAGATTAATTGTATAGACTCACGTTTAATACCAGCGTCTTTAAACGCTTCACCAAAATGGGCCTCTGTAGTGTAAGCACCATAAATATCGGCATGGTCAAAGGTTGTAATTGTATTAGAGATGTAATGGTGCATTAAAGCAGCCATTTCTTTTTTTGAAAGTTGCTTTCCCCAAGCTCCCCAACTCATGGTGCCTGCAATAATTTTAGAATAATTCAATAGATATGACAGTTTATATAGATTTTTTTGCAATTGGTGTATAAAAATACTCAAAACTCAATGAATGAAGTATCATTGTCTCTATAAATTTAGAACCCTATTAGTTCATAAATTATTTATGAATAAGACATAAATTCAATATTAATTATCTTAATCCATAATTATTAACAGAAAAAGAGTAATGCTTCGGTGTTACTCTTCTTTTTTTAACCAATTGTTAACAGCAACTCACAAAAAATTTTAACACTTTGCATCCGTGTAAAATTTACCAAACTATTTCACTTTAGAAATGGTATTAAGTTTTGTTATTAAACCCAAAAATAATGGAAGAAACGAGTACAGTTGATATTAAGTCAATTAACGAAAAGATAGAAAGAGAAAGTGCATTTATAGATTTATTAACCTTTGAAATGAATAAGGTAATCGTTGGGCAAAAGCACATGGTAGAACGTTTGCTTATTGGTTTATTAGGACAAGGTCACATTTTATTAGAAGGTGTGCCAGGTTTAGCAAAAACACTAGCAATTAATACGCTTTCTAAAGCCATAGATGCTAGTTTTAGCAGAATTCAATTTACACCAGATTTATTGCCTGCAGATGTTGTTGGTACCTTAATTTTTAATATGAAAGAAAATGATTTCACTATTAAAAAAGGACCAATATTTGCCAATTTTGTTTTAGCAGATGAGATTAACAGAGCACCTGCCAAAGTACAGTCTGCTTTGCTTGAAGCGATGCAAGAAAAACAAGTAACTATTGGTGACGAAACTTTTATATTAGATAAACCGTTCTTAGTTATGGCAACTATGAACCCGGTTGAGCAAGAAGGGACCTATGCTTTGCCCGAAGCACAGGTAGATCGTTTTATGCTAAAAACAGTAATAGATTACCCAACTATTGCAGATGAGCAACAAATAGTTAGAGCCAATTTAAAAGGTACTTACGAGAAAGTAAACCCTGTTGTATCTATTGCACAGATTTTAAGTGCACAAGAAGCCATTAGAGAGGTTTATATGGATGAGAAAATTGAAAAATATATTCTCGATATTATTTTTGCAACACGTTACCCAGAAAAATACAGACTAGGAGATTTAAAACCTTTAATTTCTTTTGGTGCATCACCACGTGGAAGTATTAACTTGGCTACAGCAGCTAAATGTTATGCATTTATTAAAAGACGAGGGTACGTAATCCCTGAAGATGTTCGTGCAGTTGTGCACGATGTGTTGCGTCACAGAATTGGCATTACTTACGAGGCCGAAGCTGAGAATGTTACTTCAGAAGATATTATAAATAAGATTGTAAACGAAATTGAAGTGCCATAGTATTGTCATTCCTGCGAAGACAGAAATCTCATTATTAATTGTCAAAAGTTTAATTTGATAGATTCCGCATTAAGTGCGTAATGACAAAACAGAAAATGGATACTAAAGAACTTCTAAAAAAAGTACGAAAAATAGAGATTAAGACACGTCGTTTGTCCGATCATATATTTGGGGGAGAATACCATTCTACCTTCAAAGGTCGTGGTATGACTTTTTCTGAAGTGCGCCAATACCAATTTGGTGATGATGTAAGAAACATAGATTGGAATGTTACGGCAAGAACCAATCAGCCACATGTAAAAGTTTTTGAAGAAGAACGCGAGCTTACCATGATGCTTATGGCAGACGTCTCTGGTAGTAAATTATTTGGAACTAAAAATCAGTTTAAAGACGAAATTGTTACAGAGATTGCCGCCACTTTAGCGTTTTCTGCAACTCAAAATAATGATAAAATAGGATTGATTTTATTTTCTGACGAAATAGAGTTATACATTCCGCCAAAAAAAGGTCGCTCTCATGTTTTACGAATTATTAGAGAACTTTTAGAATTTAAACCTAAAAGTAAAAACACCAATATCGCTGAGGCAATAAAGTTTTTGTCTAACGTAATGAAGAAAAAAGCAATTGTTTTTTTATTGTCAGATTTTATAGCAGATACTTATAAACAGAATTTAAAAATTGCAGCAGGCAGACACGATATTACAGGTATTAGAGTTTACGACCAGCACGAAGAAGCCATACCAAACATAGGAATGGTACAAATGGAAGACGAAGAAACTGGCGAACTACTTTTAGTTAATACAACGTCTAAAAAAGTAAGGCAGAATTACAGTAGGTTTTATAACGAAAAAGTAGACTACTTTAAAGATACCTTTAAAAAGTCTGGCGCTGGCACAATAGATTGTAGAGTAGACCAAAGCTATGTAAAAAAATTACTCGGCTATTTTAAACAGAGAGGTTAAGTTAAAAGTTAAAAGTTAAAAGTGAAAAACAATAGATTAGAAAATAATAAGACAGTTGTGTTAGGTCTTCGTTTACCGATAGGGCTTTTTGTGCTCTTTTTTCTATGTGCTTCATTTTCATTTGCTCAGGTTAAAACAGAGATAGATACCACTAAGATTAGAATTGGTGAGCAAATTAATTACAAAATTAAAGTTGAGGCAGATTCTTTAGCTTTGGTGGTTTTTCCAGAAGGCCAAACATTTATGCCTTTAGAATTGGTTGAAGCTTTAGATATAGACACCACTAAACAAGACGCTAAATTTCTATTATCAAGAATTTATAAACTTACACAGTTCGATTCGGGCGCATACACCATTCCCCAACAAAAAATTATAATTGGTAAAATACCATTTTTTACAGACTCACTTCGTGTAGATGTTAATACCATTGTGGTAGACACTACTAAACAAAAACTATTTGATATTAAACCCATTATACAAGTTAACAAAAGCAGTAGTACCTGGTGGCTTTGGCTTCTTGGTGTTTTAGCAGTTTTAGCTTTAGTTGCATTTTTATTGTATTGGTTTATTTGGCGTAAAAAACCATTAACAGAAGAAGAAGAAATAGCATTGTTACCACCTTACGATCGTGCCCAATTGGCATTAAAGAAGTTAGATGAAAGTCAGTATTTAATTCGTGCAGAGGTAAAAGAGTATTATTCTGAATTAACCTTTATCATAAGAAAATATTTAGATGAAAAAGTATACGACCGTGCATTAGAGAGTACAACAAGTCAGCTTATAGCCAGACTTCAACTTTTAAAAGAAGGCAATCAAATAGATCTTTCTAAAGATACAATTAAGAATATCGAATCTATATTAAGGCGTGCCGATCTCGTAAAATTTGCAAAATCTGCACCAGATATGGCACTTGCCGAAATGGACAAAGCAACTATTTCTAAAGAAATAGATGTTGTAAAAGCAGGTTTACCAGAACCAACGGAAGAAGAAAAACTCTTAGACGAACAATACCGAGAAATCTTAGAACGCAAAAAGAAAAGAAAAAAAGTGATCTTAACAGTCGCAATTTCTGTATTCTTAATTATTGCAACGTTTGTAGGTTTTGGACTTAAATATGGTTTTGGTTACGTAAAAGATACTATTATTGGGCATGAGAGTAAAGAATTATTAGAAGGTGAATGGGTAAAAAGTGAATACGGTTTTCCTCCCGTATATATTGAAACACCTCGCGTATTAAAACGCATAGATTCGCCATTACCAGAAGGTGCAGAAGGGCAAATGACAATGACGACGTTTAGTTATTCTACCATGCTCGATATTTTTAGTGTTACCGTAAATACAACAACACTTAAAACACCAAAACAACAAGCACAAACGCCACAAACAGATGGAGAAGAGAAAACACCAACTTTCGATTTATTAGAACTCTCTGAGGCTGGTATTAAAGGATTTGAGTCTAAAGGCGCTACAGATATTACAGTTAAAAGAGACCAGTTTATAACACCAAATGCTGCAGAAGGATTAAAAACCTACGGAACTTTAAATATAAAAATCCCAAATACAGACCGTTTTATCGGTTCTGAGTATGCCTTTTTACAGTTTGGAAATGATAATGTATTACAGCAAATTGTGCTAACATGGCCTAAAGATGATACTTATGCAGATGAAATGATACAACGTATTATAGATTCTATAGAGTTAAACCCTAACGAACAAGAACCCGAAAACTAATGTTTGAAAATATAGAGTTTTTAAATAAAGAATTTTTCTGGCTGTTATTGCTGCTGCCACTAGTATTAGTTTGGTATGTGTTAAAGTATAATAAGCAAACTGCAGAGCTCAAAATTTCTAGTATAGCAGGGTTTAAAGTAACCGCATCTATTTGGTCTAAACTAAGACATGTGCTTTTTGCATTACGTGTAATAGCTTTGGCACTTTTAATTACAGCTTTAGCAAGACCCAGAACAGTAGATGTATCTACCAAAACAAAAACAACTAGAGGTATAGACATAGTAATGGCTATAGATGTCTCTGCAAGTATGCTAGCAAAAGATTTAAGGCCTAACCGTTTAGATGCTTTAAAAGCAGTTGCCGCAGATTTTATTAACGGACGTCCCAACGACCGTATTGGTTTGGTTGAGTATGCTGGTGAGGCATACACAAAAACACCAATAACCTCAGATAAATCTATAGTATTAAGGTCTCTAAGAGATATAAAATACAATACTATTATTCAAGGTGGTACCGCAATAGGTATGGGATTGGGTACAGCAGTAAACAGGCTAAAAGATAGTAGAGCAAAAAGTAAAGTCATTATTTTGCTTACAGATGGTGTAAACAACTCTGGCGCTGTAGATCCTAAAACAGCTAGTACTTTAGCTGTAGATAGTGGCATAAAAACATACACAATTGGCTTGGGTACAAACGGTATGGCATTGTCTCCGTCTTCTATAAACGCAGATGGGTCATTTAGATATAGTCGTCAAAAAGTAGAAATTGACGAAGCATTATTAAAAGAGATAGCAGACGTTACAGGTGGTAAATATTTTAGAGCAACCAACAATAAGAAGCTAGCTGAGATTTATGAAGAAATTAATAAGCTAGAAAAAACAGAAATTGAAGAGAAAAAATATTATAACTACGAAGAAAAGTACAGACCTCTTGTACTTTTAGCAGGTCTGTTATTACTCATAGAATTATTACTAAGAAATACAATATTTAGAAGCTTTGTTTAGACTCGACGAAAAAATATGGTTTTGGACGTTATTGGTTATACCAGTAATTATCTTGCTGTTTGTACTCCTGCAAATTTGGAAACGCGCTGCACAACGTAAATTTGCAGATAGTGCTCTATTAAAGCGACTGAGTCCTAATCAATCTGTATTTAAAAGCGTTTTAAAAGTAGTAGTGCTTTGTGCCGCTTTTGCTTGTTTCTCTTTAGCACTAGTAAACCCTAAAATAGGTACTAAATTAGAAACCGTACGCAGCCAAGGAGTAGATATTGTTTTTGCCGTAGATGTGTCTAAAAGTATGCTCGCAGAAGATATAAAACCAAACCGTTTAGAGAAATCTCAACAGCTAGTGCGCGAAATTATTAATAGTTTGGCTAGCGATCGTATTGGTATTATTGCTTACGCAGGTACTGCATTTCCGCAATTACCAATTACAACAGATTATGCAGCTGCAAAAATGTTTTTGGGTAACATGAATACAGACATGTTATCTTCACAAGGTACAGCAATAGATGAAGCTATTAAGTTAGCAACAACGTATTATGATGATGAAGACCAAACCAATAGGGTTTTAATAATCATATCAGACGGTGAAGATCATGGTAGTGACGCTGTTGATATTGCAGAAGAAGCCAGCGAAAAAGGAATTAAAATCTTAACAGTTGGTGTTGGCGATGTTAAAGGCGGACCTATACCAATAAAGCGAAATGGTGTCGTTCTTAATTATAAAAAAGATAAAAACGGTGATACTGTAATTACACGCCTAAATGAAACAACACTTAGAGAAATTGCAGAAGAAGCTAACGGAATTTATATTAACGGAAGTAATACCGCAGAAGTCGTAGAAGCCATAAAAGATGTTTTAAATTCGATGGATAAAAAAGAATTTGAATCTAAACAAATTGCGGATTTTAAAGACCAGTTTCAATGGTTTTTAGGACTCGGAATTTTATTGCTTTTTATTGATATATTCTTTTTAGAGCGAAAAACAGCGTGGTTAAAAAAGTTGAATCTCTTTAATGAAGATTTGTAATTTTTAAAGTTTCTTTAACGCAACTCAAAAATGAGTTTGCTAACTTTAAATTAAAATTTAGTAATATGAAGTTTTATACAGTCATTTTTTTTCTATTAATCGGTTGTTTTGGGTTTTCTCAAAACGCAGATAAAGTATTGCTAAAAGCACAAAAAAATGCTACTGATTTTGTACACCAAGCCAATGAGTTAGTAGAGAGTGAGAATTTTGTAGAGGCAGAGATGGCATACAGAAAAGCTATTTCTAAAGCACCAAATAAAGCGGTTGGTGCGTATAATCTTGGCCATTCTTATTATAAAAACGGAAGTTTTGATGAGGCTTTATATAGAAGTCAAGAAGCAGCAAAAACAGCAAAAACTAAAGATGAAAAACACAGAGCTTTTCATAATATTGGTAATATTTTAATGCAGAATGAAAAATGTAAAGAAGCTGTAGAGGCTTTTAAAGAAGCATTAAGAAATAACCCAACCGACGAAGAGACGCGTTACAATTTTGCTTTAGCCAAAGCATGTGCAGAAGAGCAAAAACAAGATGGTGGTGGTGAAGATGATAAAGAAGATAAAGACAAAGAAGAAGAAAAAGATAAAGAAGACGAGCAAAAGAAAGAAGACCAAAATAAAGATAATAAAGACGAAGGCGACAAGGATAAGAAAGAAGGTGATAAAGACGAAGATGAAAATGGAAAGCCTAAAGACGATAAAAAAGATGATGGCAAAGGGGATAAGGACAAAAAAGATAAAAACGAAAAGCAAAAGCCTAAGCCAGGACAAATGTCTCCGCAACAAATAAAGAATATCTTAGAGGCCATGCAAAATCAAGAACAAAAGGTTCAAGAAAAAATGAATGCTCAAAAGCAAAAAGGTGCAAAAGTTAAAACTGAAAAAGACTGGTAAACTATTTTTGACTCAGAATATTACACAATCGCGGAACCCAAACCGCCAAAAAATGAAATTCATTAAACACATATTAATAGTATTTATTTTGCTTGCCACTAGCATTACAACTGCGCAAGTTAAATTTGAAGCTAAAGTAAGTAAGAAGAAGTTAGGCGTTAACGAACGGCTGCGTATAGATTTTGAAATGAATAAAGATGGTGACAATTTTGTGCCACCAAGTTTTACAGATTTTGATGTCGTAGATGGTCCTATAACCTCAGTAAGTAACTCGTGGTTTAACGGAAAACGATCTTACAAAAAAACATATAGTTACTTTTTATCGCCTAAAAAAAGAGGTCGTTTTACTATAAAGCAAGCCTTAATTGAGATAGAAGGTGAAACCTACAAAACGATTCCTATTACTATAAATGTAGTTGCTGCTGTAGCAAGACCCAATGGGCCTCCTAGTGCAGATGATATAGCATCTGGTAAATTACATTTGGTCGCTGAGGTATCAAAAGCTAATCCTTACTTAAACGAAGCTATTACTGTAGTTTATAAGTTATATGTATCGCCAGAGATTGGTGTAAGTAATAATTGGAGAGAAAAAGATATTCCGCGTTACAATGATTTTTGGGGTCAGAATATTGAAATAAAAGGACTCAGTATTCAAAATGCTAAATTTAAAGGTGAAGATTATAGGTATGTTGTTTTAAGAAAAACGGTGCTTTACCCTCAAAAATCTGGAAATTTAAAAATAGAACCCCTTGTATTAGATGTTAATGTTGAGGTACCTTCTGGTAGAAGAGATATTTTTGGTAATCCGTTAATGACGTTAGTGCCAAAAACAGTAACAGCAGGTAGTAGAACCATAAGTGTAAAAGCCTTACCAGAAGAGGGTAAACCTTCAGATTTTACTGGAGCTGTTGGTCGTTTTGATTTTAAGGTAACAACAACAAAAACAGCCTTAGATGCAACTGAGTCATTAGAGGCTAAAATTGCAGTTTCTGGTAGAGGAAACTTAAATTTATTTGAATTGCCAAAGCTTACAACACCAACCTCGTTAGAAGTTTATGAGCCAGAGCACAAAGAAAATGTGCGTACCAACCTAAATGGTATGCAAGGAGATATTTCAGACACGTACACAATTGTGCCTCAGTTTAAAGGTAAATACCCAATTCCGTCAGTGTCCTTTTCATATTTCGATATAAAAACAGAAACCTATAAGCGCATTACTTCAAAAGAAATAATTATAGATGTTTTAAACGGCCCAACAGCTAATACCGCTAAAACGTCAAACTCTATTAATACTAAACAAGCAATTACGCCAAATACAAACACGTTTGCATTTATTAAAACCGCTGCTAATTGGACACCTATTAGCCAACAGCCATTTTTTAAGTCTAGTTCATTTTGGATTTTGCTTTTAGTACCGTTTTTAATAATTCCTGTAGCAATATTTATTAGAAGACGAAGAGACAAAAGAGCTGGCGATATTAGTGGTAATCGTATTAGAAAAGCAGATCGATTAGCAAAAAAATATTTAGGCGAAGCAAAAAAAGCACTAGGTCAAAAAGAAGCTTTTTATATGGCACTAGAAAAAGCGCTTCATAATTACTTAAAAGCCAAATTAAATATAGAAACTAGCGATTTTAGTAAGGATAAAATAAAGACACTTCTTGAACAGAAAAAAGTTGACGAAGCGGTTTTTACCGAATTTATTTCAATTTTAAAAAATTGCGAATTGGCACGTTACACACCAATTACGCAAGTAACGATGCAGAATGACTATGATAAAGCTGCAAAAACAATTTCATTAATCGATAAACAAATAAGATAGTATGCGAGTCATTATAATTGTTTTGATTGGTTGTTTTAGTTGTTTAGGGTTTTCTCAAAACAACATCTTTTTTGATGAAGCAAATGCGTTATACAATGATGGTAAATATGCTGAAGCCATAGATAAATACGAATCTATTTTGAGGTCTAAAGAGCATTCTGCCGAGCTGTATTTTAATTTGGGTAACGCTAATTATAAGCTCAATAATATTGCGCCTTCTGTATACTATTATGAGAAGGCATTACAATTAAGTCCAAATGATAAAGACATATTAAAGAACTTATCATTTGCTAAAAATATGACTATCGATGCCATAGAGAAAATACCAGATGTAGGTTTCTCTAAGCTTGTAAAACGTATTGTAAATAAATTTAAAGCAGATACTTGGTCTGCAATAGCGGTTAGTGGTATTATACTATTTGCGTTATTGTTTTTAACGTATCATTTTTCGTATTCGTCATCTATAAAGCGGGTTGCTTTTATTGTAAGTGTTTTAAGCTTATTTATGGGTAGCTTTTCTGTACTTATGGCGTTTCAGAAAGAAAAATTAGATAAAAAAGATAAGCCTGCTATAGTTTTTGCACAAGAAACAAAGGTGAAAACAGATCCAAATAAAGCGAGTGAAGAGGTATTGAGAATACATGAAGGTACCAAAATACAAATTATAGAGACTTACGAGGACTGGAGTAAAATACAACTTTCAGACAATTCTACGGGTTGGATTCCTTCACAAGATCTTAAAGCCTTGTAAATAAGCAGAATAATAGTTTTTATAAAGTGTATTTATTAAGAGTTCTTTTTTTTGTTATCCCCTTTTATTACTCAGTTTTTAGCTGTTTGTATAAATAAATATTATGATGTGTATTTAATATATAAATAAAAATTAATGGAATAGTTTTTTAACATTTGCGGCATAGTTTAAGAATAGTTCTTAAATAATTAAGTAAAAAGAATTAAACGATTTCTAATTATGTCTTCAACCAAACATTTAGAACAGTTAAATAACAAATCTCTTTTATCACAAATTTTAATTCCATTAACGTGGTTGATCTTTTTAGCCAATACCGCACTAATTATTTATTATTTTTCTGATTTCCCTACATGGACTTTTGGTGAACTGTTTCAAATTAATGGTTTTAGTATTGTAATTTGGACTGTTGTTGCATTTTTTAGTGCCATTGTACAGATGTATGCCACCAATTACATGAAAGGTTTTAAAAAGAAACAAAGCTTTCTTCTATTGTGTTTGTTCTTTTCGTTTTCTGTAATGGCTTTTGTAATAGCAAATAACGTTATCTTAATGGTGGTGTTTTGGTTGCTAATGGGGCTAATTATGGCCAAACTTATTGGTGTTGATACCGAATGGAAAGAAGCGCAACATGCTTCAAAATTTGCAAGACTTAATTATATAGTAGGCGCACTGTCTTTAGCTATTGCTGTTGGTGTTTTAGTGTATGCAACAGGTTCATTTTCAAAAAACGAAATCCTTGCAAATTTAGACACTGTACCACAATGGATGTCTGTAGTAGCAGCACTCTTTATTATTTTATCTGCAATTATTCAGTCGGCTATTTTTCCGTTTCACAGGTGGCTATTATCTGCAATGACGTCACCAACTCCAGCCTCAGCACTAATGCATGCTGGTTTTGTAAATGGATCTGGAATTTTACTTACCATCTTTGCTCCCTTATTGTTTACAGCCAACGTCTTATTGCTCATCTTTATCATAGGTGGTTTAACAGCTATCTTAGCGCAGTTTAGCAAATTACTGCAAGTTAGTGAAGCAGAAATTAGCTTGCTCTACAATTGCGCAAATGAGCTTTATGGTAATGCAGTGTGGCCTCGGTTTTTTCTCTGCAGCAATTACTCACTTAATACTACACGGCTTTTATAAAGCCTATTTGTTTTTATCTGCTGGTGAAGAAATAAAAAAGACACTACCAAAAAAGCCAGATACTATTGTTTTAAAGCCACTACATACACTACTCATTATTTTGTCGGCTGTTTTAGGCGGATTACTGTTTGGCTATATTACAGGCAAAGGATTAACTTTAGATAGCGGACTATTTCTCACCTTTATAGTAGCTATAACAGTTGGGCAGGTCGTTTATAACATCTTAAATTAGGTAAATATTACTATAATTCAAAAACTTGTGGTAACACCAATTATGATTGTTGCAGGTATCGGTGTATACGCGTTAGTTTTTAATGGTGTAACGCTATTAATGGCTGATATGCCACTGTCTAATATGCCAATAGCCTTAACACCAGTGCATATTGTATTTGGTCTTATCTTCTTAATAGGTTTCTATATTATGTTGTTTGGTATCTACAGAAAAATACCATGGTTGTATGTAAAGCTTATGAATATCTCTCAACCCTTAAGTAAATCTATAGTGTCTTTTAAAACTAAATAAGTTATGACTAAGCAAGCACAAATTTTAGCAGGTATTGAAAAGGCATCTCAGCGCATTGGTACCACCTGGCCTTTATACTCTTTTGTAACATCTAACCCCTTATCTGGTTATGAGAAATTACCATTTAAAGATGCCGTAAATGAAGCTGGTCGTTTTTTAAAATCTAATACCTACCCAAGTGCATCTACTTATAGACAAGCATTTGAGAACAACGCTATAGATAAGACTATTTTAGCAAACCTCCTTACCGAAAATCAATTGCAAAATTCTCCAGAAAGCTATTTAATTGATATGGCCAAAGGTGAAGATGAGACTCCTCAAAACACCACTTCTAAATTAGACGTTATAATGGCTAAGTGGTTAGCGTCTTTTATGGATGAAGGTATGGCAGAATGGCAAATGCCAAATAAAGAAAAAGGGTTTTATAAGGCTTGGATATCTTTAGCCGCGTTCGATAAAGACATGGGCAAGGCGCGTTTAAAAAACTTAGCAAAAACAAGTATTGAAGCTTTAGAACTTGTTTTAAATGCAAATAAAACCACAGATTATTCAGAGCTATTTAGTGCACATATCGCAGCATTATCTGGCTGGACTGGTTATATAAAACATAGAAAAGATACCAATTCGGTTTGGCAACAACAATTTCCTATTTTAATTGAAGATTATTTAGCCGTAAGATTAACAATAGCCAATCATTTAGGGATGCCGTTAGAAATGGCAACAGAAAACACACAAAATGAAACCATAATTACGCTGAAACACCTTTGGCTTAAAGCGTGGGAAACAACGTTTCAGAGTAAATTGGTTGCCGATATAAAAAGCAATAATATTAGTTTTGATACCATTGAAGAAAAATTAGATCTACCAGACGCGCAATTGGTATTTTGTATAGACACACGCTCAGAGATGATACGTCGTCATGTAGAAGCTTCGGGTAATTACGAAACGTATGGTTACGCTGGTTTTTTTGGTATTGCCGCAGATTATCAGCATTACCAAGAAGATATAAGTATAAAATCTTGCCCTCCAATTGTGGGCTCACCATATAAAATTACAGAAACACCAAATAAAGACTTAGCACAAAGCGATGTGAGTTTTACAGTTGAGAAAAAAGAATCTAAAGCTAAGGTTCATATTTTAAAACGTCTTAAAAATATGTTGCCGTCGTCTTTTGGGTTTGTAGAAGGTGCAGGTGCTTTTTATGGCTTATCATTATTAGGGCAATCTTTTGCACCAAGTTCATATTTCAAAATTAAAAACAGAAATAAACGTGATTATGAGTCGTTTTGTGAGCCACGAATTGCGTATAACGACGGAGATAAAATTACGCAAGATATAGCTGTAGATGAAAAAGTGGCTATTGTAAAGTCTGGTTTTGATTTAAGGGGTTGGGACGAATTTGCACCATTAGTGGTATTTGCAGGTCATGTTAGCCATACGGCAAATAATCCTTTTGGCTCTAGTTTAGACTGTGGTGCTTGTGCTGCAAGTCCGGGTCGCCATAATGCAAGATTATTAGCAACATTAGCAAATGATAAAGCTGTTAGAGCTGTACTAAAAACAGCGCATAACATTAATATACCAGAAGCTACTGTTTTTATTGGTGCAGAACATAATACAACAACAGATGAAATTGTGCTATTTGACGCTACAGTACCAACCACGCATACAGACAACGTAATGGCTTTAAGAAAAAATCTTGAAAAAGCACAAGAAACAGCAACCGCAGAGCGTCTTATGGTAACCTCTGGGAGTGTAGAATTGGCCAAAAAGAAGTCTTTAAATTGGGGTGAAACAAGACCAGAATGGGGTTTAGCAAAAAATGCAGCATTTATTGTTGGCTCAAGAGAATTAACTAAATCTATGCATTTAGATGGCAGATGTTTTATGCACTCTTACAACTGGAAATCAGATACAGATGGTAGTGCGCTGGCTGGAATTATGGGTGGACCAATG